>CAKQQT010000037.1 GCA_934271235.1 uncultured Clostridia bacterium | reverse complement strand
TACTGAACAGTTACTTTTCATTCTTTTTGAGATCCGTCCCCGCTTTAGTTGCAGCAGATGATCGGAATTCCCTTATATGCGTTCTCATACACCTGAGCCGCTACCTTCGGCGGGAGGTTGATACAGCCGTGGGAACCATTTGTCTGGTAGATCGTTCCGCCGAACTTGCTTCTCCAGTTGGCATCATGAAGTCCGATCCCACCGTTGAACGGCATCCAGTATTTCACGGGCGTCGCGTAATCTGCGCCCCTCAATATGCGGTCTGTCTGTTTATAATAGAGCTCAAAAAGTCCCGGCGGCGTTGTGTGATTCTTTGATACGTTTCCGGACACCAGCGGGCTCTCAATGATGATCTGGCCATCTTTATAGAAATAGAGATGCTGTGTTGCAAGATCCACCTCGATATAAGTCTGCCCAAAATCATAACCGTCATGTGTCGCGCCGCGGCTGTCATAGATCGGCTCACGCTCCGCTGTCCGGCATGCCTTCACCGCGTCCACAAGTGCCGCAGTCTCCGCTGCCTGATTGATCTTCCAGCCATATTTTCCGTATACGACTACATCACGGCCGGACGTAGTCTTATAGTTGTGGTTTCCATAGGTATCATACTTGTCCGCAAGAGCTTTCACATAAGCCGCCGCTTTCTCCGTATCTATCTGAATCTCGGCGCCGTTTGTTCCTGTGACCCACTTCGCCATTTCCAGACCATCCAGAGTTTCTCTGCTGGATCCGAACACATATGTAATCTGAATGTCCTTGTACGCATTCATTGTCGCACAGAGCTGCACCAGATTCGCGTCATCTGATTTTACGGTGATCTTTTTATAGCAATCCTCGTCTGCAAGCCGGATCTGTTTTTTCTGGTTTAAAAGCGCTGATTTAACGGCAGCCTTCAATTTATCCATATCCAGCTCATTTCCCTGCACCTCCGGGATGATCGTAAAAGGCTTTCCCTCTTCATAAGCAGAGATACAGGCATCAGAGGTCGGTGTGGCCGCCGTCACGCAGTGCAGGTTCGCAAGCGCCGCGGCAAGCTTCTCATCATCGAGCGTTGCCGCCACTGTCACAGTATAGGACTGGTCAAAGCCGGGTCCCGTCTTTCTTCCTGTGTCATTCTGCTCCTTTAAAATATCATCCACGCTGCCGGTAACGTTTAAGTGGTAACCGACATCGGTTCCCTTTAAGACTTCCAGGTTGCCGTCCGCGTCCTGTATTTTAATCTCGTAGTGTTCGTTGAAATAACCTTCCAGATATCCTTTCGCCTGCTGTGCCGTCTGCTTGGAGACATCCACCGCATTGATCGTAGTGCCGCGTACAAATTTTGCCGTATCATCATTTGTCGCTGCCATCGCAGGAAACGCTGTTCCCACCGCCAGCATGCCGATCACAGCGCCTGTCGGAAGAAGCATTCTTAATTTTTTCATGATTCCATCCTGCCTTTTTATTTTTCAGTTACCGGATTGCTCTCTTCTTGTTCGCCTCCGGCGCCCAAGAAGCTTCGGGCGTTGCCCTTATACCGCTTTTCATTCAAAAGCGTTTATGCAAGCAAGCTTGCAACACGCTTTCGACTGCAAATCGGCACAATCCAACTGTCATTCTCTATTTTATCCAACGCACTACAT
>CAKQQT010000036.1 GCA_934271235.1 uncultured Clostridia bacterium | reverse complement strand
CAGTAGTTAAGCTCCTTAGCGCCGATGATACTTGGTGGGAAGCTGCCTGGGAAAGTAGGACGTTGCCGGTTTTTTTAAGGCTCCATGGTCAAGCGGTCAAGACACCGCCCTTTCACGGCGGTAACTCGGGTTCGATTCCCGATGGAGTCACCAGAAACGAAAAGCCCACTGAACTTCAGTGGGCTTTTGCTATGCGATAAAAGTCTGCAGCAGATGCAAAACAAAGCTCCTCAAACGATGTCCCATGGCAAGCGAAACCCATCCGTCCCTCAAAACGACAAACCATCCGCGCCACGATCAAACTGAAAGTACTCCAAAAGACTCCAAAAGGTCATCCACCTACCTTTTAGAGTCTTTTATTTTTAGGAGGCATATTGGGAACATCCGTGAAAACTTAAATCTTCATCAATAGGCACAAGATCCGGCAGAGCATAAAGTCAGCAGACTTACCTGCAAGCGTAAACGGTAATCAAGTGGGGAATCCGGGATCAACGCGGCCTGTTCACTGCTTTACAGATTCTTACAGCTTCTTTTTTTGCGCCGCTTTTTGGGTGAAAAGCCGCAAAAAGATGTAACAGCAGTGAGGAGAAAAAGCTTTTGCAGCTTCGGATCCGTCTGCTTGAACGCAGAGCCAGGGAAAAACAGTGTCGAAATCGGTCGAAAGATGTTAGGAAAAGTCGAAAAAAGGGAGCGGTATTGGAAAAAGACTCGCGATCGGCTGCCTCCGGCTGCCGATCGTGGATAACGGGATGTCGGCGCTGGGCGTAGATGACTCGCAAGTGGACGAAGAAGCCTTTCAGAAGATCGTAGATGTTGCCATGGCCAACGGCTACAACTACTTCGATACTTCGTGGTTCTACCACAACGGCAACTCGGAGCGTGCGATCGGCCATTGTGTCTCACAGAAATATCCGCGTGACAGTTTCATTCTTTCCGATAAAATGCCGATCAAATTCATGAAGAGCGGCGCGGAGATGGAACCGATCTTTCAGGAGCAGCTAGAGAAGATGTGCGTCGATTATTTCGATTTTTATCTGATCCACGCGATCAGTTCCGAAACCTACGAGAAATGGACGAAAGAGGGACTTTTTGATTTCCTTGTACAAAAGAGAAAAGAGGGCAAGTTCCGGGAATTCGGCCTGTCCCTGCACGAGACACCGGAATTCATGGACAAGATCCTGACCGAGCATCCGGAAGTGGATTTCGTCATGCTGCAGATTAACTACCTGGACTGGGAGTCTCCTGCGATCCGCTCCAAGGAGCTGTATGAAGTCGCACAGAAACACCAGAAGCCGATTGTTGTCATGGAGCCATGCAAAGGCGGCACATTAGCCAACCCGCCGGAAGAGGCGATCAAGCTGATGAAGGCCTATAACCCGGACGCATCCATTGCTTCCTGGGCGTATCGTTTCGTTGCCTCCCTGCCGGGCGTGCGTGTGGTTTCTGTCGGCATGCCGAAGATGGAATTTTTGGAAGACAACATGAAGACTTTCGATCATTTCAAGCCGCTGAATGAGGAGGAATACAAGATCCTCGATCAGGTTGTTGAGATCATCAACGCGAAGACCGCGATCGCCTGCACGAACTGCAAGAAATGCGAAAAAGTATGTCCGCAGCATCTGCCGATCGTTGAGCTTCTGCGCGATAAGGTCGACGGTGAACTTTGGGCAGCAAACCCGGATTCCAAGCTGGCACAGATGACATCCGAACTGTAGGATCCGAATAAAAACATCGGAATTTTGCGCGCACGCGGGAAAAGAAGATTTTCTCGGGTGCGTGTTTTGTATAGCAGAGGAATCGAATACGGAACAAACAACCCTTTTGTTTGTTGATTTATACAAAAAATATGAAAAAATGTGTTGACGAAACACGAAATGACGTGATATAATGCAGGAAACCGATGAGGGAGAGCAAGTACGTTCTATACCGGACATCACAGAGAGCTGCAGGCGGTGGGATTGCAGTATGCACCATAGATCGGAATGGACTCCTGAGGGCGAGCTGAAACACCGTTGACAGAAAGAACGGCGAAAGTAGGTGAGACGGAGTAACTCCTCCGTAAACAAAGAGCTGCGTATGAATGTACGCGATGAGTCGGGCGCGGAAAGCGTCAAGCCGGGTGGCACCGCAGGTTGCATTTACATCCTGTCCCAGCAGATTTTGGGACAGGATTTTTTGATTGCCTGACCCATACTCAGAAAAAGAATATGGAGGAAAAAACGATGACAGCAAAGAATGAACAAAAGATTCCTTACAAAATTTATCTGACCGAAGAAGAAATGCCAAAGGCATGGTACAATGTGCGCAGCGACATGAAAGTAAAACCCGCGCCGCTGCTGAACCCGGGCACCGGGAAACCGATGACTGCGGAAGAACTTTCTGCGGTATTCTGTGAAGAACTGGTGCAGCAAGAACTGGACGACGCGACCGCTTACATCGAGATCCCGCAGGAGATTCAGGATTTCTACAAAATGTACCGTCCTGCGCCGCTGGTCCGTGCTTACTGTTTGGAAGAAAAGTTGGGTACTCCGGCGAAGATCTATTACAAATTTGAAGGAAACAATACCAGCGGGAGCCATAAACTGAATTCCGCGATCGCGCAGGCCTATTACGCCAAGAAACAAGGATTGAAGGGCGTAACGACGGAGACCGGAGCCGGACAGTGGGGTACTGCGCTGTCCATGGCCTGCAGTTACCTTGGCCTGGACTGCAAGGTGTTTATGGTAAAAGTATCCTATGAGCAGAAACCATTCCGTCGTGAGGTCATGCGGACCTACGGCGCGAATGTAACACCGTCCCCGTCGACGACTACGGAAGTCGGTAAAAAAATCCTGGCAGAGTTTCCGGGCACGACCGGCAGCCTTGGCTGCGCGATCTCGGAAGCGGTAGAAGTCGCAACGACCCATGAGGGCTATCGGTATGTACTTGGCAGCGTGCTGAACCAAGTTTTGCTGCATCAGTCCATCATCGGGCTGGAAACGAAAGCGGCGCTGGATAAATACGGTATCAAACCGGACATCATCATCGGCTGTGCAGGCGGCGGCTCCAACCTCGGCGGTCTCATCGCTCCGTTTATGGGCGAAAAATTGAGAGGGGAAGCCGATTACCGGATCATCGCTGTAGAACCGGCCTCTTGCCCGAGCTTTACCCGCGGACAGTTTAAGTATGACTTCTGCGATACCGGCATGATCTGTCCGCTGGCAAAGATGTATACCTTAGGAAGCGGCTTCATTCCGTCGGCCAACCATGCAGGCGGCCTGCGTTTCCATGGCATGAGCTCCACCTTATCGCAGCTGTATCATGACGGATATATGGAAGCCAGAGCTGTGGAGCAGACCGAAGTCTTTGCGGCAGCAGAAACCTTCGCGCGGATTGAGGGTATCCTGCCGGCTCCGGAGAGCAGCCACGCCATTAAAGCGGCCATTGACGAGGCTTTAAAGTGCAAGGAGACCGGCGAAGAAAAGACGATCGTATTCGGACTCACCGGAACCGGCTATTTCGACCTGGTCGCATATCAGAAGTACAACGACGGCGAAATGAGCGACTATATCCCGACCGATGAAGACCTGGCGAAAGGCTTCGCGGGTATCCCGGATATTCCGCAGAATCGAGAATAGAACATAGCTCATAAGAAACCACAGAAAGAGGTCTCCGATCGGAAGCCTCTTTCTTGTTTTTCGTAAAAGCACATGAAAGTATGTGGTAAAGGGACCCTTGACAAGATTCTTTTTTTACTATATAATAACAAATCGTTATATATAACATGTCGTTATTATTTAGGAGTGATGAATATGTCAGCAAAAAAAAGAATTTCAAAAGACGAGATCATCGACGCTGCGGTCGAGGTATTGCGTGACGGGGGCTTTTCGGCCGTCAATGCCCGCAGTGTCGCAAAAAAACTGGGCTGTTCGACACAGCCAATCTACTTTTCGTTTCAGAACATGGATGAACTGAAAGCTGCATTGACCGAACGTGCCATTCGGATGCACACGCAGCGTGTACGAGACTCCATCCGCATCCATGAGGGAAATGACAGTCGCTACAGCAGCTATGGGATGGGATTCGTCAAATTTGCGGCAGAGGAGAAACAGTTTTTCCGTTGGCTCTATCTGGAAGAAGAACCGCGGGGTCCCTACCAAAATGATGTTCTGACATCGGAAGTCATCGATGTGATCACAGAGGAGTTCGGTTATCCTGCGGATGTTGCACGCCGTTTCCATCAGGACATGATCTATTATACTTATGGTCTGGCCATTCTTGCAAATACGGATCATCTGCACCTGAAAGAAGCAGAACTTCGGGAGGCATTCCGCAGAGAATTCCGTGCGCTGATCGCAATTTACGGGAAGCCGACAAAACTGCCGGAGTTTGCCGTGAAAGCAGGTGTTGTGTTATGAACCTAAAAGTATCCTTTTCATGGATCGGCCTGGCGATCTTCATCTTGCCGATGCTGATTAATCTTGCATACGTTATTTTTCCTCCGGCCGAAAAGGCGGAAACGCCTGCGGCTGTCACGCATTGGATCGAGATGATCGAGCAGATCAGCCGTATCGCTTATTTGCTCGCGATCACAATCCTGGTGAGCCGGGAAACGATCAACTTACAGAGTATGTGGCTTTGCTTAGCGGTTGTTTTTTTGATCTTGTACTATGCTGTATGGATGCGCTATTTTATGGGCGGACGTGAGATAGAATTGCTGAGTCGAAGCTTTCTCTTTGTCCCGATGCCGCTTGCGGTATTTCCGGTATTACACTATTTGTGCGCAACCATTTGGCTGCACAACATTCCGGCCGCATTGATCATGCTGATCTTCGGTGCAGCGCATATGACGGTGTCACTCCAATCGTTTCATTCGGGGCCGGCATAAGAATACTCGTTGATACTGCGGCAGTTTTCGGTTACGGAGGATTTTGAATGATTGAACCCGGCTATAAAAAGATCCTTGACATGGGAAAATAAGATGCTATAATTAAACTAACGAACGTTAGTTAGAGAGGTGTGAAAATGAAGAGGGACGACACGAAGCGGAAGATCCTCGACCATGCATTGGAGCTGTTTTCAGCAAAAGGCTATGATTCCGTCAGTGTGGGAGAGATCGCAGAAGCGGTTGGCATCAAGGCACCATCCCTTTACAACCACTTTCCGAGTAAGCAGGCGATTTTCAACGCCATTATAGAGTCTACGTCTGCGCAATATGAAGCAGATACCGACAAGATCAATATACATGTACAAGATGTGAAGCAGGATATTCCGGTTTTCACGGAGATCACGGAAGAGGCTCTTTTTGAAAAGGTTCGGCAGATCTTCGAGTATTCGCTCCATCAGGATACCGTCAGCCGCTTTCGTCGTATGATGACCCTTGAGCAATTTCGATCTTCGGAACTGGCAGATTTCTACACCAAGCGTTATGTGGAGCGAGTTTTGGATTACCATGCCGACATTTTCCGTGCTTTGATCGCGGCGGGCGAAATTACGGCCGAAGATCCGGATGCGCTGGCTATGCTGTATGTCGCGCCGGTCGTAACGCTCATTGGGATTTGTGACCGCCAGCCGGAAAGGGAAAGCGAATGTCTCGAGAAGCTTCGAAACCATGTGCGGCTCTTTTTTCGTATGGTCCACAGCGGCAGTTCACAAGGCGGTGACTGCCATGAGCAGATCAGAAACCAGCCGGACGCAAAGACGCAGTACTGACCGCAATTCCCGCAGTCCTGTACGGCGTTTTTTTGAGGAGGAAGACGATGAAAAAAACTTTGATACAAAAGCTTGGGATATTGGGAGTTGTCAGCTTCCTTTCCTATACGGCGGCAGTGGCGTTTGCGCCGCTTGCTTATCCGGGGTATGATTGGATGGCGCAGGCCGTCAGTGACCTGAGCGCTGCCAATGCACCGTCGCTTGCATTATGGAATCAGCTCAGCGCCCTTTATAACGTGTGCGAGGTTGTTTGCGCAACCGTCGTCTGTATCGGTATCCAAGGTCAGAAGACCAAACTGCTCCGCTCCGGAATTTATCTGTTCGCCGTGATGGAGTGGACCTCAGCGGTCGGATATCGCATGTTCCCGCTCAGTGACAGCGGTTATGCCGGTGCATTTCAGGATGTCATGCACATGGTCGTCACCGCTTTGGTGGTGCTGCTGTCCATCGTATCGCTGTCCGTGATCCTTGCTGCCGGGATAAAGAACAAGGACTGCCGTTCTTACGGAGTCTGCGCAGCGATTGCCCTCGGTATGATGCTCGTCGGTGCAATGGGTATGAAAATTGTTCCTGTCGATCACTTCGGCGTTGTGGAACGTTTCAGCGTGTTTGCCGCGACGGGGGTTAATGCGGCGCTGGGGCTTCATCTGTTCTGCATGAAGCAAAAATAAGTTGTCTATTTTCGCAAAATCAAGTATACTAAATTATGAAAAGTGGATGTGCGAGAAGATAAAAACAGAGAAATGCAAGGGCGAAAGGAAGCTGGGTGTATGGAAACAAAACAAAAGAAAATCTCCATCGGAGTGGAAGATTTCAAGGAATTGATCGAGAAAGACGGATACTTTGTCGATAAAACTTTGATGATACAAGACTTAATCGAAAGCAACGCAAAAGTTACGTTGTTCACGCGGCCGCGCCGTTTTGGCAAGACGCTGAACCAGTTTATGATCCGGCGTTTCTTTGAAGAGGAGATCAACGAAAAAGGCGAAAAGATTGATAACGGTTATCTCTTTGACGGACTGGCCATCACGGACTGCGGAGAAGAAATCCTCAAGCACAGGCAGCAGTATCCGGTGATCTTCCTAACCCTAAAGTCTGCAAAGCAGGATACCTACGCACTGGCCTATATGGAATTGAAGAAACGCATCAGCGAGGAATACAAGCGCCACAAATATGTCCTGCAGGGAGAAACCCTGGCGATGGATGAAAAGAAGCGCTTTGAGGCCGTGTCTGCGATCATGGACGATGACAGTCTGTATATCGACGCGCTCGGTTTCCTCTCCGCGTGTCTGGCCAAATATCACGGAAACAAGACCATCATCCTCATTGATGAGTACGACGTGCCGTTGGAAAACGCCTACATGCACGGATTTTACGAAGAAATGATCGGCTTTATCCGCTCTCTGTTTGAATCTGCGCTCAAGACGAATCCATATCTGGAAAAGGGCGTGATCACCGGGTGCCTTCGGATCAGCAAGGAGAGCATCTTTACCGGACTGAACAATCTGGAAGTGGACAGCGTGCTGCA
>CAKQQT010000035.1 GCA_934271235.1 uncultured Clostridia bacterium | reverse complement strand
ATTTCATAGGCCGCCCCTTAAAGAAAGAGGGCTGCGCCCTAACGGTTATTTTCCGTTAATGCGACAGCTCCGTCTTTATTCATTCACTTCATTATTAAGAAGGACTCTCGTCCTCTCAACCATAATTATTATGACGCGGTCTTAAGCTTCCAGAGCCTTGAGTGCCGCAGCCTTTTCTTCTTCTCTTTCCTTTAAGATCTTCTGATACTCTTCCTCCGTCATCTTCGTCATGGTGATGCCGGTGTAACCGTAAATAACCGAAATGATCGGATTTACCCAGTTCAGGATTGCGTAAGGGATGTAGCTGGAGTCAATGCCCAGGAATTTACGCATGGTCGCACCGCAGGTGTTCCAAGGGAAGAAGTTAGAGGTCAGTGTGCCGGAGTCTTCCAGACATCTCGACAGATTTTCCGGTTTCAGTCTCATATCCTCGAAGGATTCTTTAAACATTCTGCCCGGAAGTACCAGTGCCAGGTACTGGTCGCAGCAAACCGCGTTCGTCAGAATTGCCATCAGGTTCGTGGAAAGCACCAGACCGCCTCTGCCCTTCGCGACTTTCAGGAAGATCGCCGCTACCGATGCCATCATGCCGGTACAGTCAAGAATACCACCGAAGCACATCGCGGAAAGAATGATGGAAATCGTCCACATCATGCCCTGCATACCGCTGGACGAAAGCAGATCAGCCAGCGTCGAGATGATCTCACTCGCGTCCTCCGGAACGACACCGAGTTCAATTCCGTTATTGAGAATGTAGAACATGTTGTTGATGACCTTGTCCTCCAAAACTGTTTCGATCGCCATGTGGTTGTAGAACATCAGCGGAACACCAAGCATCGCGCCGCCGACCAGCGACGGAATTGCCGGAAGCTTCAAGGCTACCGCGGTGATAACGAATATCGGCGGGATCAGCGTCAGAACACTGATATTGGAAGCTCCGTCGATGAAATGAAGGATATCATTCATAACGGTCATATCCGGTTCATTTTTTGACGCGTACATCAATCCCATAACAACATACGCAATCAACGCGATAATCAAAGAAGTTCCGGTTGTGTAGATCATGTGCTTGATATGCTTGAACAGGGTCGCGCCTGCCATAGCCGGAGCGAGGTTGGTCGTATCGGAGAGCGGAGACATCTTGTCGCCGAAATACGCGCCGGATACGACCGCGCCGGCTGTCATGGCTGCCGGGAAGCCAAGTGCCGTACCAACGCCCATCAGCGCAACACCGATGGAACCGGCTGTCGACCAGGACGAACCTGTCGCCAGAGATACGATACAGCAAAGGAGACAACTTGTTACCAGGAATACCTTCGGACTGATGATTTTAATACCATAATACATCATCGAAGGAATCGTACCGGCTGCCATCCATGACGCGATGATCGCGCCCAGGATCGCGAGGATCAGGATTGCCTGCATGGAACGGTTAATGGAGGCCAGGATACCCTGTTCCAGATATGCCCATTTCCACCCGTTCAGAACCGCAATAATGCCGGCAAAGGCCGCCGCGAGAATCAACGCGATGTGAGGTTCCCCTCCGGTATCCTTAATAATCGACCACATCAGCAAGCCGATCATGACCAGCATAACCAGCAATGTCTGCCACATAGGAATTTTTTTACCCATAATCATTTCCTCCTTTTAGGAAAACAAATAATAAAGATTAGTGCGTGAATGAATGAATCAAGCTTTCAAGCTTTCGCGGCGATTTCGGCTGTATCGCGGCAGGTACCGAAGGAAGTAGGATGTAGGGTAAGCTCCCGCGTGTCCGGCCGAACCGCCTCTCGAATCCACTTTAACAAGAAAAGGGGTTCCGCACAAGATGACCCGTGGGTGACATTGCGGGTGACCGCGGGGTGAAATTGGCAGGGGTGAACCGCTGTCACCCTTGGATTTCTTCTTTTGCTCCCTGGTTTTTGCGTTTCCTCCCACATTCCTTGTGGTGATTTGCCGCGAAAGGGTATAATACGGTTAAGACCACTCACAAAAAGCAGGAAAAGCACAAATGTGTGCAAAACGAAATCTGTGATTTCTTTGCATACATGCCTGCCATGCATGACAGGCGCTTCGCAAGATGCTTTTGTCGTGATTCCGGAAATATCGCACAGCGATATTTCCACGCATAAAAAAAAGAAGGGAGGACTCACCATGACGATGTACGATCACTATCTTATCACCGGCGCCACCGGATTTTTGGGAAAAGCCCTCACAGAGCGCCTTATCAAAAGCGGCGCTCGCGTGACGGCTCTGGTACTCGCGGATGATCCGCTGCGCGCGGAGCTGCCTGCTGCCGTGGAACCGGTCTTCGGCGATGTTACTGACAAAGCTTCCCTGCAGGCTTTTTTCGATACCATACAGGAGCCGCGTCGTACCTGTCTGATCCATTGCGCAGGCATGATTTCCGTAGCGACGCGCCCGCCGAAGGAACTGTATCAGGTGAATATCCGCGGGACAAAGAATATCACAGACTTCTGTCTTGCCTGTCACATCGCGAAGCTGGTCTACGTCTGCTCTGTTCACGCACTTGCCGAAAGACCGCGCGGTGAGGTCATCACAGAGGCGGCAGGTTACGCCATGCGGAGGGCGGACGGACCTTACGCAAAAAGCAAATCCTTCGCGGCCGGTTTTGTCCTCGATGCCGCCAGACGCGGGCTGCCTGCCAGCATCGTGCTGCCGTCCGGCATGATCGGTCCGGGAGACGCTGCGGGCGGAGCGATTACCCGTCTTCTGCTTGCCTTTCGCCGTCACCGTCTTCCGGCAGCAGTGCGCGGCGGTTATGATTTTGTCGATGTACGGGACGTCGCGGAGGGGATTCTTGCCTGCGCCGAAAAAGGCGCGTCCGGCGAAAGCTACATCCTCTCCGGTCATTATGCCACGATTCGGGAAATTCTCACGCTCGCAAGGCACGATACAGATACAGACTACAGACTTCCCCGAATCTTCCTGTCTCCGCGCTCCGCGGCGCGCCTTGCGCCGCTCTTTGAAAAAATGAGTCTTGCCAAAGGGCAAAAACCGTTTTTTACACCGTATTCCGTCAAAGTTCTGGCTTCCAACGGTTTTTTCTCACATCAAAAGGCTGCGGAAGCGTTCGGTTATGCGCCGCGTTCCCTCGCGGCAAGCCTGCGGGATACGATGGCATGGCTCGACTCCAATGAGGATGACAAACGGCAAACACGCGCGTAGCGAAACCGTAAAGGTTCCGGCCGTATATCCCTTCCACGTGATATGTGCTAAACGATTCTTGTCTTTCATGGCAACCTCCTTTTCTGCTTGGTGCGGTTGGGGAAGTTTCACTCCGTATACGTCTTTGTTCCTATCTTCCTCGTCGGGTATGGATGCGGATTTTCACAAGTCCATTTGACTTGAATTGTTCAGCCCTTCGCTCCGCCTCCACAGACGAACGACATGCCCGTCATACAATCAAAAACCTGTGGCTTGCAGATGCAGATCACAGGTTTTTGATTGTGCTTAAGTTTTCGCTTTTTGATCGTGCCTGAAGTTTTCGCTGCTCCGTCACCGGTCAGCCATCGATCTTGGTGATGCGGGCGCCCAGTCCCGCGAATTTTTCGATGAACTTTTCATAGCCTCTTTCGATGTGATAGATCTCAGAGATCTCCGTAGTCCCCTCGGCTACCAGTCCGGCCAGGACCATCGCTGCGCCCGCTCGCAGATCGGTCGCCATGACCTGACATCCGCGCAGTCTGGCGTTGCCCCGGACAACTGCTTTGTTCCCTGCCGTCTCGATGTTCGCGCCCATCTTGTTCAGCTGCGCGACATGCATAAAACGGTTTTCAAAGACCGTCTCGATGACCGTGCTGGACCCATCCACCGTGGTCAAAAACGTCATGAACGGAGACTGGATATCGGTCGGAAAGCCCGGATACGGCAGCGTTTTGATATCCGTCGCCACCTGCGGTCCCAGATCGCCCCGAACGGTCAGATCTTCATCGCCGACTTCGATCCGCACGCCGCATTCCCGCAGCTTCGCGATGATCGGTTTCACGTGATCCGGCACAACGTTGCGGATATGCACCGCACCCCGCGTGATCGCAGCTGCCAGCATGAACGTTCCCGTCTCAATGCGGTCCGGAATGACCGTATGCTTGGCGCCACCTAACTTTTCAACGCCTTCGATCTTGATCGTGTCTGTACCGGCGCCCTTGATCTTCGCTCCCATTTTATTGAGAAAATTCGCAAGATCGACGATCTCCGGTTCTTCGGCCGCGTTCTCGATATAGGTCGTGCCTTGTGCCAGGACCGCCGCCATCATAATGTTCTCGGTTGCGCCTACGCTCGGAAAGTCCAAGTAGATCGTATCTCCGATCAGACCCTGCGGTCCCGCCGCAGCTTCCACATACGTATCGGTGCAGGTGATTACCGCGCCCAGCGCTTCCAGTCCCTTGAGATGCAGATCGATCGGCCGTGAACCGATCGCGCAGCCGCCCGGATGCGGGATCCGTGCTCTGCCTTTTCGGGCGATCAGCGGTCCCATGACCAAGATCGACGCCCGCATCTTATTGACCAGTTCGAACTGTGCCTCTGTAGAAAGAATGTCCTTCGTTGTGACTGCGAGGACATTTTCTTCCAATTCTTCGATTTCCGCACCCAGCGATATGAGGATCTCTTTCATAAAGCTGACATCCCGCAATTGAGGCACATCACGGATCACGCACGTATCTTCTGCCAGCAATGCTGCCGCCATAAGCGGCAGTACCGCGTTTTTCGCACCGCTGATCACGACCTCTCCTCTCAGAGGGCCGCTTTGCTGTACAATATATTTCGCCAATGTGATAAGCCTCCGGGACTATAATTTTTTGAGTTCTGCCAGGCAGCTCTTGCAGACATTTTTGCCGTGAACGGATACGACATCCTTTGCGTTTCCGCAGAAGATGCAGGCCGGTTCATACTTTTTCAGCATGATATACTCACCGTCTACAAAAACTTCCAGAGAATCATCGGTCTTGATGTCTAAAGTTCTTCTCAGTTCTACCGGGATAACGACTCTTCCTAATGGATCTACTGGTCTAACGATGCCTGTTGCTTTCATTTTTCATACCTCCTGATTATGTTAACGGTTCTCTTCCTTCGCGGAAGATTTCTTTTTTGACGGATCTTTTTTGTTTTTGCTCTTGCTTTCCTCCGTATCCTCATGCCCTCTTACGAGTCCGATGACGGAAGAAAACGTATTTACCAGACTGCTCGCTGCCGCGACAATGCTCTGGTTACCCCTGATTGCATCCGTGATGCTTCCGACTGTCTCACCGGCATCATCGATGATACCGTCCACAACTTGGGCTTTATCGGATGCGATACCGGAAACAACCTTTGCATCAGCAAGGATCTCATCGACCTGGCGCAGCGTCCCGATCAGCTTTCGGATCAGCAGGATCAGGTAGATCAGCAGGACCATTCCCAATACTGCGAGCAGTGTCAGAAGCAAACCCTTCAACGTGATGGTGACTGTCATTTGATACCTCCCTTCGCAAAACGCTTTGCCGAAGCACTTCGGCAAGGCTAGTCTTATTATATCCTAGATATGGAAATAATTGCAACATCTTTTTACTTTTTTAGCATAAAATTTTTATAGCGGCTCAGCGGCCGTTTTCATGCTGTCGATTTCCAAGGAAAATACCAAAGAAAGGGGTTTTTATCTCATGATGAATTATATCTGGTCCGGGATCTTTCTCGCGTCCTTTTCTTACGCTGCTTTCACCGGAAAACTTTCCGCGTTCGGCACCGCGATCCTCGAAAGTTCGCAAAGTGCCGTGACCTTTATGATCAGCCTCGCCGGGATCATGGCCATGTGGACCGGCCTGATGGAGGTTGCCGAGCGCACCGGACTCATCCGTCAGCTTTCTAAGGTGCTGATGCCTTTTACACGTCTCCTGTTTCCCAAGCAGGAAGATCCCGAAACGCTTTCCTGCATCATCATGAGCTTTATGGCGAATATCTTCGGCGCCGGAAACAGCTCCACGGTCTTTGCGCTCCGCACCATGGAACGGCTGGACGCGCAGAACAAACACGCCGCATCGGCAAGCAACGATATGTGTACCTTCGCGGTCGTCAACATGGCGTTCGCGCCGCTGGTCCCCATCGTGACCATTCAGATCCGGGAAGCGCTCGGCTCCGAAGATCCTTATTCGATCGTTCTGCCTGCGCTGATCACCGCCGGGATCACCGTTCTGATCTCGATCGTGATCTGCAAATTCATGGAAAGGAGATCCTCATCTCGTGAATCTTGAAGCTTTTTTTGAAGCGCTTTCCGCTTCCTTTGTCCCGGTCATGGCCGCGGTCATCCTCGCGCACGGATTGTTCCGCAACGCGCCTGTCTACGACTATTTCATCGACGGCGCAAAAAAGGGTCTCCAGACCGCAGTGGAGATCCTCCCGTTTCTGATCGGCATTTATCTGGCAGTCAACAGCCTGACCGCCTCCGGCCTGATCGGATTTCTTTATCAACTGCTGGATCCGCTTTTCCGGCTGCTGCACATCCCCGTACAGCTTCTGCCTCTGATGCTGCTGCGCGCGGTCTCCGGCAGCGGCTCGTTCATCATCGTACAGGACATCCTCGAAGAAGTCGGTCCGGATTCCTACGCCGGCCGGACTGCCTGTGTGATGGCCGGCGGCTGCGAGACCGTTATCTACGTGCTCGCCCTGTACTTCAGCGTCACCAAAGTCACACGTATGCGGCACGCGTTTGCCGGCGGTCTGATCGCCTATCTTGCCGGTATCGCGGTATCCCTGCTGGTCTGCCGCTTTCTCTAGCGCGGCTCGCGCATGCGGACCCTCGCGATGCAGCTTGTTCCTGCGCCGCTTATGCGGGGGCTATGACAGTCTCCTGCCGTATGCTCCGACGCGTTTCATGCGGCAGATATACCTCATTATCGGTAGCACGAACGCAGATCCTCCGTGTACGCGCCGTTTTCATCGTAAATATACAATGGGCGAAGCATCCGCAGCTCCGGACCGCCGCCCTTGATCATGTGCACCAGCAGAATGTTCGCGGCGCTGTCCCGGTTCGCGCTGACAAAGCACAGTTCTTTCGGTTCCAGTCCGCAGGCTCTGCCCATGCAGCAGATGTCTGCAAGGCGGGACGGCCGATGGACCAAAAAGAAATCCCCGCCGTTATGCAGAAGCTGTGCCGCGCATTTCATAAACTCCGCAAGCCCCGCGGTCGTTTCATGTCTGGCGATCGCTTTCGCGGTATTGGCGTTGGTAAGGCCGCCGTTTCCGATGGTATACGGCGGATTGCAGGTCACCAGATCCGCCGCTCCGCGCAGCTCTTTGCCCCAGGTTTTTCCAAAGTCTTTTACATCCGCGTGGATAAATTCCATGCGCTCCTCCAGCCGGTTCAGTGCCCGACTGCGCAGCGCGCGTTCCTGTGAGGCCGCCTGCACTTCGACGCCGATCAGCCAGCTGCAGTCTGTCTTATAAGAAAGGATGAACGGAATGATCCCCGTCCCGGTCCCCAAGTCCACCGCCAAGGACGCCTCGCGTCTGCGTTTTCGTACCGGTTCCCCCAGAAAACCGCATTCCTCTTTATCCAGACCGCTCTGTCTGGCCGCAAAATCAGCCAAGATCACCGCATCCACGCCGTAACAGAACTCTGCCGGTTCCTGGATCAGCTGCAAGCCGCCGAATCCGATTTGATCGATTCTTTCCGTCATAGCAGGTTACTCGTCTTTCATCAGTTCTTCCATCTCTTTTTTCGTCGCCGCGTCCATACCATCAAAGATGTTCGCGTTTTCTTTCCGTTCACGCCGCTTTTCGATCCGGCGGATCTCCTCTTTTTTATAGGTATAAAGGTCCGGCGTCAGTTTTTCTTCCTGCTCTTCCTGTTTCGCAGGCTTGCCGTCCTTTTCGTTCTTCTCGTTTTTCGCGTTCTTGCCGCCGCGCTTCCGTCCGGCATCCTGCGGAGTATCGTCGATATACAGCCTTACCTTCACTTTGTTTTCCAACAGAACGGTCTCCACCACTTTGCCCAGTCCGTCCGGCGTCCGCACTTTTTCGCCGATATCCGGCATTCCTCTGCGCAGTTCCATATAAATATCATTTTCATATTTCAAGCAGCACATCAGTCTTCCGCAGATGCCGGAGATCTTGGCCGGATTCAGGGAAAGATTCTGCACTTTTGCCATCTTGATGGATACCGGTTCAAAATCCGACAGCCAGCTATGACAGCAGAGACTTCTGCCGCAGCTGCCGATGCCGCCCATCATCTTGGCTTCATCGCGCACGCCGATCTGCCGGAGCTCGATCCGCATCTTGAAAACGCCCGCCAGATCTTTGACCAGTTCGCGGAAATCCACTCTTCCGTCTGCGGTAAAATAGAAGATGATCTTGCTCTTATCAAACGTGTATTCCACATCGATCAATTTCATCACAAGTCCGTGCTTGTCGATCTTTTCCTGACAAAGCGCCATGGCTTTTTCTTTTTTCTTGACATTTTCCTGATGCTGTTTATAGTCTTCCTCGCAGGCCACGCGGACGATCTTTTTCAGCGGGGCTACGATATCGTCTTCCGAAACCATCGTCGGTTCCATTGTTACGGTTCCGAATTCCATCCCGCGCGCGGTCTCTACGATAACATTGGCTCCGGCTTCCAGTTCAAAATCGCCCGGGTCAAAATAGTAGACCTTTCCTGCGGTCTTAAATCTGACACCTATTACTTTTACCATATATTCTCCTCGATTCTCTCGTTTCTGATTGTCTCGTTTCTGACTTTCTTGTTTCTGACCTTCACGTTTTTGACTTTTCATTTCAGCCATTTCTGCCTTTTTCTCCGGTCTTTCTCTTCTTTCTCTCCGACCGCCGCTCTGTGATCTCTTTTTCTGTTTTTTTTCTGTGTCCTTGTTCTGCATCATTTCTCTAACCTCCGATCTTGAGCAGCAGATCCTTGAGTGCGTACTGATAGTTCACTTTCAGGATCAGATCCCTGCGTGCTTCCTCAACCAACACGACATTGCGCATAATTTCCTCACTTCTGAAAAACCGGCTGCGTTCATCCTGCCCCAGCAGGATGCTGCGGTAAAGATGTTCCATCGCGTCCAGCACTTGAAACGCGCTGTCGCGGTCCTTGACATATTTGGTCAGGATCTGCTTGAGTTGAAAGAAGCCTTCTTCCTCCAGCACGCAGTCGATCAAGGCGTTCGCGCAATCTGTCATTTCCTGCTGTGCGCGTTCACTTTCTCCTCCGCGGAGATGCCACGCGATGCAGCGGGAACGGATAGTTTCCAGCATGTTTTCACGATTGTCGCACAGCAGCAGGATCACCGTGTTCCCCTGCGGTTCCTCCAAGGTTTTCAGAAAACGGTTCTGCGCGCGGATGGTCATGGTATCGGCATCGGCAATGATCGCCATGCTGCGCTCGCCAAGCGGTTTTCTGGCCAAGTTTTCCTGCAGCTTTTCGATCATATCGTCTTTTACCGATATTCCGTCCGTCTCTACAAAATACAGATCCTCGCAATTGTCGTGGTCGATCTTGCGGCAGTCCGCGCAGGTGTCGCAGCCCTCGCCGGGCTTGACCTTACAGGAGATCGCTTTCAAAAAATCTTTGGCGAAGCCGATCTTATCTACGCAGGTATCGCCCTCGATCAGATAAGCGTGTGACACTTTTCCGTCTCGGATGCTCTGCCGGATACGCCCGATTAACTTTTCATCCTCTTTCCATCTTGTCAGAGACAATGATCTTTCCTGCCTTTCCTCGCTATGCGTCCGCGTTCTCCCAGTCAGCCAGCACCTGGTCCAGCTTCGTGCAGACGTCCTTTTTGATCTCTTCGATACTCCGGCTCGCATCGATCCCAAAGAAACGGTCCGCGAACTGCTTTTCCAACTGCAGATAGCCTCGATAGACATCATCGTGAAAAGCCTCCGCTTCCGCATCCAGCCGATCCTGCAGATCGGTCTTGATCCGATGCTTTCCCACCGACGGATCCAGCTTAAACAGCAATGTCAGATCCGGCATGCAGCCTTTGACCGCATACCCGTTGATGATAGCAACGGTTTCTCCGAGTTTTCTCCCGTATCCCTGATAGGCGATGCTGGAATCCACAAAGCGGTCGCAGATCACAACCTTGCCTGCGGCCAGTGCCGGTTTGATCACCTCTGCCACATGCTGCGCTCTTGCCGCCGCATACAGCATAGCCTCGGTCATATAGTCCATTTCCTTGCAGTTCTTATCCAAAATGATGTCTCGAATGCGTTCGCCAATCGCAGTACCACCCGGCTCTCTGGTAAAAATGACCTCAAAATGCCGACCCTCAAAATATTCTTTGATATTCTGTATCTGTGTAGACTTCCCGGATCCATCCGGCCCCTCGATCGATATAAAGATTCCGCGTTTCATTGGTCACTCCTCTTTTTCTTGTTAATTTGATTTACCAGTTTCTCAAAACACCAGTTTACACAAAGAAGAAGTGGGATACACACCACCACTGCAAAACAGATCTTTGCCGCTGTCATCATCGCTTCCCCCTCCTTCATCATTTATGATTCTTTCCGGACTGTATTTGATATACTTTTCTGACTGTATTCTGACTGTTCCGGTCGGTATTCTCTCTTGTTCTCTGATTTTTCCTGATCCCCTGCATGTTTTGCTCCGATCTGCCTACGCTTTCATATTTTCTTGCTTCTTAATGATCTCTTTTTATGATCTCTTTGCTTTTGATAGGATCTTTCTGCTTTAGGCTGAGTGGAACGCATAATCAACAGGAGTATTATATCACATTTTTCGCTTTCTTCCTAGTCCCTGAGAAAGTTTTTATTTACCTTGATTTTCCATTTCCTTTTCCGCCCTTTCGCGTTTCCATTTCCTTACATCTTCTTTTTGCAGCTCCCATTTTGCCTCGTTTTTGCCAAAAAGAT
>CAKQQT010000034.1 GCA_934271235.1 uncultured Clostridia bacterium | reverse complement strand
GCCTTTCCATTTTCAAACAGCAATGAAAGCAAAGATTTTGCCGCAGACTGTTTTCCCTTGAAAGTCGTAAGGTTGTCCGCATTATAGGAAAGGTCTGCATCAAATTTCTCACTCTCTTTGATTGCTTCATAAAGCTCCGTAGTATTTGCCTGCGTCTTTGGAATCAATGCAGCTATGCTGTCATTCAGCTTTGCATAGGCTGCCGCAATTTGCTCTTCCGTCACGTCCGCTTTTAAGCCTTGTTGTACATCGTTATTGGTAAAGAGTGTTTTTGCCTCCGTCAAGGCTGCCTGCATATCATTCCAAAACCCATTTGCATTGTATGTTTTACCGTTCCAATGGTCCTCCAAATCGTAATATGTATCTTTCATATTTCCAGACGCCGTGATAATCATATTTTTGAATGCGTTTACATCAACTTCCGCTTTTTTTCCGCCAACTTGTACAAGAACGACCGCCTTACAGTCGGCAGTACGTCCTAGTATGCCATTGATATCTTGGCATAATTCAAACAAATAATATCTCTTTGCTGTCGAATCGTAGCCTTTTGAAGAATTTCCAAAATATTGTGAAAAGGTATTGCCGTTTATTGAGGCATTCGTGCTGGGAAGCGTAATGGTATATGCTCCATTGCTATATGGAACTATTACATATCCACAGCTAGACCAAGCCTCTTGCACAGTTCCTCCCAAATACTCGTTTAAATCTTCATAACCACTATCTTTTACCCAATCCTCTACAGTATCAAATCCCGATCCATCGAGGAATTCTTCAACGTTAGTACTTCCACTTTCAGAATATGCCACATACGCATCTGCAGAGTTATACCAATCCGTTTGACTATAAATGCTCTCTGAAGCATAAGTTGGCTTATTATAGAAACTAGATTCCACCCGAATGTAGTAACTGCTCTCAATGGATAAAGAAATAGATGATGTATTATCATCAACTTTTGCAAAAAATACATCCACATCATCACCGTATTTTGAACCCTCGATTCTTTCCAACGCAGCACCATCTACGGTTATCTGTGTATCCGCCCAGGCCTCATCCACACCCCAGCTGCCGATGCCCATGCCGGTAAATACCAGCACAAAGGCCAGCGTCAGGGTCAGGATACGACTAAGTGTCTTATTTTTTGTTGTCATTCTGTTCTTTTTTCTCCTTTCGTCTTTTCGTTTCGCTTCGTGCGGCTGATATGCGCTCTGCGCCTGCAGCACCTGTGATATATTTGATCCTGCCGTTCTGTCAAGTCTCCTCCTTTCTCGTCTGTCGGCAGATTCGCTCTAACAAAATACTTGCTACAGTTCTCTCATGTGCTTTTTATGCTGCACACATTCCCTTTTGGCAGGGCGGCATCTTGCTGATCTGCCGCCCCGCCTGATATAAGGATTATAAGGATGACGGTTTCAACATGGCTTATCCTGCCGCAAAAACAGCGAAAGCGATGACCCTGACGTCATCGCTCCTGTGACAAAAATCCGTTATGCAAAAGTACCGAAAGCCCATGCGCACATGCAGCCTCCGGTATCATATCCACTCCCCCTTGAGTCCTGCCCTGCCTGGGTTTCGATTCTTGCCTGATTTGTAGGTCTTCTGACTGATCTATTCAGGTGCAAAGCATATATCATATCTATCCTCTGCACCAGCGCATTGCCTCAGCCTTCTCTCCGGGCCATGACAGCCCATCCAATGACCGGTTTTCACCGCACGCAGGGGATTCCCCGCATGGAAACAATACTTTAGAAACACAGCTACTTTCGGAATACTGCCGCACGTCTGCAATCGCAAATGCGCAAACTGCAAATGATATGGCAGATTCTTTCCGTGTCCGGGATTCTCACCCGATTCCCTTGTTCAGCGAACAAGCATGCGTGTCCAAGTGCTGCCTGCGAAGCCGCCGCCTCGCCTGCTTCCGTTCGGGTCGCGCATGTGCCACAAAAGCCATGATATGTAGTTTTAGGTAGTACAGTCGGTTTCTGCACGCAAAAAGACCTCTCTTATTCGACTAAATGCCAAACAAAAGAAGTCTTAGTTTTTCGATTCTGTATGAAGTTTGAGGGTACGCGAAAGCTACAGACGGATAGTGTCTGCTAAATGGCTGGCTGGCTGGCTGGCTGGCTGGCGCAAGAACTATGCCAATTCATTACAAAATTGCATTTTTTCGTCATTTTGTCTGCGTACATCGCTGCGTATCCTTTCCTCATGGTTTACGAGTTCTATTCTACTCGAAAAAGATGGAATTGTAAAGCCTATTTTTGCCGAAAGTTTTATGCTTCCGGTGCCTCGAACGGCGTCGGATCGGAATTTCGGAATTCCTCCTGAATGGCCGGCAGAAGCTGCGGATCGCAAAGAATGTCGGCAGCGGTCAAAGCCATAGCCTCTGCACAACGTGTCAGATAGTCTTCCGCACAAGGCTTTTGCGTCGCGTCTGCAAACTCGCGGCTGTGCAGCGCGCCGCCGGTGCAAGGCAGATGCACCCATGGATGAATGCTCGGAATCACCTGGCTGATATCGCCCATGTCCGTCGAGCCTTTCATATCCCGGAACACAAGATCCGTCTCACCGCTTTCTTCCAGATGTTGCGCAAACAGCTTGCTCATAATCTGATTGGAAAGCATTGCCGCATTGTTCGTTTCGATCGGACGGATCTCCACTTTGCATCCAGTCATTCGCGCCGCCGCTTCAGCACAGTCCACCATCATCTTCTTCAACGCGTGGATCGTCTGCATATCCCAGGCACGGTTCAGATAGTGCAAACTCGTGAAGTCCGGGATCACGCTCGCCTTTTTACCGGTCTCCAGAATCACACCATGCACATTCGTCTCCGGATAATACTGCTTCTGGATATTGACCATCTGATAAAACGCGCACGCCGCGTCCAACGCGTTAATGCCATCCTCCGGCGCCAGTCCGGCATGCGAGGACTTTCCGATAAAATCAATCTCCACTGACTCGATTGCCAGTGTACGTCCGCCAATTGCGGTCTGATCCGGCGTCGGGTGCACCATCATCGCCACATCAGCTTCATCAAAAGCGCCTTTGCTCACCAACAGCGTTTTAGACTGTATGTTTTCTTCTCCCGGCGTGCCATAGACGATTGCCTTGCCTCCAATTTCATCGAGTACAGACGCCAACCCGTAGGCCGCGCCCATCGAAGCTGTGCAGATCAAATTATGACCACAACCGTGTCCGATCTCCGGCAGTGCGTCATACTCCGCGAAAAATCCAATGACCGGACCGGGCTTGCCGGAATCACGTACAGCACGAAAGGCGAATGGCATCTTCCAGTAGTCGCGGTCCACACGAAAACCATGCGTTTCCAGCCACGCCGCAAGCAGCTTGGATGTTTGCTTCTCTGTTCCTCCGATCTCCGGATTTTCATATAGTCTCTTTGAGAGTTGCAGCAGCTCCGGCAAGACCTCTTTGATCGCCTGACAGATTTTTTCTTTCAGTTCCTGTTTCATAATTCCACCTTATAATCTGTATGGGCCATCAACCGGTACAGCACCTCACCATCGATATTGCCGCCGGAGAGTACCAGCGCGATGTTCCTGCCGCCTATCCGCTCCCGATAATCCATAACAGCGGCGACTGTTGTGCAGCTGCCTGCCTCAACGATATACTTTTCTTCTCGTGCCATGAAGCTGACCGCCTTGGCGATTGTTTCCTCCGACACCGCGATAAAATCATCGACATAGTCTTTCGCCATCGCGTAGCTGAGCGCGCCGATACCGCCGATCAGCGAATCACAGAGCGAATCCTCGCAAGGATATTCCTCGTAGAAAACACCGTCCTCATAGGATTTGATCATTGCCGGGCAAGCCTCTGTCTGCACGCCGACGATCCGTACTGACGGCTTGATCGCCTTGGCCGCGACCGCGATGCCGGTGATCAGACCGCCGCCGCCGATCGGCACGACGATCGTGTCCAGATCCGGATTCTGCTCTAAAAGCTCGATTGCGATCGTGCCCTGCCCGCCGTAGATCTTCGGATCGTCATAATAGGCATCGATGTAGGTCATGCCGCGTTCCTCGATATACGCCATGCCGCGCGCGTGCGCTTCGTCATAGTTTTTGCCCATCAGCATGACTTCCGCGCCGAAATATTTGATCTTGTCGACCTTGCTCTTCGGCGTAGTCTCCGGTACGATGATCTTCGCGTTTTCAATCCCCAAAAGCGATGCCGCGTAGCTGACGGAGCTGCCGTGGTTGCCGGAAGAGATCGTGGCTACGCCTTTTTGCTTTTCCTCGTCAGTCAGCGTCATCATCTTGTTCATCGCGCCGCGGATCTTAAAACTCTTGGCGCGCTGGCAGGATTCCAGCTTGAAAAAATAGTTTCGTGTCTCATCGCCTAGATAGAACGACTGCTCCAGCGGCGTCTTGCGGATATATGGACGGATTCGTTCATAAGCCTGTTTGACTTCTTCATAACTAAAACTCATGGGTGTTCTCCTTTCCCTTTTCAACATGCGCGTTTAAAGTACCGCGTCGCTGCCTAGATTTTTTTCCTGTGCCAGATCCAGCGCAACCTTGCCCGCCGCGATATCCAAAAGCGCCATACCGGTCGCGTCATAGATCGTAATCTGCTCGTCCGAAGTCCTGCCCGGTACCTTTTGCAGAATCAGATCGCCGATCTCGCCGGCAATGTCTTCGCGGCTAATGATACCTTTTTTGAGTGGAATTTCCGTTTCACCGGCTTCCACGCAGTGCACCATATCGTCCACGAAGATGACCGCGCCGCGATAGATTTCCGGATCGATCTCTTCCTTACCCTCGGCGTCCGCGCCGATACAGGACAGGTGTGTGCCCGGGCGTACCCATTCCTTACGGATCACCGGTGCTTTGGACGGCGTCACCGTGATGATCACATCCGCCTGCGGTACTGCTTCTTCCAGCTTGCTGTTGGCTTCCAGAATCACGCCGGACGCGTCGATGCCGAATTCCTCCGCCAGACGCTGCGGCAGTGCTTCTATGAAACGCTCCGCGTTCTGCGGATCCAGCATATCGGCAACCAGTATTTTTTTGAGACCCGGGAAAAGCGTCAGCATGGCCGCGATCTGGAAAGCTGCCTGATTCCCCGCACCCAGTACGAATAAGGTCTCTGATTCCGGACGTGCCAGATATTTCGCGCCGATCGCCCCTGCCGCGCCGGTTCTAAGACCCGTGATGTAGCCGCCGTCGAGGATCCCGATCGGCAGACCGTTGGTCGCGTCAAAGACCACGATCACCCCAACAAGATCCGGCAGTCCTTTTTCCTTGTTCGCGCCGAACCAGGACACAGTCTTGTGCCCGAAGATCTTCGCACCTTTTAAATACCCTGACTTGATATCCATATCCGCGTGCCCCGGATCAAATTCATAGAAGGTCGTCGGCCATACGACCGTATCTCCCTCGCTCTTCAGCTTGTACACATCCTCGACACACTGAATGACAGGCTTCATCTCGATGACCTGCATGATGTCTTCTTTACTCAGTATTTTGACATGAAACATAATTACTCCTTTCTCTTCTCGATTACGCTCCGATCGTATCCGCCATACACGCGGCATACGGCAAGCTGCTGCAGCGCGGTCCTTGTGAAAACAAAAATCATCGGACCGGATTCCTCTGCCGAATTATTTTCCAAACAGCGCCATGCGCCCGATCCGCGCAAAGGCCTCTTCAATGACCGTCTTTTCCACCGTGCAGGCGATACGCAGGTAGCCCTCGCCGCAGGCGCCGAACGCATTGCCCGGCAGCATTAAAACATGTGCTTCCTGCAGGATACGCGCGGCAGCTTCTTCGGAAGTCAGTCCGCTCTCTTTAATATTGATAAAGAGATAGAAACTGCCCTTCGGCGGTGTCAGCACATGCATCTTCGGGATCCGGTTGATGCACGCCGCCGCAAAAAACATGCGCTCCCGGAACGTCTCCACCAGCGCGGGCTGGACTTCCTCCCGATGCTGCAGCGCGTACAAAGCAGCGCGCTGCGACATGGACGGCGCCGTAAACACCACGTTTTCATTGATCTGCTGCACGACACGGATGATCGGCTGCGGCGCAACGATGCATCCGACCCGCCAGCCTGTCATCACAAAGTCCTTCGAAAAGCTGTTCAGCGTGATCGTGCGCTCCGCCATGCCCGGCAGGCTCGCGAACGGCACAAACGGGTGCTGGTAACTGTACGCCGTATAGATCTCATCGCTGATGACGATCAGATCATAAGCTTCGGCAATGCGCGCGATCTCCCGCATGGTCTCCGTCGTTAAGCAGTTTCCGGTCGGATTGTTCGGCGAATTGATGACCAGCGCCTTGGTCCGTTCGGTGATCAGGCTCTCTAGCCTTTCGATATTCACCTGGAAATCTTCCTCTTCATAGGTCGCCAGTTCCACCGGAACGCCGCGCGCCAGTTCCACCTGTTGCGGATACGGCGTGAAATACGGCGCCTGCAGGATCACTTCGTCACCGTCGTCGAGAATGGCCTCCAGCGCCAGATACATGCCCAGACAAGCCGAGGCGGTGACGAACACTTCTTCGTCGCGCACTGGCATGCCGAAATTCTTTTCATAATAACGACAGATCTCTGCCCGCAGCTCCGGGTCCCCGCGAAAATCCGTGTATTTGGTATGTCCGGCCTTGGCGTCGCGGAACGCTGCCTCGATGATCGGCTCCGGCGTGGTCATATCCGGGTCGCCCAGACTCAGATCGATCACATCGTCAAAGCTTTTCGCCATCACGTCCGACTGCCCCATCGCCGTGGACTGATCTTTCCAATATCGTTTGGCAATAAATCTATGTTTCATCGCCCTCTCTCCTTCTTATCTTATTGTCGCATTTTGTCTGCATACTTTTGTCTGTGTGTCCGCACACATTTGCCTGCATGCGCTAGTTTTCTCTTAAAAACTCCGCGAATTTGTCCAGGCCCTGCGCCAGCAGCTTGGAGTCGAACGCGTAACCGATGCGCACACAGCCCTCCATCTCGAAACAGGAACCCGGCGTGAACAGCAGTCCCTTTTCGCGGATCAGACGCACGCAAAGGTCATAGGACGGAATGTCCTTATCATAATATACCAGCGCCGTCGTGCCGGCTACCGGCTTCACATAATGCACGCCCGGGGTCTCCTGCACCCACTTGTCCAGAATTTCACGGTTCTTGAGCAGGATCGCGCGGTTCCGCTCAAAGATCTTTTCCTTATGCGCAAGCGCCAGACTTGCCAGCATATCGTCCAGCACGCCGCAGCTGATCGTATCGTAATCCCTGCGCTCGTGGATTTGATGGATCACATCCATATCGCGGGTCGCGATCCATCCCATACGCAGTCCGGCCAGGGAGAAGATCTTCGACATGCTGCCGACCGAGATCCCTTTTTCATAAAGGTCGACAATGGAGTGCATGTAGCTGCCGTCCTCGGAGATCCCTCTGTAAACCTCGTCGCAGAGGATATAGGCGTCCACGCTTCTGGCGATCTCGACCATTTCTTCCATGGCTTCTTTTGGGATCCAGGAACCGGTCGGATTGTCCGGGTTGTTAAGTGTGATCATCTTGGTGTTTTCGTCTACCAGGGATCTGAGTTCTGCGATGTCCGGCAGGAAATCGTTCTCCGGACGCAGCTGCAGGATCCGCACCTCCGCGCCGATAGATTCCGGAATCGAATAATGCTGCTGGTAGGTCGGCATCACGCAGACCATATTGTCTTTGGCTTCGATCAGCGTCGTGATGACCTGATTGTTCGCACCGATCGCGCCGTGCGTCGGCACCACGTTCTCCGGCTTCAGATCTTCATACAGCCCGGCAACGCCTGCCAGGTACTGCGGCGAACCGAAGATATGGCTGTAAGTCAGGCGCGTATCCTTTAAGCCTTTCAGGAACGTATCCGGATCCTCGCCGCACAGAGTCAAAAGCTCCCCGACCTTCAGCGAATCAATGCAGGTCTCGGCCAGATTGTATACCGCGTCGTCCTCAAATTCGTTCATCCAACGTTCTACTTTAAATGTTTTGATCTTCATCTTGTAAACCACCTTTCTGCTTCGAAGTACCTTTCATGTCCTTATTGTACCGCAAACGCTTCTTGCTGTTTTTGTATTTTTCAAAAAAACATATCATTTTCTTTGATTTTATACAAATCATCAGCCATCTATGCTATACTGGCAGCAGACACTTGGGTGATGCAAGGAGATGCAAAGGCTGCGTCCACGCGTGTCGTCCCCAAGAAAACATCGTATTCCGGAGGTCTCCTATGGCGCTTACATTAAAAGATGTCCTGCAGCTGCAAAGTCTGCACAGTTTCCGGCTGCATGCCGGACAAAAGGGGTTGTCCCGTTATGTCGTTTCCGCCGGCATCGGCGACTATGAATTTTGTACAGACATCGACTACCCGCGCGAAACCGCGTTTGAAACGGACAGTCTGGTGCTTTCCAGCCTGCTGTTCGCCAAAGGCCGTCCGGAGCTGCTGCTGCCCGCCGTGCAGCAGCTCTATGAGGCCGGCGTCTCGGGACTGGCCTATAAGACAGTGATCTTCAAGCAACTGCCGGATGACGTGCTCGCGTTCTGCGACGCGCACGCGTTTCCGCTGTTCAGCTTCGGCAGCGACGCCTATTTTGAAAACATCATCTACGAAGTCATGAACGCCGTCCGCGCCGACGACACCAACCTGCTGACCGAGACCAACATCCGCCGCATGCTCGCGGGTGACTTCCCCAAATCCCAGGTCACCCTGCTCGCCAAAAGCCTTTCCCTTGCTTTCAAGCCGCATGTTATGGGCGTCTATATCAACGCGGATGACGCCGCAGCGGGCCGCGATACCTTCTATCAGCACGCGGCCCGCTGCCTCAAGAACTTCTACCTCAACCGCAACCTCAACGACAAAGCCCTGCTCTGCCTGTACGAGGGCGGTCTCTTTGCCCTGCTGACCGCCCAGCAGCCGAAAGCGGAAGCCTTTGAAATCATCCTCTCCCAGCTTCTGGATTTTTTGCATTATGAAGAAGCGCCGCTCTATGTCTGCCGCAGCGACATCCATCTTCCGTACGCGGATCTGGATCTCTGTTTCCGCGAAAGCTATCAGACCTATCTTGCCTCCGCAGCCGAGGCACGCCGCTTCGCCTCCTATCGTGAGATCGGCACTTATCGCTTTCTGATCCCGCAGAAGGACAGTGAACCCATGCAGGACTACGCGGCCTCCGTCCTGCAGCCCCTGCTCGCCAAGCCGGAATATTTTGAGACCGCCCGGCAGCTCGTCCTCTGCGGCGGTGACACACTGCTGACTGCCGACCGCTTCGGCTGCCACCAGAACACCATCCGCTACCGCCTGCAAAAAATCAAAGCCCTGCTCGGTCTCGAATCCGAAACCGAACAGGACTTCTACGCGATCCTCGCCGCTGCCGTGCGCCTGCACCTGCTGCAGACGCCAAGATGACTTTGCGAGTTACTCATTTTGCACGGACGCAAGTTCCATCATCCTTTTCATTTTATTCTCGAACGTTTCCGCGGGTACCAGCGCGATCCCCTCTTCATCGCTGAGGACCACCAGACGTTTCCCGCCGGTAAGCGCGAACTTATCTCTTGCGTCTTTGGGAATGACGATCTGGCCGCGGTCATTCACCGTGACCGTTCCCCAAATATATTTGCCCGCAGGCGCGGGCGGGATCATCCCGATGCCCTCCGCCGCCGCGGACTTCACCAGACTGTCCAGCGTGACCCCGTAGACCGACGCGAGCAGGCTGCACTTTTCGATGTCCGGAACCGTCGCCCCGCTTTCCCACTTTGCGTAAGCCTGCCGGGAGATATGGATCTTCTCTGCGATCTGTTCCTGTGAAAATCCATGAATATTGCGAAGTATCGCCAAATTATCTTTCAGCATCCTATCCCATCCTTATAAATCTAATTTTTCAAAATCCTCGCACGCCTTTCTGCATGACAGGGCCGTGAGCACGATATACGAAAGCAAGCCCAAGGCGAGCAGGAAAAGCTGCAGCGCCAAGTGTTCCGTTCCGAACGCGTTCAGCATTTCCAGCCCCGGTACATGGTGTAGCGTTTCCCCGATGCCCAAGGCCAAAAATGATACCACGATGTAAGTCACGAACGGCCGCCCGAATTTGTACGCGGTCCGAAAAAAGCCGCCGACAAAGATCGCGTTGAACAGCGCGAAGATAACGAAAGCCAGCCCCAGCGCGAAAAAGTTGGCGTTCATGAGCGCATTGGTGCGGTAAGGCCCCGCGTTCAGCAGCACCGTCATTCTTATCACCACCGCTGCCGCCATCAAAACAAGCGCGCAGAGTTCGATCAGACATACAAAAATATATTTTCCTCTCACCACATCCCTTTTGGCAAACGGGAGCAAGGCCGAAAACAGGATGTCGTTGCTTTCACGCGCATTTTGAAAGCTCTGGAAGATCCCCAGCGTCACAAAGAACGCGCCGCAGAGCACCGGATACCCCGGCAGAAAAAACATCAGCCCGAAAACGATGAACAGATAGGAAAGGACAGACGCGCTGAGCTTGATCTCTTTGATCAGAATGTTACGCATGTTCCTCACCTCTTTTCGCACGTTCCATCCGTAAAATGGTCCCCTCCAGACTCTCGCCCGCCTCGGAAAAACGTTCGGCAAACTCCGCTTTCGGAAGATCCGCGATGATCTCTCCGTTCGCGATGTACAGGATATCATCGGCGCATTTTTCAAGGTCGGACGTGATATGCGTCGAGAAAAAGATCGCGATCCCCTGCTGCTTCAGCTCCGTAAAAAGTTCCAGCAGTTCGTCCCGCGAGAACGGATCCAGCCCGCTGGTCGGCTCATCCAGGATCAGCACCTTGGCATTATGCGACAGAGCGATCAAAAGATTGCACTTGACTTTCATTCCCTCCGACAATTCCCGCGCCGTTTTGTTTTCGTCGAGTCCGAAAAGCGCGAGATACTTGCGGTACGCCGCCTCGTCCCAGGTGTCGTAGCATTTTTTTACGACTTCCAGGATGTCCTTTATTTTTTTGCGCGGATACCAATTGACCGTTCCGGTCGAATATCCGATCTGCTTCTTGATCTCCGTTTCGTTTTCGGCAAGCGATCTGCCGAAGTAAGTGATTTCACCGCCGTCTGCATGGACCAGATTCAGCATGGATTTGATCGTGGTCGTCTTGCCCGCTCCGTTTCTGCCGATAAAACCTGTGATCCGCCCCGCCTCAAGACTGAACGAAACGTTTTTCAGCCGAAAAGACGGGTAGGCTTTGTTTAGGTTCTTCACCTCTGCAATACTCATGATATGCCTCCGATTTTTTGATTTCTATGAATATTGTAAGCTATAGTTGCGTTCTTTTCAATCAACCGGATTTCACAAATTTCAGCAGTTCCTGTTAAGTTTGGTTGCATGGCGCTGTTTCGTACTCAAACAGACTTTCGGGTCTGCAGCTCAGCGCGCGCGCCAGCTGCAAAACCGTTTCAAATCTTGCCTTGTTGATATTTTTGTTCCGCTGCTCATACATCTGGATGGAGCGCAGCGTGATCCCGGAAGTATCTGCAAGTTGTTTCTGGCTCAGTCCGCACAGTTTGCGGTAAAACTGCAGACGCGTCGGTTCTCCGGCACTTTTTCGCCGAATACGTTCATCCAGAACATCTGCCAGCTTGGACTCCGGCGCCTCGTGCAGCGGCGTATAAAGCTCCATGATCTCCTGCATGGACAGATAACGATGAATGTTTGAAAACGGTCTGCCCGAACGCCATTGATAATATGCAAGTACCCAGCCCGTCCAATATGCGGCCGTCTTGCACTCTGCTCCCGGGCTTTGCGGCAGCCTCGGACTAAGCCCGACTCTCTCCAGCACATTTGCTGCCATTTCTGCGCCGGACAGTCCTGCCATGAACACCGGGTTTCCGCTTCCAAAAGCTTCCGCGACGCCGCTCGCAAGAAAAGATTCAAAAAAGTCATCTACATCCATATGCAGTTCATCTACTGCATATGCAAATGCGTCTCCGAGATTTTCCATCGCCATCTCTACATAGTATTCATCGTAAGCGCATGTCTTCATTGGTGATCCTTTCCCGGATGATATCCGCTAAATAAAGTCCCTGCAGACCGCTGCGCTGCTGTATCGTGAGGAAATCCTTTTCCGCCCGTCTGCTCCTTGTCTCACGCTTCGTGAAATAAACCGAACTTTCCGCAAATTCTTTTCCGATATAAGTCAGCTGTTGAAAGGCGTTCGGGCTTTTCAGCACGATCTGCTCTCCCAGATTTCCAAGACGCATCGCTTCCGCAAGCTGTTCAACCGTGATGGAATTGTTGACAAAGGCTCGCGCAAAAGAAAAATAAGAATCGTCCGCACGATAGCCGCGCACAAGATCATATTCGCTCAGATCTACATAAAACTGCTCCCGCAAGTACTTTTTTCCTTCCTTGCCGATCACCGTAGATACATGAAAATCCCGATGTTCCGCCAGGATCGCCAGCCAGTTTAAAATATGAAAGGAGGCATCGGATAGATCCAGTATCTTCAGATCATCTGTCTTCAGTATATATTGATTCGCATATCCGTTCTGCAGCGGCGTCGCGCACGCCCACTCTTTTGCCAATTCCCGACTTTCCGTGCAATAGAAGCCCTGCCCGTAATCATTGTGCAGCTTGCCCATTTGCAGCTGCGGATCTGTAACATTCTTTGGTGATCCATGCCATAAAACGAGTTCACTCATACGAAGTACGCCCCTCCTTTTCTGTTCAAAGTATATCACTAAAGTGATAGTTTGTAAAGACGCGTTTTAAACTAATTGGCACATTTATTGCTTGATTAAATAAAAAAAATATTGCCGATCATAATGATATCGAGGATAGAAAGGAAAGGAATTGAAAGAATGAATGAAAAAAAAGAATATGCATTAAAAAAGCATGCGGAATGGAGAGGGAAACTTTCCATCGAATGTAAATGCCCGATCGCAAATAAAGAAGAACTTGCGGTGGCCTATACGCCCGGCGTCGCGGAGCCTTGTCTGGAAATACAAAAGGATGAGTCGCTGGCCTACACCTATACCGGAAAGGGAAATACCGTGGCAGTCATCACCGACGGCACGGCCGTTCTGGGGCTTGGGGATATCGGCCCGTCTGCCGGCATGCCGGTTATGGAAGGCAAATGCGCGCTTTTTAAAGTGTTTGCCGGCATCGATGCCATCCCTCTCTGCATTAACAGCAAAGATCCGGACGAGATCGTCAATACCGTCTATCGTATTTCCAAAAGCTTCGGCGGCATCAATCTGGAAGATATCAGCGCGCCGCGCTGCTTCGAAATTGAAAAGCGTTTGATCGAAATGTGTGATATCCCGGTCTTTCACGATGACCAGCATGGTACGGCGATCATCACAAGCGCGGGCATTCTGAACGCCCTGAAAGTCACCGGGAAAAAAGCCGGTGACCTCAAGATCGTCATCAGCGGCGCAGGTGCAGCCGGTATCTCCATTGCCAGAATGTTTCTGCGTTTTCAGTTCGGAGACATCATTCTCTGCGGCAGCAAAGGCGCCATCTATGAAGGCGCTCCATACAACAATCCGGAACAGGAAAAGATGGCAAAGATCACAAATAAAAATAATCTTTCCGGTTCTCTTGCCGATGTGCTCAAAGATGCGGATATTTTGATCGGCGTTTCCAAACCGGGCATCGTAACGCAAGATATGATCCGCAGCATGGCGAAAGATCCGATCGTCTTCGTTATGTCCAATCCGGTTCCAGAGATCATGCCGGATGAAGCAAAAGCGGCCGGCGCAGCCGTCGTCGGTACCGGACGTTCCGACTTTCCGAATCAAGTCAATAATGTCATCGCCTTCCCCGGGATATTTCGCGGCGCTTTAGACTGCGGCGCGCCGAAAATCACGGAAGAAATGAAAGAAGCCGCCGCAAGAGCCATCGCTTCCGTCATTCCGGATGAAGAACTGACTGCGGAATATGTCCTGCCTGACGGGTTCAACCCGCTGGTTGTGAAACGCGTGGCTGACGCCGTCATGGCATGCTATAATAAAAACAGCACCAGATAAGCAAAGGAGTATCAAACATGGAATATCGCATCGAACATGACACAATGGGGGAAGTCCGCGTACCTGCAGACCGTTACTGGGGCGCGCAGACGCAGCGCAGTTTTGAAAACTTTAAAATCGGTACCCAGAGAATGCCGGAGGAAATCATTCATGCGTTCGGCATCCTCAAAAAAGCTGCCGCGCAGGCAAACCTTACCCTCGGCGTACTGGATGAAAAAAGAGCATCCGCGATACAACAGGCCGCCGATGAAGTACTATCCGGCAAACTGCAGGAACACTTTCCGCTTGTCATTTATCAGACCGGTAGCGGAACGCAATCCAATATGAATGTCAATGAAGTGATCGCTAATCGCGCAAACGAGATCCTTGGCGAAAAACTGGTACATCCGAACGATCATGTAAACAAATCGCAGAGCAGCAACGATACATTCCCGACCGCCATGCACATTGCTGCGGTACAGAGTATCGAAGACCGTCTGCTTCCGGCGCTGGACACACTTTCCGAGATCCTTGCACGACTGGAAAAAGAAAATCAAGATATCATCAAAACCGGCAGGACGCATCTGCAGGACGCGACGCCGCTGACGCTCGGGCAAGAGATCAGTGCTTGGCATGCAATGCTCTGCGAAGCACGCAGCATGCTGGCAACCTCACTGGACGGTGTACGCAGGCTCGCACTCGGCGGTACTGCCGTCGGCACCGGTCTGAACGCCCCAAAAGGATTTGCAGAGCTTTCCGCAGAAAAGATCAGTGCGATCACCGGGAAGTGTTTTGAAACCGCACCGAATAAATTTCATGCCTTGACCAGCAAGGACGCGCTTGTCTTTTGCCATGGCGCGATGAAAGCCCTCGCCGCTGACCTGATGAAGATCGCCAATGATGTCCGCTGGCTGGCAAGCGGTCCTCGCTGCGGGATCGGAGAGATCACCATTCCGGAGAATGAACCCGGCAGTTCGATCATGCCAGGAAAGGTCAACCCGACACAGTGCGAGGCTTTAACCATGGTCTGCGTGCAGGTCATGGGCAATGACGCCGCCATCGGCTTTGCCGCCTCACAGGGAAATTTTCAGCTCAATGTCTTCATGCCGGTCTTGATCCACGATTTTTTAGAGTCTTCCCGCCTTTTATCGGACGCGATGTTCTCTTTCAGCCGCCACTGTGCAGACGGCATCCGTCCGAATCAGGAAAGGATCACGGAGAACATGCAAAAATCGCTCATGCTGGTAACCGCGCTCAATCCGCACATCGGTTACGAAAATGCCGCAAAGATCGCCAAACTGGCCCACAAAGAAAATCTGACGCTGAAAGAAGCAGCCTTGCAGCTGCGGCTTGTCAGCGAAGAAAACTTCGCGAAGTGGGTCGATCCGAAAAAGATGGTTTAACCGCCATCTTTTTCTTTGCGTTCGCCCTGCAGATCTGACTTGTCAAATCTGTGATTTAGGTGTAAAATAAGCCAAAATAGCCTGTTCGGCAGTAAGGAGTGTTTCCATGGTTCAGATTGCGGTTGTTGCCAATTATACAGATTTTGCGGAATATATCAAACATAATTTAGAAATCTTTTTTAAACCCTTCGCAGATATTCACGCGTATTCTGTTGAGGATATCAAAGGTATCGACATTTTCACCGAAAAGGTTGTCGTTATTTCTGCCTACACGATGTTTAAGGAAGTGCAAAATAAAATAACTGAAAATACTATTTTGCAGACCATCACACAGA
>CAKQQT010000033.1 GCA_934271235.1 uncultured Clostridia bacterium | reverse complement strand
TAGCACGCAGGCCCGTGCAGATTTTGCAAAAAGGGCGTAAAAGCAGTACATTATTCATACTTAGAAAATTATGGAAATGGAAGAGAGGGAAGAGAGAAAATCTGCCGCCTTTAGAAAAACCGGCGTTAGCGGAAAAATAAAAAATTGTGCGATAAGATAAAAAAAGGGGTTGACAAACCTCTTTTTTTGTTGTAGCATGAGTACATCGTTCGATTTAGCGATTTAATCAAATAAAGCGATAAATCATGAAAGCGACGAAATTTGGATCGTAAAATCGAAGAAGTGCACGAAACCATTTTCAAACAAAGTCAATCAAACCATAAGAACAACGAGAACGACAAAAACACAAAAATGAAAGACAGCATAGGAGGAAACAAAATGAAAAAGATGGCACAGAATTGGATGAAAAATAAATTTGTGATCTGCGCGCTGCTGCTTGCGCTGACCGCATCTCTCGCGCTGATGACCGGCTGCGGCAGTCAGGATGATGCACAAGGAACCGATGCAGACGAACAGGATACCGCTGCGGAAACGTTGGTCGTAGGTCTGGATGATACGTTCGCGCCGATGGGCTTCCGCGATGAGCAGGGCAATCTGGTCGGCTTCGATATCGATCTGGCGACCGCGGTCGCTGATGAACTCGGCATGCAGGTAGAATTCAAGCCGATCGACTGGAACGCCAAGGAGATGGAACTGAAAGCCGGTACGATCGACTGCGTATGGAACGGCATGTCCATTACCCCGGAAAGACAGGAAAACATGGCACTGACCAACAAGTATTTAAACAACAAGATCGTACTGATGGCACTGGCAAGCTCCGATATCGATGTAACTTCCGCCAAAGATCTGACAGAACTGAAGATCGGTACGCAGGTAGACTCTTCCGCACTGGAAATGCTGATGGCAAACGAAGAATATGAAAATTTCAAGGACAACATCAGCGAATATGAAACCTATGATACAGCTATCATGGATCTCAAAGCAGGCAGAGTGGACGTCATCGCAGTTGACCAGGTACTTGGCGAATACACCAACAACAACCTCGGCGGCGAGATGAAAGAATGCACCTATTCCTTAGGCGATGATTACTATGTCATCGGTTTCGAAAAGAGCAACACTGAGCTGAGAGACAAAGTCAACGACGCGATCAAAGCAGTTATCGACAGCGGTAAAGCAGCTGAGATCAGCACCGAATGGTTCGGCAGAGATATCGTGGTGTTCGAACCGATCGCATAACCGGTACAGCGAGCTGCATGACCGGCACAGTGTGACACATATCAGCTGAAATGCAAAAGAAGAAACAAAAATAAGATTCTCCTCAATGAAGAAAAAATAAAGTAAATAAAGAAAACAACAAAGCCGGAAGAAACCGAATGGAGCAGAACGCAGAACTTCGTTCGGTTTCTTCTTGCCGGCAGAGCAGCGCGGATCGGCGGAAACGACCGAACGCGTGAGCCGACGCGGGCAAAGATGAGAAAGAGGTAACCCCAATGATCGATTATTTGATGAAATTTCTGCCGTACATGCTGCAGTCGACCGTGATGACATTAAAAATATTTGTGCTGACTCTGGCGCTGGCGCTGCCGCTCGGACTTCCGGTGGCGCTCGGCAGCAACTGCCGCATCAGGCCGCTGGCATGGCTGTGCAGGCTCTACGTGCTGATCTTTCGCGGCACGCCGCTGATGCTGCAGCTGTTCTTCTTTTATTTCTTTTTCCCGCTGGTGCTGAAGATCAAGATCAGTGTCTTTGTGACCGTCATCCTGACCTTCGTGCTGAACTATGCCGCTTATCTGGCAGAGATCTACCGCGGCGGCATCAACAGCGTGGACAAAGGACAGCATGAGGCAGCCTTTGCGCTGGGATTGAGCAAAAAGCAGACCATGCTGGACATCATCCTGCCGCAGACCATGAAAGCCGTGCTGCCGCCGATCGTCAACGAAGCGATCACATTGGTCAAGGATACGGCGCTGGCCTCATCCCTGCCGCTGGTGGATCTGATGAAAGCGACCAACAGCTCCGTCAATCGTATGACCGATATCACGCCGATGTTTTTCTCGGCGCTGATCTATCTGCTGATCAATCTGATCCTGACTATGTTCGCGGGCAGACTCGAAAAATATTTTGCCAGATATGACCGGAAGGAGGAATACTGATGGAAAAAATCTTAGAAATGAAAGACATCGTCAAAGACTTCGGGAATTTTCGCGCGGTCGATCATGTGGATTTTTCAATGGAAAAAGGCGAGATCGTCGCGATCATCGGGCCGTCCGGCTCCGGTAAGAGCACGCTGCTGCGCTGCATCAACGGGCTGGATAAGCCGACCTCCGGCGAGGTCATCCTCAAGGGTGAGACCGGAATGGTGTTCCAGCACTTCAATCTTTTTCCGCACATGACCTGTATGGAGAACATCACCTACGCGCCGATCAAGGTCAAGAAACAGCCCAAGGACGCGGCGCTCAAACACGGGATGGAACTTCTGCGGATGGTCGGACTGGAAAGTAAGGCGGATGTTTATCCGGCAATGCTGTCCGGCGGACAGAAGCAGAGAGTCGCGATCGCGCGCGCATTGGCTATGTATCCGGATCTGATGCTCTTCGACGAGGCGACCTCGGCGCTCGACCCGGAGATCACAGGCGAGGTGCTGAACGTCATGAAGAAACTGGCAGACGAGCACACGACGATGATCGTGGTCACGCACGAAATGGGTTTTGCGAAAGAGGTCGCGGACCGCGTGATCTTCATGGACAACGGCGTTATCGTCGAAGAAGGCAGCCCGCAGGAGATCTTTGACGCGCCGAAGAGCGAACGCCTCAAAGCATTTCTGGGCGCGATGCTGCGCGCTTGATTGCTGACGGAGTGCAGAGCAGCAGTCAGGCGGCAACGCAGAGCCGCAGAGCAAGAACGCAGACGGACTATGCATTGCCGCCAAGGGGATCGGCGGTGCAAGCAGCAAGTGCTATATAATAAGGAAAGAAAAGACAGCGAGTCAGAACCGCCGGGCCGAAACAGAGGTCTTTCGGCACCGTTCGACTCGCTTTTTTGACTCATCCGGAAAGAAGCTGCAAAAAATGCAAAGAAACCATAAGAAATCGCAAATTAGGGCTTGCATGTTTGACAAAATTATTATATAATATTAGACTGCCACACAAAGTAATCTGTTTAAGAATTTAAGGAGTGATGAAGATGCCAAAACCTATACAAGTAGGTAGAAAAGAGCGAATGACATTTGCGAAAATCAATGAAGTATGCGAAATGCCGAACTTAATCGAAATCCAGACGGATTCATACAACTGGTTCATCAAAGAGGGACTTCGGGAAGTCTTTGAAGACAGTTCTCCGATCAAGGACTACGCAGACAACTTGATTTTAGAATTCATCGACTATTCCCTTACCGATGCTCCGAAGTACGAGCAGGAAGAATGTAAGGAGAGAGATGTAACATACGCTGCTCCGCTTAAAGTAAAAGTCAGACTGATCAACAAGGAAACAGGCGAAGTCAAGGAACAGGAAGTGTTCATGGGAGATTTCCCGCTGATGACCGAAAAAGGAACGTTCATCTACAACGGCGCCGAAAGAGTCGTTGTTACACAGCTCGTGCGTTCCCCGGGACCTTACTACGATGTGACCACCGATAAGTCCAATAATAAACTGTTTTCCACGACCATTATCCCGAACCGCGGGGCATGGCTGGAATATGAAACAGATTCCAACGAGATCATTTCCGTCAGAGTCGACCGTACCCGTAAACAGCCGGTTACGACCCTTCTGCGCGCGCTCGGATTCGGCAGCGATCAGGAGATCATCGACATCTTCGGCGAAGACCCGAGACTGATGAAGACCCTCGAAAAGGACTCCGCGTCCAACTATGAAGACGGTCTGAAGGAGATCTATAAGAAACTGCGTCCGGCAGAACCGCCGACAGTCGAGAGCGCGAGAGCACTTCTGAATTCCCTGTTCTTTGATGCAAAGCGCTATGACCTTGCCAAGGTCGGCAGATATAAATATAACAAGAAGCTGGGATTATCCAACAGAATTGCAGGCGTTGTGGCAGCAGAGGATGTCATCCATCCGGAAACCGGAGAGATCCTCGCGGAAAAAGATCAATTCATCAACAGAGATCTGGCATTTGCGATCGAAAATGCCGGTGTAGAATATATTTACGCGTACAGCCCGGAAAAAGAAAAAGAGGGACAGATCACCAAGGTGATCGGCAACCGCTTTGTCGACCTGCAGCAGTATGTCAATTTTGACGTTTCCGAACTCAAGGTGGCAGACAAGGTCTTCTACCCGGTACTCAAAGAGATCCTGGCAGAATCGGAATCCGAAGCGGATCTAAAAGAAAAACTTGTGGAGAGAAAGCACGACCTTTCTCCGAAACACATTATCATAGAAGACATCATCGCGTCCGTCAGCTACATTCTCAATCTGAACTACGGCATCGGAACCGTGGATGATATCGACCACCTGGGCAACCGGAGACTGCGGACGGTCGGCGAGCTTCTGCAGAACCAGTTCCGCATCGGTCTTGCCAGAATGGAAAGAGTCGTCAAGGAAAGAATGACGACACAGGACATCGACGTGACCACCCCGCAGGCCCTGATGAACATCCGGCCGGTGACGGCAGCCATCAAGGAATTCTTCGGCAGTTCCCAGCTTTCCCAGTTCATGGACCAGAACAATCCGCTGGCAGAGCTGACACATAAGAGAAGACTTTCCGCGCTCGGCCCGGGCGGCCTTTCCAGAGAAAGAGCCGGATTCGAGGTGCGTGACGTACACCATTCCCACTACGGCAGAATGTGCCCGATCGAGACGCCGGAAGGTCCGAACATCGGTCTGATCGGTTCCCTGACGACTTACGGCGTGATCAACCAGTACGGCTTCATCGAAACACCGTACCGCGTTGTAGATAAAGAAACACACAGAGTCACCGACGAGATCCACTATCTGACGGCAGACGAAGAAGAAATGATGGTCGTTGCGCAGGCCAACGAACCGCTGACCGAAGACGGACACTTTGCCAACGCAAAGGTTGCGTCCAGAGGCGAACACGGCGAGATCGCCCTGATGCCGAGAGAAAAGATCGACTACATGGACGTTTCCCCGAAACAGGTAGTATCCGTGGCGACCGCGATGATCCCATTCCTCGAAAACGACGACGCGAACCGTGCCCTGATGGGTTCCAACATGCAGCGTCAGGCAGTACCTCTGCTCGTGACCGAGGCACCGATCGTCGGCACCGGTATGGAATACAAGGCAGCCCGCGACTCCGGCGTTGTCATCCTGGCGAAACATGCCGGCACCATTGAATTCGTAGACGCGGATACCATCATCATCCGCAGAGACGACAACAACGAAAAAGAGCTGTATCATCTGCTCAAGTTCAAGCGCTCCAACCAGGGCACCTGCATCAATCAGCGCCCGATCGTTGCGCACGGCGAACACGTAGAAGCCGGCGAAGTCATCGCCGACGGCCCATCCACAGACCTTGGTGAGATCGCACTCGGCAAGAACCTGCTGATCGGTTTCATGACTTGGGAGGGCTACAACTACGAAGACGCGATCATCTTAAACGAAAGATTACTGATGGACGATGTCCTGACATCGCTCCACATTGAAGAATATGAATCCGAAGCGCGTGACACCAAACTCGGACCGGAAGAGATCACCCGCGACATTCCGAATGTCGGCGATGACGCGCTCAAGGATCTGGACGAAGAAGGTATCATCCGCATCGGTGCGGAAGTCAACTCCTCCGACATCCTGGTCGGCAAGGTGACGCCGAAGGGCGAGACCGAACTGACCGCCGAGGAAAGACTGCTGCGCGCGATCTTCGGCGAAAAGGCAAGAGAAGTCAGAGACACCTCCCTGCGTGTTCCGCACGGCGAGACCGGTATCGTGGTCGACGTGAAGATCTTCTGCAGAGAAAACGGCGACGAACTGCCGCCGGGCGTCAACAAACTGGTGCGCTGCTATATCGCGACCAAGAGAAAGATCAACGTCGGCGATAAGATGGCCGGACGTCACGGAAACAAGGGTGTTATCTCCCGGATCCTGCCGGAAGAAGATATGCCGTTCCTGGAAAACGGCCAGCCGCTGCAGGTCATGCTGAACCCGCTCGGCGTACCGTCCCGTATGAACGTCGGACAGGTACTGGAAGTGCATCTTGGTCTGGCAGCCAAGAAAAAGGGTTGGTATATCGCTACCCCGGTATTCGACGGCGCGAACGAAAAAGACATCATGTCCCTGCTGGAGGAATGCGGCTATCCGAAGACAGGCAAACTGCGCCTCAGAGACGGCAGGACCGGCGAATACTTCGACAACCCGGTAACCGTGGGCTACATGTATATGCTGAAGCTCCACCATCTGGTAGACGACAAGATCCACGCAAGAAGTACGGGTCCGTACTCTCTGGTAACGCAGCAGCCGCTGGGCGGTAAAGCGCAGTTCGGCGGACAGCGTTTCGGCGAAATGGAAGTTTGGGCGCTGGAAGCATACGGCGCGGCTTATACACTGCAGGAAATCCTGACTGTAAAATCCGACGATATCGTAGGACGTGTCAAGACCTACGAGGCGATCGTCAAGGGTGAAAATATTCCGAAGCCGGGCATTCCGGAATCTTTCAAGGTTCTGATCAAAGAAATGCAGGCACTCGGACTCGACGTCAAGGTTCTGTCGGAAAACAACGAAGAGATCGAGATCAAAGAATCTTCCGAGTATGACGACGATCTTCCGAACCTCGAATCCATCATGGATATCGAAACCGATATGGGCAGCGAGGAAGACGTTCTGAACGCAGGCTTCAGTGAAGAAACTGTGGACGACGACGAACTGGACGATGACGATATGCAGGAACCGGATGACTTTGAATTCGACAATTTCAAAGACGAGTAATACAGAAAGGGGAGGGGCTCCTTGAACAACAACGTAAATCAGGATTATGAATTAAATAATTTCGAATCGATGAAAATCAGTCTGGCATCTCCGGAAAAGATTCTGGAATGGTCCCACGGCGAAGTTACCAAGCCGGAGACCATCAACTACAGAACGCTCAAGCCGGAAAGAGACGGTCTGTTCTGCGAACGGATCTTCGGGCCGATGAAAGACTGGGAGTGCCACTGCGGAAAATACAAACGCATCCGTTACAAAGGAATCGTCTGCGACCGCTGCGGCGTAGAAGTTACCAAGGCAAAAGTCAGAAGAGAGAGAATGGGTCACATCAAACTGGCGGCACCTGTTTCTCATATCTGGTACTTCAAGGGTATCCCGTCGAGAATGGGACTCTGCCTGGACGTAACACCGAGAAACCTCGAAAAAGTACTGTATTTCGCATCCTATATCGTAACCAACCCGGGCGATACCGGACTGGGTTACAAGGAGATTCTCAGCGAGCAGCAGTACCGAGAAGCAAAAGAACAGTACGGAGACCGTTTTGAGGCCGGCATGGGCGCGGAAGCGATCAAAAAACTTCTGACCGACATCGACCTGGAAGAACTCTCCGCAGATCTTCGCAATAAATTAAAAGACGCGTCCGGACAGAAGAAGATCCGTATCGTCAGAAGACTGGAAGTCATCGAAGCGCTCCGCCTTTCCGGCAACCGTCCGGAATGGATGGTGCTCGACGTGATCCCGGTCATCCCGCCGGATATCCGTCCGATGGTACAGCTCGACGGCGGCCGCTTTGCGACCTCCGACCTCAACGACCTGTACAGAAGAGTCATCAACCGGAACAACCGCCTGAACAGACTGCTGGAACTGGGCGCGCCGGACATCATCGTCCGGAACGAAAAGAGAATGCTGCAGGAAGCGGTAGACTCGCTGATCGACAACGGCAGACGCGGCAGAGCCGTTACAGGACCGGGCGCAAGACCGCTCAAGTCCCTGTCCGACATGCTCAAGGGCAAACAGGGCCGTTTCAGACAGAACCTGCTGGGTAAGCGTGTCGACTACTCCGGACGTTCGGTAATCGTCGTCGGACCGGAACTGAAGTTCTATCAGTGCGGCTTGCCGAAGAAGATGGCGCTGGAACTGTTCAAGCCTTTCATCATGAAAGAACTGGTAGAACAGGGATATGCGCACAACATCAAGAGCGCCAAGAGAATGGTCGAAAAGGTCAGACCGGAAGTATGGGATGTGCTGGAAGGCGTCATCAAGGAACATCCGGTCATGCTCAACCGTGCGCCGACCCTGCACAGACTGGGTATCCAGGCGTTCGAGCCGGTACTCGTAGAAGGTAAGGCGATCAAGCTGCATCCGCTGGCTTGTACCGCGTTCAACGCAGACTTTGACGGCGACCAGATGGCAGTACATGTACCGCTGTCCGTGGAAGCACAGGCTGAAGCAAGATTCCTGATGCTTTCCGTCAACAACATCCTGGCGCCGAAAGACGGATCTCCGATCACGACCCCGACACAGGATATGATCCTGGGAAGCTACTACCTGACACACCCGGGCGTAGAAGAAAGAAACACCTACGCGGAAAAAGGCGACGGAAAAGTTTTCACGGATCTGGACGAAATGCTGATGGCATATCAGGACGGCGTTGTCGGTATCCATGCGAAGGTCAAAGTCAGAATGTACCTCGACGGCGATGAAAGAGGAAGACTGGTAGAATCCACCGTCGGCCGCTTCATCTTCAACCAGGGCATCCCACAGGATCTGGGCTTTGTAGACAGAGAAGCTGATCCGTATTCGCTGGAAGTTGACTTCCTTTGCGACAAAAAGAAACTCGGCGTGATCATCGACAAGTGCTACCGTAAACACGGCAACACCGGTACCGTTATCATGCTGGACTATATCAAGTCCATGGGTTATAAATATTCCACCAAAGCGGCCGTGACCATCAGCGTCAGCGATATGGAGATCCCGGAACAGAAGGAGACCATTATCAAGGCTGCGGAAGCGGAAGTCGATAAATATGAAAAAGCATTCCGTATGGGTCTGATGTCCCCGCAGGAAAGATACGAAGCGATCATCAAGATCTGGTCCAAGGCGACCGACGATGTAGCGGACGCGCTGATGGATTCCTTAGGGCCTCTGAACAACCTGTTCATCATGGCAAACTCCGGAGCCCGTGGTTCCAAGAACCAGATCAAACAGGTCGGCGGTATGCGTGGTCTGATGGCTAACGCGACCGGTAAGACCGTAGAGATCCCGATCAAGTCCAACTTCCGTGAGGGTCTGTCCATCCTGGAATACTTCATTTCTTCCAACGGCGCGCGGAAAGGTCTGGCCGATACCGCGCTGCGTACAGCCGACTCCGGTTACCTGACCAGACGTCTGGTTGACGTATCCCACAACGTGATCGTCAGAGAATTCGACTGCGGCACGGATGAGGGCGTGGAAGTCAGAGCTTTCACAGACGGCAAGGAAGTCATCGAACCGCTGAAGCAGCGGATCGTCGGCAGAGTCGCGCTCAATGACATCGTGGATCCGACCAGCGGTGAAGTGATCGTCGAACAGAACGCGGAGATCCTCGAACCGGCAGCGGAACGCATCGAAGCCTGCGGCATCGAAAGCGTTGCCATCCGTTCGGTCATGACCTGCCACTCCAGAACCGGTATCTGCGTAAAATGCTACGGACGCAATCTGGCGACCGGTGAAGAAGTCAACATCGGTGAAGCAGTCGGTATCACAGCGGCACAGTCCATCGGTGAACCAGGTACGCAGCTGACGATGAGAACCTTCCATACGGGCGGCGTAGCCGGCGGCGATATCACTCAGGGTCTTCCCAGAGTTGAAGAACTGTTCGAAGCCAGAAAGCCAAAGGGACTTGCGGAGATCTGCGAAGCAGACGGTACGGTCGTTTCCATCGAAGCGAGAAAAGACAATAAGACAGAAGTTCGCGTACGCGGCGCGGAAGAAGACAGGACCTATGTCATTCCTTACGGCGCGCGGATCAACGTCAAAGAAGGCGACCAAGTCTTCGCGGGCGGACAGATCACACGCGGACCGCTGAATCCTCATGATATTTTAAGACTGAACGGCGTAGAAGGCGTATACCAGTATCTTCTCAAGGAAGTACAGCGTGTATATAAGCAGCAAGGTGTAGACATCAACGATAAGCACGTTGAAGTGATCGTCAGCCAGATGCTTTCCAAGTACAAGATCGAAGATGCCGGCGATACAGATCTGCTTCCGGGCGGTTTATACGGCAAATTCGAGATCGAAGAGGCCAATGCCAAAGCAGTCGAAGAGGGCGGCGAGCCATGTGTAGCCAAGAGGATCCTTCTGGGTATCACCAAGGCGTCTCTGGCCACCAATTCGTTCCTGTCGGCGGCATCCTTCCAGGAGACCACCAGAGTCCTGACCGACGCGGCCATCAAGGGCAAGAACGACAAGCTGCTCGGACTGAAAGAAAACGTTATCATCGGTAAGCTGATCCCGGCAGGTACCGGCATGAAGCGTTACCGCAACATCGAGCTTGACTACGGCATCAACGCCGAGATCATGGAAAACTTCGAAAAGCAGCAGGCAGAAGAAGCTGCCCGCGCGGCTGCCGAAGAACGTGCTTTCCTTGAAATGCAGGCGCGCGAAGAGGCCGAAGCAGAGGAAGCGGAAGCTGCGGACATTACCATGTATGACGATGACGACGAAGAAGATGCAGCAGAGGAAAGGATGCCTGAGACCGCAGAAGAAGCTGCGGAAGCAGACGCGATAGATGCAGAAGAGTACGACAGTGAAGAAAAGCAGCCGGAGGAAGAATAAAGCCTTGGCTTGCAAATGACAGCAAATGCAAATGGAGCGGAGAGATCCGCTCCATTTTGTGGATTTTTTGTAAGGGATATTCCGGTATAATTTTGAAAGGATAGGGGAAAATGACAAAGGATAAGATCTTTGAAAGTAAGGTCGATGTGATCAAATACCAGGTGATGCGGGAACTCGCGCGGCAGACCTGGGCAGGCAAGGATGCGTTCATGGCGTTCAATGACATTGCGAATGTGGTCGTCAAAAAAGGTGAACCGCCGATGCGCTGCTGTATCTACAAGGACCGCGCGATCATCGCGGAGCGGATCCGCATCGGCTTGGGTGAATATCACGGCAGCAAGGATACCGTGCAGGTCGTGACCATCGCCTGCGATGAATGTCCGAAGTCCGGCCATGTGGTGACCAGTCTGTGCAGAGGCTGTCTGGCACATTACTGCAGGGAAGCCTGTCCGAAAGACGCCATCGCTGTCGATACGAAAGGTTACGCGCATATTGATAAGGATCGCTGCATTGAGTGCGGCCGCTGCGCTTCCGCCTGCAAATATCATGCGATCACCAACATGATCCGCCCATGTGAAAAATCCTGCCCGGTCCATGCCATCAGCATGGACGAGGACGGCAGCGCCAAGATCGATCAGGATAAATGTATCGTCTGCGGTGCCTGCGTCTATGAATGTCCGTTCGGGGCAATGAACGATATTTCCAGCATGGTCCGCGTGATCCATGCGATCCAGGACAAACAGCAGCATGCGCAGCATATCCATGCGATCGTCGCACCGGCGGTCGCTGCGCAGTTTTCCGGCGTGACGACGGGACAGGTCTTCAGCGCGATCCTGGCACTTGGGTTTGACAGCGTGACCGAAGTCGCCGGCGGCGCGGACGAAACCGCGCTCACAGAGGCAGAGGAACTGCTGGAGCGGGGCTTTCTGACCAGCTCCTGCTGCCCGGCATTCGTGGAATATGTCAACGTCGAATTCCCGATGCTGGCAGACAAGGTGTCCGATACGCCTTCGCCGATGGTCATGACCGGAAAGCGCATCAAAGAAAAAGATCCTGACGCGCTGGTCGTCTTCATCGGACCGTGCGTTGCCAAGAAGTACGAGCGTAAGACCGACAAGGCAGCGCCGTACATAGACCATGTGCTGACGTTCTCTGAACTGCAGGCGTTGTTTGACAGCCGCGATCTTGACTTGGAAACGATGCCGGAGAGCGATCCGCAGGATGGCTCCTGCTTCGGCCGGGGCTTCGCGCAGAGCGGCGGCGTCACGGCGGCGATCATCGAGGCCTTGAATGAACTGGGACATGAGGATTTCGAATTCAAACCGGTGATCGCGAACGGTGTCGAAGAATGCCGCGCGGCGCTCCTCAAGGCCAAGGCCGGAAAATTGGACGGCAATTTTATCGAGGGCATGATCTGTGAGGGCGGCTGCGTACGCGGCAACGGTACATTGGTCAACAAGAAGAACACAGCCCTGCACATGAAGACCTACTGCGAGTCCAGCTGCCGCAAAACCTTGAAAAATACAAAATAGCGGTTGACATAGAGAGGTGTTTTCTGGTATAATTATAAGCGCTTTCGAGCAAATTCGGCCTGAAGACTTGACAACAGGTCGTTTTGGCTTGAAAAAATAAATTTACATTTCAGAAGAAAGGAGAAAAAGGATGCCTACTATTAATCAATTAGTACGCGAAGGTAGAACCAGTGCTGTGAAGAAGTCAACTGCTCCTGCTTTAAACAAGGGTATGAACTCTCTGAGAAGAGTTGCGACTGACACACATTCCCCACAGAAAAGAGGCGTTTGCACTTCTGTTAAGACAGTAACTCCGAAAAAGCCTAACTCGGCTCTGAGAAAGGTTGCCAGAGTTCGTCTGACTAACGGTATTGAAGTAACTGCTTACATCCCTGGCATCGGCCACAACCTGCAGGAACACAGCGTTGTTCTGATCAGAGGCGGCAGAGTCAAAGACCTTCCGGGTGTAAGATACCACATCGTAAGAGGAACCCTTGATACCGCAGGTGTGAACAACAGACTGCAGGCTCGTTCCAAATACGGCGCTAAGAGACCGAAAGCGAAGAAGTAAGATTTCCGTTCGGTAAGACAAAAAACGCGGTAGAGCATTCTTTTCAGCATAAAAGAAGCGCTCACGGTCATCCTAAAGGATAGATCGAGTACCCCGTCAGCGAAGACTGGCCAGAAGCGAGATTGCAGCCTGACCAGAGTAATCCGCGTGCCGCGGGGAAAACGCCCGCAAGGACAGATTTTCCTAAGAGGCATGAGGGTGAAGCAAAGTGCAATTGAAACGTTAATTTTTAGTTTGCAGATCGTTCCGTACTAGATAAGACAGACTCGGGATGATCCGGCGAGGAGGGAAGAGAAGTGCCAAGAAAAGGTAATGTACCAAAGAGAGATGTACTTCCGGATCCTGTTTACGGAAGCGTAACTGTTGCCAAACTGATCAACAGCATTATGCTCGACGGTAAAAAAGGAACTGCACAGGCGATCGTTTACGGTGCGTTTGACATGATCAAAGCCCAGACAGGCGAAGAACCTTTGGAAGTATTCGAAAAGGCAATGAACAATATCATGCCTGTATTAGAAGTAAAAGCCAAGAGAATCGGTGGTGCGAACTACCAGGTTCCGGTAGAAGTAAGACCGGAAAGAAGACAGACCTTAGGTCTGAGATGGCTGACCAAGTATACAAGAGCCAGAGGCGAAAGAACGATGGCGGAAAGACTTGCAAAAGAACTTATGGATGCAGCGAACAACACAGGTGCATCTGTAAAGAAGAAGGAAGATACGCATAAGATGGCTGATGCAAACAGAGCGTTTGCACACTTCAGATGGTAATCCGGGTGCAGGTTTTGAACGAACAAACAAGAGAAAAGTAGAAGGGAGGATATACGTATGCCAAGAAGTTTTCCGTTAGAAAAGACAAGAAATATCGGTATTATGGCGCACATCGATGCGGGCAAAACTACCACGACTGAGAGAATTCTGTTCTATACCGGCAAGACGCACAAGCTGGGTGAAACTCACGAAGGTGCGGCGACTATGGACTGGATGGAACAGGAACAGGAACGTGGTATCACGATAACCTCTGCAGCTACTACAGCACAATGGAAGAATCACAGAATTAACATAATCGATACTCCGGGACACGTAGACTTTACTGTAGAAGTCGAAAGATCTCTTAGAGTTCTGGACGGTGCAGTAACAGTACTTTGCGCAAAGGGTGGTGTTGAACCTCAGTCTGAAACAGTTTGGAGACAAGCTGAGAAGTACGGCGTACCAAGAATGATCTTTGTTAATAAAATGGACATTATGGGAGCAGATTTCTTCCGCGTTGTCCAGATGGTAAAAGACAGACTCAAGGCGAATGCCGTTCCGGTCCAATTACCAATCGGTGCTGAAGATAGTTTCATTGGAATTATCGATTTAGTAGAAATGAAAGCAGAGATTTATAAAGACCAGTTAGGTAAGGAATTCGAAATCACCGAGATTCCGGCTGACATGGCCGACCTCGCACAGGAATGGAGAGAAAAGCTCATCGAATCCGTTGCAGAAACAGACGAAGAGCTGATGATGAAGTTCCTGGAAGGGGAAGAATTTACTGTAAAAGAGATCAAAGACGTAATCAGAAAGGAGACCATCGGAGGCCGCATGGTGCCGATGTTCTGCGGATCTGCTTACAGAAATAAGGGCGTCCAGATGATGCTGGACGGCGTTGTAGATTATATGCCGTCTCCGCTGGATATCCCGCCGATCAAGGGCGTTGATCCGGAAACCGACGAGGAAGTGGAAAGAGTCGCTGATGATAAGGGACCGTTCTCCGCGCTCGCGTTCAAGATCATGGCTGACCCGTTTGTCGGCAAACTTGCTTTCTTCAGAGTTTACTCCGGAACCCTCACAACCGGTTCCTACGTTTACAACTCCACGAAGGGCAAGAAAGAAAGAATCGGCCGTATCCTGCAGATGCACGCAAACCACCGTCAGGAGATCGAAGAGGTTTACTCCGGTGATATCGCGGCTGCCGTAGGTCTGAAGTTCACGACGACCGGCGATACGCTCTGCGACGAAAAAGCGGAAGTTATCCTGGAATCCATGAACTTCCCGGATCCTGTAATCGAGATCGCCATCGAGCCGAAGACGAAAGCAGGTCAGGAAAAGATGGGCATCGCGCTTGCGAAATTAGCAGAAGAAGACCCGACTTTCAAAACTTATACCAATGCAGAAACCGGTCAGACCATTATCGCGGGTATGGGCGAACTGCATCTGGAAATCATCGTAGACAGACTTCTCAGAGAATTCAAGGTAGAAGCGAATGTCGGCAAACCTCAGGTATCCTACAAAGAAACCATTACCACGACAGCGGATGTGGACAACAAGTATGTCAAGCAGTCCGGCGGTAAAGGTCAGTACGGTCACGTTAAGATCAAGGTTTACCCGAGAGAAGCAGGCTCCGGATTCGAGTTCAAGAACTCCATTGTCGGCGGTGCGATCCCGAAGGAATACATTCCGAAGATCGAGGAAGGCATCATCGAAGCGATGCAGACCGGTCCGATCGCAGGCTACCAGGTTGTCGATGTCGGCGTAGAACTGTACGACGGTTCTTACCACGAAGTCGACTCCTCGGAAATGGCGTTCAAGATCGCTGCTTCCATGGCGTTCAGAGAAGCTGCCAAAAAAGCAAAACCGGTATTGCTGGAACCGATCATGAAGGTCGAAGTAACCGTTCCGGAACAGTACATGGGCGATGTCATCGGCGATATCTCCTCCAGAAGAGGCAGGATCGAAGGTTCTGACATGAACATGGGCGCTGTTGCGATCAGAGGCTTCGTTCCGCTGTCTGAAATGTTCGGCTACGCAACCGACCTGCGTTCCAAGACACAGGGCCGCGGCGTATACGTCATGCAGATGGATCACTTCGAAAAGCTGCCGGATAGCTTGATCGACAAAATCAATAAATAATCCATTATAATAGAAAAAACCTTTTACGGGAGGAAATGAAAAATGGCAAAACAGAAATTTGAAAGAACCAAACCGCATATCAACATCGGTACCATCGGACACGTAGACCATGGTAA
>CAKQQT010000032.1 GCA_934271235.1 uncultured Clostridia bacterium | reverse complement strand
AATGAATTTGAAAGCCGTGTAGAGCATTTGAAGCATCGCGGTCTTTCTAAGCCTGATAGAATTAAAGCAGTTATTGATAACAAGGTCGGCAAGATTACAAAGAAAGAAATCATGGAGCTTTGTCCTGATATAAGCAAAGTTACCGTGGAAAGGACTTTGACGGATCTGGTTAAGAGTGGGTATATCGCAAAAGTTGGTGCAGGTCCATCTACCGGCTATGTTCGCATTTAATATAATATCTCCGCCATTACAAGTAAAATGATGGAGATATTTTTATGTTGATGGAGATTCAGGACAAGTAATTGTTTCCCCGCGGTAACTATCCTACAAATTTGTGCGTACTTGCCGTGCGTCAACAAACGATATAAAATAGGAGACAGAAAGGGACAGAACCATGACACAGGAAGAAAGAAGAATTTATCTCATAAACAAATTATTGAATGAGCAGCCGGCGTATGCGAAGATCGCGGTCCCGCATAACCGCAGCGAACAAAAAACATTACTGCGGGCGTTGCTCAACGTACGCATGCCGGCACCTGCCGACGCAGAGTTTTTGCAGGTTCAGGACGCATACTTAGAGGAAGAACTGCGGCATAGGGGTGTGACTGATGCGGATGCGCTCCCGGAGGTACAGCCGGGAATCGCGATCTGGCAGGGGGATATCAGCACTCTGCGGTGTGATGCCATTGTCAATGCGGTCAACAGCGGCATGACCGGCTGCTATGTGCCGAATCACAGATGTATCGATAACTGCATCCATACCTTTGCGGGCGTGCAGCTCAGGCTCGACTGCGACAAGCTGATGAAAATACAAGGCATGCCGGAACCGACCGGAAAGGCGAAGATCACGAAAGCCTATAACCTGCCGTGCCGCTATATTCTCCACACAGTCGGACCGATCATCAGCGGACCATTGACGAAGCACGACTGCGAGCTGCTTGCGAACGGTTACCGATCTTGTCTGCAGCTGGCGGCAGCGTATGAGTTAGAAAGCGTGGCGTTTTGCTGCATCTCGACCGGAGAGTTCCATTTTCCCAATCAGCGTGCGGCTGAGATCGCAGTGGAAACCGTGCAGACATTCCTGAAAAACGAAACCAGTGTAAAGAAGGTGATTTTTAATGTTTTCAAAGATATGGACAAAGAAATCTACGAACGCCTCCTCGCAGGCGTGTGATACAGTGCAGCAGCTGGCTGACGCTTTGCAAAACGCAGATGCCGTAGTCATCGGGGCTGGCGCGGGGCTTTCGACTTCCGCGGGCTTTGTTTACAACGGCGAAAGATTCACATCGCATTTTGGCGATTTTGCTGAAAAATACAAGGTTACAGACATGTACAGCGGCGGATTCTATCCCTATCGGACCTTAGAAGAGCACTGGGCCTACTGGAGCCGTTATATCTGGATCAACCGCTATATGGACGCACCGAAGCCGGTTTACGACCGTTTGCTTGCCTTGGTGCGGGATAAAGACTATTTCGTGCTGACGACCAATGTGGATCACTGCTTCCAGAAGGCAGGCTTAGACAAGCATCGCCTGTTCTATACGCAGGGGGATTATGGGCTGTTTCAGTGCAGCGAGCCTTGCCATAAGGAGACTTACGACAATGAAGCGGTCATAAGACAGATGGTGCTTTCACAAGGATACGAGATTGCAGAGGACAGGACGCTCCGATTACCGGACGGCGTGCAGCCGAAGATGGTCGTGCCGACAGAGCTTGTGCCGCACTGCCCGCGCTGCGGCAAACCGATGAGCATGAACCTGCGTGCAGATGATACGTTTGCGGAAGATGCGGGCTGGCATAGGGCAGCAGAGCGGTACAGCGAATTTTTGCGCAGGCACCAACACGTGAACACGCTGTTTCTGGAGCTGGGGGTCGGATTCAACACGCCCGGCATCATTAAATACAGTTTTTGGAACATGACCGACCGATGGCAGCAGGCCACCTACGCCTGCCTGAACTTCGGCGAAGCCTGCGTACCGGATGAGATTAAACAGCGATCGATCTGCATCAATGGGGATGTGGGAGAGGTTTTGTCTAAGATTTCAGAGTCACGGTTATAAAGCAGAGCATGTAGCTTTATCTCGTACAAGCTAAAAGCTTTTACTATCAGTTTGCCATTGTGAATTATATCGGCTTCCATGACAGGGGCATGCTGCTGGCGGGCGGCTGTGGCGATACCAATGGCAAACCGCAGATCGACAAAACCAACCATTTGACGGAAGCATACGCGTTCGGTAAATCGATTTATGAATGAGATCAATCGGAATTTGGGAGGATGACGATCATGTATGACAGCAGAGACTTTAAAAAAGAGTATGATGCCTTTTTGAAGAAGGTTCCATATCAAACAGCAGTTGTTGACAATGTAAAGGTAAGATACCAATATGGCGGCAAGGACGGCGCACCGGTCATTCTCTTTTTTAACGGATTAGAGATGCAGGAGATGTGGATGCCGTATGCCGAAAAGCTTGGAAAGAAATATAGATTTCTGATTTATGAATATCCGTTCCATACTGTCAACGCGGACGAACAGATCGACTTTGCTGCAAAACTATTGAAAGTATTGTCGATTGAAAAAGTGATCTTGATCGGTGCAAGTGATGGCGGTGTATATGCCCAGATTTTTGCGAAGAGGCATCCGGAATCCGTTTTAACCATGATCCTGACAACCACCTTGACGGTGGATTCCGATTATGTCAGAGACATCCGCAAAGAACGCTTTTCAACGCCGATATTCCTTCTTTTGCTGAAACTGGTTCCTGCAAAAACGGAAATGAACTTGTTGCTCAAAAAGAGCAAGGGATTTTTGGAATGCGAATCGGAAGAGGATCGGAAATATGGCAGAGGGTTCTATGAAACAGTGGCATCTGATTTGAACTATAAGCAGCGGTTTATCCATAGTTTTAAGTGCGTCTATATGCTGAGGGACTATCCGATTTTTGAAGAAAATGATTTTGCGTATCTGAGGGGGAAGATACAAGTTCTCCTGCCGGAGAAAGACATTTTCAAAAAAGAGGATCAGGACCGTCTTGCAGAATTATTTAGCAAACTGGACGCAGAAATCCTCAATGTTCCGGGCGGACATGTAGGATTCATCGTCCAGTCAGAGCACTATATGAATCTGATGGAAAAGTTCCTGGACAAACATGTGATCTGACAAACAAATTCCACTTTTTCAAATCATGGATACCTTGTTTGAGACACGCCAAACATTGAAGAAAGTCACAATTTGCGAAAATAAAATCTTGAAGAAAAGCACATTCTATGGTGTAGAGAGCTCTTTTATCACACCTGGGAGAAACCAGGAAGCACCCATTATTATGAAGTTGACTTCCTGCTTTCACAGAAAGATGTTGGCAAAGAGGAAAACTTATTTTTGAAACCGTTTTATCTGATGCCGTTTTTAATAAAATAAATCGTGAATGGAAATGTTTGATTTTAAGGAGTAAATAAGATGAAGAATATCGTTATTTATGTTCATGGAAAAGGCGGCTCAGCGGAGGAAGCTGAGCATTACAGAACGCTGTTTCCGGAAGCGGAAGTCATCGGTTTCGATTACCGCGCAACGGCTCCGTGGGAAGCCAAAGAGGAATTCCAGCAATTTTTCACGCAGCAGCGGAAACGCTGTGACAATCTCACGCTGGTAGCAAACAGCATCGGCGCGTTTTTCTCTATGCCCGCACTGGATGGAGTGCTGATCGACAGGGCTTATTTGATCTCTCCTGTGGTAGATATGGAAAATCTGATCGGCAATATGATGATGTGGGCAGGCGTGACCGAGCAGGAGCTTGCAGAAAAGAAAGAAATTCCTACAGAGTTCGGTGAAACACTGTCATGGAACTACCTCACCTATGTGCGGGAGCATCCAATTTCGTGGCATATCCCTACCCGCATTTTGTACGGAGAGCATGACAATCTGACCTCACCCGAAACCATCTCAGCCTTTGCCAAGCAAGTCGGTGCAGAGCTGACCGTCATGCCGAACGGTGAGCATTGGTTCCACACCGATGAACAGATGCAGTTTTTGGATCGGTGGATCACTGCATGATAAACATTACTTCTCATCATCGACAAATTCAAACAAGTCCGCAACCGTCACAAGGAATACCTTTGCGGTATCCATAGCCAATTTAAGGGAGGGATCATATATTTTTAACTTTTGTGTGAGCCGGCTTGACAAGTCCTGCTTCTTTATATATAATTTAGATTATACATAATTCAAATTATACATGGAGGTGTGGATATGCCCGCGAAAGCGAAAGTCACAAAAGAAATGATCATTGATGCGGCCTTTGCGGTTGCCCGCGAAACGGGCGCAGAAAACATCAACGCAAGGACAGTTTCCGACAGGCTGCGTTGTTCCACACAGCCTGTCATGTATCACTTCGCGACGATCGAAGAACTGAAAAGGACGGTTTATGCAAAGGCAGACCGCTATCATTCGAAGTATCTCATGAATTTGGAAAGTCCTCAAAAGGGCGCTATGCTTGGGATCGGAATGAATTATATCCGTTTTGCGATCGAGGAGCCGCATTTGTTCCGTTTTCTTTTTCAGTCGGATTATTTCAGCGGAAACACCCTGCTTGAACTGATCGACGCAGAGGAGCTCCGCCCTGTTCTTGCCGCGATGCAGAGCGCTTTGGGAGTCGATATGGAACAGACCAAAAAGATCTTTTTGACTGTTTTCCTCTTTGCTCACGGGTATGCGAGCATCATCGCCAACAATTCGCTGAAATGCGACGAGGCGCTTATCGAGTCTCAGCTAGGACAGGCGTACAGAGGCGCGAGCTTGGCAGCGAGAGAGGACCCGGCATGAAAAAGATATACATCAAAACGCCAGACGCTTAGACGCAGTGCGACCAGACAAAATCGGTTTGCGCTGCGTTTATCGTTTTTATTAAAATACGGACACCCGCGGTGCGGATGCCACGGCTTGCGCCAAATCCACCTGCTTCAATATGACGAAAAGCGGCTATACCGTTCATGTGCTGTCGGACTGCATCACAAGCTATGATAAAAAGAAGCTGCCGGAGATGCTCGCGTATTATGAAGGCAAGGGCTGCGAAGTCATAGAGCTTTCCGAGGCCATGTAAGAGAAACGATAGGAGAGAGAAACTATGCCAATGTGGAATCCGTGGCGCGGCTTGCCGGTATCAACTACAAATGTGAGCCGCATCGGGATATTTTGTTTTGAAATAGGTAAATTCGTATTTATGGAGGTAACTATGAAAAATACAGACCAACTGATCGGCTGCCGCATAGAGGGCGCGAAAACGCCGTTTTGCGACAAACTCTGCCCCGTACATAACTGCGTGAGGCGAAGTAAATGAAACTAAAAATCAAAGGATTTTACCCCGGTTCCTTCCCGGAGGGCTTCTGTGGATACTATGCCGAAGAACAGGACGGGACACTCTATGTGGGCTTTAACTTCAACGCGGTTTTCGGTTTCTTTGAAACCGGCGATTTTGATGTGACCATTCCCGTCAAGGGTGAAATTCAGGAGGTCATTCTGAAGACGAAGCAAATGGAAACCAGCCTTTGGACAGCGGATGCCGGTGAGGCTGCAGCAACGGATGCGTGAAGCAGGGTATTTGAGAGAGCGGCGCAAAATAGCAAGGAAAGTCGAGAAAAAATTCCCCCGGTGCGGTATCATGTTCCTGTAAGGAGTTGAGAAAGATGAGAGAACAAGTTTTGGCTGTCCAGCGGATGCAGGACTACATAGAAAAAAATAAAACAGAGGAGATCAGCTTGTCCGATCTTGCGCGGGCATCGCTGTTTTCCCCTTGGTATGCCTACCGGCTGTTCCGAGACTGCCTCGGACTGACACCGACCGAATATATCCGCAAATACCGGCTCACGCAGGCGGCAGACCAGCTTCGCAGCGGTGAGATCAAGGTCATCGACGCGGCCTATAATGCCGGATTTCATAATGTGGACACTTTCACACGGGCGTTTTACCGGGAGTTCGGACTGAATCCGAGTGATTATATGAAAAATCCCGTTCCCGTTCCGTTCTTCATTCCTTACGGCGCAAAATATCGTGAATTGAGAAAGGAGAACGTCGACGTGTCAAACATTCAACCGATTTTTATACAGGTCGTCCGCAGGCCGGAGCGCCTGTGTATCATCAGGCGCGGCGAGCACGCAGAGGACTATTTCCCCTACTGCGAGGAAGTCAGCTGTGATGTGTGGGGCATCCTCATGAGCATGAAGTCGATCTGCGGAGAGCCTGTTTCCATGTGGCTGCCCGAAAAGTATAAAGAACCGAACACCTCCACCTATGTGCAGGGCGTGGAGGTCGAAACCGATTATATGGGGATGATCCCGGAGGGCTTCGACACCATTCATCTGCCGGAGGCGGAATACCTGATGTTCCAAGGTCAGCCTTTCCGTGAAGAGGATTACTGCGAAGCCATCCGCACCGTGCAGACCGCGATGGATCGCTATGATCCGTCCGTCATCGGCTGCAGCTGGGACGATGAGAACCCGCGCATCCAGCTCGAACCCCGCGGTCAGCGCGGCTATATCGAGCTGCGTGCAGTCAGGAGGGATACGAAATGAGCGAAGCGATTTTTGTAGAAGGACTGACGAAAGCATATGCGGGGAAAACCGTGGTCAATCATCTGGATCTCTCGGTGGAGAGCGGCACCGTGTTCGGGCTGCTCGGCGCAAACGGTGCCGGAAAAAGTACCACGATCGAGTGTATGCTCGGTACGAAGCAGGCAGATGCGGGAACGATCCGCCTGCTGGGGCAAGACCCAAAGAAAAAGCGCCGCACGCTTTTTGAGCGCATCGGCGTACAGTTTCAAGAGGGCGACTATCATAAAGAGATCAAAGTTTCTGAGCTTTGCGAGGAAACCGCAAGTCTTTACCGTGATCCCGCTGATTGGCGCGGTCTGTGTGAGCAGTTCGGTATCGGCGATAAGACGGATACGCCGGTCAAAGGCCTTTCGGGAGGCGAGCGGCAGCGTCTTTTTATCGTGCTGGCGCTGATCCCGCAGCTGGAGCTGGTGTTTCTTGACGAACTGACCACCGGACTTGACGCAAAAGCGCGGCGCGGCGTTTGGAAAACGCTCGAATCGCTCAAAGAAAAAGGACTGACGATCTTTCTGACATCACACTTCATGGATGAGGTCGAAGTGCTGTGCGACGAGATCTGCATTTTGAAAAAGGGTGCTCCGGTGTTCCGCGGAACCGTGGAGCAGGCAAAGGACACCAAACAGGCCAGCGTCATCGCCTCGATCCTCTATTTCCCTATGCTGATCTTTTCCGGCACGACGCTGCCGATCGAGGTCATGCCAACAGCAATGCAGAAGATCATCAGCGTTTTCCCGCTGACACAGGGACTTACGATGATGAAAAATACGTTCCTCGGTATCGGCGCCGGCAGCGTTCTGCTGCCGATCGGTGTCATGCTCGGAGTCACCGTGCTTTGCACCGTTCTCGCCGTTCGTTTCTTCCGTTGGGAATAAGACGCCGTACAGCAAACCGAGCGTATCGTAAGAGTCAAGCATTTTGCGCTGCTTATCGATGCAGAAACGCACGGATGGTGCGGATATAGTCTTCTGTTTTCAGCACTGTTGACAGGTGTCCGCCGGAAACATAGGAGATCTGAGAATCATGCATCAGCTTGATCAGATCCTTTTGCATTTCGCCGGAGAAAAAGTCCTGATCCGGCAGGATCAGAAGGATCTTGCCCTCAAGCGCCGCGAAATCAGCCGCGGTCACGGGCTTTTGGTTTATGAGGTCGGCAAGCAGTCCGGAGATATGCACATCTTTTTCCTGCTTGAAGTCCTTGAAGATCGTCTCAAACATATCCTGCGCGCAGGCGATTTCTTCCGGGCTTTCATTGCGGATATGACTCATGCCGGCCTTGATGAGTCTTGGCTTCAGCTTTTCATAATTGCAGTGCTTCATATACCAGAGCATCAGCGGCGCAAAGAAGTATTTCCGTTTCAGCGTTTTCAGCGTGTCCGCATCCATGCCTCCGGTAGAGATCAGGATCAGGCCGCCCGTCTCTCCGGGATATTTCTGCACATAGATCTGTGCGACCATGCCGCCGTCGCTCGCTCCGACAAAGATGGGATCTTGAATGCCGAGCTTCTGGAAAAACGCATGCATCCCCTCCACGAGTTCCTGATTGGTGCGCAGTTCCTGCGGATAATCGAACAGAAGAACGCGGCAGTCGTCTGACAGTCCACAGGCGTAGTCCATCCACATTTCCAGCGTGTTCATGCCGCCGTTCAAGAAGACGAGCGTTTTGCCGTTTTGCTTTCCGCTCAGGATATAGCGGAACTGTGCGCCGCCTGCGGTCACCTTTTCATAAGTATGCGTTGCTGTAAATATTTTTAATTTTTCTGAATACAACATTATTCTTTTCCTCCTTTGGATTTTTGCCCCTTGCGATTCGGCCTCTCTTCCTGTCAACGCTCTGCATGAGCGCTATCCGTGTGAAAAGAATCCCGCTGCTTGCCGGTAAAAGGCCTGCGGGTATATCATCACAAGCTCTGCGTGATCCATCTTCGGCATGCCGTGTGTCTCAGCATGCGGGAAATACTGCCGGATAAAACGGATATTCTCATGCCGTGCTTTCTTTTCTTCCTCGCCGTACCAATAAACGATACGGCAGCCTGTCTCCGCGGGTTCCGGCGGCAGTGCATAGTTGTTTGCGGACCAAAAGATGTTGCGGATCGTTTGGTTCGAATAGGTCTTCAGATATGCCGTCAATGCGTCATACTCCTGCACCGGATCGCGCCCCGGCAGCGTCCAGCGCGCGGGCGGATAGGCTGCCTCCAGGATCCTGCGGCTTCTCGTGACAAGCTTGAAGCCCAGATAGTCGCGCAGGCATGCAAGCCTTCGCACCGGCAGCGGCAGCTGATAGGGTGTAATACCCGCATCAATGATGGCACGTACGATCGGGATCTCTCCCAACGCAAGCAAGCGTGTCAGACACGCGCCGCCCAAGGAGCAGCCGTAAGCCGCGTCCAGATGTGTGATACCGTGGGCCCGCAGCCAGTTTGTTACTTCATCCACCGTCATCTCCACGGAGATAAAGTCTTCACCGGTTTCACCGTGACCGTCGTAGACGATCTGCATCACATGATGATCCTGTGCCAATAGGGTTACGGCATCGGTAAAAGCCCATGCCGGCTCCGCTGTGCATGGCAGAAAGAGCAGTGTCTTTTCATGCTCTTTTCCGTATTCCAAAACTCTCATCTTCTTACCTCGTCTTCCTATATATCGGTGCGCCGTCTGCATCACCTGATAAACCTTATATCTGTTCCAGATCTCTGTACTTTTCAAGGACAGGGCTTTTATCCCCGACATACCAATAGTCGCAGCAGTCGCCGCCGAGGGCCTCGGTCTGCGTGCGGATCAGCCGCGCATGCATGACCTCGGCGAGATAATGGTCGGTCTTGCAAAGGTAAGGCAGAAGTTCCTCGTAACCGTGTTCCTTTGCGTGTTTGGCGATCGGGTAGCCGACCAGGTGAAAACAAAAGCCCTCCGTACGGTGGTCAGGATTGACCTCCACACGCCAGCTGTCCATCCATTCGCCGCGCGCCTGATGCTCCTTCTGTATCTTATTAAACTTTTATAGGTCCTTTCAAACAGCCTATAAGGCCACTTCTGGCGATTTCCGTCTACAAGTTTCCCGATAAACTTCATTTTATCGACCACCCGGTGCTTGATCGCAAGCAGCGCTTCACCGTCCAGCCGATGTTCGCTGGCCTCATAGAAGGACAGGATCGTGAACCAGTCCAGCATATTCTTTGCCATCATGTTCTTCCCGAGGTCGGGCATATCCTTCATAAATGTGAGGTAATATGTCTCCGCTTTTTCGAAAATCCGTGCAGCATCGCCCGGGTATAACTCCCGGCAGTACTGCTCATATGGCTTTGCGTATTGCGACTTCGCATAGGCACGTTTCATTTCTTTGTTCCTCCGCCGATCGGGTTTTTAAATGACAGTTAGGTAGTGCTAACTGTAGCCCTATTATATCACAGCATGCGGCCTGCTGACAAGAAACCCAGCGAAGATTTGTGCAGATTGACCAAAAGTCCTGAACCGGCTTGAAAAGTAAAGTCAATCGTGCTATCATGAACTTAACAGGATCTCTGCACGACCGCAAAGAAAAAGCTGCGTAAGGCAGCTTTTTAAAAGGGACTGAGTTAGTAGCGACTAACCGATGGCGGAGCAGAGGAATCTTTCGGAAAAAAGGAGCTTTGACTATGAGGATTTTAGTATACGGCGCAGGCGTGCTCGGCTGCAACCTTGCGCGGAATCTGTTTCGCGCCGGGACAGATGTAACTTTGCTTGCAAGGGGAGACTGGGCAGAGCAGATCCAAAAGAACGGACTGCGGATCAAGGATAAATTTTCACCGCGGGTGTCAGTCAGCCGCGTTCCGGTCATAAACGCGCTCGCGCCCGACGATCGGTATGATGTGATCTTTGTCGTCATGCGCTATACGCAGATCGACACGATCCTGGATGTTTTGCGGGCAAACCAAACGGAAAATATCGTTTTCGTCGGCAACAATGTGCGCGCGAGAGCGATCGCGGCGGCGCTTCCGGAGAAAAACGTGCTTTTCGCCTTTTCTCTTTCGGCGGGACATCGGGAGCCGGATCGGGTGGCGTCCATCGACCTGAAAAAGATCACCATCGGACAGCTTGCGGATGCGCCGTCCAATGAGGCGCTGATCCGGCAGATCTTTGGCGGCACGAAATACAAGGTGGTCTATGAACCGAACATGGAGGACTATCTTCTCTGCCATGCGGCGTTCGTGCTGCCGGCAGCTTTCGCGTGCTATAAAACAGACGGAGATCTGAAAAAACTCAAGGGCAACACGGCATATCTGAACCGCCTGATCGACGCGAATATCGAAGGATACCGCGCCATCAAGAACGCCGGACATGAGATCCTGCCGAAAGCAGACGCGGAATACCCGGTATGGAAAGAGCTTGAAAAAGAAGCCGGAGCATATTTACGCTGAAAGGGGGCTGCAATATGGAACATCTTTATGAAAAAGCACAGCAGAGCGCGGAATATATCCAGGCGCATATCACCAAGAGGCCGAAGATCGCCGTGGTACTTGGTTCCGGTCTTGGGAAGCTGACTGCGGATTTTACGGAGACCGAAGAACTGCCGTATCGGGAGATCCCCAACTTCCCGGTATCGACGGTACAGGGACATAAAGGCGCTCTGCTTGCAGGCAAGTTGGGTGAAAAAGAGGTTTACGCGCTGGAGGGACGTTTTCACTTCTATGAAGGCTATTCCATGAAGGAGGTCTGCTATCCTTTCTATGTACTCAAGCTGCTGGGAGTGGAGCAGGTCGTGCTGACGAACGCCTGCGGCGGGATCAACCGCAGCTTCGAGCCGGGAACCTTGATGCTCCTCACCGACTTTATCAACATGATGGGCACGAATCCGCTGATCGGACCGAATGACGAGCGCTTCGGGCCTCGCTTCCCGGATATGACCGAGCCATATAGTGAAGAACTGCGGAGCCTTGCGAAGAAAATCGCGGACGAAATGGGGATCGCGTATCGAGAGGGCGTGTATATGAGCTTCATGGGCCCTTGTTTCGAGACCGCAGCGGAGATCCGTGCCTTTGCCGGTATGGGTGCGGACGCGGTCGGCATGAGCACGGTACCGGAAACGATCGTCTGCAATCACATGGGGATGAAGGTGCTGGCGGTCAGCTGCATAACCAATATGGCGACCGGTATCCAGACCGTAAAGCACAGCCATGCTCGTGTGCTGGAGATCGCAGAGCAAGCCAGTGATACGATGTGCCGCTGGCTGGGCGCCGTGATCCAAAAAATGTGAGGAAGAAGAGAACGGATCGCTGATAGCGCAACCGTTCGGAAAGGAAATAAAAAATGAAAATGCATGAATTGAATGCAGAGGTCGAAAAAACCGCGCTGCTCATCCACCCGATGCCGTCCTCAGCCGAAGGCATTGAGCAATGTCTGCCGGAGTTTTGGAAAGATGATATCCACTGTTTCATCCCGGATCTTTCGGCCCATGGAGACGTGGCTTCCGAGACCTACCGCAGCGCTGCCGAAGAAGCAAAAGCGATCCATGCTTTCCTGGTGGAAAAAGGCTGCACGCATCTGCAGCTGGGATTCGGCGCGTCATTGGGCGGCGTTGTTCTGTTCGAAATGCTGAAATTCGAGGATCTGACCTTTGATCATGTTTTCTTTGAGGGCGTCAGCTTCTATGAAAAAGCGCCGCTGCTCACGTTCGGTCTGTCGCGTGTGTTCCTTTCCAAGCACCGCAAGGCCGTCAAAGATCCGGAACTTTCCCGCCGGAAGATGAGCGCGATTTACGGCGAGGTCGCAGGACCTGCCATGGCGCAGCGGTTCATTGCCATGAACGAGGAGAGCATCCGCAATATCATCCACGACTGCGGCTATGTGAACTTGCCGAGCCTCAGCGAGGAAATGCAGAAACGCTGCGTGTTTGCTTACGGGGAGAAAGATTCCGACCTGAAACAGGGTAAGAAACTGCTTCCTGCTAAATACCCGCAGGCAGAGCTTCGCATCTGGCCGGGCTACGCCCACTGCGGGCGGATGACCGCGGACTCACAAGCCTACGCGGATATGCTGCGGCAGGAGATGGAAAAACAGTAAATACGGATGCAGTGAAAACGCAAAAGCAAACGCAAAAAAATACGTTTGCTTTTGCGTTTGTTTTTACGCCTGTTTTGTCCATTTACAAGCGGCAGGGCTGCCTGTATAATGAAAGCAGAACAAATAATAGGAGGAAATCAAAATGGAGATCAAAAAGATCGGTTATGAATTTTCGGTATGCAAGGTCGAGGATTTTTCGCAGGTCGATCTGGATGCGGAATTCAGCTTTGTAGGAAAAACGGATGAAGAAAGATCATTGGTATGTATCACAGACGATGTGCCGGCAAATGTGACCGTGCGGGACGACGGCTGGAAAGCCTTTCGCATCCGGGGCGTGCTGGACTTTTCGCTGGTGGGGATTTTGTCGAAGATCGCAGCGCTCCTTGCGGAAAACCAAATCGCCATCTTTGCGGTTTCGACCTACAACACGGACTACGTGCTGACCAAAAAAGAAGGTTACGACAAGGCGATCGACGTGCTGCGAGGTGCCGGATATACGATCGTAGAATAAAAGGATTCATGTCGAACAGTGTTGGATTTGCAAAGTATTCATGTAGTTTAGTGTTAAAAATAAACAAAAAATGTTGTTTTTTACACGAAAGATTGATATACTAATTGCAGAAGAGGAAAGGAGGACGAAAGATGTATCGGAAAATTACAGCTTTTTTGGAAAACTGGAAAATAAGTGAACATCGGAAACCCCTTATTTTGCAAGGTGCAAGACAGGTTGGAAAAACCTATTCTGTTCTGGAATTTGGCAGACTGCATTATGAGAATGTTGCTTACTTTAATTTTGAAACAAATCCGAAACTCAATGAAACCTTCGATGAAAATATCAGCCCGGATTATTTGATACCTATTTTATCGCATATTGCCGGACAAACCATTGTAAGGGAAAAGACGTTGATCGTGTTTGATGAGGTGCAGCTTTGCGAGAGAGCGTTAACCTCGCTGAAATATTTTTGCGAAGAAGCACCGGAATATCACATTATTGCTTCCGGCAGTTTGCTGGGCGTTGCTGTGAACCGGGCAAAATTTTCTTTCCCCGTGGGTAAGGTGGATATGAAGACCCTATATCCGATGGATATGGAGGAGTTTTTGATCGCAATGGGCGAGAGCGCACTGGCTGCACAGATCAGAAACTGTTTTGAAACGGATACACCGATGCCGTCTGCACTGCACGATATGGCAATGCAGCTTTACAGGCAGTATCTTGTTGTAGGCGGGATGCCGGAGTGTGTGCTGCAGTTTGCACAGACAAAGGACTATATTCTGGTCCGTCATACGCAGGATACCATTTTGGCCAGCTATCTGAACGATATGAGTAAGTATAACAGCTTGAACGAGATCAAAAAGACCAGACTGGTGTATGATAATATCACGGTGCAGTTTTCCAAAAAGAATACCCGCTTTCAATATAAACTGATCAAAAAAGGCGGACGTGCATCTGAATTTGAAAATGCAATTGAATGGCTTTGCCTGTCCGGCATTGTGTCGCAGGTGTACAGGGTAGAACAGGTTCAAAAACCACTGGAAAACTATCGGGATATTGATGCGTTTAAGGTTTATGTATCAGACCTCGGGCTGCTTTGTGCCAAAAAGGATCTAGCGGCGGCAGATATCCTTTACATGACGGAAGATCTGAATGATTTTAAGGACGGGATGACGGAAAACTATGTACACGTGCAGCTTACCATGAATGGCTACCACACATATTATTGGGAATCATCGCGCGGCGCAGAAATTGATTTTATCATACAGCGCGAAGGAAAGCTGATCCCTTTGGAAGTTAAAGCGGCAGATAATACGAAGGCAAAAAGTCTGAAAGTATATATGGATATGTACAAACCGGATTATGCCATTAAACTTTCAGCGAAAAATTTTGCGTTTGAAGATCATAAAAAAATTGTCCCGCTTTATGCAGCCTTTTGCATTTGATCTTTGAACCGCATATTGAAAAATAAAACCGGTCGTGCTACAATAAGGCTGAGCAATGGTTAGCGATGCCTAACTCGAAAAAACAAAAGAAAAGTGAGGATAAAAAGATGATCTTACGATTGTTATTGGAGGGCATCGGATTGGGTGCGCTCTTAGTGCTCGTCTGCGCGGTCGGCATCCGGAATGGCGCAGTCGGCATGGTACATTTATACGAGCAGGAAGTGCAGGACCGCTGCGTCGAGCTGGGATTGACCACCCACGAAAAAATCAAACGGAACAGCAAAATCTTTAAGGTCTGCTGCATCCCGGGCTATCTGATCTATGTCCTTGTCTGCGTTTACGCCGTCAACGGCGCGCATGGCTTCTGGCAGGGCTTCGGACAACTGTATGCGATCCTGTTCATCATGAACCTGATCGACCGCTTCCTGATCGACGATTGGTGGGTCGGTCATACTAATGCCTGGATCATCCCCGGCACCGAGGATCTGAAACCATACATATCCAAAAGCGCCAAATGCAAAAAATGGACGATGGGCATCGTCGGCATGGCAGTGATCGCGGCGATCTTGTCTGGCATCATGCTGCTGCTTGGTAACTAAAAGGCAGGAGGCGAGGAAGATGCGATTTGAAACCTTAGGAAAAAGGGAAAATCCGGCGATCTTGTTTTTTCACGCGATGGGCGTGACCGGCGCGAGCAGCGTGCCGATCGCCAAGTATCTGCAGGATCGATACTTTTGTATCTTACCGACGTCTTCGGTATATTGCCGCGGCGAAACCTATGTCAGCAAGGCGGATGAGATCCGGCAGATCGAAGCCTTTTTACGTGAGCAGGGCGTGAAAAAGCTGGAACTGGTCATCGCGTCCTCGATCGGCGCAGACCTGGCGACGGCCTTTCTGGCGGAGACAAAAATCCCGGTCAACCACGCGTTTTTCGATGGTGGACAGTTCGCGAAGATTGGGAAAGCGACCCGCAGGATCATGACGCCGTTCTTATACTTTGCGATCAAAAGTCTGTACTGGTCGAAAGGCAAGACGCTCGGCAAGATCCTGTGGTGCGAGGATGACGCCATCAAACCGTACTTTATCGCGGCCGGAGAAGCGCTGCGCTACGGGAACCTGCGCAGGCAGATGGCGGACAGCCTGGAGGACAAGCCGTTCCCGGCACTGCCGGAAGACTTACAGGAACGCAGTTTTTGGGAATTCGGCAGCATCGAAGAACATTTCAAATACCGCGGCGCGGTGATGCAGGCATATCCGCAGGGAAACTTCCCGGTGTTTACGGGCATGAACCATATGCAGTACCAGATCCGCGATCCGCAAGGCTTTGCGGAGATGCTGGCAGCCATCTTGGAACAAAACGCGCTGCCGGATCTGCCGTTTTTAGATCGAAAGTAAAATCACAGAAAGAGAAAGAAAGGGAAAACTACCATGAAATATCATATTGAAAAAAACACCGTACAGGAAACGCTGGTCATTCCGCTTTACGCGCGCAAACAGTGCTCGGAACTGTTTCCGCGGCTGTACCGCGATGAAACCGCGCTGCGGCTGATCGATGAGATTGATTACGACTTTTCGGAAGCCGAAAAAAAGCCAAGAGCACGATGCAGCAGTTCGGTTTTTTAGAAGTTGCCATGCGGCAGAACGACCTTGCATGGGAGATCCGCGACTATCTCAAAGCGCACCCGCAGGCCGCCGTGGTCAACCTTGGCTGCGGCCTGGACGCCACCGGGTGTGCCTGTGATAACGGCAGCTGTAAGATCTATAATCTGGATTTCCCGGATGTGATCGCCGTGCGCGAGCAGCTGCTGCCGGCAGGCGAGCGGGAGCAGAATATCGGCTGCAACCTGAACGATACCGCTTGGTTTGAGAAGATCGACGCTTCGGACGGCGCTGTTTTCTTCGCCTCGGGCGTGTTTTACTACTTCCTCACCGAAGAAGTCAAGGCGCTCGTGCAGGCGATGGCAGAGGCGTTCCCGGGCGGCAAACTGGTCTTTGACGCTGCCGGAAAGACAGCGGTCAAGATGATCAGCAAGACCTGGCTCAAGGGAGCGAAGATCCAGGATGTAGGCGCCTATTTCTCCGTCTCCGACGCCAGGAAAGATCTTTCCGGATGGTCACCGAAGATCAAGGTCAGCTCTCGCGGCTACATGCTGGGATACCAGAGCCTCAACGATCCGTCGGTCAAAGGCTTCTTCCGCTTTTTGGCCAAGGTCGGCGACAACATGATGAAGATGCAGATCGTGCGGATCGATTTTAAACCGGCTCCGTAAAGCCGCGTAAAAAAACGGATCAACGCAGGATTCATGCTTTTAAACTATAATCATGCATACAATATAAGTATTTGCTATTGAGACGAGATTTGTCAAGGTATGTTTTTGCAAAGGAGTGTGCAATTCGCATTGACAAGCAGCAAAAAGAACGCTGTAATAAT
>CAKQQT010000031.1 GCA_934271235.1 uncultured Clostridia bacterium | reverse complement strand
TAAAATTCTCTCATCCACCTATCCCCTGCCGCGTACAAATTTTTGAAAACCCGCCGAAAAGCAGTACATTATGCATCCGTTTTTTGTTATGCGTACGCTGTCTCTATATTTTCATCTGCTTCGCCCGTTTTCAGGGACCGGCAAGCAGTAAAAAAAAGGGGGGGCGGCAAGCGGCGAGGAGACGGCAAGCAGCGAGGGGACAGCAAGCGGCGAGGGGACCGGATTTTAGGGCCTGCCAAAGTGAAGACCCACCGGGTCCTCCGGTGGGTCTTCTGGTAACATTCCTATGGTTTTATGGTTCTGTTCGTTCGCACGAATACCGCAAGGGGCTAAGCCGCTTTCTTCGATGCGACGTTGGACCAGTGTCCGTAGTAGAGCTTGCCGCCGATTGTCTTGACTGCTCTTACCTTGAAGTAATACTTAGTACCTGTTTTGAGTTTCTTGCAGGTATAAGTCGTCTTGCTCGTGGTGATGGCTTTCTTGAAGCCTTTGGTTGCTTTGGTCGATTTATAGACCTGATATTTTACGCTGTCGGACGTGCATGCGTTCCAAGTCAATTTTACAGCTTTCTTCTGCGCTTTTGCGCTAACCTTGCATGTATATTCCGCGATCTTCAGCTTCTCGCTTACCTGCGTGAAAAGTTCCGTGGATAAGATCTTGATCCTGCCCTGCGGTGCAGCGTACTGATCGTCAACGACATTGTTGAGGTTTTTCTGGATATAGTTGATCAGAACCTGATTGTCGATCATGACTTCGTCCTGCAGAAGCTTGTTGTTCTTGAACATAACAAAGCCGTCTCCGCCGCTCTTGAGCATGTAGTTATGAGAAGCAAGCGTGTAGGTCTTGTTCAAATCCAGATCCTTGCCGCCGACTTTGACGTTGCTGACTCTGTAATCGCCGGTCACCTTTACAAATTCGCCTTCCGCATTGATTTCAATAGACGGTTCGATCAGCGAATTGATGGTGTAAGTCAGACCGGAAACCTGTAAGAATCCGCCGTTTTCACCCTTACCGACGTTTCTGGAACCGAATTCCAGAGCATCGAGGATCTGCTGGCCGGTTGCTTCAACTACACAAGCCATATTGCCGAACGGATGTACCGCGATGACCTGACCGTAGGTGATATTGCCCTTCGGGATTGCTACACGGATGCCGCCGCCGTTTACAAACGCGATGTCAGCACCGAGAACATAGCGGTACGCGTCCGCGCAGAGGTCGCCGAGGTTGGTCTCTTCGCTTCTGATCAGACGGTTGCCGTCTTTGTCCGCGATCGCAAGGTCAACCTTGGAAGTTGCTACAACTTTATTTTCTAATTCCGTATATTTTGCCTTGATGTTATCGATAAACTTCGTAACACTCGCATCTTTGTCTTTTGCCGCGTCGCCGGTCACATATTCCGCAGTGATGGCGCCGTTTTCCGCGATGACGATCTTGCCGATGTTTTCAAGCTTGGTGCCGGTCGCGACCATCTGGATGCTCTTGCCGTCTTTGTTCTTCACGCTCTTTACAACGGTGTTGTGCGCATGTCCGTCCAGCAGAACGTCGATGCCGTTTGTCTTTGACAATACGTCCACGGAAGTCCAAGGAGCACTTGCAGAATCATCACCGAGATGCGCAACCGCTACCACGTAGTCCGCGCCGGCTTTCTTCGCGGCGTCTACCGCATCCTGTACCGCTTTGTACAGCTTTTCACCGGTTGTATCATTGCAGAAGTCATAGATGTAATTGCCGTATTTGTCCTGGAAATAGGTCGGTGTGGATTTTACCAGAGTTTCCGGCGTGCAGATGCCGACGAAGGCAACTTTTTTGTCGCCGAATGTCATGATCTTGTACGGATCAAAAACAGTCTTGCCTTCTTTGACAAAGTTCGCGGATACGTACGTCGCTTTCATCTTCTTTACGATCGTACCGAGGAACTGATCCATGCCGTAGTCGAATTCATGGTTGCCGGGAACGACAACGTCATAGCCGACTTCGTTCATGATGTCTACAAGGTATTCACCTTTGGACAGCGTTCCGATCGTGTCGCCCTGGATCGCGTCACCGGCATCTACCAACGCAACATAGTTATACTTCTCCGCCATGGCTTTTTTGTAAGCCGCCAGACCTGCATAACCGATATTCTGGTCGATACCGCAGTGCACATCGCTGGTGCCGAGGATCACGATGTCATTGGATTTTGCCGCAGGGTTCGGGCTGATGACTTCTGTCGGAGTCTGGGTCTCGTCCGCGAACGCCATTGCAGGCATCATGGCAATCATCACAACGACTGCCAGCAATACTGCCAATACTCTCCTGTTCTTCATTTTTCTTCTCCTTTTCGTTTTAGGTAGGATAAAATTTATTGTCCTCCCGCGCAAGCAGCGCAGGCAACAACCTTATTTGGTCACTTTGCAGGCGGCTGCGTTCGACCAGCTGCTGTAATAATATTTTCCCTTGAGATACTTGTAGGCCCGTACACGGTAGTAATAAGTCTTCCCCTTGGTGAGACCGCTCGTGTTGCTGTATGTCTTTTTGGAAGTTGTGATCGCTTTTTTGTACCCGCTCGTCTTCTTGGAAGACTTGTAGACCTGATATTTGACGCCGCTGATGTTCTTCGACGGCGTCCAGCTGATCTTGGCCGTCCGCTTGCTGCCGCTCTTGCTGAATTTGGTCGTCGTCTTGATCGTCAGCGACTTGATGTCGATGATGTTCTGCTGGATCTCCAGCTGCGCCTGAAGCTCCTTGAGCTGAGACGCGTAGTCTTTCATTTTTTCCTCGGTCTTTTTTTCGATCTCGGCGTTGATCTCGCTCTGTCTGGCCAGCTTGATGGAGTCGATCCGCCCCTGCGAACGGCTGTAAGCCGCGCCGATGCTGTTTTTGAGCGATGCGGAAATATAGGTGATCAGCGCCTGATTGTCGGTCGTGACGTTGGCTTTTTTGAGCGGTCCGTTCTGGAACATCGTGTAGCCGGTCTCACCGTTGAGCAGCGCGTTCGTTCCGGCAACCGTATAGTTGGCCATCACATCCAGCTCCTTGCCGTTGATCATCACGTTTGTCACACGGTAATCATCCGTGACACCGGTAAAGTTTCCGTCGCTGTCCAGCGTTACCGATGGGATCACCGTTTCCTGGATATCAAAAGTAATGCCGGATACCTGCAGAAAACCGCTGTTCTTGGCAGGATAAACACGCGCCGCCATTTCCAGCGCGTCGAGAATATCGTATCCGCTGACGCTGATCACGCTGATGGACTGTCCGCCCGGAAGCGCGTTCATGACGTCGTTGTAACTGATATCGCCCAGCGCGATATTGCTTTTGATCTCTCGGGCTTCCACAAACGCGATATCCGCCCCGGTCACGACCCGGTACGCATCCGCGCACAGATCCCCGAGGTTGGTCTCGCCGCCCTCTACGATCCGCACGCCGCTGCTGTTGGCCGCCTCCAGACGACTCGCCGTGACCGCGAACGTCTCCTGTAAGTTTGCTTTATATTTTTTGGTCAGCGCGTCAATACCGTCCTTGGTCTTGATGTCACGCAGTTTATAGCCGCTGATCAGTTGGGAAGAAATGCTCTTGCCCCCGGAGATCGTCAGTACGCCGATGTTTCCGATGCCGGCCCCCGCGCAGGTCAGAAGCGCATAAGCGCCGTCTTTGGTACGGACCTCTTCACCGGTAATGGCGGTATGGGAGTTTCCGTTGATAAAGGCTTGGATGCCGCTCGTATTTTCGAGAACGCTCTTCGGCGTGAAAGCCGCTTCGCCGGTGGTGCTCAGATGGCCGAGCGCGACAATGTAATCCGCGCCCTCAGCCTTGGTCTGATCGATCGCGTTCTGCACTTTTTCATATAAAGCTTCGCCGCTGCCGCCGTCCGCAAAGGAATAGGCCGCGCTGCCGTCACTGTTCTTGAAAGAAGCGCCGGACTTGCTGATTGTTTTCGGATCACTGATACCGATATAAGCAACCTTTGCTTTCCCGTACGTTTTGATCACGTACGGTTTGAACACGGACGCACCGTTTGCCGTCATGGTAAAATTGCAGCTGACATACGCATGATCCGCTTCTTTTGCCAGCGTACCGACCAAGGCGGACACGCCGTAGTCAAAATCATGAACACCCGGGACTGCCACGCCATATCCGGCAAGGTTCATCGCCTCGATCACATATTTTCCCTGGGTCGTGGACGCAAGGACCGTTCCGCTGACGGCATCCCCGGCATCCACCAGTTCCACCTGCGCGCCCTGTGCCCGCTTCTCGTTAGCATAGGCCACCATGCCCGCGAGGCCAAGATTGCTGTCCACGCCGCCGTGCATATCGCTGCTGTAAAGAATGACAATATCGCCGCTCGCCGCAGTTTCCGCGCCGAATGCCGCTGCCGGAACGCCGGTCAGCGCCAGACAGAGCGTCAGGACTGCCGCAAAAAACTTCTTTGTTCCCCTCATGCTGTATATCCCTCTTTCTGTTTCCTCTTTCGGTTTTCGTCGGTCGACCGCAAGCGGCCGTCTGTATTTTGTTTCCGGTCCGCCGCGCGTCCGGCTCATCGATGCAGATCAAAGATTTTCGGCGATCTGCGCGCCGACTTCGGCGTTGTGGAGCACCAGACGGATATTCGCCTCTAAGCTGTGTCCCTCGGTCAGATCTTTGACTCTGCTCAGCAGGAACGGCGTGATCTTCTTGCCGCGCACGCCCTTTTCCTCGCACTCTTTGAGCGCCTGCTGGATGACAACGTCCATCTTCGCGTACGGGATCTCGTCCGCTTCCGGGATCGGGCACGCGACCAGCATGCCGCCGCGCAGACCGAGTTCTTCCTTGCTGTTGATCATCTCGGCGATCTTGGCCGGATCATCCATCCTGCAGTCTGCCGGGAAGCCGCTTTCTCTGCTGTAAAACGCCGGGAACTGATCCGCGCCGAACGTAACGACCGGAACGCCGGCGGTTTCCAGATATTCCAGAGTCGCTCCGATATCCAGGATCGACTTTACGCCTGCGCATACGACCGTCACGTCGGTCATCTTGAGTTCTTCCAGATCCGCAGAGATGTCAAAGCTTTCGCCTGCGCCTCTGTGCACGCCGCCGATGCCGCCCGTCACAAACAGACGGATGCCTGCCATATGCGCCGCGATCATGGTACCCGCAACCGTGGTCGCACCGTCCAGTTTCTGCGAAATGGTCAGCGGGAAATCACGTCTGCTGACTTTGAGCACGTTTTCGGCGGTTGCCATATATTCAATTTCTTCTTTGGTCAGACCGACCTTGATGCGGCCGCCGATGATGGCGATGGTCGCCGGCACCACGCCGTGTTCTCTGAGTACGTTTTCGACCGCGATCGCCGTCTCCACGTTTTTCGGATAAGGCATGCCATGCGAAATGATCGTCGATTCCAGTGCTACGACCGGGGCTCCTTCTTCCAATGCCTTCGCTACTTCCGGTTTTACATCTAAATATTTGCTATACATTTTCTCTCATCCTCCTCTTGAGTTCATTCAGGTTCATATTGCTGTTGACGGCCTGTCCGCTTTCCATCGCGACAGAAGCAGCCGCCATGCCCATACGGGCGATCTGTTCAATATCAAAGTTCTTTACACAGCCCAGCAGGATCGCTGCGGAAAAGCTGTCGCCCGCGCCGGTGGCACTGACGATCCGAAGCCCCTCTGCCGGACGGATAAAGCCCTCTTTTTGCTGATCTTTGTAATAAACGCCGTCCTTGTTCAAGGTGATGAACAGCTGCTTTACCCCTTGCGCAAGGAACCAGTCTCCGGCCCTTTTCAGGTCCGCCTCATCGGTGATCCGGATGCCCGACAGCACCTCGGCTTCCATCAGGTTCGGCTTTATGCTGTAAAATCTGCCGACCAAGTTCTTGGCGCGGACTGCTTTCTTCGCCGATACCGGGTCAAAAAAGAGCGGCGTTCCTGCGAGCAGATCGCAGGCATAAGTTAAAAAGCCTTCGTCCAGATTCGCGTCAAGCGCGACGATCCTCGACGCCTTGAGAAAATCCGCGCAGTCGGCGAGTTTCTGCGGGGTCAGGGCTTCCATGATGCCCATGTCGCTGATCGCCACCGCCATATCGTGATTTTCATCCAGGATCGAAAGGTACATCGAGGACGTGCGCCCTGCGAGCTCCTCGATGTGGGAGACGTCCACGCCCAGCTCCGCGAGCTGCGCCTTAGCGCCGTGTCCCATCTGGTCGTCTCCGATCACGGAGACCATCGCGACTTCACCGCCTAAGCGCGCGGCGTTCTCGGCGATATTCCTGCCGACGCCGCCATAGGCCAGCGAAATCTTACCGGGATTGGAATCCTCGGATTTCAGTTTCTGAAACGGACATCCCTCAATATCGATATTGATGCCGCCTACAATTGTGATCTCTGCCATAAAACTCCTTGCTGTCAGTCGACGAACACACTGCCGCCGATAAATTCTCTGAGAATTGAATTGTTGACAATCGCCGTATCATCTTCCACGGTCTTAAAGAACCGCAGGAAATTGCGCATACGCTGCGCCTCGCTGTATTCCGGCTCATCCGGCCGGATCGCTTCCAGCAGCGGCAGCGCATATTTTTTGAGCACGCAAAGCTCATACAGATGCACCGAATTGAACATCACATCCGCCTCGTTGCTGTACGGGAAAATATTTTTATCCTCGCCTGCCCGCACTTTCGGCCAGCTACGGATCGTGTTCTGCGCGCTGTAGCCGCGGTATTTGAAATCCCGCACCATGCGCCGCAGCATACGGTGATCCGTGGTGACGATGCGGTTGTGCGCGTCGATGTTCAGCTGCGTCAGCGGACTGATGTAGATCTTGAATTTTTCTTCTTGGGCGATCTCCGGCGTCAGCGCGTCGTTCAGCGCGTGGATGCCCTCGATCACGATCGGCTGGCTGCTGCGGATGCTGGTCAGCCGTTTGCCGTATTCCTTATGTCCGGTCAGGAAATTGAAGACCGGCAGATCGACCTGTTTGCCCGCAAGCAGATCGTTCATGTTTTGGTTGAACAGGTGGATATCGACCGCGTCGAGATCCTCGTAGTTTTTCTCACCGTAGGCGTCCACCGGCGTCTGCTCCCGTTCCAGGAAATAGTCGTCGGTCCCCATGTACAGCGGCTCCAGGCCGTTGACCCGCAGCTGGATGCACAGTCTCTGCGCAAAAGTCGTCTTGCCGGATGAAGACGGACCCGCGATCAGGATGATACGCTTTTTCTGCCGCGTGATCATATCTGCGATCTCCACGATCCGCCGTTCATGCAGCGCCTCTGACAGCTGGATCAGCTCTTTGAATTTTCCTTCTTCGATCTTGCGGTTCAGGTCAAAGGCGTAGTCGATCCCCATGAGTTTGCCCCAGCGGCTCTGCTCGCCGAACGTCCGGTACAGCACCTTTTCATCCACATAATCCGGGATGCGGTTCGGATCGCTCGGATGCGGGAAGCGCACCAGCACGCCGCGCCGATATTTCATGATCTGAAACAGCTTTATGTATCCGGTCGACGGCACCATGCGCCCGTAGAAAAAGTCGCGATGTCCGTCCAGCGAATAGAAGCGGACTTTCTTGGGCTGCGGGTTTTCGCCCAGCAGCGCGATCTTGTCCTCGCGGCCGGTCTTTTGGAACAGCGCGATCGCTTCTTCCTTGCTCAGGCCCTCCGGAACAAACGGCAGGTCTGCGGCCACCAGTTCTTCCATGCGCTTCTGGATCGCGCGGACTTCTTTGACAGTCACCGGCGTTTCTTTTTTGATCTCGGTATAAAGTCCTTTGTTCAGCGCGTTTTCAATATCCACTTCGACCGATCCCAACACGTCTTCCACCGCCTTGAGATAGATCAGCGACAGACTGTTCTGGTAAACCAGATTCGCCGCCTGCGTGCGCATATCCAGAAACTCCACCCGGCACTCCCGGTGAAGCTCATAGGTCAGGCTCTCATATTTATAATTTACTTTCGCGAGCAAAACTTTGTATGGCAATTCCTGCGCGTATTTCCGATAGATCGCTTCGATCGTGGTCCCTTTTTCGACGGTGATCTCTTCGAATTCGCCGCGCAGATCTTTTTTTAACTGAATTTTCATGTAAAGTCCCCTTTCAAGGCAAAAATCCGCGAATCGCTGTGCAAGGACATTATACCATAAGATCGTGATAAATAAAACTTTTTTGGGCAAAATACTGCTGAAAGGAGTGATTACTTTGAAAAAATTAATTCTCATTCTGATGATCATCGGCGGGATCAACTGGGGCCTGATCGGTTTCTTTAACTATAACCTTGTATCCGGCATTTTCGGCGCGCAGCTGGCCGTTGTCTCCCGTATCATTTATGCAGTGGTCGGCCTTTCGGCATTATATGGGATTACTTTTTTATTTCAGGACGAGCGTCGGCACGCATAACAAAAAAATCCGCCCCGGGCATGAGCCTCGGGCGGATTTTTTGTGCTTTGACAGGTGGGTTTAGATTTCTTCTTGTGAAAACAGGTCCTCTGCGGCATCGCATTCCGGCGATCCGTCGGTTCCGGTCTCTGCGGCGGTCAGCTCCTGCATGCAGGCAGACTCCGGCGCTGCTGCAGATTCCGACATGGCAGCAGGTTCCTGTCCCGCGGCGGTCTCTGATATAGCAGCAGGCCTCGGCACCGCGTCGATATCCGCGCCGAAATCATCGGCTGCGGCAGGCTGCCCCGAAAAGCTCTCACCGGCCGGTTCCTCCGGCTGCGGCAGCCATTCCTCCCGCGCTCTCTGGATCTCGCGCAGTTCCTTTCCGTAATTTTTGAGTAAGATCTGCAAAAGATACAGCATCTCCTGCTTATGCAGGGTAATGCCGCGGCTCATGCGCGTATGCTCCGGATCCCATTCCCGGAGATCGAGCTTGGCGCGATTGCCGTTCCACTCGATGACGTTCGCCTCCTTGGTCCATCCTTTGGCCGAACGTCCGTAGACACCTAAATGGTGCACCACCTTAAAAGAAAATTCTCCGTCTCTGTCTCTGACAACTTGTCCTGGCATCGTAACTCCTTTCCAGGATTTCCCTTTGCAAGGTCAGTATATCACGCAGAGTTATCGTTGTAAATATTTAACATTCTATATATTTCGTGCTGTTTCGACAGAGTTCGCCGCACACAGCCCAGAACCCCGCCGCGCGTCGCATCCGGCCGCACAAAATATCAGCGTCGGCGTTTCGCCGCGCAGCGCTATCCCTCCACCTTATCCAGCGCCGCTTTGATGCGAGCCGGGATCCTCGCGCAGACTTCCTCTGAGATTGAAGCGATCGATACTCTCACGCCTTTGGCGAGCGGGACCAGGAAGATCCCTTCTTTTTCAAGCTCCGCCGAAACCGCGTCCGGATCCGCACAAGGGATCGAAGCGAAGAAGCCCATGTCAAACGGGACCATTTCCAGTCCGGCTTCTGCCGCCGCTTTCTCAAACGCTTTGCCGCGGCGGATCAGCATCGCGCGGATCTCTTCTCTTTCGTGGTCGACACGAGCCTTGAGCTGCGGATCCGCATAGATCTTAGTCAAGATCACCTGCGGCGCACGGCTGCAGTTCGACCAGCTCGCTCTGGACGAAAATTCACATACCTGCTTGAACTCTTCCGCGATCTCCGCCGTCTTGGCCATGCAGATCAGCGCGCCGCAGCGCATGCCGTACAGCGTATAGGTCTTGGAAAGGCTGTGCGAGAGCATCGGCAGCACGTTCTCCGGCAAGGTTTCCAGGATCGGCAGGAAGCTCCGGTACTTTTCACCGTCTCCCGCGAATTCGATATAGGCCGTATCCACGACCAGCGCGATCTTTTTGTCCTGCGGCTGTTTTTTGAGGACTTCGCAGACGGCCCGCCAGTCGTCGTCCGTCAAAGAATATCCCGTTGGATTATGCGCCGGCGTGTTGAGAATGATCACCAGCCGTTCCTGCTTCTGCAGCAGCTGCGAAACCTTTTCCTCAAAATCGCAGGCGTTGAAGCCTCTGTTTTCATTAAAAAAGCGGAAAGTCGCGACTGTTCTGCCGATCTCCTGCGCGATCGTATTGTACGGCGCCCAATACCAGTCGGCAACCAGGATCTGATCGCCTGCCACCGAATAATTGGATACCGCGTTGCGCAGCGCTCCGGTCCCGCCCGGCGTAACGACCGCTTCCGTAAAGCGTTTCGGTACGAACGTTCCGAACGCATCTTTTTTTACATCCTCCCGGAACTGCGGCGTTCCTGAGATCGGCGCGTACTCCGCGAATTCTTTTGGTTCCAGGTTGTGAAAAACTTCCGTCACGGACGAAAGCACCATCAGCTCGCCGTTATCGTCAAGTAAGGCGCCAATGGTAGCGTTGACGACCTTATCCTTTCCTTTTTCCGCGATCATACGCTTCGCTCTGTTGCTGATGCCGAAAATCTTGTCTTCCTTTGGTATGTTTCTGTTTTGCTTTGCTGCAAAAATCATTTCTGCCATGTGGTACCTCCTTTTTCGTTTTTGAAAATAATACATATAAGTATAATATGTTTTTCAAATTATTACAAGATTGCTTTTGTATGAAAACACACTTTTTTGTTAACAATATAAACAACTGGAGGTGAAATTATGCGTCAAGCACAAAAGAAAAAAGATAAAGACAAAGTTGCGATCGCGCTCATGCTTGCTTTCTGTGTCATCGCTCTGACTTCGATTTTTACGATAAAATCAAATATAGACAAGATCAACGGCAGCGGGGCCGGTCACGTCCCGGTTTCGGATCCCGCACAGACATCGGTCCTCGACAAGCCGTCCCAGCCGTCCGTCAAACCGGCCGAACAGCCAGCCGCGGACGCTGCCGAGGCTTCCGTTAAGGTTCCGACCGTAGACAGCGCACAGGACAAAACCCAAGACGCCCCGCAGACTCCCGACTTCATAAAGCCGGTCAAGGGCGACGAGCTTACGATCACCAACGCCTACGCCATGGATCATCTGATCTACTCGGTCACGCTGGATCAGTACATGACACACTGCGGCATTGACATTGAAGCACCTGCCGATACACAGGTCCTGGCCGCAGCCGCGGGAACGGTGACCGCGATCTATACCGACGACCGCTACGGGCTGTCCATTGAGATCACCCATCCCGGCGACGCGGTAACTGTCTATTCCAACCTCTCGACCACCGAAATGGTTGAGATCGGTGACGACGTCAAGCAAGGGCAGATCATCGGCGGCATCGGCGCCACAGGACTCTTCGAATCTTTGGAACCGCCGCACCTGCACTTCGAGATGCTCCAAGACGGCGTTTATGTCGACCCGCAGGAAAGCATCCGGTTCTAACGTTCGACCAAACAGCAAAAAACAGCCGATCCGTATCGCCTGCACGCTTGTCTTTCCTGCACCCCAGCAGGTTATGACGAGTTTTGCAGGCGGGATCGGCTTTTTTGCATTTCATTGCATAAATTTCAAAAAAACATAAGTTTTTGCACTAAAATGCAAAAACTTGCTGCAGAAAGAGCTTCCGGCATATCCACCTATTTCATTGTATCTGTGATCTGCTCGATCGCGTACAGCAGAGAAAGTTCCAATCCCATAACCAAGCGCTCTGTTTCCAAGTCAGAAGAAAACCGGCAGTCCGGACCTTATTGCGTCCAAACTGCCAGCTTGCTGCAAGATGTTTTTTTACTCTCTTGTAATTCTATCCTATTTTTTTATGTGTGTATTGCAGTTTTTCGATATCATACACGCTTGTTGATACGCACTCGAACAAGTCCGGATTAAAAATAGCAAGATTGTATCCACCCGGATTCGTCGTGCTGTTGTACTCAATCCCCGCGTATTCTTGTTTGCCGTCATGCTCAATACTTTTGATAAAATCAACAATATATTGCGTAGGGACATAATCCAACGTGCTGTCACTTCTGCGCAGTGCCTTACTCATTTCAGTATTTAATTTTTCAAGATATTGCTTGTTTATTGCATGGTCCAGATAGTCGAGTCCTTCAACAAATGGACTTATCTCCGCTATCGCTCGAAGATCTACCACAGTAATATCTTCCTTTAACCGAAATTCACCGACACACACAAAATCAAAAACACCAGCCCGCACTTCATGCAATGTGGTTTCAAGGTCATTCGCCATATAAAGGCATGTAATTCCTCGCGCATTCGCCCTGCCTTCCGAGCTTTTGCCGGCAGGAGGCGCTGACATCTCATCTGTCAGATACCCGTTTGGCCCGGAAATTCTCGCGCGATAGAATAAGGCTCCCTCCTTGTAGGTTTTACGGATAAAGGTACAATACTTTTCCAAAATATCAAAGTTGATCAGTTTTGAATGATATCTGTTCTTGGTTTTGATCTCCGTTACGAAGGAATCCCAATCATTGTTTCTCAGCAAAGAATGATCTTTTAAATAGAAGCGATCCTGCAACTCCGGAATGCCAACAGTTCCATCCAAAATCTCAGGAACATCTGCATAAAGTTCACTGCAAACTGACTTCAATATTTCATAAATCTTTACTCTGGGAATCTCTGAAAAAATACCCCATCGGTCTTTCAGGTCATCAAGCAAAGCTCGGATTTCAGCTTTCGGATAGGTGCCCGGAAGATTCGCAGACGGTGTGTAAATATTTAACAGTTCCTCAAAGTAAGGGGTTAATTCACCCTGCATGCTGGTATCATACAAGTGACCATTCTTATGGCACACCGGACACTTGCCTGTACGCGATGCAGGCGCAGCGCAAATTATGGACGCGATTTCCTTGTCGCTAAAACAGTGCTCACAAAAAATCATTTTGTTACCTCATCCAAATACCTACTCATCAATTCAAGATGATGCATAATTGAGTATTTCTTTACGACGCCTAAGCCGGGATAAGTCTGGTTGTGATAGGCATTTTCAAATTCCCGGATACCTACAGTATCCAATTTCATGTCCTTATTCCATTCAACAAGTTCTTCAACCGCTTCCGCAAACTTTCTTGCCGGGTCAGAAATATCGTCGTTCGATTTAGAAACAAAGTGTGCGATCCGCAAATTCTTCTTCTCATCAAAAAACACAATGTGAATCGCAACCGCATACGGAGCAAAACCAGTTTCGCTGTATTCCTCACCAACAACAGAATAATCAGAGAACCCCTTATATCCATCATCTGCATAAAACAAATGATCGGAAGAAAAAAATTCATCCCCTATGTTCAGATAATCAATATTGCGCGGCCGCTTTGGAAAATGGTCTTCGCACATAATACGATTCGGTCGGATTCTTCTTCTAAAATCACTTTTGTCAGGAATCACATTATATCGAGGGCTGCGATCCCCGATCACTTCTTCGTAAATGTCGATATATTCCGGATTGTTGCAAATGAAAAGCACAGAATCAATCGGCAGGTCATCCCGGTCTGTCTGTTCCATGCAGTCAGCCAGCCCTGCTGTTACATAAAAAGATGGGATTATATTCGAGGCTTTAAGCTGTTTCCTTGTTTGTGCAAGAATTTTTGCATTGCTTTCTTTACACAAATCCCTGCTCCACGTACCTACCTGTGGATTACGAATAATAGCAATAGGTCTACCCGCTCCGATAAAAGCGTCTACTGTCTTTGTATACGTCGATGATGCTTTTACCGGCTCTACAATTGGTATGATCCGATCGCTGAGAATTTTTTTATCCATACACTCCCGGAGTGCTAAAAGTTCAAATTGACGACCTCGCAAGATTGGAAAATACATATTATCCTCCTATGTATTCAAAAAGTGACATAATTTTTCGTAATCGCTTTTCTTGTAATTTGAAAAATAAACCAAAAATTTTAATTCGTATGGGACCTTCGAATACTCAACAATATCAATTTTCGTTCGTAGTTTTAGGGTTTGAATAAACATTTGATACGCAGTGTCTGTCGGCAGCGACTCAAACAATGCTTTGCATGATCGATAGTACTCAAACTGTGATACGTTCGGAAGGGAACCGAAACGCTCAAGCAATATATGTTCATACTCCTTTTTTCGCAAGATTTTAAACATAATTGACTTTGAGAGCATCTCTTTATATTCGCTCGGCTCCCTGCGGATGCTCAATGAGCCCTTTTTTGTCAGTAAGCAGATCCCCACGGGAGAATTTTGTAATCTTCGCTGCACTTCATCAAAATGATTTTCTGAGGTAACAACCATGACTCTTGAAAATGCTGTGTAGTAATCTTTTATTTGTCCATCGAGACGATCAAAATTATCCAACGCCGTTTTTATTTCGTATACAACAGCTTTTCCGTTAATTAAGATAAAGTCCGCCTTTGAATTACCAATCGGAACTTCTGTTAAAGCGATCGTTGTGCGTGGGCTATGAACACCGAGCAATAGTTTATTCAGTAAAGTGTTTTTATAATAATATTCGTTCTGGTACTCTTTTTTTAAGTAATGGTATATTTCGCTGATACATTCATCGTTCTTCTTATTCGCAGGATCAACGATATACCTGCGTATTGCAGCTGCATACGCAGAACTTTCCCCATCATCAATCACTTGTTTAAAGGTGTTTCGAGTAAAAAAACGATTAAGCAATATAGAATTTGCATTGTCCACTCCAAACACCACCTTTCTATAAATCAAAATTCGGCTTAAATACATTATATTCGCTCAACGGAAATTGTCAAGGCTATCTGATCTGCTCGATCGCATACAGCGGGAGGTTCACGAGTTTGTCTTCTTTTTTGTAGTCTGCCATCGATGTGCGGACAGCCACTTCCGGGGAAAATTTCTCCTGATAGGTTTTTAGGCTCTTCGCTCTAAGATTAACTTCGGCCTTCACTTCCACAGGAATGATCTGCTCGCCGGTATCGACCACAAAATCGACCTCGCAGGAGCCTCTGCTGTTGGTGTAATAGTAAAGATCCAGATCTTCGATGGTCTTTAGCTGCTGGCAAACATATTGCTCTGTAAGCGCACCCTTAAACTCAACAAAAAGGTCATTGCCGTCAAGCAAAGTGCGCTGACGGAGTCCGGCCATACAGCCGAGGAGTCCGATATCCACGAGGAAAAGCTTAAAGGCTTTTAAGTCTTCGTATGCTCTTAAGGGTATCCCCGCCTGATTGACTCGGCTGACCTTATGGACAAGCCTGCAATCGCTGAGCCACATGATCGCGATTTCATAGTCCTTCGCACGCGCACCTTCCCGAATCAAGCCATAGATGAATTTTTTGTTTTCTTTCGCTAACTGTAAAGGAATGCTGTTCCACAGCATCCGGAGCCTTGGGACAATTTCGTTTGGCGCGTGTTTTGAAAAATCCTGTTCGTAAGCCGCAAGAATACGCTTTTGGATCTCGCGTACTTCGTTGAAGTCTCTGCTTTCTGCAAAGCTTTGCACTGCCTCCGGCATGCCGCCGACAAAATAGTAGTGCTTCAAAGCCTCTATATAAGTTTCACGAAAGCTCGTGATCATCTCAAAATCCTGTTTGTCGAGAAGCTCTGCAAAACGCTCTTTGCCGACTGCCATCAAAAATTCTCTGAAAGAAAGCGGGTAAAGCTTCAAAAAATCTACTTTTCCCACAGGGAAAGAGGTCCCCTGATGCAAGGCGATGCCCAGTAAAGAGCCTGCGCATACAATGTGATATTGCGGCGCATTTTCATAGAAATATTTCAGAGACGCCAACGCTCTCGGGACTTCCTGTACTTCGTCGAAAATCAGCAAAGAATTTTCCGGATCGATCTTATGTCCCGTATACAGTTCCAATCCCATAATCAAGCGCTCTGTATCCAAGTCAGAAGAAAACAACGCCGCCATTCTGGAATTCGAGTCAAAATTGATATATACGGTGTCCTTATATGCCTGTTTGCCGAACTCTTTCATCAGCCAAGTCTTGCCAACCTGACGCGCCCCCTCAATGATCAATGGCTTACGGCGTTTGCTCTGTTTCCATTTCAGTAGTTTTTCCATTGCACTTCGATACATATACGCGCCTCCATTCTTATCCGATAATAGTAGTATACTCTAATCTAACAAAAATTACAACGAACTTTTGATCTATCTGAACATTTTTTACACCGAATAAATGTAACAGCATCTTAAAAAAGCCGGGTACACAAAGGTGCATGCCCGGCTTTTCGGTGTGGTTTTCATGTCTGCAAATTCTCAGGCAGGTTCACTCACTTGCGGCTTTACGCCGCAAACTCCCCTTTTGCTGCCTGTTCATCTGCTTTTTTTATTTGGATTCTTTTTTTGCAGCTTTTCTCATTACCACTGCAGCACCTGCTGCAAGGAATGCGTAAAGCGCAATGTCCATCGGCAGGTTGTCGCCTGTCTTCGGAACTTTATGCGTGTCGGCCTGATTGTCGTCTCCTGCGTTTCCGTCATCCGGATCTACTGCCGGATCTTCCGGTTTGGTTGGGTCTGTCGGATCAACAATCGGTTCCTCTGCATCTTTTTCGTAAGTGTTCGTAACCGTTATCGACTCGCTGCCAGACAGCGTGAAATCATTCTTGCTGAAAGTCTGGCCAACCTGCTTATATCCGTCAACCGCTGTGGAAACTTCCGTAAGCATATATACACCGTATGGCAGGGATACCGTCTGTGTTCCGTTTGCACCCAGTTTAACCGTCTTAACAACAAGGCCTGTTGTCTTGTTTGTGATATTAACGGTAACCTCATAGCCCGCAGGAACACTGTCAAGACCTACAACCTGCTTGCTGATCGTAAGCGAGTAAGTCGGAGTCGGGTTATAACCACCGCCGCCGGTTGTGCAGGTAACGGTGAAGATTATCGGCATAACAGACGTAACTTCCCATTTCTGGTTTTCTTTATCGTAAGCCAAATTAATGGTGTAGCTATCTGTCCCAGTTAACGTGTGACCTGCGATAGTCGAGTTATAGTCTTCGACATATTTGTCTGCTTTAACCGTTACTGTTGCGGTATAGCTATTCTGGTTTGCCACAGGTGCACTAAAAGTATAGCTTCCATCGAGCAGGCTTTCATAGTCCTTATCAGAATGCGCAGTGTTTGTTGTGCAATCAACTTTGATAAGCAGTCCTGTTATGTTATCTTTGTCAATGGTCGGCAAGTCAGATGGCGGCAGTTCTCCACCACCGGTTGTGCATTTCACATAAAGATGTGCCGGTATCGTCACGCTCCATGTTCCATTCGCATACGTAAGTTCTACTGTCGTTTTCTGCGTTTTTGTAGCGTCCAGTTCATGTCCTGCTTTGTCAACATCCTTATCATACTGCGTAATATATGGCTGAGTTGCAGTCAGCTCAAGCGTGCATTTCTTGTCGTTAACTTCGCCTTTGGTATATGTCGACAAAATACCATAAGCTTTGTCTGCATGATCTGTTGTTGCTGTGCATTCAACTTCTACCGCACCTGTCAAGTTCGCAATATCATCGTCTGTTAACTCTGGTTCGTCGATCGACGGTGACGTTGTGCATTTCACATAAAGATGTGCCGGTGTCGTCACGCTCCATGTTCCATTCGCATACGTAAGTTCTACTTTCGTTTTCTGCGTTTTTGCAGCGTCCAATTCATGTCCTGCTTTGTCAACATCCTTATCATACTGCGTAATATATGGCTGAGTTGCAGTCAGCTCAAGCGTGCATT
>CAKQQT010000030.1 GCA_934271235.1 uncultured Clostridia bacterium | reverse complement strand
TCCTGCTTTGTCAACATCCTTATCATACTGCGTAATATATGGCTGAGTTGCAGTCAGCTCAAGCGTGCATTTCTTGTTTGCAACTTTGCTCAGTGTGTACTTTCCAGATTCAACCGGATATGTTTTAGTTCCATGGTTCGCCGCTGTTGTTGTGCATTCAACATCCACTGCATTAGTTAACTTAGCAATATCGCCACTATTTGGGGCTGGCGGTTCAGCCTCTTTATAAACCAAGTAGAAGTTCTTGCTGCAAGGATATGGTTCAGACCCTGTAACATTTGCAGTAGCGTTAACTGTGCTAGATGTCCAGTTGTAGAACGTTGCTTGCTCTTTCCCCTTCGTATAATACGAATCAAATTCCCAACCAGACCAATCCGTTGTTGACGCACCTACGTTAGTCGGATAGAATTCCTTTAAGTTCACACTATGGTTATACCCACTGTGTCCAGTACTATCTTGGCAAATGACCGTTATTTTGTCGAGAAATACCGGGGTCTGATATCCAAGCGGCTTACTGCTGTCAAGAACAACTTTGTAGATTTTAACTGAAATCTGGTGTCCTGTTCCATGCGCACCAAACGCTGTCGTCGGCATCATAGCCATGACCACTAAAATGGCCATCAAAAGAACGAGTAGTTTTCTTTTCATTACTATCTCTCTCCTTTCTTTATTTTTTTTTCACACATTTTCTCTTCTTCGCAAATAGGGGAGGTATGTTAGCTGCAGCACAACTAACAAAGGGATGTTCCTTTGCGATTCTGAGCAAATGTCTTAACCACGACCCTATTTTATATTTTTTTAGAATTTGCGTCAACCCATTTCCCAGTTTTTTTACCTACAGGACATCCTTGGATTTGCAAGGCACCCGTGATGTTTCTATAGGTTTTTACATATATGGAAAAAGCCGGGCACACAAGTTGTGTGCCCGGCTTTTTCGGTGTGGTTTTGACATTTGCAAATCTATTGGCAGACTACCTCTCATTTGCGGCAATGTGCCGCAAACTTCCCTTGGCTGCCTATTTTATTTGCTAACACTATTTAGATTCTTTTTTTGCAGCTTTCCGCATCGCCAGTGCAGCGCCTGCTGCAAGGAACGCGTAAAGCGCAATGTCCATCGGCAGGTTGTCGCCTGTCTTCGGTACTTCATGCGTATCGGCCTGATTATCATCTCCTGCATTTCCGTCATCCGGATCTACTGCCGGATCTTCCGGTTCTACAGGTTCCGTAGGGTTGGTCGGTTCAACCGGTGTTACTGTGCCGCCGTTACCGTCGTCACCACCAGGGGTTGTTCCACCGCCGGTGTTTCCGCCAGGAGTTGTTCCGCCACCACCGGTAGTTCCGCCGCCGCCAGTGTTTCCGCCAGAAGTTGTTTCCCAAGTAGCTACATAAGTAACATCTCCGGTTACTGTATCTGTTACGGTAGGGTTCCAACCCATGAACTTATATCCATTTCTCGTTGGAGCTTCACCTGCAAAAGCAGGGGTCGCAGTCCCAGACAGAAGATTACTGTATACTTGATCCGGGAAGATTTCTACGCCGTCTACACCGTCGGTATAGGTTACGGTGTACTTGGTCTCTTCATCATCGGCAACGCCGTTGTTGTTGGAATCAAGCTTCCAAGTCGCTGTATAGGTTCTATTTTCAGTTACCTTAGCTGCTACTGCAGGATCCCAACCGCCGAACACATACCCTTTTCTTGCAGGAGTTTCACCCTGGAAAGCAGGTGTATCACTTCCCGATGTAAGATCTGTGTATTTCTGATCCGGGAAAATTTCTTCGTCAGCCACGCCATCCGTGTAGGTTACGGTATACGTTGTCTCCTGACCCTTATCTTCTTCCCAAGTCGCTTTATAAGTAATATCTCCGGTTACTGTGTTTGATACAGTAGGATTCCAGCCCATGAAGTTATACCCGTCTCTCGTAGGGGTACCGTCTCTGAAAGCAGGCGTCGCAGTTCCCGACAGAAGACCAGCGTGTACATCATCTGCAAAGACTTCTTCATCATCTACACCATCGGTATAGATTACGGTGTACTTGGTCTCTTCATCATCGGCAATGCCGTTATTATTGGAGTCAACCTTCCAAGTCGCTTCATAGGTTGCATTTTCAGTTACCTTAGCTGCCACTGTAGGATTCCAGCCACCAAACACATACCCTTTTCTTGTAGGAGTTTCACCCTGGAAAGCAGGCGTGTCACTTCCTGATGTAAGATCTGTGTATTCCTGATCCGGGAAGATTTCTTCGTCAGCCACTCCATCCGTGTAGGTTACGGTATACGTTGTCTCCTGACCCTTATCTTCTTCCCAAGTCGCTTTATAAGTAATATCTCCGGTTACTGTGTTTGATACAGTAGGATTCCAGCCCATGAAGTTATACCCGTCTCTCGTAGGGGTACCGTCTCTGAAAGCAGGCGTCGCAGTTCCCGACAGAAGACCAGCGTGTACATCATCTGCAAAGACTTCTTCATCATCTACACCATCGGTATAGATTACGGTGTACTTGGTCTCTTCATCATCGGCAATGCCGTTATTATTGGAGTCAACCTTCCAAGTCGCTTCATAGGTTGCATTTTCAGTTACCTTAGCTGCCACTGTAGGATTCCAGCCACCAAACACATACCCTTTTCTTGTAGGAGTTTCACCCTGGAAAGCAGGTGTATCGCTTCCCGATGCAAGGTCTGTGTATTTCTGATCCGGGAAGATTTCCTCATCATCCACGCCATCGGTATAGGTTACAGTGCACTTGGTGGTTTCCGCCACAGTCTGACGGATTGTGAAGTGTAAGGTACGCCCACCCGTGTTGCCGCGATATGGCCAACCAATAGTATTATCCAATCTTGTAAAGTCATAGACTAAGTCGATATCGAACGTAGCCGTTCCGTTTGTCTTACCATCAGTTATCACCGTTGTCTGATAGCACTCGTACTGCCCCGGCCATCCCTGAAGTTTATCTAATCCTACGCCGCCTTCAATCTTTTCGAGGATATGGTTTGGATCCTTAATGTTGGATACGTAGTATCGATAGGCAGAAGGAATTACCTGATAGATATTGTAACCAACTGACCACTGGACAAGCGGTAATACCGTATGTGTCAGCCGAGTTTTGCTTTCTGTTGCTTTACCGTTGACATTAAAGTGGCCGAGATATAGATTATCATAGCAGGTTGGCACATAATCAATCTCGGTAACCGTCACGTTGCCTCTGACATCAATAGTACCGCCTGCCGCAAACGCTGTCGTCGGCATCATTGCCATAACCACTAAAATTGCCATTAAAAGAACAAGTAGTTTTCTTTTCATTACTAACTCCCCTTTCTTTATTTTTATGCATTTTTTCATCTTGCACGTAGGAGAGGTTTGTTAGTTACATTGTAACTAACAAAGGGATATCCCTTTGTTAGTTACATTGTAACTAACAAAGGGATATCCCTTTGCGCGTTTCATAAAATGCTTTATTACCACTTTATTTTATATTCTTTTGTAATCCACGTCAACCCATTTTCCAGTTTTTTGTCTGTTCTGTGTTCCAAAAAAGCTGCCGCGATCTTCGATATCCGAGTTCAGTATACTATGTACCGGCGAAAATTGCAATGAATTTTGTGAAAAAGTCGGGTGCACAAACTGTGCATCCGACTTTTTCGGTGTGGTTTTGACATTTGCAAATCTATTGGCAGACTACCTCTCATTTACGGTGATGCACCGCAAATTTTCCCTTGCTGCCTATTTTATTTGCTGACACTATTTAGATTCCTTTTTTGCAGCTTTCCGCATTACCAGTGCAGCGCCTGCTGCAAGGAATGCATAAAGTGCAAGGTTCATCGGCAGGTCGTCGCCTGTCTTCGGTACTTCCGTCGAATCTTCATCATCCGGTGCCGCAGGGCCTACCGGCGTTGCCGGTTCTGACGGGTCCGGATCAACGATCGGTTCCTCTGCATCTTTTTCATAAGTGTTGGTAACTGTAATCGCCTTGTTGCCGCTCAGTCTGAAATCCTTCTCGCTGAAAGTCTGACCGACCTGCTTATATCCGTCAACCGCTGGGGAAACTTCCGTAAGCGTATATTCGCCGTATGGCAGGAATACTGTCTGCGTTTCGTTTGCACCCAGCTTAACGGTCTTAACAACGACTCCCGTTGTCTTGTTCGTGATATTTACGGTAACCGCATAATCCGCAGGAACATAGTCAAGACCTACAACCTGCTTGCTGATCGTAAGCGCATAGTCTGCCGGAGTCGGATCATAACCGCCGCCGTTTTGGGTGTAAGTGTTGTTGAATGCAACCTGCGCAGATGTTTCTTTGGAAATGGTTACCGTTTTCTCACTCGGGTCGAGCGTCTCAACATAACCACTGATTCTGTTCGTGCCGCTTTCTTTTATCGTATGCGGGCCTACCGGTATGTCCGGGATCTCCGCCACTGCCGTATAAGTCTTATCCGCGCCTGTCTGCGTGAAATTCTTAAACTGCACGGCGTTTTCCTGCCTTGTTCCGTCGATTTCAAAGAAAATCTCGTAGGAGTTCAGTTCGTCTAAGCTTTCGACGCCTTTTACGATCTTCGTGATCACTAAGGTGCCGGATGCGCCCGGTTCCGGTGTGATTTTTTCATTTGCGAACAGATAATACGCGCTGCCTTTTATAGTTCTCGGCAAAATCGGTTCATCACTGCCACGTTTCGTAATCCCGGTGACGTTGTAGCTTATCTTCTCTTGAAAGCCCGTCAACACTCCGTCAGTGTCTCTTACTTCTTCATATCCCTGAGTTTTCTCGACTGTGATCGTCCAGGCATCAGTGCTCTTTGTATAGTTAGCAGGAGCTGCCGTCTCCGTTAAGGTGTAAGTTCCCTCTTCGTCAAAGGTAAGAACGATTTCGCCTGTCTTGGTTCCTTTTGCGATCGCTCCGGCAACCGCGCTTGCGTTCTTGGTAACCGCAAACGCCGCGCCATCTATGCCAGCAGGCTCATCAAGCAATAAGAAGTCGTCTGCGTCAACCTTTAATACATGAACCGTCGCAGGAGTTTTATCAGGAGTTCCTATCATGCGGCGTGTGTAAGTGTTTGTAAATGCGACAACTGCTTCACTAACATTTTGATCTGCCGCTGTTAAGGTTACGTTCGTCGTCGGATCGCTGCCAGCGGCTGCGCCGTTAACAGTGACTGCCACATCATATCCAGGTTTTGTATAGTTGTTTTCGGTTACCGTGTAGGTGCCTGCTTCAAGGCTGTTGACTTCCCAAGTATAGGTCTTATTTGCTGCGTCATAGGATGATGCCCCGTTTATTGCGAGCGTTGTCGGCGCTGCTTCTCCGGCCTTCTGCACGGTAATGTTATATCCGTCCGGAAGGGCATCGACGCTGTTGAAAGTTTTGGTGATCGTGAGCTTTCCGTTACTTGGAGTCGGCGTTGGAGGCGGGGTTTCCTTCTTATCGTTTTTGAACAGATAATAGGTGCCATCCTGGTCTGTGCCTGTAGACGGCGTCACAGTACCGCTCTTTACAGCAGCCGTGTAGACAATTTTCTCTTCAAATCCGCCGTCGACTGCAGTGTATTCTTCGCTCTTTGTAACAGCAATCGTCCATTCTTCGGTGCTGTCTTTATATCCGTTCGGAGCTTTCGTTTCCTTTAAGGTGTAGGTTCCTTCTTCTGCAAAAGAAATACTCAGTTTTCCGTCATCACCCGTTTTTCGTACATCACCGACCTGATTGCCATCCTTAAAAAGCTTGAATTCCGCATTCGGAAGCTTCGTCGCGTTCGACTTACTGTCAACCTTTAATAAGGTAATCTCTGCCCGTGTTGTCTCTGTCTCGGTTATGTGGCGGCTGTAGGTGTTCGTAAAGGACACCGCGGCTTCGCCGACTTTTCCTGCTGTTTCTTCCAGCTTTACAGTCTGCGACGCGCTTGCAGGGTTTTGGCCGCCGTTAACGGTCACATCGTATCTTTCGTTTGTATAGTTGTTCTCCGTTACGGTGTAGTCGCCCGCCTTAAGTGTGGAAATTGTCCATGTATAGGTTTTGTTTCCGTTTGCATCGGAGACAGGTTCTCCGGTCGGTGCAAACGTGGCGACTTCTTTTCCTTGTGCTGTTACTGTAATGTTATATCCGCTCGGAAGTGTATCGATACCGCTGAAGGTTTTGGTTACGGCGAGTCTTCCGTCGCTAGGAAGCGGGGTAGGCGTTCCTTTTGTGAACTGCACTGCATCCAAGAAATTACCTTCTGTCTTACTCCCGCCAGCTGTGTTTCCGCTTACAAAGAAAAATCTCGTCACATATTGCCCAGCCGGAACCGTATAGCTGCCTGTGATCTGGGTCCAAGCCGTATTTCCTGCTGTATCTTCCTTTTGGACATACTGTCTGACATCTTCCAAGCCTGGTTTCCAATCTTTTTGATTGCAGATGACGATGTACATGGTGTCGGAACCGTTCCGGCCTCTGTGCATGCAAGTGTAATTCAGTACATCTCCGGGATTTGTCAATACGTCCTGATACAAGGCTCCTACTGCTTCACAATTCAATTCCGCGAATTGTTTTCCTTCAGGGGCGCTGTCGACATTATAGTATTTTAACGCGATCTCCGTATCATTACTCGGTCTCACAATTTCAATATCAAAATTATATGTTTTCCCACTCCAATCAGTAATCGTTTTACGTCCGGTAGTCTTCCATACCAATTCCGTCCTCTCGTCTTGATCGTATTGATAACCGACTTTTGTCCAGTTTGTGTCATTCTTGCTATAGCCGGTATACGCCGGAGTCTCGAAGCCGCTGTTTTGGATAGAATTATAGTATGGGATCTGGAACACTTCCGATTCTATTCCGGTATTGCTTGACGTCATCGCTTTTACCTTGAAGAATTTGCGCGCGTCATCTGACGTAATCTTCAGCGTGCTTCCGTTTTGTCCTGAAATCTCTTCATAAGGCCCGGTTTCCGTGTCGGACTTATACCAAATATAGCTTGAGGCATTGCCGTTTACTTCGGCTGCAAGCTGTCCGTTGTCGACAATGTCATCTTTGATCGTAACGCCTGCAACCGCGTATGCCGTTAATGTCCAAGTATATTTATATTTGACTGAGTCGTAGCAGACCTCAGTATGGGTGTGTGCGATCCACTCTTGCATTTGGTAGGACGCGGGGGTTACTACTGTATCAAGTAATATACGTTGAGGATAGCGTCCGATGTTAATATAAACGCAATCAACTTCTTCACCGTTAAAATCTGTAGTCTTCGAAATTTCAGAAGGATCGGTGCATTCATATTCCTCTCCTTTTTTCAATTTCGTCCCATTCTTAAAAGAATAATCGTACCTATAAAAGTATTTCGTAGTTTCCGGGGTCATTTTATAATGTTCGGTATCTGACGACGCATTTTCCTCGTACACCTCTTTTGTTGTGGTCACCCAATTATCGCCCCAGTCGCCTGTCTTTTCACAAGTCAGGGCTCCATCAGGTTCCCATGTTTTCGCAGGACCTGACCAATACATGCCGTCCGGCACCGTCGGCAGGCTTGCGTTTTCTTCATAAGAAGTATATTCCTGTCCTTCTGTGTTATACTCTTGCGCAAACACCGTTGTCGGCATCATCGCCGTGACCACTAAAACTGCCATTAAAAGAACAAGTAGTTTTCTTTTCATTCTAACTAACTCTCCTTTCTTCCATTTTCCTTGTGCATTTTTTCATCTTCGCAAGTAGGAGAGGTTTGTTAGTTACAATGTAACTAACAAAGGGATATCCCTTTGCGCGTTTGATAAAATGTCTTTTTGCTTCTCTATTCTATATTCTTTTGCAATTCGCGTCAACCCTTTTTCCAGTTTTTTTACCTATGCAGCAGCCTTGAACTTGCCTTGATTTGCAATGCGGCATCGATATTTCCATAGGTTTTTACATATATGGAAAAAGTCGGGCGCACATATTATGCACCCGACCTTTTCGGTGTGGTTTTGACATTTGCAAATCTATTGGCAGACTACCTCTCATTTGCGGCGATGCACCACAAACTTTCCCTTGCTGCCTATTTTATTTGCTAACACTATTTAGATTCTTTTTTTGCAGCTTTCCGCATTGCCAGTGCAGCTCCTGCTGCAAGGAATGTGTAAAGTGCAAGATCCATCGGCAGGTTGTCGCCTGTCTTCGGAACTTTATGCGTGTCGGCCTGATTGCCGTCTCCTGCATTTCCGTCATCCATTCCGTCAGCTGGATCAACTGCCGGATCTTCCGGTCCTACAGGTTCTGTCGGATCAGTCGGGCCAACCGGTGTTACGGTGCCGCCGTTACCGTCGTCACCACCAGGAGTTGTTCCGCCACCAGGAGTTCCGCCGCCGGTAGTTCCGCCGCCACCAGTGGTTCCACCACCGCCGGTGTTGCCGCCGCTGGTTTGACAAACTGCATAGAAGATTGCATTCGCATTCTCACTGACTGTCCATGCACCGTCTTCGTAAACTATGGTGATGCTGCGTTCCGCAGGATCTCCGGTCGCCTGTGTATGCGTTCCGAAATCTTTGCTGAATTCTGCAATATAGGCTCCCGCTGTTACTTTAACGTTAACATAGTAGCCGGTATTTGCGTTGCCTTCTACGCCTCCGATTTCATAACCGCCTTCCAACAGACCATAATATTTGTCCGGATGTGCAGTGGTTGTGTTGCAGTGAACGATGATTCTTCCGAAAAGCAGGTCTTCTATTTGACCTTTCGTTGGACCGTCTGGAGTGATGATCGGCTCATCGCCGCCACCGGTTTCACATTCTGCATAGAAAATGGCATTTGCGGTTTCGCTGACAGTCCATGCGTCATCCACGTATTCTAAAGCAATGATTCTTGCAGCCGGATCTAAGGACGCCTGCGTATGCGTTCCGAAGTCTTTGCTGAATTCTGCAATATAGGCTCCCGCTGTTACTTTAACGTTAACATAATAGCCAGTATCTGCGGTACCCATTACTTTTCCGATTTCATAACCGCCTTCCAACAGGCCATAATATTTATCCGGATGTGCGGTTGTTGTGTTGCAGTGAACGATGATCTTTCCGAAAAGCAGATCTTTCACGTTTTCATCGGTCGGACCGTCCGGAGTGATGATCGGTTCATCGCCGCCACCGGTTTCACATTCTGCATAAATGTGCGCCGGTGTCTTAAGCGTCCATCTCATTGTATCGGTATCGTACTTAAGTACAACCGTAAATGTGGATGCAGTCGTACCTTTCTTGTGTTCTTTATCAACATCATCGCTGTACTTTTCAATGTATGCATTTTCATCTACATCCTTAAGCGTAACGACACATTCCCCATTCTGGACATTGGTATATTCAAAATCACCCTCATATGCATAATACCGATCTTCATGGTTTGTGTCTGTCGTGCAGTCTACGCATACAGCCTTACCCAGAAGCAAAGTTTCAATAGTATCCCGATCAATTTCAGGTTCATTGCTTGTGTCTTCGCATTCTACATAAAGGTGTGCCGGCTTTGCCACAGTCCATTTTCCATTTTCATAAGAAAGCTGTACCTCACAGTCCTGCTTTTGATTGTTCAGTTGATGCGTTCCTGCAACATCTGTATTGTATTTTGCGATATACGGATCGACATCAATTAAGACAGTACATTCGTTTCCTTGAACTTTGCCTGCAAAATAGGAATCTTGCACGAGCTTATAAGCTTTATCCGGATGCGTGTCCTGTTTCGTACAATCAACGATAACTGCATCTTCTAATGCAATGATATCCGCATCGCTTGGAGCCGGAGCTTCTTTGCAGACAACATCAAATGTTACCGGTACATTCGACTGTACTGTCCATTTTGTCCCATTATGTTTGAGCGTAATTGCCTTCTCAGATTCTTCATCCGTCTTCAGTTCGTGAGTTACATTTTTATCAGCGTTATACTTCTTCACATATTCCACTGCTGCAACCGTTACGTCTACCGTATACTCACCGGCTGTGTTCTTCACAACAGCACCAACTTGGTATGTCCCATTCTCTAATGGATAGGTCTTAGGATCATGGCTTACTGCTGTATTGACACAATCGATTTTTACTGCGTTTTTAAGAAGGTCCTCTACATCTCCGCTGCTTGGTGCATCCGGTGCCGCAGTTTCTTTGCAAACAACGTCAAACGTTACCGGTACATTCGACTGTACTGTCCATTTTGTGCCGTTATGTTTGAGCGTAATTACCTTCTCAACTTTTTCGCCTGTCTGCAGTTCGTGGGTTACATTTTTATCAGCGTTATACTTCTTCACATATTCCGCTGCTTTGACTGTTACGTCTACCGTATACTCACCAACTGCGTTCTTTGTAACAGCGCCAATACTGTATGTTCCATTCTCCAACGGATAGGTCTTAGGATCATGGCTTACTGCTGTATTGACGCAATCGATTTTTACTGCGTTTTTAAGAAGGTCCTCTACATCTCCGCTGCTTGGCGCATCCGGTGCCGCAGGCTGTGGGTTTGGATTCTTCGCAACTAAATAAATCGTGGTTCCCTTATTGCATGCTGTAGTGCCTGCCTTATTAAGTCCCCATACTGTTGGATTTGCATTAGCTTCTTTTGCCCAACCAACGATTTGGTAACCGCTATTAACCGTTGCACGAGCTGCTGCTTCCTTAATGTCGGAGATTGCAATCGTATGATTAGTATACGCAGTGTCCGAATGAGGCGTGCTGTATTGGCAAACAAAAGTCGTAGATTCAGATGATCCATAATTGTATCCAATCCTAAATTCTTCCCCTACATACAGTACAGTAAAGCGAACATCAATCCTATGTCCTGTATTCAATGCAGCAAACGCAGCCGTCGGCATCATAGCCGTGACCACTAAAATTGCCATTAAAAGAACAAGTAGTTTTCTTTTCATTACTAACTAACTCTCCTTTCTTCAAGTTTCTTTCTGCATTTTTTCGTCTTCGCAAGTAGGAGAGGTTTGTTAGTTACATTGTAACTAACAAAGGGATATCCCTTTGTTAGTTACATTGTAACTAACAAAGGGATATCCCTTTGCGCGTTTGATAAAATGTCTTTTTGCCCCTTTATTTTATATTCTTTTGCCGGTTGCGTCAACCCATTTTCCAGTTTTTTTACCTATTTTTTAAAGTAGGCGGGCCGCGTGAATTTTCACATTCTGAACAAAATTTCGGGATGGACATTGCGGCGTACCGGGTGTATAATGGATGGGTAAAGAAAATCTATGCGGACATAGTTCATTGGTAGAATATCAGCTTCCCAAGCTGAGGAGGCGGGTTCGATTCCCGTTGTCCGCTCCACAGAAACCTGTGATTGCAATCGTCACAGGTTTTGACTTTTTTTGGGCCACATTTTGAATCGAAAGAGGCAGAGAGTCGAACCTTATAGAAATCCATTTTGTTTTTTGAGAAAAGCGTTGCATTTTAAGCTGATTTGGGTATAATATTAATAAGAGCAGTTGCTCTTTCGGGGCGTTTGTCAGAAGGGCCCGTCTTAAAAAAACTGAAAAAATTGTGAGGGGTTCGTCAGATGCACCTGTCTAAAAAAAGCTGAAGAATTTTTAGGAACATGAATTAAGGCGCTGATATGTGAATATCAGCGCCCTCTTTACTTTTTCCGGTTCTTGATCTTCCGAAACTTCGCAAATGCGCCTGCTGCATTTTGTACTTTTCCGGCCTCTATATCGTCATAGCCTTTTTGTATTTTTGCATGGATTTCTTCTATTGTCATAGAATCCATATTACTGGAGTTTGGTGCTTTCATTTTCATCCTCTCATCAAAAGGCTGGTCATCCGGTCCTACCCGATATGCACAAAGTTGATATTCTTGCCTTGGCTGCTGAATTTTGCTTCATACTCGGTCAGGAAGCGGCGGGATCTTTCGGCGTGGACGCCGGTCTGTGCAGGCTGCTCCGGATGCAGGCAGCTTAGATTGGCGGTTTCCGCAGCCTGACGCTGCGGATCGTCCGTGCCGCTGCCGTGCAGGTCGCGTGTCATCTCGATGATCGGATAGCCGCACTGCTCGATCTCTTCCAGTGTGAACTGAAACAGACCGTCGTTGTCGGTCTTGAATTCGATGAATCCGCCCGGCTGCAGGACCTTTTTGTAGTTCTGCAGGCGTTTATGATAGGTCAGCCGCCGCTTGGCGTGGCGTGCTTTGGGCCACGGATCGCTGAAATTCAGATACACTCCGGCAATCTCGCCCGGCTCGAAATAGTCTTCGAGATCATGCACGTAGTCGATGAAGATCCGCAGATTCTTCATCTGCTTTTCTTCGGCTTTTTCCAACGCGCGCAGCACAACGGACGCCTGTCCCTCACAGGCGATGAAATTGCAGTCCGGTTCCTGTTCGGCGTGCGCGGTGATGAAGTTGCCCTTGCCGCATCCGATCTCCAAAAAGATCGGATGGTCGTTTCCGAAGAGCTCCTGCCAATGTCCGCGGCAGACCCGCGGGTCTTCGATCCGATACCCGGAATTGTCCGCAATGCGTTCTTCCAGATTTTTAATGTTTCTCTGTCTCATGATCACCCGCCTACAGGAATTTGGATTCGAGGATGATGACTGCCAAAAAAACAGCCTGCATCGCAAACGCCGCATAATCGCGGCCTTTAAGCTTCATCTCATGCATGCGCGTGCGGTGGTCGCCGCCGCGGTAGCATCTGGCTTCCATCGCCATCGCCAGGTCCTGCGCGATGCGGAACGCACTGACAAACAGCGGTACCAGGATCGGGATCAGGTTCTTGGCTCTCTGGATGATGGAGCCGGTTTCAAAGTCTGCGCCTCTTGCCTGCTGCGCTTTCATGATCTTGTCGGTCTCGTCCAGAAGCGTCGGGATAAACCGCAGCGCGATGGTCATCATCATGGCGATCTCATGCGCAGGCAGACCGATCTTCTTAAATGGGGAAAGCAGCCGCTCGATGCCGTCCGTGAGGCTCAGCGGTCTGGTGCAGAGCGTCAGCATGGAGGAGCCGATGATCAGCAGGATCAGGCGGATCGCCATAAAGACTGCCGTGCGGATGCCCTCTTTGGTGATGTGCAGGAAGCCCCAGCTCCAGATCACTTCTCCGTTGATCATAAAGATGTTCAAGGCGAACGTGAACAGAAGCAGGATCAAGATCGGCTTCAGTCCGCGTACGATAAAGGAAAGCGGCACCTTTGAAATTTTAATGATAACGCCAAGCACGACCGCGGCGATCGCAAAGCCCCAAAAGTCGTTTACGATAAACAGCTCGATCAAAAAGAGCAGGGTCGCGACGATCTTTACGCGCGGGTCCAGCTTGTGTACCCATGAATCTCCCGGATAGAATTGTCCGAGTGTAATATCTCTGATCATAGTCTTTGTTCTGAAATGTTCAGCCTTTCGTTCTTTTTTCTTGCAGGATCTTGGCGATGGCTGCCGCTGCTTCCGACACATCGAGGATCGTCGGCGGCAGGTCCATGCCTTGCTCTCTGAGATTTTCCGTGAATTCCGTGATCGGCGGCAGATCTAATCCGACGCCGCGCAGCAGTTCTTTCTGCGAAAATACTTCTTTCGGCGTGCCGGTCGTTACCAGGTGACCGCTGTCGATCACGATGATCTTGTCGGAGACCCTGGCAATGTCCGCCATGTTATGCGAAACCAGGATGATGATGTTGCCGGTCCTGCGATGCACCTCCTGCACCATCTTAAGTACGTCCTGATGGGCTTTTGGGTCCAGTCCGGCGGTCGGTTCGTCGAGGATCAGGACTTCCGGACGCATCGCGACCACGCCGGCGATGGCCACGCGGCGCTTTTGTCCCCCGGAAAGTTCAAACGGCGAACGGTCCTTGATCTCCTCGTAGTCCAGCCCCACCAGCTCGATCGCTTCGCGCACGCGTTCTTCGATCTCTGCCTCATTCAGTCCCAGATTCTTCGGCCCGAACGCTACATCCTTGGCGACCGTCTCTTCAAACAGCTGGTACTCCGGATATTGGAACACCAGGCCGATGCGTTTGCGGATCTCGACCATCGAAATGCCCGGCTGGGTAATGTCTACGCCGCCGACGATCACTTTTCCCGCGTCCGGCTTGAGCAGTCCGTTGAGATGCTGCAAAAGCGTGGACTTGCCGGATCCGGTATGGCCGATCACGCCCAGCAGCTGTCCGTCTTCGGCGGTGAAGCTGATGTCTTCCAGCGCGATCTGTTCGGTCGGGAGCCCTTTATCATAAATATGTGTTAAATGTTCTACTTGTATTGACATAGGAATTCAACCATCTCTTCCTCGGTAATGATCTCGTCCGGCACGTTCACGCCGGCTTCTCTGAGTTTGTCTGCCAGTTCGACGATCGGCGGCACGTCCAGATTGACGGATTTCATCAATTCTCCGTGTGAAAATACTTCCGCCGGGGTCCCGTCAAGCAGAATGCTGCCTTCGTTCATGATGATCACGCGGTCTGCCCGTACAGCTTCTTCCATGAAGTGTGTGATCAGCACAACGGTAATGCCCTCGCTGTGCAGTTCGTCGATGATCGCCATGATCTCTTTGCGGCCTTTTGGATCCAGCATGGCGGTCGGTTCGTCGAAGATAATGCAGCGTGGTTTCATAGCTACCACGCCGGCGATGGCGATCCGCTGTTTCTGTCCCCCGGAAAGCAGATGCGGCGCTTTTTTCTTGAACTGCCCCATGTTGACTGCTTCCAATGCCTTGTCGACACGGCGGCGGATCTCCTTCGGTTCGATGCCCAGATTTTCGGGGCCGAACGCGACATCATCCTCTACGATCGCGGAAACCAGCTGATTGTCCGGGTTCTGAAAAACCATGCCCGCGGTCTGCCGGATATCCCAGATATGGGCGTCATCCTTCGTGTTGTACCCGCCGACGATGATATCGCCGCTGGTCGGGATCAGCAGGCCGTTGAGGTTCTTGGCCAGCGTGGATTTTCCCGAGCCGTTCTTGCCGATGATCGCGGTAAACGTTCCGGTCTCGATCTCAAACGAAACGTTTTTCATCGCGGTGACCGGTTCGCTGCCCTCTTCTCGGGTATATTCAAATGTAACGTTTTGTACACTTATAATCTTTTCCAATAGATTGTCCTCTCTTGCGTTTATCTTCTCCGTCCGCGGCTTTTCTGCGTGTGCCGAGTCTGTCTGGTGTGTCCGTACAGTGCTCCGATGCCTGCATAGATCCCGTACAGCACATGGAATACCGCCAGCGCCAGCACGATGTAGGAGATCAGATAGCCGGGTTCTCCGAAGCGGGTCCCAAAAATCTGCCAGAGGATCACGAGCGGTGAACCCTCGGAAGCTTCATTGAGGAACATATAGTTCTGTCCTGTCAGTTTGTCGAAAAAATAGATCGGCACCATCAGCACGAGCAGGATCCCGGTCGTCTGCCACAGTCCTTTATAGCGCGGACGAATGTCTTCGCTCCGATACAGCATGATAAAATAGCAGACGATCCATCCGTGGAATACAAAGCTGTGGATGCTCATGAAATTCCAGAACGGATAACATGTCCAGTTGCAGAACAGCAGCGCCGCCATCGCTCCCGGAAAGAACGCGTAGGCAAACATTTGCCCGGTCAGGTGCTGCCGCGGTGAAAACGCGTCGATCAGCATGCCGAAGATCGCGAAGCTGCAGAGGTGCAGCGGCAGATACTGCATCATAGGCGCTCCCATAATGATCAGTACCGTGTCTTTGTAGATCTCGGAAAGCAGGATCAGAACCGCGAAGATCCTGCGGATCCGCATCCGTCCGTCTGTCCCCTGTCGTTTGTAGTAATTGGAAATGAGCACTGTCGCCGCTGCGATCGCGGCCAGCCAGATCAAGTGTCCCGGCGAATACAGGCTGAATCCGATCACAAGTCCCTGTTCTAATATCTGGTATTCACAAATAAAAAAATGCCCCATATTGTTCTCGATTTCTTGTTATTTCTTTTTTGCTTCTTCTAAAACAAACAAAAGTCCAATTTATTCTATCATTCCGCGGCAGCAATGTCAACGGGGCAATGGCAAACAAACGGTTATCCAGCTGCAAACAAAGCCTGCAGTGAGGTAACGCCTCGGTTGAACGCCGATCGAGCGCCGATCGACTGCCAATTGAGCTTTGGCTGAGCGCCGATTGAGCTTTGGTTGCGCGCCGATTGAGCTTTGGTTGCGCGCCGATTGATCCTCGATCGACTTCCAGAATTTTCTAAGTGTGCATAATGTACTGCTTTTTCGCCCTTTTTGAAAAATCTGCACGGGTTTGCGCGGAGTTTTCGCTTGCTCCGGCACATTTTCTCACATTTTTATAAGCCAAAGCGGGTTGAGATGTCTTCGCTACACACTCGTGACGACACGCATCGCGCATTTTCGACAAGGCTCGACGACCGAAGTTCCGGAGTGACAGGAGATTCTTTCACTATCTGTAAAATTCTTTCAGCTGCATAACCTCTGCTGCGTACAAAATTTCGAAAAGTCGCCGAAAAGCAGTACATTATTCATCCGGAAATATTTCGCGAGGGGGAGCCGCTCAAAAAATGCAGGCCGTCTGACACTCTCCCTGTCGTTCAACCTGCGTTTTATGTGCCGCCGCTTATCTACAGCATTTTTTTCTTTTTAAAGAAAAGGATCTCCCCGATCACGATCAGCACACTGATGACGACAACGCCGAGGTAAGCGTATTTCCAGCCGAATTCCGGCATCTGCGGAAAGTTCATGCCGTACCAGCCCGCGATCAGGGACAGCGGCAGGAATATGGTGGTAATGATCGTCAGCATCGTGATGACGCGGTTCTGCTGCGCGTCGATCTGCGCCTGATAAAGCGAGCGAATCTGCATCAGGTAATCGCGGAGGGTTTCCGTGTGATCATGCAGACGTTCTGCGCGCGCCGAAAAATGTTCCCAATATCGCCGCTGGGATTCCGGCAGGTAGTTGTCCAGATTGCTGCACATCATATCGCCTACGTTCATCAGCTGTTCATAGTAGGTATGCAGAGACGTCAGTTTCTTCTGATAGCTGACGATCGTTTCGTCAAAGGCTTCGGGGATTTCTTCCAGCAGCTGCGTTTCGATCGCACCGAGGCCGTCCTCAAGTGCTTCCAGCTGAAAAACTTCTTCACGGATCATGGATTCAAAGAGCAGCAGCAGGAACTGCACCGGCATACGCATATCGCCGCCGCTTTGCAGCACCTTGGCGATCATCTGCTCCAAAATCTCGCTGCCGCTGCTGCCCGGCTGCCCGGCATCCTCCACAGCCGCCATACGCTCCGTCCCAGTGGTATCTGCCGCATCTGCCGCGCCCGGCACGCCGATTATATGAACTCGAACTTCCGTCCCAGTGGTATCTGCCGCATCTGCCGCGCCCGGCACGCCGGCAGCGTTCCCGGAGACCAAATAGCAGGTGTGTTCCTGCAGATAAAAGCCGAACGCAAATGCGGGACGTCCCTCGATTGGCGGCACCCGCATGGTCCCCAGCAGACAGCCCGGGTACTTTTCTATTTTGCAGTAGCGGATCGGTGAAAGGCTGTTCAAGATCGCATTGCTGTACGGCAGGTTCTGTGCCTCCGCGATCTCCCTGAACTCCGAAAGCGTTGTCAGCAATGCTTCCACCATTTTTTCACCGTTCTTTTCGGTCACCGTAAACTCTTTCATTTTTACCCCCGTCTGTTTTGATTCGCAGCCGCCGCACTCGCTCCGAGCGGCAGCCTCTCTGTCTGGTATATCATATTTTTGCAGCGAATGCAACGAAAATTCCGATCGCAGTCATCTTGCGGCCATCTTACAACTGAAAGATTCGGAGTAGGTGAGGAATACAAATAAGCAAAAAACAAGCGATTCGATAAAATCAGCACCTTTTGTGTTACTTATCCACTTTCCCATCCTTTAAATTGTAATATCTGGGAGATATTGCAAGAATGCAAGGTGAGACAGCAATGCACGCAGCAATCCTTTGTGCCTTTGCTCGCATCGTCTGGCATCGTGCCGCATGATTTCGACAAGATTCGACTTGTTTCAAAAGGATTCGACACGGGTCTCACTCGCAGGCAGACCGCGAATCTGGCTCGGAGTGGATAAGTAACTGAAAAAGCTGCATTTCTATCTACTTTCGGCATTTTACGCGCGTTTGACAGTCGTTCGAAAGGCATTTGCAGGACTTTTGCGAGGATGCGATCTTTTGAAAGGCCTTGACATCCTGTGAAGTTTGCGG
>CAKQQT010000029.1 GCA_934271235.1 uncultured Clostridia bacterium | reverse complement strand
TAAAATTCTCTCATCCACCTATCCCCTGCCGCGTACAAATTTTTGAAAACCCGCCGAAAAGCAGTACATTATGCATCTGTTTTTTGTTATGCATACGCTGACTCTATATTTTCATCTGCCTTGTCCATTTTCACCGCACGTAAGCAGCGCGGCGATCGGATTTCACAGCATATCAATCCATGGAATCCGTGAAAGCTGCCGGGCGAAGAGGATGTTCGCTGCGGAATATGCCGAATTGCAAAGGCGATCAAAAAATCAGAAAGGACTTTTCCTATCCGGCTGTCTGCCAAACAAGAAAAGTCCTTCGTTATCATCTTATAGGTTTAACTTGCGGTCTGCAAGCTGCTCGCAGTCTTCCGGGCGATGTGTGATCAGAAGCACGGTCTTGCCGCGTGTTTCTGTTTCCCACAGTCTGTCGATGATGCGTGTCCGAAGGGCTTCGTCCAAGCCGCGGAACGGTTCATCAAGGATCAGGAGTTCCGACGGCGGCGCAAAGGTCCTGCCCATCGCAGCGCGGCAGCGCATGCCGCCCGACAGTTCATCCGGCAGTTTCTCCAGCGCGGCGGTCAGTTCAAGCGCCTCTGCCAGTTTGCGGACACGCCGGTCGATTTCTTCCGCGGTCATCAGCCGGACGGCAGAGTCATGCGGAAGTCTTCTGCGTCTGTCTAAAAAGCCCAGCGCAAGATTATCGTAGACATTCAGCCACGGCAGCAGGCGGTCTTCCTGAAACAGGACCGACAGCCGGTATGCTCCGTCAAGCAGGATCGTTCCGCTGTCCGGCAGCGTTAATCCTGCGAGCATGCGAGCAAGTGTTGTCTTGCCGATGCCGGACGGGCCCATCAGCGCGGTGACGTAGCCTGCTTCCAGATGCAGGTTGATGTCCCGCAGGACGATCTGTCCGCCAAACGCTTTGCTGACGTGCCGCACTTCCACCGTAGGGGCGGAAAAATCTGTGCCGCCGACATAATAGTCCGCGCCGCGTTCTGCTCGGCGTACGGGCCTTGTTTTGACATGCCCAGCATCGGCTTTGCGGTCCACGCAACAGCCGGCTCTTGCTTTGACATGCTCAGTGTCGGCAGCTTCGGCGGTATCCAGCCATCTGTGCAGTCTGCTGCCCGTATAAGGATGCCAGTTCAGTGACACAAGCAGACGGCAGATCAATTTTTCAAATCCGATGCTGAGAAGCACGATCACAGCAATATAGGCAAACAGCCGCGGCGTTTCCAGATAGTACTTCGCGCTCAGCATCGGATAGCCCAGCGAATACGCCGGTACTGCCAAGACCTCCGCTGCCACGACGGCTTTCCACGAAAGCCCCGCGATGAGCTGCAGGGAAGCTCGGATCGGCGTCAGCAGCGCCGGCAGATACAGCAGCCGCAGGCGCTGGCTGCTATCCAGCTCGTAAATCTCCGCAACTTCCAGCAGTTCATCCGAAACAGCGTCCAGCCCGCCCAAGAGATTCGTATAGACCACCGGAAAGCACATCAAAAAGCAGACCAATACCGCAACCCCGTCTGCCCGCATCAGCAGGATCACATAGATGATGATCGCCATCACCGGCACTGCCTTAAAAAAACTGACCGGCAGTGCCAGCAGCGTCCGTATCCACCGGTGCCGATAAGCCAGCCACGCGCAGCAGACCCCCGCCGCAAACGAAAGCAGCATGGCAAGCGTACAGCGCAGCAGCGTCCAGGCGATATTCAGATAGAATGATCTTTCACCGGCAAGTTCCCCGAGCGTCCGCGCAGTTTCCAGCGGCGACGGCAGCAGCAGACTGCTTCCGACAAGCACCGCTCCTAACTGCCAGAGCGCAAGCCAAAACAGGCAGATGGCGATCCACCTGCCTGTCTGTTTTGCGCGATGTTCCGTTTTTGTTTTCGTGCCCGGATCCGCCGGACCCTTTGTTCTCTGTTTCATCGCATTCCTTTTTTCACATGCCGCTTGCCGCACGCATCGCTGCAGATGTTCTTATTCTGCAGCAAGGCGAGATGCATAGGCGCGCTAGTAGTATAAGTCGTCTCCCGGCAGGCTGCCGCCGACTGCGGCAGGATCCATCGCGAACAGGGTTTCATTAAACGTCTTGAGCATTGCCGCACCCGCGTCTTTTTGGTCGCCGCTGTACAGTACGATATGGCAGTTCGGGATTGCCGCTTCCGCGATCTCTGCCTTACCGATAAAGCCTTTTTCCACGATCGCCGCCGCGGCTTCTGCCGGACTGTTGTTGACAAAGTCCACGGAAGCCTGATAGTCCGCCAGCAGCACTTTCAGATCATCTTCGCGTTCTGTGACAAACGCTTTTCGGGCAACCAGCACGCCCATCGGCAGTTCCTGACCGGTCGCGTCGCTCCAGAGCGCATTGAGGTCAAACAGCTGCGTTACGCCCTCTTTTCCGGCTGCCAGCGCCGTCGATACAAACGGTTCCGGGATCATCGCGATCGTTCCCTCTTCAGCCAGAAGCTTCGTATTGACGTCCGCGTGGCTTGCCAGCCATTCCACCTTGACATCCTCATTGATCGTAAGCCCCGCGTTTTCCAGTACCTTCTGCAGCACATATTCCGGCGTACCGCCCTGTCCGCTCGCCACGATCGTCTTGCCGGCAAGGTCACTGACTTCCGTTACTTCCGCGTTGTTGCCGAGAATGTAAAGCACGCCCAACGCGATCGGGCTGACCGCGACGATCTGGCCCTCTGTCTTATTGTACAGCACCGCTGCCATATTGGACGGAAGCGCCGCCACATCCGCCTCACCGTTCAGCAGCTTCGGCGCGATATCCGTCGGCGCCTGATAGGTCGTGACCGCGTACTTGTCTGTCAGGTCCATCAGCTTGACCATGCCCATGCCGGTCGGTCCGTTCAGTGCCGCCACATTGACGATCGCACTGACCGTACTGTCCGCGGCCTCCTTGCCGTCGTTTCCGCTCTGATCGCCGCAGCCTGCCAGCAGCGACAGGGTCAGCAGCAGCACGAGCAGCACAGAGAAAATTTTTCTCGCATTTCTTTTCGTTTTCATGTTTTTGTCCTTTCTTTTGTGTCAGCAGGCGACGCCCCTTACACCTTAGAATATACGGTTTTCGTACTGACGCCCCGCAGTGCGCCCAGTTTTCCGGAGAGGGCGCTGATGGCGTCCATCGGCGCATCCATCGCGATGCTGATGATGGATATATTTTTGGCGGCATACGGGATTCCCATACGTCCGATGATAAATTGCCGATACGCGTGCAGCAGCGTATTGATCTGTGACACCGCGTCCGGCTCCTCGACAATGATGCTGATCAGTGCAACTCTTGTTTCCATCGCGTTTCCTCCTTTCCATGCAGACAAAAAGTGCCGGCAAAAAATACCGACACTTACGCTTGCTTTTTGTTGTTTCAGCCTTTCCCCGCAGGAAAACCTTTGGGCGTCAGTACTTTCTATTGCTATCAAGCAGCGGTTTCCTCCGGTTTCCCCGGGAAGATCCACGCTGACCGATATACGATTTTCATCAAGCTTCTTTCTTCAAGCTTCCTCTTTGCCGGACAGTGCTTCTTGCTCCGTGGCCGGCTCCGGATTCTGCGCATCCGCTGCAGCTCCCGCGGCGGCGTTCCCCGCGGCCGGATTTCCGTCCGGATAAGCATCCGGCGTCTTGATCTGCGGCATGATGTGATTCGCGTCCGTCAGAAAAATATAGATCAGCATCAGTGCGATCGCAAACAGACCGAGGGTCTCGACCCAAAGGCCGCGGCTGAACGTTACGGACGAAATGCCCATGATCCCGCTGACGCCATAGAGCATCAGAGTCGCTCTGCGCTGTCCGTAGCCGAGCTTCATCAGGCGGTGATGCAGATGTCCCTTGTCCGCTTCCATGATCGGCCGCTTGTTGACCAGACGGCGGAAGATCGCAAAAGCCGTGTCAAAGATCGGCACACCCAATACCAGCACCGGAATGATGACTGCAACGATCGTCGCGCTCTTGACCGGTCCCAGGATCGACATCGTCGAGAGCATAAAGCCCAGGAAGAGTGAACCGCCGTCGCCCATGAAGATCTTAGCCGGGTAAAAATTATACGGCAGGAACCCGAGTGCGCCGCCTGCCAGCGCAAGCATCGCGCCGGAGGCCAGATACATGCCGTGGATGTAAGCCACGTAGGCAATGCAAAGCGACGCGATAGACGCCGTTCCGGCTGCTAATCCGTCCAGGCCGTCGATCAGATTGACCGTATTGGTGATGCCCACGATCCAAAGAATCGTAACAATGAAACAGAGCGCCGCGCCCAGTTCGCTTTTGCCGTCTCCGAAAAAGTTGCTGATAAATTCGATCCGGATGTCGTACAGGTACATGATGACCGCGACTACGCTCTGACCCAGAAATTTTACTTTCGCCGGAAGATTTTTTAAGTCGTCTATGACGCCTAGGATATAGATCAGGGTTCCGCCGATCATAATGCCGATGATGCGGCTGTCCAGCTGCAGCAAAAAGATCGCTGTCGAAGCCATTGTCCCGATAAAGATCGCCATGCCGCCGAAACGCGGCATCGCTTTGACGTGCATGCGTCTGCCGTCCTTCGGCACATCCATCGCGCCGATCTTCGGCGCGAGCTTGATCGCCGCCGGCGTCATCACCAGCGACAGTACAAAGGCCACCAAAAAAGTCGCCCATAAGGTTGTATACATCGTTTATTCCGCCTTTTCCTCGTTTTGTGTTTCTGCCCCGCTCGTTTCCGCAGGCAGCTTCTCAACCGTAAGCCCTGCTTCTTCGAGGATCTGCACCGCCAGTTCGTCCGGATAACCCTCACGGACAACGATCCGTCGGATACCCGCGTTGACGATCATCTTGGCGCAGATGCCGCACGGCTGATGCGTAATGTAGATCGTGCCGCCCTCGATGGCATGTCCCATGGACGCGGCCTGGATGATCGCGTTCTGTTCCGCGTGCAGCGCCATACAAAGCTCATGCCTCTGTCCGGATGGGACTCCCAGCTTCTGACGCAGACAGCCGCCGCGGTCTTCACAGTGCCGGATGCCTTTCGGCGCTCCGTTATAGCCGGTCGCGATGGCCCGCCGATCCTTGACGATGACTGCTCCTACGTTGCGGCGCATGCAGGTCGAACGTTTTGCCGTCAATTCCGCCATCTCCATAAAATATTCATCCCATGATGGTCTTTTCGTCTTTTCCATGCCTATTCCTCAATGATACTCTGCTTTTCGTAATATACCTCGACCAGATACAGCCCCGCCGCCGGCGCCGTATGCCCGGCTTTCTGCCGATCCCGGCTTTCGATGATCGACTGCAGCTGCACGGGATCCCGTTTTCCCAAGCCGACTTCCACGAGCGTACCCGTGATGATCCGCACCATATTATAGAGAAACCCGTCGCCGCTGATCTCTATTATAACATCTTCTCCGCGTCTGTCTATGTGCAAACGGTGAATTGTGCGGACCGTTGTCTCCTTTTCTTCTCCGCCGGCCGCCTGAAAACATTTAAAGTCGTGCGTGCCGACGATATAGGCCGCCGCTTCCCGCATCGCCGCGAGGTCCAGCGGCTGCGGTATCTGATAGCAATAGTTTCTGCGGAAAATATCCGGCTCCGGCAGATTGCGGATGAGATAGCGGTATTTTTTTCCGCAGGCGTTGAACCTGGCGTGAAAATCCGGCGGGACTTCCTCCAGCGCGGTGATCCGCACATCGCCGACACCCTTGAGCGCCTGCCTGCCGCCTGCCAGCAGGTTGTTCGCCGCCAGCATGATCCGGTCGGTCGGGATCCCGAACTCTCCGCGAAACGAAGCGCGCTGCCCCAACGCGTGCACGCCGGCGTCGGTCCGACTGGTCCCATTGACTTTGATCTCTGCCGCACAGACTCGGCTCAGCACTTTCTCCAAGCGCCCCTGCACTGTCCGCACCTGCGGCTGCCTCTGCCATCCGCTGAATCCCGAGCCGTCATATTCGATTGTCAGCAAGATATTTCTTTCCATATTATCGCGGCAGGATGATCTGCTTGTTTTCTTTTGACTCCCGGTAAAGCGTGAACTTGTGGCCGATCGCCTGTACAAATTCCGCGCCCAGCTTCGCCGCCATTTCGTTGGCGACATCCTTGGCCGCCAGGTCGCAGCCCTCCTGCAGTTTGACCTTGACCAGCTCTCTGGTCTCCAGACAGTTGTCCAGTTCCTTTTCGACGTTTTCGGTCACGCCGAACTTGCCGATGTATACCACCGGGTCGATATTATGCGCCATGGAGCGCAGAAAACTTCTTTGTTTGCTTGTGATCATAGTTCCTCCAAAAATTTATATTTTCTATATTATCAGGATCGTAATTTCCCTGTCAGATCGTCAGGATCACCTGCGTGGTCAGGATCTCATGAAAGACCACCAGATACAATCCCGCGGCGATCGCGGTATACGGCACCATTGCCCGTTCGTCGCTGAGTTTGGCCTTTTTGCGGATCATCAGCCAGATAAAATGTCCGGCGCTCAAGAATGTCGAAACCACAAAGATAAAAAGGATGCCGTCCACGCCGGTCACCAGTCCGAGCGCGCCGAAAAGCTTGACATCCGCGCCGCCGATGGCAGGCTTTTTATACATCAGTTTTGCCAGCAGGGCCATCGACGCCAGGACACCGAAGCCGATCAGAGCGCCCCAAACCGCGTCCATCGGTCCGCCTGCATGCTTCGTGATCATCCCCAGGCTCGTCACGCCCAGCAAAAGGATCAGCTGATCCGGTACGATCAGATATTTCAGATCCGCGATCGACATCTCCAGCAGCAGCCACAGCGCCGCCAGCGCCGGAAGCGCGTAGGCCGGATCGCGCATGCCGAGATAAATGCCCGCGCAGAGAAACCCGCCGGTAAACACGTATTTCCACGGCGTGCTTTTGACGCGCTGCTGTGTCGGGTGCAGCAGTTCTTCGGACGGTTCTTGTCCGTAATCGGTCAGCCATTTGGCCGGTATGCGGTTAAAAAACCAGACCGCGCTGTTCCCCAGCAGAACGCCGAGTCCGACTGCCGCGCAGCAGATCACAACAACGCGGATGATCTCTCCATATGCTTCGATTGCTTCTAACATCGCTACCTGTACTTTCTGTATTTTTCCTTCTGATGCCCACTTTCTTAAATAGTATACTTGATTTTGCGCAAAGAAACAACTAAAAACTCATTTGCTTTTTGCGTTACCTGTGGTATGGTAGCAGTATCACCACAAGATCACGGAGGAAAACAAATGCAAAAGCAAGCATCTCGCAATATCAGACAGATTATGGAGGGTCTGGTCGCGGTGCAAAGCGACACCGGAACGCCGATGGAGCAGGACGCGGCGAAAAAGATCGCTTCTTATTTTGCGGAGGATCCCTATTTTCGCATGCACCTGGACTGCTGGGGCATGGAAGATACCGGAGACTTTATGGGCCGCACCGTTGTCTGGGCGCTCAAACGCGGCACATCCGGCCGCACGCTGATCCTGACCGGACATTATGACGCAGTCGAAATCGATTGTTACGGCGACCTGAAGCCGTTCGCCCTGCAGCCGCAAAAGCTCAAAGAAGAGATCCTGCGTCAAAAGCTCGGCGGTGAAACCATGCAGGCAGAACTTGCGAGCGGAGAATGGCTTCCCGGCCGCGGCACCGCTGACATGAAAGGCGGCTTGGCGGTCGGCATTTACAAGACCTTGACGCTGCCGGAAGATTCGGAGACCGGGCTGCTCTTTGTGACGGTCTGCGATGAAGAAAATATTTCTGCCGGTATGTGCGGCGCCGTCGATGTGCTCCTTAAGATCCGTGAACGTTTCGCGCTCACTTACACGGCAGCGCTGATCCTGGAGCCGCAGCTGCCGCTCGCCGGAAACGATTTCATGCTCTATAACGGCAGTATCGGCAAAATGCTGCCGATGATCGTGGCCAAAGGCAAACTTGCGCACTGCGGTGAACCGCTCAAGGGGTTGAACGCCGCGCATCTGATTGCGGAGATCGCTGCGCGCATCGATCTGAATACGGATTTCATCACCGAAGACTTCGGCCTCGCCTCTGCGCCGCCGGTCGTGCAGATCCTGAAGGATCTCAAGCAGACCTACGATGTTTCGCTGCCGGAGCTGGGCGTGCTGTGTGTCAATCTCCTGTTTCTCGGTGAAAACGCGTTGGAGGAGACCATCGCGAAACTCCGCCGCACCTGTGAGGAGGCCGGCGCTGCTGTTATGGAAAAATACGAACGTGCCTATCGGCACGCAGCGGAACATGGTCTGATCACCGATGCGCAAAAACTGAAAGCAGCGCCGCGCGTACTGCTGCTTCCGGAACTGGAAGCGCTTGCCGCGGAGCACCACGCCGACTTCGCGCAGTGGAAACAGGAACAGACAGCGCAGCTTGCCGCGGAGATCCAAAGCGGCGCTCTGACGCTGCAAAACGCAAGCGTCCTTTATATCCGCCGTCTCCTTGCGATCTGCGGCGATGAAAACCCGATGCTCATCCTGGCGATCGCGCCGCCTTACTATCCGGCCGTCTGCAACGCTTACCTCGCGGCGGACGGGCACCGGATCGTGGATAAGGTGCGGGAAGTGATCGAAGACGACTGCCATATGGATCTGACCGTTGTTCCGTATTTTACGGGCATCGGCGATGCCAGCTATCTTTCCTGCACGGATCCGTCCGCACAAAGGAAACTTCTCGGCAATCTGACGCTTCCGATCTCGATCTACGATATCCCGTTTGAATCCTCCGCGAAGCTCGGTGCGCCCATCTTTTATCTCGGCCCGCGCTGCCGTGACATCCATCAGTGGAGCGAGCGCGTTTATCTGCCGGATCTGGAGCAGATCGTGCCAGATATCATCGATCGTATCCTGGACTTGTCTCCGGAGATACAAAAATAGAACATTCTTTTCGGTTTTTTTGACTTGCATTTGCTTGAGAAATTTTCCGGCTTTGGTATAATGTTCTTAATGTTTTTTAACATTTACCGAAACAGCTTTTAAAATAAAATAAAACAATCAAAACAATTAGGAGATTTTATCATGCAGATCATAAAATTCGATGTCGTCAGCCTGATGCTCAACCCGTTCGTGCTGATGTTCATCACCATCACGCTCGGTCTTTTATTCGGCAAGATCAAATTCGGCAAATTCAGCTTCGGTACCTCCGGCGCGCTCTTTGTCGGCCTCGCCGTCGGCTGGGCCGTTTACGGCTTCGCCCAGAAGATTTTTCTTGCCGGGGATGAATCGGCAGCCGGCTGGAAAGCCGCGGTTCAGATCATGTCCGGCAACGGCGGGAAAGTCGTCAATACCTACTTCTTTTCGGCGGCGCTGATCGTTTTCGTGGCCGCCGTCGGCCTGCTGGCAGCCAAAGACCTCGGCATCGTTCTCAAAAAATACGGCGCTAAGTTCGTCGTGCTCGGCCTTTTGATCACCTTTGTCGGAGCAGGCGCGACCTACGCCTGTACGGCATTTTGTAAGGATACCAACCAGTATGCCGTGACCGGCGTTTATACCGGCGCGATGACCAGTTCCCCGGGACTGGCATCCGCACTGGAAACCGCGGAGATCCAGGCCACGGACTTAGCGGACCGCTACGAGCAGGCTTCCGACTTGGATCGGCAGTCTCTGATCCGCGTGCTCACGCTCAACGAAAAATACAGCGGTTTGACCGCGGAGAATACCGCGTCCCTGACGGAAGAAATGAAACTGGACTTCGTCAATCAGGCCACCGCGCAGGTCGGCATCGGCTCGGCGGTCGGTTATCCGTTCGGCGTCATCATCGTCATTCTGGCGGTTAACTTTCTCAATGTCATCTTCAAATTTGACGTGGAGGAAGAAAAGAAAAAACATCGGCTGGAAATGGAAGCCGCACGCAATATACAAGGCGTTCGGGAGATACCGACGACCGAGTTCAGCATCATCTCGTTCGCACTGGTATGCTTTGTCGGCTATCTGATCGGATCGATCAAGATCTACATGGGCCCGCTCGGCTATGTCAGCCTGGAATCCACCGGCGGCGTTCTGATCGGTGCGCTGCTGCTTGGCTACATCGGTAAGATCGGACCGATCTCGTTCCGCATGGATACCAAGGTACTGGGCATCATCCGTGAACTGGGACTGGCCTTTTTCCTGGCGATCGTCGGACTGAACTACGGCTACGGAGCCGTAGACGCGCTGACCGGATCCGGCATCACGCTGGCGCTTGTCAGCCTATTTGTGGGCGCGGTATCGATCATGGTCGGCTTTTTGGTCGGACGTTATCTGTTCAAGCTTAACTGGATCATGTTATCCGGCGCGATCTGCGGCGGTATGACTTCCACGCCGGGCTTAGGCGCGGCGACCGACGCGGTCGGCAGTGATGAACCGGGCGCCGGTTACGGCGCGACCTATCCGTTTGCGCTGTTCGGTATGGTCATCTTTACGATCATCCTCAACAAGCTTCCGCTTCTGTAAGGTGCATGGCCTGCACTGCCCGGCGCAACAGCACAGGACAAATGTCCCGCGCTGCTTGACACATTCGGCAGATTCCGACATTTCATGATCATAACAAGGTTCGCGGCAGACGCTTCTCAAAGCTTTCTGCAGGCGGACCTTTTTTGTGCAAAAAAATATTTTTTCCTTGTAACGAAACCGCTTTTCGTGTTACTTATTATATGACAGCAAACGAAAAAGAGGAAAGGAGGCGTGCTTCATGGAGGAACTTTATCGGGAGCATTCGCGCATGGTCTACGGATTTTTGTTTGCGAAATGCGCGGATGCGGATCTTGCCGAAGAGCTGACGCAGGAAACGTTCTATCAAGCGCTGCACGCGGCGTATCGGTTTCGCGGCGACAGCAGCGTCAGCACCTGGCTCTGCGGGATCGCAAATAATGTCTGGCGCCGTCATCTGACAAAACAAAGCAAGAGCAAAGGAAGTCTTTCTCTGGACGACCCGGACAGTGAGGCCGCTCTGCAGGCAGGCAGGCGCTCCCACACGGCGGATCCGTCCGCTGCCTCGGAATATGCGGACGACCTGCAGACTCCGTCCGCGGAACAGGTCTGCATCGCGAAGCTCGACACCCTGAGCCTGATGCAGGCGCTCCATAAGCTCGAAGATCCGATGCGCGAGGTCCTGTATCTGCGTCTGATGGGGGATCTTTCCTTTAAGGAGATCGGGCAGATCATGGAGCATACCGAGAACTGGGCGCGTGTCACGTTCTACCGCGGCAAAGAAAAATTACAAAAGGGGGTTTTTATAAAATGACAAAATTACCTTGTGATATCATCCAAGACTTACTGCCATCCTACGCGGACGGTTTGACCAGTCCCGCGAGCAGCGAGGCGGTCGAAGCGCATCTGTCCGAATGTCCGACCTGCGCCGCTGCCTATGCCGCCATGCAGACGGGGAGCACCGAAGAGGTCAAAGGATCCGAAGGATCCGGCAGTGAAGATTTTCCGGAGATCGATTACCTGAAAAAAATCCGCAGCACAAATCGCAAACGCATCCTCGCTGCAGTGCTTCTGGTGCTGCTTCTGGCCGGTTTCGGCGTCTGGGCCAAGGTTTATCTGTATGGCAGCCCGATCGATGATTTCCATATGCTGGTGACCACCGATACGGACTCCACCGATCGGGAAACCAAAATGTTTACAGATCAAAACGGCGAGACACACGAAATTTTATACGCTACCTCCAAAACGCTCATATTTAACTGTTGGATCGAGGAAAGCAGCGGGCTGGCGTTTTCGCACTACAAACTGAAGGAAACCGACGACGGCGGCCTTGACGTCATCGTCTATGCTGTGCCGATCTCCCGGTTCCATCAAACGCGTACTTTGCAGGTAAAGGTTCCGATCACCTATGATAAAGAAGGCAAAAGCGTGAATCCAACTGCCGTTAACATTAAAGGCGACACCTACAGCGGCTATGGGCTGGTCACAAAAAAAGCCAAGGACCTGTACGCGGCGCGCAACCCGTATATCGGCGATATCAGCGCCGATCAGCGATTGGCGAACCTGCTCGGCGTCGGGGAGGCGATCGGCAGCTACACGAACAAGCTGAATACGCAGGAATCCGAGGGCTTCGAGTATCCGTACAGCTGGGAACTGATCTTTGACCGACCTTGGACAGACGGCTACGACAAGATCTATAACCAGAAGATGAAAGCCTACGCCTATGTCCTGCTTGCTCTGATCGACAACTGCGGTGAGATCAAATGGACCTATCAGACAGAGAACGGCATCCGCTGTACCAAGAGCGTCGATCTTGCCGACTGGCGCGCCGAACATCCAAATGATGATGTCAATCCGGCAGCCCGCTATGAGCTGAAAGACTGCGCCGACTATGACTACACAGTTCAAGGTCTGCTGACAAGACTTGATATCGACTAAGCACCCGAATCCAAAAAGCATGCATCGTATTTCCCACGGCCGCCCTTAAGGTGTTTCACACCGTCGGGGCGGCCGCTGCGGGAAGATGCATGCTTTTTTCTTATATTTTTATCTTTCGGTCCCGCCGCTGCACATCACGGCTGCAGATTGTCAGCGATAATGGTACCCTTTTCCGTAAAAGCTCTTTTCGCTCAAAAGCAGGAACTTGTTGGTACCAGTGCCCTCGTTGTAGGTCACATCGGTATAATACCACTTGCTGCCGATCTTGCTGCGGTTCCACATATGGGCCTCAAAATCCGTCTTTCCCGGTCCCGAAGTGGCCGTACCGCCGATGGACTGCGTTTCGATGCCCGCCTGCAGTCCCATCATGCGGAACAGCTCCGCGAAGCCCTGGCAGACGGCTTTCTTGTTGTCCAAAAGCCCCAGGAAGCTGTAAGACGCCTGTTTATATTGATGATCATACGAGTAATGTTTGACCATGTACTTGTTGATCGCTTTGACTTTTTCTTTTTTCGTCGTACAGCCTTTGGTCGCGGTCTTCGTGATGCTGCAGATCTTCTTATAATACTTGACAGCTTCTGCCGACGCGTTCGCCTTGACTTTCTGGTCGCGGATCAGACGCTCCACTTCAAACTCTGTGCGATAGCTGAACTGCACATCGACGTCCGCCGTGTCATTTTCGATCGTTGTGTTCATCTGCGTGCTGACAGACGGTCCCCATGCCGAACTGTATACGTTCAAGACCTCGTACAAATGCTCGGATGTGCGGATCTTGAGCTGCGGCAAAAGATTTTCCTGTGCCTGCACATACAGCGAATACAGGGTGTCCGCGTCGCTGACAGTCATGCCCTCCGTGTAGGTTACCGGTACTCGCTTGAACTCCGTCTCGTAAACGCCGTGACCGGCCGGACTGTCGTCCCAGATATTCGCGAACAGGCTCTGGTCGATCTCGCGGTCGCCGCAGAAGGTGCTGTAGATTGTCAGATCCGCATGGCTGCCCGTGAAGCTTCCGCCTGTCACGGTCAGGTTCACATTGCCCTGCACCGCGAGCGCGTCGTAGCCGCTGAAGCTGCCGCCGCTGATGTTGATATCCGTCCCGTATTTCCCGGAAAATCCCGACAGGCCGCAGGACTTTTCGCCTGTGAAGCTGCCGCCGCTGACAGTCAGCTTGCCGCCGGTCGCATCGCATCCGTTATAGGTTCCGCTCAACTTGCCGCCGGTAATGTTGACCTTCGTTTTCGAGGTTCCCAAAAGCGTCAATCCGTTGTCGCCCCGCAGACTGCCGCCTTGGATGTTCAAGGTACCCTCCATCTGCTTGATGCCGCATTGCGCACCGATGAAGCTGCCGCCTTTTATCGTCGTCTTGCCGCCCGTATTATACATCGCGTAATATTTGCCGCGGAACTTGCCGCCGTTGATGATCAAAGTGCCGGAGTCACAGCCGATCGCGTCCTGATCATTGGTATTGCGGATCTGTCCGCCGCCCTTGCTGTCAGAGATCGTCAGTTTGCCGCCCTTGACGGTGATCAGCCCGGTTTTCTGATCCTTGCCCTTGATGCTGTGTCCGTTCAGATCCAAGCTTTTGGTCTTGCTTTTGACCACGATCGCCTTGGTCAAGCCACTGATATCTGCCGTTAAACGGTAGGACCCGTTCTCCGACGAGGTCAGCGCGCTGCGCAGCGCCGCCGCGCTCCGGATCGACTTGACGCTCGCCGCCTCCGCTGTCTGCGCGCGGCCGAAGCCCTGCGGCAGAAAGGTCACCAATACTGCCGCCATCAAGCACAGGCAGGCCGCTTTTTTGAGTTGTTTCCATCGCTTTCTCATTCCGACTGTCCTCCTCCATCTAAACCACGTTTCACTGTAAATTGTTTTTATTTTATCATATTTTATGCGGGAAATCCAGGGATAAAAGTGTGTATAACAAATCGAATGCAGCGGAGCAAGTATTTTGCTACATAAGGAGAAACAAATGGATGAATTAAACAAGAAATCGGCTTCCGTGCCGCAAGGGGATCTGAGTTTTACAAGGCTGATCGCCATGATCGTCGGTTCCACCATCGGCGCCGGGATTTTTACGACCATCGGAGATATGGCCGCCAACGGCGCTCATACCGGAGCGGTTCTGATCGGCTGGGCGATCGCAGGCGTCGGTATGCTGGCGCTGATCCTGTGTTTCTTCGGCCTGAACAAAGTCAGACCGGACCTGACAAACGGTGTATACAGTTACGCGAAGGAGGGGTTCGGCGAATATGTCGGCTTCAACTCCGCATGGGGTTATTGGATCAGCGCGCTCCTGTGCAACGTTTCGTATATGACCCTGCTGTTCGGATCCATCGGTTATTTTGTTCCGTCGTTCGGTAATGGAAATAATTTACTATCTGTCGTCTGCGCTTCGGTTGTGATCTGGGTTCTGAACTTTCTGGTGCTGCACGGCGTAAAGGAGGCAGCCGGCCTGAATATCCTGACCACGATCACCAAACTGGTCCCGCTGGCCGTATTTCTGGTCGCGATCGTTTTTGTCCGGGCGTTCGATCTTGATATTTTCACGCACAACTTTTGGGGCAACGGCTCGATGTCACTGCTGGATCAGGTCAAAGGAACCACCGGCGCGACCGTATGGTCCCTTATCGGTGTCGAGGGCGCAGTCGTTTTATCCGCGCGCGAAAAGATCCAGCGATGTCGGCAAGGCATCCGTATTCGGATTTTTAGGGCTTCTGACGATCTATGTGCTGGTCGCGATACTTTCTTTGGGCGTTATGCCGGCGGAGGAAATCGCAAACCTCAAGAATCCGCAGCTTGCCGGAATCCTTGAGGCCGCAGTCGGTCCATGGGGCGCTACTTTGGTCAATCTGGGCGTCATCCTGTCACTGGCAGGCGCGCTTTTAGGCTGGACGATCATCGCGGCAGACTGCCCATATTCCGCCGCGCAGCAAGGCGTATTTATGAAAGCTTTTGCAAGAGGCAACAAGCACGGTTCGCCCGCGTTTTCGCTGTTCGTCACCAACAGTATCATTCAGGTATTCCTGATCGTCGTGTATTTCAACGCCTCGACCTATCAGCTCTTCTATAACCTAAGCGCTTCGATGATCATGATCCCGTACTTGTTCAGCGCGCTCTATTACGCAAAGATCACGTTCAAGAAAGAAGGTCAGCTGGCAAGCTGCTCTGCCGGAGCGATCGCCAAAGAAAGGATTTTCGCCGTGATCGGCTCTGTCTACGGCTTTTGGATGCTGTATTCCGGCGGACTTTCCTACCTGCTCGCGACGACGGTTCTGTACGCGCTGGGGCTCATCGTTTACCTTCTGGGAAGAAAGGAACGCGGAGAAAAACCGTTCAACGCGCATGAGGGTATCATCGCAGTCGTGATCGTTGCGCTGGCGATCGTTTCGGTCGTCTTGATCGCACGCGGCTCCTTAGATGTATTCTAAGGATTCTTTGTGATCCTTTTTACGGCTGCAGGCAATACTGCGTAAAACCCCGCAGAGACGCTTCTTTCAGCGTTCATCCTGCGGGGTTTTGTTCCTTTTCGCTATTTTTTCCAGCTGCTCTTAAGTCCGATGATCTCGTTGAAGACCGGGTTGTCCTCACTGTACAGTTTAGAGTCCGCAACAAAGTAGCCGTGACGGAAGAACTGGAAGCGTTCGCCGCTCTGCGCTTCGAGCACTTTCGGCTCCGCATAGCAGGTGATCTCACGTATCGTATCCTCGTTGGCCACCATCTTGCCGTCCTCACCCTCCGTCATCAGGTAATCGAACTGACGGATCTTGATCGGCACCGCGGTCTGCGCGTCCACGAAGTGGATCGTGCCCTTAACCTTGCGGCCCTCAAACCCGCTTCCGGATTTTGTCTCCGGATCGTAGGTGCAATGCAGCTCCTTGATCGAACCGTCCTCATTCTTGATGACTTCCTGACAGGTCACAAAATACGCGCCCTTCAGACGCACCTCGTTGCCCGGGAACAGTCTGAAATATTTCTTTGCCGGCACTTCCATGAAGTCCTCACCGTCCACCCAGATCTCTCTGGAAAAGGAGACCTGACGCACGCCCATTTCCGGTACTGCCGGATTGTTTTCGACTTCGCAGAGCTCACTCTGCCCCTCCGGATAGTTCGTGATGATGACCTTGATCGGATCAAAAACAACGTTTCTGGTTTCCACCTTTTCTTTGAGGTCGTCGCGCACGCAGTGCTCCAGCAGAGAAACATCGACCGTACTGTTTGCCTTGGAGACGCCGATCTCCTCACAGAATCTGCGGATCGCCTCCGGCGTGTAGCCTCTGCGGCGAATGCCCGCGATGGTCGGCATCCGCGGGTCATCCCAACCGTCTACTACGCCATCATCCACCAAACGTTTCAGATAGCGCTTGGACATGACGGTATTGGTCAGATTCAGGCGCGCAAACTCGATCTGCTGCGGCGGCTGCGGCCACCAGCCGACCTCGGCCAGTACCCAGTCGTACAGCGGTCTGTGATCCTCGAATTCCAGCGTACAGATCGAATGGGTGATGCCCTCGATCGCGTCTTCGATCGGGTGCGCGAAGTCATACATCGGATAGATGCACCACTTGTCGCCGGTATTATGATGCGTCGCATGCGCGATGCGGTAAATGATCGGATCTCGGAGATTGATGTTCGGCGACGCCATGTCGATCTTGGCGCGCAGGACTTTTTCGCCATCCGCGTATTTGCCGGCCCTCATTTCCTCAAACAACGCGAGATTTTCTTCCACGCCGCGATTCCGGTACGGACTCTCCTTGCCGGGTTCCGTTAAAGTTCCGCGATATTCCTTGATCTCTTCCGGCGTCAAGTCGCAGACATAAGCCTTGCCTTTTTTGATCAGCTCGACTGCTGCCTCATACATTTTGTCGAAGTAGTCGGAAGCCCACAGGCGCTTGTCCCACGCAAAGCCCAGCCAGCGCACATCCTCCTCGATCGAGTTGATGTATTCCATATCCTCCTTGACCGGATTCGTGTCGTCATAGCGCAGATTGCACTTGCCGCCGTACTTGGCCGCCGTCGAAAAGTTCAGGCAGATCGACTTCGCGTGCCCGATATGCAGATAGCCGTTCGGCTCCGGCGGGAACCGCGTGTAGATCGGCCTGTCGCCGTATTTATGATTTTCTAAATCTTTTTCGATAATGCTGTGAATAAAATTGGTTTCTGCCATTTGCTCGTCCCCTTATTTTTTCTTTTATTATATGTGTACTATCATAGCACGATTTTCATTTATTATCCACCTTTTCTTTCGGAGGAAAAGGTGAAAATCGCAGTTTTTCGCAAGTTTCCTGCCGGGGCGCTATTTGAAATACCGCGGTTTTTTGAATTTACAGATCCGATCCTTGCAGTTTTCGCACTTCAAGGCGTCGTTGGAACCTTCCCAGAACTGCTCCGGATGCTTGAGCAGGGTGATCTCCCAGCGCAGCATCAGCACAATGCTGGTAAAGAACAGACTCCAGGTGAAGAAGTTGCGGATGAACAGCATCGGCGTGAACATCATGAAATAGCCCCAGTTGAAGATGCGGCAGTTCACGCAGCAGCGGTTCTTGATGATGTAATTCTGGAACGGACACCAGATGACCACGCAGATCAGGTCGCAGACATAATAAAATACAGACAGGAGGATCAGTTCCTTCGTCTCGATGATGTCCGCCACGTACAAAATGCCGAAGATCGCGTTGAAGCTCAGCCATACCAGCAGCACCCAGATCGCCGCCAGATTATTCTTCTGCACATATTGGTACATTTCCAGCTCGCTGAAGTTCTCTGCCCGCCGATAATGACTCGCAAAGCCTTTTTTGCTTCCCATCGTGATGCGCTTGTTCTGCGGGATCATCTGCAGCAGCATACTCGCCATCAGGATCGCCCACACCACATAGACCCAAAGGATATTGTACTGTCCGAGGATCCCGCGGATCTGTTGCATCGAAAGCCCCGAAAGCAGCCACTCCATCCGCACCTTTGGAGTCAGGATCAGGTCAAAATAATCCGGCGCGAAGAGATACGCCAGCAGGACCGCCAAAAATACGCAGCAGCGAAAGATCAGCTTGCCGACATATTCCTTAAACATATCAATTTCGATTTTTTTCATGTCACGTTACTCCAGTTGTGTAAAATCAGGCTTGCTGCCGGACTGCATCCGGCAACGCGCTGCATCATAACAGCAAAGGGGCATGTTTCGACAACATCCCCCTCATTTCGCCCTATTTATGTTAATCCATTTTTCTCGTGATGTCAACCTCCGCAGCTTGCATTTTTGCGGCAGATCCTCATCGCGAAGGAACGCTGCCGGGCGCATCAACGCAAAGAGCCAAGCTCATGCGCCCCGCACATCGCCCGGCCCTTTACTCTAACACATCTTTATTCTTTTATCCGGAAAGCATCCTCCGGAGGCTCTTTTCAAGATCTATTTTTCACTTTCAATACGTTTTTTGTTGATATCTCTCCACATTTCGACGTCTACGCCCTTCCAGGAAAGTTTGTCAGGATTGTAGTACGGATCGATCTTGGCTTTCATCTGTGCTTCGTAGTCGAAGTACAGCGCGAATACCTTCGGTGATAGCAGAAGGACTACCAGCATGTTGATCCAGGTACAGCCGCCGAGTGCGAGATCGGATAAGTTCCATGCGAGACCGGAGTCGATGTTGCCCCAGATGAAGATCAGGATCGGCATTGCGATACGCATAGTCCAGGTAACGATCTTACGGATCTTTTCTTTTCCGTCGCCCTGGAACAGATACATCGCTGCAGTTTCCGCTTCATAGTAGTAACTGATCAGGCAGGTGAACGAGAACAGCGCGAGCATGATCGCGATGAACAGAGGCGCGATATTTCCCATAACCATTTTGCATGCCAGCTGTACGAAGATAACGCCGTTGGTTCCGGCTGCCGCGAGTTCCGGAAGTTCTGCCGCGCCGCTGCCGACGTATCCGGTAGCAGTGTTGAAGCAGTCCGTTAACAGCATCATGAGACCGGATGCGGTACATACGATAACGGTGTCCAGCCATACGCCTGCTGCGTTTGCCATACCTTGTTTTACCGGGTGGCTCGTTTCGGTCGCTGCCGCTGTCGGAGAAGCTTCGCCCATACCGGATGCGCTGGAGAAGGTACCTCTCTTAACACCCTGCTGGATCGCTACGCCGAGCGTTCCGCCGAATACTGCGTTCTTTGCGAATGCACAGGATACGACCCTTTTGATCATAGCCGGTACTTCCGTGATATGTACAATAACAATGACGATCGTTGCGATCAGATAAACCGATACCATGAACGGTACGATCTTTTCCGCTACGCTGCTGATACGCTTGATACCGCCGACAACGACAACTGCGAAGATCCCAGCGATGACTAATGCGCTTGCCCACATCGGGATGTTCAGCGCGTTCGTGAACCCGTCACAGATCGTGTAGGTAGCCGCGGCCGGCATGAAGATCGAAGTTCCGAGCATCAGGACCAGTGCCATAAACGCACCGTATTTCTTCCAGCCGAGACCTCTCTCTGCGCAGTAAGCGCCGCCGCCTCGATACTGACCGTCGATCTTCGTCTTATAAAGAACTGCCAGCGTACATTCTGAGAAACATACCGCGGAGTTTGTCATACCCGCAAGGATCATCCAGAATAATGCTCCCGGACCGCCTAAGTAGATCGCGGCTGCTACGCCGGCTACGTTACCGGTACCGACACGCATCGCCATTGTCGTACAGAATGACCCGAATGCAGAGATACCCGATTCCGAGTCCCCTTTGTCAATGATCCGGCTCCACATATCTTTGAGTCGTGAACAATGAAACCTTAAGAGACGCACAGGTACATCCTGAAAACTACCGCAACTTGCTCGTTCGTGTAGCCGGATACTCTGCATTCTTTGTAAATCTTGAAGAGAACATTCAGGAAAACATCATTGAAAGAACGATCCAAACCGGTCTGTAAAAGGAGATAAACAAAAGCAAATAAGTATTCCACGATACCTGTACTATTACAAAGCGCCGCATTGACTACCCAGTGCGGCGCTTTCCTTTCTGCAAAAAAATCTTTTCAAACGCTCCGTTCGGGTTTATAATAGCAGAATGTTCGGTTTTCGAGCGATCTTTATTTATGTTTTTACGTTTTCGCAAGGGGAGGTGCTTGTTTATGAAGAAAGCCGCAGTCTTTTTACCGCTGGCTGCCGGAGCCTGCTGGGGCGCATCCGGCATTTTTGTCCGGACTTTAAAGGCCGCCGGTTTCAGCAACCTGACGGTCATGTGTTCTCGTTCCGTTGTCGGTACGGTGCTTGTTTTTTTCATGCTGCTCCTACATGCCAGAGAGCTTCTGCGGCTGCGTCTGCGCGACCTGCCGCTGTTTCTGTCGGTCGCGATAAACGGCTATCTCCTGATGAACACCTGCTATAACCTGACCGCGCTTTCTTTAACGCTGTCGCTTGCGTCGATCCTGTTGTGCCTGTGTCCGATCTTTGTCCTGCTGTTCGGTGCGGTTTTCTTTCAGGAAAAGATCACGCCGGTCAAGATCTGCTGCATGCTTGCCGCTCTGACCGGCTGCGCGCTGATCAGCGGTGTTTTTGACGGTACTTCCCATGCGGCTTGGAGCGTGATCGGAATTTTGACCGGTCTCGGTTCGGCATTTTTCAATGCGATCTACACGGTCAATTCCAAGCAGCTGACGCAAAGAGGCTATGCCGCGCTCACGATCAATTTCTACGTTTTTTTGATCAGTTCCGTTGTTCTGGCGCCGTTTGCCGACTGGTCCATGATGCTGGGCTATATGACCGAAGCGCCGGTCCGGGGAATCTCCTTTTATCTGGCACAGGCTCTGATCACTTCGATCCTGCCGAATTTCCTGTACACGACTTCGATCGAGTATATCGACTCCGGCAAGGCCTCGATCCTCTCCTGCGGCGCGGAACCGACCTCAGCCATGATCTTGGGGATCTTTGTCTATGCCGAGATCCCATCCGCGCTCGGCGTTCTCGGACTGGTCATCACCATATCCGCGCTGTTCGTTCTGACCAAAAACAAAAACGGTCAGACCGAAAAAAACGGTCCGACCATCTGAAAACAATCCCATGTCTAAGCATCGCCTGCGCGCCTGGATCAAGTGCTTGTCTATGCGTCTGCGCATTTAAGCGGCTGCTTTCGCCTCTGCCGGCTTAAATAAAGGTCAGCAGAGCATCTACATCTTTTCTTGGCGGTGCGGCAGTTTCTGCTTCCGGCAGATAACCGATCGGAATGATCGCTCCGACCTGCTGTCCCTCCGGGAGCGGGATCACTTTTTTGATCTCTTCATCGTCAAAGTAACCAAGGATCACGCTTCCGAGTCCTTTTTCGTAAGCTGCCAGGCAGAACGTCTGTGCCGCGATACCTGCATCGAAGGTCTGCCATCTGTCTTCTTTCGGAGTCGAAAAGCTGCCGTCTTTTTCAAAGCCGGAACGTCCCTCCACTACCGTCAGCAGCACCACTGCCGGTGCCTTTGCGATCGTCTTGATGTTAAATTCAAATCCATACGTGCATTTTTCATTTGCAAGCGCCGCGATCTTCTCTTTATCATCGACAACGATATATCTTGCCGTCTGTGTATTCTTCCAAGACGGCGCGAATCTTGCGATCTCTACCACTTCTTCGATCAGTTCCCTCGGAACCGGTTTATCTGCAAATCTTCTGACGCTTCTTCTTCCCTTGATGCCTGTAATTAAATCCATGTCTTTCTTCCTCCGCTTTCTTTTGCTTTTTTTAATTTTCCTTTGTTTTGCGTTTTATGCTTTAAGCAACGCCGTATCTGCCAAACAGCAAATTTTCTGCACACATACAGCACCCTTTTTTCATTTTCACTACCCTATAGATATACCACATTTTTGCCGCGAGTGCAACGAAAATTCCGATTGTAGTCCCCTTTCGGCATTTTACGCGCGTTTGACAATCGTTCGAAAGGCATTTGCAGGACTTTTGCGAGGATGCGATCTTTTGAAAGGCCTTGACATCCTGTGAAGTTTGCGG
>CAKQQT010000028.1 GCA_934271235.1 uncultured Clostridia bacterium | reverse complement strand
TATTATTCCGCACAGTATACCGGTTCACAGGTGCTGAACGCCTTAGAAGCCTGTTTTCAATTAGGGTTAAATCGAAAATATTACCTGCCAAAAAACTTAAACGCAATTTGCAGAAAAAAAATCTAAAAAATTTTTGAGAGGTGCTGCTGATACAACACTCCAAAAAGACGTGAAGGAGACGCAACCGTTGGTATTCCAACCATTAACGTCTCCTTTTGATTTCCTAACTGTCGAAAATGAGATTATAAAGGACAATCCCTCTCTCCGCCACAGTTTTTACTTTCCAAACCGTAAGAAGTTCTTACAGGCTGCTTTTTTTTGCAGATCTGCCTGCATTGACGAAACCTGTTCATGCATGCAGGCAGGAGTTGTGTTACTTTTCTTCTACTCGCCGGTTTCCTCGTCATCTTCAAATTGGAAGATTGTAACCGTCACATACAGCTTATCCTTTTCCTTGCTGTAGAAGTTGTCTACAATGCCGGATTGAATCCGGATTCTGTCCTTGTCCGAAAGTCCCAGTGCAGCTTCATAAGCCTCTCCCAGAAAACTCGAATCAAAAAATTTAAAAGCGGCTGCTCGAATACAAGCTCCCGCTTAAAAAGTGGCTTATAGATCATTTCCCATTTGCCGCCCTCGGCCACGACGATGACGCCGATGTGCTTGGCATCTTCTAAATAATTGCTGTACCGTTCTGAAATGATTTTCTTCTTCTCCTCCGGCACAACAATCCAGGACTTGTTGCAATAGGGAATATTGCCTTTGGCTTGCAGCAGTACCTTTTTCATATCGTCCAGTTTGAACTCGAAAACATTGATCTGATACTGCTCCTGAAATTTTTCTACGGTCACAAGGTCAATGCTTCCCTGCCGCATCGGACATTCAAACTGATATTTGATCGCCCGATGGTTGTAGTTATAGTTTGCCCAAAAGGAGTTATGGCCTTGGAATCATCAAGACAAAACTGGAAAAGACAACCAGAAGTTCGATTGCGCTGTCCATACTGGCCATGAATGTGGATCGCATTACTGCAATTTCACTATGTCAAATTTTAGTATCGGTATTTTCAAAGTTCAAGATGTGCCTGACGGCACAGAAACACATATTATTCTACCGGCTGGCAAAACCGGCTAGTTGATGAGCATACATTATTTTACTTCCCGACTTATACACTCAAAATTTCGGCTTTTGAAAATAGCTTAGGAAACTGCTCTATAGACAGTACATCATACATCTGTTATCTAATTAACGATGTGCTTCCAGATACTTCTGTACGCGCTCGCCGTCGGTCGCGAATTCCACTAAACGGGTGCCGCGTTTGACATAGGCGTCGGAGCCGCAGCCTGCCAGAATCAGCACGCAGTCACCCAGTGCTTCCGCCTTATCCAGTGCGGTGCGGACGGCCGCGTCGCGGTCGGTGATGATCTGCGCCTTTTCCTTATGCGCGACGTGCGCGAGAATCTCTTCACAGATCTTCTGCACATCTTCCTTGCCGGGATCGCGCTCGGTGATGATGATAAAGTCCGCGTTGGCATCGGCGATTTCTCCTGCCTCCTGTCTGCGGTTAAAGGCCTTGCCGCCGACACAGCCGAACACGAAGCCGACCTTGCGCTGCGGATAATGGTGATGTACATAGTCGAACAGCGCTTCATAGCTCATCTTGTTATGCGCGCAGTCCACGATCACGTCTACATTGCGGTCGAGTGTATAGGTTTCCATGCGTCCGGCGACCTTGACATGCGCAAGACCCTCGCGGATCGTTTCGATCGGTACGCCAAGCTGACGGCAGATCGTGATCGCCGCCAGCGCGTTGCTGCCGTTGTAGCCGCCGCCGATATTGACGCGGAAGGTTTCTTCTCTGCCGTCCACACCTGCCTTGACCACGATATAGCCCGGTCCCTCTTCGACCGCGAGCCCCTGCACATCCGCCGCGCCGTCAAAGCCGAAAGTCACGGTCTTTTCACAGTTCGTCCGAGCCGCTTCCAGCACCCGCGGCAGATAGTTCTTGTCCATATCCAGATTGACGCAGGCGACGCGGCTGCGATCAAAGATCTTCAGCTTGGAGGTAAAATAATCCTCCATATCGCGATGCTCCGCCTCCGAGATATGATCCTCGGAAATATTTAAAAACGCGCAGATCTCATAGTTCAGATCCGCCACGCGGTCGTATTTGAGTCCTTGCGAGGAGACCTCCATCACCAGATAGCGGCAGTCGTTCCGCACGCAGCCGTCGAGGATGCGGTGCAGCTCGATCGTTTCCGGCGTTGTCAGCTTCCGCGACTTTTCGCGGCGTTCCCCGTCATAGGTATAGATGCCGGAGGAAAATCCGATCTCCCGGCCGCGGTAAAGATCCAGAACGGCTTTGATCATCGTCGCGGTCGTCGATTTGCCCTTGGTCCCGGTCAGCCCGATCAGCTTCAGGCCTTGATCCCAGCTGCGGTCAAAATAGAACGCGGAGATCTTGGAGATCGCGGCCCGCATATCGTTTACAAGCAGACACGGTACCTCCGGCCCCATGCCTAGATCACGCTCTGCCGCATAGCCGCAGGCACCCTTGGCGAGCGCGTCCGCGAGATACTCCGGCTTAAAGTTCGCGCCTTTGCAGAGGAACAGCGTCCCCGGTTTGACAGTCAAGGAATTATAGGAGACATCGCGGACCTCACGCCCGAAGTCAGCGGTATCGGCGTTGCACGCCTCCAAAAGTCCCAGCTGCGCTAACATTTCTTTATATGCAAAAATCGTTTTCATACTCTTTTGTCCTGTTTATCCTCTCTGGTTTTTTTAATTCTCTATTCTTAGTCTATCACCGAATGTGCCGCTTCACAACCTAAAATTTCATACAAGATTCCGCAAACTTCCGAAGCCGCGTTCCATGCGGCGGCGCGTCCGCATAGTCTGCCGGCAAGACGCCCCGCTCAGCGGACGTCTTGCTGCATCAGCTCTTCGATCGTGCGTTCCAGCAGCTGATTGATCTCTGTAAAATTCATATTCGGGACATACATACTCTCTACCTGCATATGCGCGTTCTTTGCTTTTTCTAAAGCTGCCGCGGCCTTGTCAAGCAGGATATCGAACTCTTCCAGAAGCGACGCGACAAACTCGGTACTCTGCGCGATGACCAGACTGTTCATGTAATCGCTGACATCCAGCAGAATGATCTCCTGCTCGCGGTTTTCCTCATCGATGATCTCCCAAGGCTCGATATCGTGATATTCGTTGACCGTCACAAACGCCGTCTTTAACTGCGGAATCACCAGATGATCGATCTTTTCATCCGGACACATCGGACAGTAAAAGCTTTCGATATCCAAACCGCGGTAGATCGCCCCTTCCCGCAAAACCGACATGAAGCCGGAATTCGCGTAACCGACCGGAACATTGATCAGATAGATCCGTTCCATGTCCGTCAGCAGGCTCTGCAGATAGTTTACCGTTCCGCTGGCCGTGATCGCGCTGGCGAAGAACCGTCTTTCCCGTCCGGGCGCGAGACAGATCTCATGTCCCTGATATTCCCGTCCGACAATATCTGCCACGACCCGATAGATCTCGCTGTGGCCGACGGCGCGGTTATAGACCTCCTCCAGGCTCCGGAACACGCTTTTGGCGGCGCTTAAGTAATTGTAGGCGATCCGGTACCAGCGGGAGCATTCCTCGTTCAGGTCGATGATCTCCTCCTTGTTCAGCAAGATGCCGTCTTCATTCCAGAATTCGCCCAGATTGATGATCTTGTCGACCGCTCCCGGCGTGACCGGATCGGTGGTATGCGGACTGGTCCCGTCGATGACCGCGATCCTGCGCTTTCGCAGCACAACGCCGTCGAGCGAGTTTTCGTCGGCGGAACAGTGCAGATAATCGATATCCTCGTCCAGCTTTGCAAACGCTTCGCCGATCCGTTTCATAAACGTGGATTTACCCGTACCGGGTCCTCCTTTCATACAGATGATCTTATTGGCCTCCCGCTGTCCCAGTATGTGTTTATAATAAGAGAAAAATCCCAGCGGCGTGTTATTGCCGGGGAAATAATGTCGTTCTGCGGACAAAGTCTTACCTCCTGCTCAAATGCGGTGGTTCATCCGAACCACACTAAGATAGTTCATACTATGTCAAAAAGCATGACTTCGTACCAAAAAAGAAGAACCTCTTTCGAAGTCCTTCTTTCTCTGTATTTTCAATAATCATATTCTTTCTTTAAGGAATCGTCCGCGTTCCGATAGATCTTTCTCAAAAAACTCAGGTAGACGCGTTCGTCCTCTGTCAGCACTCTGTTTTTGTGGTGCACATATGCCGATTTAATGGTATACGGATAATGATTCACCGGAATGCATATGGTGCTCTGCGACGCTAACAGTCTGCATTTGGCGTTGTTTCCGATATAGTAACTGTCCGTATTGATAATGAAAGACCGCAAAACGCCTCTGCTGTTCGTGACCACACGTTTTCTGTCAAGCTCCCAGTTATACTTATCCGCATTCACGCAATAGTTTATGCCGGTAAAGTCTTCATCCGAAAAGCATACATGCACATACGGTTCCAGCTCGCTTAGATCAACGCCCGGTTTTTCTGCCAGCGGATGGCCTTTGCGCACTTGGATGCAGAATGGGCTGTCGCTGACGATGACGCAGGTCAGATTATATTCCTGCAGCTTGCGGAGTATTTCATCTTCTTTGCCGCTCACATAATCGATGATGCCAAGATCGATCGTTCCATACGCGACTTGTTCGATGATATCTTCCAGCGGCTCCTCATTAAAGACTAAATTTAAGTTCTGCGCCTGTGTGCATCGGAAATTATAGTATTCAATAAAGGCCTCGACGGCAGGCGTTGTGCGATGCGCGCCTACGATCAGCGTGTTTCCCTCGTTCGGCGGGAACAAGGACTGAAAGTAATCATTTTCAAACTTATCCAGTTCGGCGATCATACTCTTGGCCCTGTTTAAAAATTTCTCGCCTTCATACGTGATTTCCACACCCTTGTTGGTTCTGTTAAAGATCGTGATCCCGATATCTTTCTCTGTATTCTGCAATACTCTGGACAATGCGGATTGTGAGATGAAGAGGTCTTTCGCAGCCTTACTGATAGACTTACGCTCCCCTATTGCCAGCAAATAGCGTAAATATTCTGTGTTCATGTCGTCTCTCCTGTGCTGTCTTATCTTGCTGATCGCTGTATAAGGGCTATTCTATCATAAAAATCTTTTTTTGTCCTGCCTTATGACCAAGATTCACATGTATACATACTACAATAAGCTTACGCAGCCGAGGATGTTGCCGACAAAAATACCGAAGTAATTTCCGATAATGTAGCCCCACAATCCGACTAAGATACCCGGAATGACAAGTTCGCTCCAGTTAAACGCGATCGTTACTGCCGCTGCAGTCGGAGGTCCTCCGATCGTCGCGGTAGCGGCGCAGACCGCTTCTTCCCAGGTACCCTTAACAAGTTTCGCACCGAGGATCGAAAGGCCGAGGTTGAAGATCAGGACCAGGATCAGGATGATCAGCGAAGCTGCCGAGCCTTTGATGATCTCTACAACATTTCCGGATGCGCCGATGGTAAAAAACCAAGCCAGCAGCCCGATGTTTCCCAGTTCCATCGCGCCCTTGATATTTCCGAAGAACTTGCTGAACACGGTCGCCAGGATCACGGTGACCAAAGTCATGATCAAGTAAATGCTGCCGAAGGATTGCGCGATGAACGTCGGCGGATCCAGAGAAAGCACCCAGTTTGCGATAAGCCCGCTGACGCCGACAATGGCGAAGGTCGAAGCAAGCGCGATCGCAATATCCTTTAAACCAACTTCTTTCCCGCCCCAGAACAGAGCTGCTTCTGTTTTGCCCTCTGCTGCCAGGTCTTCGCCTCTTCCCAGAGATTCAACCTTTTCGCTGTAAGGTCTCGGAAGGAACTTTTTGATAAAGCTTGTATTGTGCAGAAGCTTGAATACCAGGATCATCAGTCCGCAGAAGAAGTTTCCCACGACCAGGTAGGAATCCAGCATTCCTTCCGGCACCGCAAAGATATTGTTCATAGCTACGCAGTTGACGGTACCGCCGACGGCTGCCGCAGCGATGAGCGTGCTCAGGTATTCCGTACCGCTCACATTCTGCAGGATCACATAGCCGAGCAGCGCGCCGATGACAGAGCCGACCGCCGCGATGTGAAAGATGATGAACAATCTTCCGGATTCCTTAAAGATCTGTTTCAGATTACATTTGAACAGGAATAAGGGAATCGCGCAAGGCAGCAGAACGGAACCGATCGAAGTGAACGTCGCGCTCGAATATGGTACCAGATGAATGTTCGAGAATAAAAGTCCCGCGAACAATACGATCACGATGGAACCGATCGCAGCTGCCCAGCGATACCTCTGCTCCAGCGCTACCGCGATCGCAACGGTGATCAGTACTACGGCCCACAGTAAGATACTCTGGTCTTCAGTGATGAATGATGTCATTTTGTGTCCTCCTTTGAAGTAAAATTGATATCCAAATTTATAAATTAAATTTGCTACTTGAACATCGTTTTGCCGATCTGTCTATCTTCTGCCCTTATGTCTGAGCAGTCGGCCCGGATATACGCCTGTCATTTTTTTATCGTGATAAACCATCTGTCCGTTTACGATGACATATTCGATGCCTTCGCATCTCGCGTCTGCATGCTTATAATCCGCGGTATCTTTCAGTTTCTCGTAATCCATCAATACAAGATCCGCATCCCAGCCTTCCCGGATCGCGCCTTTGTTCTCAAGGAAAGTCCGCTGTGCCGGCAAGAGGGTGATCTTATATATCATCTCTTCCAAAGAAACGATCTTCTTTTCTTTCACAAAGTGGTTGATCGCATGCGGGAACGTCGCCCAAGCTCTCGGATGAGACTTCTGCCCCTTAAAAGAATACAATCCGTCTGTTCCGACAACGGTATTGCGGTTCTTAAAGATCCTGCATAAATCCTCATCACACATTGAAAAATATATTGCCGAGCCGACACAATGATTCGCGGCGAGCATATCAAACAATTGTTCAAAAGGCTCTTTTCCCTCGGATGCCGCAGCTTCCGCGATGCTCATCCCCTCGTACTGCGGCGTTTCTTTCAGCGCCGCGATCCGGATATTTTCGAACCCGCCGCAATTGATATATTGATTTTCAAAATCCGTATCGGGATCCTCGATATCTCTTCTTATGCGTGCTCTCATTTCCGGATCTTTCAGGATTTCGGTCAGTCCGTCAAGATTGCTGCCAAAATACTTTGGCGGTATGATCGCGTTCAGACTCGTCATGGAGGCAAGATACGGATATTCATCGATGGTGACCGAATATCCTTCGGAAACGGCCTTGTCCACAAGTTCCAGTGTTTGCTCGCTCAGCCCCCAGTATGGTCTGCCCTGTACCTTGTGGTGGGAGATCATGACCGGAATGTTCGCTTCTCTTCCGACTCTTAAGGTTTCCTCCACGCTCTTTACGACATCCTTTGATTCATTTCTCATATGCGTTGCGTAGACTCCGCCGTACTCGGATACAACTTTGCAGAGCGCAATGATCTCTTCGGTATCCGAAAAGCAGCTCGGAGAATAAATAAGTCCGGAACTGATGCCAAGCGCGCCGTGCTCCATCGCTTCTCTGACATAAGTTTTCATCAGCTCAAGTTCGTCCGGCGTGCACCTTCTGTTTTGATAGCCCATGACCGCCATCCTCAAGCTTCCGTGTCCGATCAGCTGTTTCGCGTTTGCGGCCAGCTGTGCCTTATGATCCAGATAATCGGCGTAGTTCTGAAACGAAGTGAATGTGTCGTATTCATCCGGAAAACATCCGCATATCAGGTCAAGCAGTTTTTTAAGCTCATCCGCATGCGCCGGGATCACCGGGAACATGGAGGAACCGCATTGTCCCGTTATTTCTGTTGTGATGCCCTGGTTTATCTTGCATTCTCTTCCGATGTCTGTACCGAAAACGCCATCGCCGTGCGAGTGAGCGTCGATAAAGCCCGGGGTCAGATACAGCCCGCTTCCGTCGATCACTTTCCTTGCTTCGGTTTCTTCTGTCATGCCCCGCAGAAGGATCTTCCCGTTCCGGATGCCGACATTCCCTTTGTAAGCCGGTGTTTTTGTACCATCTATGACTTCAACATTTTTAATCAATATATCGATCATCGTGACACCTCTTTTCTTTTTTTGTTTTTGAGCACAACGAAATCCGAGTTTGGTTGTGCATGTATTTATTTTAGCACAATTTTTCTTTTTTCGTTATTCACTTCGCGCATCGCGCTATGCAAGAAAGTGATAACGAAATCGCGGCGCAGTGATGTACAATGATTTTGATCACAGGAATAAGTTTCGGTGATCGATCAAATCGAAAATCTATACAAGCAGTAGAAATTGGTGAGTGATTATGAGAAAAAAAATGATGATGGCGCTGCTGATCCTGATCATCCTGATCATGCTGTTTCCGGCTTTTTGTTTCGCAGCAACCCTTGACAATGGTCTGACGGTCGATACTTCCGGTTGGCAGTCGTCGGAATTGGAACATCCGGATGCGCACTTAATTTATCACGGAGATCTTGAAGACCTGGAATTAGGCATATTTACAAAAAGAGACCTGACTTCTAACAGGACGCATAGTTGGGGAGCCTTGTCCGATGAAGAGTTGGAAGCGCTTGCTGCTGCAGTGATGGATACGCAAAAGGATGACTCCGCAAGCGTCGAGGATTGGTCAACCTTTTACAGTCCGCAAATGCGATTTTTAAAATTTACCGGGAAAGTCTCGAATGAAGAAGGTAAGCAAAAAAACTTTGTCCAATACTTTACGATCGAGAACGGCGGAACCCTTCAGTTTTCTTTTTATAAAGATACGGCGTTTTCCGCGCAGGACCTGTCCGTTATGGACGACTTCGTGGGATCGGCTCATTTCGAAGAATCATCGGAACCGTCTATCGATACCGTCATCGTGTTAAAGCTCGCAGGCATCCTGTTTCTGATCATCCTGCTTGCGGCATCCGTGATCTGGAATATTCGAAGATACCGGCGAAAAATACAGGTAAAGAACTAACCGTGCTCATGGCACGAAGGAGGGATTTTGTATGAATTTAAAAAAAACCGATAAAATCAAAGAAGCAGCGCAAAACGCCGCTGATCAACTGTCAGGTCCGCTTGGCTTTGGTTACTATGATCTGCAAACGGATGAATCCTGCTATCTGAACGGTGAAAAAAGGTTTCCGACTGCAAGTATTTTTAAGATCTTTGTTCTGGCCGAGTTATATCGATTGGTCCATGAAGGCGAAGTATCTTTTGAAGATAGATTTCCGCTGACCAAAAGCATGAAAGCTCCCGGTTCCGGCATTTTATTTCAAATGTCAGAAGGAACAAATTATTCTCTTTATGACTATGCGTTTTTAATGATGGCTCTTTCGGATAACACTGCCGCGGACTTTCTGTATGAATATGTCGGCAGGAAGAATATCCGCGATCACGTGCTCAAGCCTATGGGCCTTCAAAACACCAAAGCGGATCTTTCTTGCGCGCAGCTGTTTCAGTATTATTGCAATATCGATCCGTCTTTGCCCGTTGAACAGCAAATAGCCGCGTACTTAACCGGTGACTTTTTGAACAATGACTACTACTTCTGTACACAAGAAAGGAATGACGTAACCACCCCGCAGGATTTAAGCAAGTATTACAAGACGATGCATGACGGGAAATGGTGCAGTCCGCAAACATCGTCGGCTCTGCTGGAGCTAATGAAAAAATGTCAGACGAATTCACGTATTCCGAAAAAACTTCCCGCAGGTACACAGGTTGCGCATAAAACAGGCACGTTTGACCGATTGGTGTGTGACAGCGGTATCGTTTATACAAAAAAAGGCGCATATATCCTCTCCCTTTTGTACAACGGCAATCTTGCTTCACCGGATGAATATCTCCGCAATCAAGGCGGTTCGTATGGCGAAGCTGTTCTCGCGGAAATATCAAAAGAAGTCTTTGACATCTTCCTCGATTAGTTTGATAAGGGAAACGCGTCATTCTGCGGCGTATCAAATCGAGTAGGAGGCGGTGACTAACCGCCGTCCTCTCACACCACCGTGCGTACCGTTCGGTACACGGCGGTTTCAATAGTTGACGTGCAGAGACTGATACGCAAGGGCTAAATCATAGAAACCCCAGCGTATCAGTCTTTCTCTTGTTAAGGCTCTTTGTACCACGCCGCTTCCTGCCATTCTCCAGTATCCTTTGCGACTGTAAGCACCTTCACAGGCTACCCATTCAGTCAGTCCAAGACTCAATAGTTTCCGCTTTCGCGTTCTCGGCAGTTTCCATTGCTTCCATATGCACATCCGTATTCTTCGGTACAACCATTTGTTTAGTGCTTCCATGTTGTTTCTCATATCCGCAATACTGAAATAGTTCAGCCATCCCCGCATGAATACTTTGATGCGCTCCATTGCTTTCCGAATGTTTCCGCATCTGCTCCGGGAAGTGAGCTTTCTCAGTTTCTCCTTGGCTTTCTTCCATGCTTCTGCATGGACACGGACATAGATTCCTTTTCCGTTCTTCCCAAAACAGAAGCCAAGGTACTTAAAATTTCGGATTGCAAATACGCTAACCGTACGGCTTTTCTTTCGATTCACCCTTAGTTTCAGTGTTTCTTCCAGATACTTCGTACTGGTTTCCAGTAATCGTTTCGAGGCTCTTTCGCTCTTTGCAAGTAGTACGATGTCATCGGCATAACGAATACACGGCACTCCTCGTCTTTGAAATTCCTGGTCAAACTCGTTTAGGTAGATATTTGCCAGTAGTGGTGAAAGATTTCCGCCCTGCGGCGAGCCTTCCTCTGTTCTGACTACCACTCCTTTTTCCATGACTCCACTCTTTAGATACCGCTTTATCATTTGTATCACTCTTTCGTCTTTTACGTCTCTGCGCAAAATGTTCAAAAGTATAACGTGATTCAGTGTGTCGAAGTATTTTGAAAGGTCAAGAACAACCGCTCTTGTGTAGCCTTGCTCGGCATACTCCTTTATCTTCAGAATAGCGTCTTTTGCACCTCTTCCCGGTCGATAGCCATAGCTTCCTTCTGAGAATTTCGGTTCATAGATTGGTATCAGCTTCTGTGCAATGGCTTGCTGAATGATTCGGTCTACAACGGTTGGAATACCAAGCTTTCGCATTCCACCGTCCGGCTTTGGAATTTCAACTCGTCTTACCGGGGAAGGGGTGTAATGTCCTTTCCTGATTCTTTCCAGTAACTCGACTTTGTGCTCCTTAAGCCATGGAAGTGCTTCTTCGATAGTCATTCCATTGACTCCGGGCGCTCCCTTGTTTGCCTTTACTCTTTTGTATGCTCGGTTGAGATTATCTCTTTCCAAAATTTCACCTAAGAGGTCCGGCTCTGCACTGTCTCTTTCTTTCCATATCCGGTTGAACGAGCGGTGCGCTCTTACATACCCTTTACGTTCCGCGCTATCTCTTTGCAAGCAGCTTTCCTTGTTGTTTTCTGCACTCATGTGCTCATTCCTCCTTTCCGGGTCATACTTAAGACTCCTATTGATTCGGTCCTTCATTGGTCTTTCCAACTACTATGACCTCTGCTGAGGGTCTGCCCCAGCGCAGCGAGGGTACTTCTGTGCGTTCAGCACTGCTTTGGGCAGTGGTTACTCCTTTCAGAGCGTGCCGCACAGACCTCCCCGGGTACCACACGTTTCTTCCTCCCCATATATCTGCCTCATTTATCCTGCATGATTCCGTGTAGCTATCGGACTTTAACTTGTGAAGCAGTCTTATCCTCATGCATGACCTTCTATGAGATTTCTGTTCGTCAGACCGGAGATTTGCCTGCACCTTCCTTCAGATCCTGCCTCACGACAGACACCCTTGGTGTTCGGCTATCTTCTTCCCGCTACCGGGCGAATTCGGGACTTTAACCCTTTAGAAACGTGCGCCGCCGGGCGCACAACAAATAACAATCGAGCAGGCGCTTTGGGCCGCCTGCTCGATTGTTATCTTATCCTTTGTTATGCTCTTTCGGATCAGCTCTCCTGATCTTCGTCATTATTTTTTCGTTCTTCCGCCAGATAACGCGCTTCCTCTTTGGCGTCCTTTTCCGCCTGCGGGTCTCTTTCGCGCTCGCGTTCACGCTCAAAGCCGCTCATTTCCGGCTCCGGCTCAGTTTCCGCCTCCGATCCCGGCGCTGTTTCCGCCTCACGCTCCGGTTCTGCCGCCTTTGGCTCGCTTTCCGGCGTTGATATTTCTCCGCTCTCCGGCTGTACGTCTGCCGGCGCTTCCGGATCCTGCGGCTGCGGCGCGGCTGCATTTTCTTCTACGGTATAATTTGCCGAAACCACATGGTTCGGGTCATAACCGCTGTCCGGTTCCATAACGACAAGCTTTTCGGTCACCAGTTCATAGAATACCGTAAGTGAAGTCTGTACATAAGCGCTCACAAAGAACAGCGGGATCGACAGCAACAGATCAAGGAAAATCCCCGAAAGGGTCGTTCCCGAAAGCGCGCCGAAAAATCCGCTCGGCAGTGCCGCGAGCAGATACCAGCCGATAAAAGTCAAATATAGATAAAACAGTCTGCCTTTATTGCCCACCATCAGACGTTTGCTTTCTTCCAAACACTGATTCGCACTGTATTCCGGATGATCGATCATCACGTAGAATGCCTGACTGTAGCGGAAAGCAGCAATGACGCCCGGAACGATCAAGAGCAGAGACCAAAGTATGATCTTGATGTTCATCAGAATATACAAAAGAAACGTTTTTCCGAAATAGCTGAAGCCCTCAAACAGCAGCGTCATATCCGACTTTCTCGTCCGGAAAAATGTCAAAAGATACATCGCCAGACCAAAGCTCAGCGGGCCGCCGATCAGCGTGCTGTAGATCGTTCCGCCGTAACCGACCTGATAGATCCTATCTTCCGACATATCGACCGGAATGGTATAGGTATACGAAAAGAAATAGTCCAAAAGCTGATTCGCGCCGCCTGTAAGCAGATAATATACCGCCAGCGTCAGCACGACCATTTTCCAGTTTCCAGAAAGTGCGTTTCTGGCGATCTCTCTGATCTTGGATGCAGGTTCCATAACAATGTGGTTTCCCATAATAACTCCTTTAAAAACTCCTTTTTCCTATGCAGCAACGTGTGTTTCATAAAATTTGCATGATATTTATCAGTATTTTAACATGTTTTCGGCGTTATTTCAAGCACCGCGGCAGCTAAAAATACCGGAACGCGGACGGCAGCGGGATCGCGTCCTCCATCTGCTGCGGATCCGCCCAGACGAAATCGTGCTCCGGCCCGCCTGCTTCCCGTTCGCAGGTGATATAGTACCCGGTCATGTGCCATTCCACATGTGAAAAAATATGTTTGTATTCGCTCTGACGGCTGAGTCCGGTCGGCATGCACCCCCAGCTTTCTGCCGTTTCCAGCGCTTCCGCCGCGGACAGATGATCTTCCAGATTCGGGTATTGGTACAGGCCTGCCAAAATTCCGTTCGCGGCCCGTTTCTGCACTGCCGTCTTGTCTGCGCATCGGAGGATAAAAACCGTCATCTCGACAATTTTTCTTTCCTTTTTCGCGGCCTTTACCGGATACAGCGTCATGGTCTGATGCTCCCGCGCACCGCAGAATTCCCGTACCGGACAGATTTCACACTTCGGACTGCCGTTCGGTACGCAGATTGTCGCGCCGATCTCCATGACCCCTTGGGTAAACTCCCCGCAGTGCTTCTCCGGATAGATCTCCTGCAGCATCTGCGCGTAACGCCGCTTGGTCGTCTGTTTCAGGATATCGGAATCATCCTCCGTCAACCGGCTCATCACCCGCAGCACATTCCCATCGACTGCCGCCACACGCCGGTCAAAACAGTTGGACGCGATCGCGCCCGCTGTATAGTCGCCGATGCCGGGGAGACCGCGGATCTCGTCGTACTGATCCGGGAAAACGCCCGCGTACTCGCGCATCACCATCTGCGCGGCTTTCTGCATATTGCGCACACGGTTGTAATAGCCCAGTCCCTGCCAGAGCTTGAGCAGCGTTTCTTCGTCGCTTTCCGCAAGATCGCGCACGGTCGGCAGCGCCTCCATCCAGCGGCGGTAATATTCCCGCACCGCCTCCACCCGGGTCTGCTGCAGCATAATCTCCGAGACCCATACATGATAAGGGTCTTTGTCCTTTCTCCAAGGCAGATCACGCTGATTTTCCCGAAACCATGCGGTAACGGTATTTGTAAAGTCGATATCTATTTTTTTCATTCCGATCTTGCGGCTCCTTTCGTTTTCCTCTCTATTGTATCAAAAAGAGGCGGCCTGCGCCACCCGGAATTTACCCTTTCTGTTTTTTTCCATGCTCTCTCGACAAACTTTGCCGGATCGATCGCACTTGTACCGTTCCAAATTCTATCTGCATCCACAGGATCAAAAATAAACCGATAGGCCTTGACAATTTTCGAGCGGTGTAGTAAGATTTTATTCGTAAAAAAAATTGCTAGGGGAGCTTTTGCTGAGATTTACCGAAAGCTTTCGCGCGGATCTTCGGATCAGTGCGGGATGTTTTGGATAAACCCTCATAACCTGACCCGGTTAATGCCGGCGTAGGGAAGCAGCATCAACACATAGGTCCTTGCCTGTGCGGGTTTCGGTTTATCTGCCTTATGCCGCACGGTCCGCAGGACACGGTTCCCCTCCTAGTACATGACAGGAGGTTTTTTTATGTCACAGATTTCATCAACACAAAGGAGTAAGCGCAATCTTTACAGCCTTGTTCTCTGCGCGATCCTGATCGCACTTTCTTTCGTCCTGGGAATGGTCAAGATCATCCCGATGCCTTACGGCGGTTCCATTACCCTGTTCAGCATGCTGGCGGCAACCCTTGCCGGCTACTTCTGCGGCCCGAAATGGGGTCTTACTTCCGGCGTCGCCTTGGGTCTTCTCAACCTGATCATCGATCCGGTGATCCTGTTCCCGATGCAGGTCCTGCTTGATTACATCCTGGCGTTCGGCTGCCTGGGACTCTCCGGATTTTTCAGCAACAAGAAAAACGGCTTGTTCATCGGCTACACGGTTGCCATCATCGGCAGATTTATCTGTTCTTTCCTTTCCGGTTTTCTCTTCTTCGGTGAATTCGCGCCGGAGGGCATGAACCCGATCTGGTACAGCTTTTTATACAACATCTTCTACATCGGCGGCGAAGGCGTCCTGACTCTGATCGTTCTGGCGCTCCCACCAGTCAAGAACGCCATCTACCGGCTCAAGAAAGAGCGTTTCCAGTAATGCGCAAGGCTTGAGAGCCGTGCATTGAAAAAACAGAAAGAAAAGGTCAGACCGCATTTTCCCCCGGTATCCCGTAAGGATGCCGAAAGCCGGTCTGACCTTTTTTCATGCTTTTCTATTCTGTTAATCAGCTATTCTATGATCTTCCTAACATCTTCCCAATACTCCGTATAGTCCTTGCCCTCACGTTTTAGAGCGACAGCCGCGGTCAGCGATTCAAAAGTTTTTTTATTGATTGGAAACAGCCGCAGTGCTGCTGCCCCTAAAAGGAAACACATTCCCGGAATCAGCATGAATGCAGCATCCAAAAACAGAATCGTATGCCCGGACTGCTCCGCCAGTGAAGCATCAAATCCAACTGCTTCGAATAACAGGCCGAAAATCTGTACAATAACCGCTGTGATGACAGTTCCCAGAACGGAAACCATGGACATGATATCTCCCTCTCTGCGGCTTCCGTACACAAACTCCTCTACTTCTGCCAAGTCATAGAAAATAGACATATTGAGCTGCCAAAATGATGTCTGCGCAATCGAAAAAATCAATACATACAACACACCTCCGACAAAATTCCCGCGACAAAACAAAAAAAGCAGGATAGAGCCGATACCGGAAAAAAGCATCGTATACATCTGCTGCTTGGATTTCCCCAAATGGATTGCAGTCTTATCAATGAAAGGAGTTGCGATAATGAAAATTACAATCGAGAAAAAATACATATAAGATGTATAGTGATTGTCCAAGCGTAAGCTGTATTTCATATAATACATTGACGCAACGTTGTAAATTGCAAAGGCAATCGCAAACGCTGCCTTATAAATCACCAGCAGTTTGGTCGGTTTCAATTTCAGCAACTGCGCATAGTTATTCCAGATACTGTGAAAAATATTTTTTTCTTTCGTTTCTGCGGATTGCAATGGTTTTTCGGAGGCAATCCAAAAAGCACCAAACCAAGATATCAGACAGACTGCACCAATGATGATCCCAATGGTATGCCAACCCTTCGCCTGATCCTGTGTGAAGAAATCCAGCACCCACAACGGCATCACATAAGCAGAGAAATTGCCGATGATGGAACCAACGCGCGAAATTGTTCTCAGCCTTGTGCGTTCGTCATAATCCGATGTGATCTCCGCACCGAATGCTTCGTAAGGAATTTCAAAACTTGCAAAAGACAGTCGAAAGCAAATACTTAAAACCAGATAATAGACAAATTTCAGTTCAAAGCTCCCGTTCACCGTATAAAACAAAAAGAACATGATGATCGGCATGCTCACAGAACCTGTTAAAAAGAACGGTTTTCTCCGTCCCATTCGGCTCTGAAAATGATCAGATAGATTCCCGATCAGCACACCTGCAAAGACTTCTACCAGCAGCGATGCCGACATGATCGTGCTCGCATACGCAGGATTTATCCCTACGCAGTTTGTCATATAGATTACGAAATATGTAGATACAAACGCGTATGTCGCACCTTGTCCCATACATCCCAAGCCATACCCGAAACTTGCTTTGCTGATCTGTTTCATAAAGTTTTCCTCCTGAAGCTGCTCGAAAAACATTTCTTAACATCATTTTATCACCGTATTTTCTTCCTGTCATTCGAAAAAAACCTTTTTGTTTTTGGAAAAAGAAAAAACGGTTTTGGGTGCAATGAAAGAGGACACCTGCTGTATGATGCCCTCTAAAATCTACAAAGTCTCTATGTACGCCTGCGCGCTATTTTCCCTGATACTCGTAAGTTGTCTTGTTGAGGAATGCTTTCATGCCCTCTTTCTGATCTTCGGTACCGAAGCATACGCCAAAGCCCTCTGCTTCCAGTGCACAGCCGCTGAAGAGGTCAAGATGATAGCCCTTGTTCAGAAGTGTCTTGCAAGCCATGACTGCTACCGGCGCGTTGGACGCGATCTTCTTCGCCATCGCTTCTGCCGTCGGCATCAGTTCTTCCGGTTCTACGACTTTCTGCACCAGTCCGATACGCAGCGCTTCATCCGCTTTGATGTTCTGCGCGGTCAGGATCAGCATCGCCGCGTTGCCCGGCCCTACGATCTTGGATAATCTCTGCGTGCCGCCGAATCCCGGTGTGATACCGAGACCTGTTTCCGGCTGTCCGAATACTGCCTTTGCAGACGCCAGACGGATGTCACAAGCCATCGAAAGCTCACAGCCGCCGCCGAGCGCAAAGCCGTTGACTGCCGCGATGACCGGCTTCTCGGTCTTTTCGATAAAGTTCATGACCCGATGGCCTTTCTGCGCGAAACGCTTGCCCTCTACCGGATTCAGCGTAGACATTTCCGCAATATCCGCACCCGCAACAAAGGATCTTCCCTCGCCGGTCACGATCACACATCTTACCTCATCGTCTTTGTCGATCACATTAAAAACATCAAATAATTCATCGAGAACGGTCGAATTCAACGCGTTCAGTGCCTCCGGCCGGTTGATCGTAACGGTAGCCACTCTGTCTTTTACTTCATACTTGATTGTCTGATACATCTTTATCTTTATCTCCTTTTCTGCCTTTGGAAAAAATATCCGCCAAAAGTTTTCATGCTGTCGGCGTTTTCTTTTCCGCATTATGCTGTTAATAGTTTAACACTTCTTGAAAGATTACGCAAGCAGGAAAATCAACAAAGAACTAAAATATCAAAGGAGCTGCCAGGCAGCCCCTCCTCATGCAAAACGAGACCCCCGCAAGCGGGAGCCTCGTAAATCTCGTTGTCCGTGCAGCATGATAACGCATGCCGCGATATTCAAATTAAAGATTTGTCAGTAATCCGCCAACCTGTACGAACAGAGGTGCGAATACAACTGCAACGATCGTCATTAACTTGATCAGGATGTTGATGGACGGACCAGAAGTATCCTTGAACGGGTCACCAACTGTATCGCCGACAACAGCTGCCTTGTGAGGTTCGCTGCCCTTGCCGCCGAAGTGTCCTTCTTCGATGTACTTCTTCGCGTTGTCCCATGCGCCGCCTGCGTTTGCCATCATGATAGCAAGCAGTACGCCTGCGGATAATGCGCCGCCCAGCATTCCGCCGAGTGCAGCAGGCCCTAAGATCAGGCCGACAGCAAGCGGAGCAAGGATCGCCATGATGCTCGGTACGACCATTTCCTTTAATGCAGCCTTGGTAGAGATATCTACGCAGTTTGCATAGTCAGGCTTTGCGGTACCTTCCATGATACCCTTGTTTTCTCTGAACTGTCTTCTTACTTCTTCGATCATCTGGTTTGCAGCTTTACCAACCGAGTTCATCGTCATAGCGGAGAACAGGAACGGAAGCATTGCGCCGATGAATAAGCCGATGATAACGATCGGGTCAAGTAAGCTGATCACTTCCAGACCGGTAACTGCTGCATAAGATGCGAACAGTGCCAGTGCGGTCAGTGCAGCGGAACCGATCGCAAAACCTTTACCGATCGCTGCGGTGGTGTTGCCGACTGCGTCGAGCTTGTCGGTGATCTCTCTGACTTCGTGCGGTAATTCGGACATTTCCGCGATACCGCCTGCGTTGTCGGATACCGGGCCGTAAGCGTCAACCGCTACCGTCATACCGGTTGTGGAAAGCATGCCGACTGCGGAAAGCGCGATACCGTATAAGCCTGCGAACTGGTAAGCTACGAATACGCCTACGCAGATGAGGATGATCGGCCATAAAGTGGACATCATACCAACGCCCAGACCGCTGATGATGGTAGTTGCAGCACCGGTCTGAGACTGGTCTGCGATGCTCTGTACGTGTTTATAGTCGCCGGAAGTGTAAACTTCGGTGATCTTGCCGATCGCGATACCGACTACCAGACCTGCGATGATCGCAGCTGCGTAAGTGTAGTCGCCGAGCATGGACTTGGAAAGAATGAACGTTGCAACAATCACGATCGCGCCGCTCACATAAGTTCCCATGTTCAGAGCTGCTGCAGGGTTGCCGCCGTCTTTTCCTCTGACGATCAGGATACCGATAACGGATGCCAGGATACCGATCGCGGAAATAATCAGCGGGAAGATCGCTGCGTCAGCTTCGCTGAAAGTTGCGGTTTCTGCTGCGGAGTTTACCGCAACAGCTGCCAGTGTAACTGCGGAAATGATGGAACCCACATAGGATTCGAACAGGTCGGAACCCATACCGGCTACGTCGCCGACGTTGTCGCCGACGTTATCCGCGATAACTGCCGGGTTACGAGGGTCGTCTTCCGGGATACCTGCTTCGACCTTACCTACCAGGTCAGCACCAACGTCTGCCGCCTTGGTGTAGATACCGCCGCCGACTCTTCCGAACAGTGCCATGGAAGATGCGCCGAGACCGAAACCGGTCACACACTGTACAACGGTCGCGAGATCCAGTGCGCAGAGAACGACGCCCAGTCCGAACAGACCGAGGCCGGATACGCAAAGACCCATGACTGCACCGGATCGGAACGCGATCTTCAGTGCTTTGTTCATGCCGGATTCTCTTGCTGCGTTTGCAGTTCTGACGTTGCCCAGAGTCGCAACTTTCATGCCGAAGAAACCTGCCAGAACGGATAATGCCGCGCCGCATACATAAAGGATCGCGGTCGTCCAGCTCTGCAGAGCCAAGCCGATGATCAAGAACAATACGACAACAACGATGACCATTGTTCTGTATTCTCTCTTCAGGAATGCCATCGCACCCTCACGGATGTATCCGGCGATTTCTCTCATCCTGTCTGTACCTTCGTCAGCCTTCTTGATCCATGCTGCCAGACAAAATGCGACAGCCAGACCGATCACGGCGGCGATTACAGGAAAAATCTTGTCCATGATATAATACCTCCTACTCACGCCGAATAAGAGGCACGCTCCGTACCTCTTTTCTTCGTGAAATATAATAAAATAATTTAAAACAATTTTATATTTCGCCGCGCCGATTTATTCCAGCGTAACGATCACAAGAGAAAGCACTATGAATAAAACAGCTCCGATGGCAGTCACTTTTTCTAACAGTGCTTCATAACCCTTGCTCTTTTTCTTGCCGAAAAGCTGTTCTGCGCCGCCTGCGATGGAGCCTGACAAACCGGCACTGTTACCGGACTGAAGCAACACGCTGGCAATCAGAATCAGACTTGCAACTGCGAGCAAAATCATTAAGAAAATCTTCATCTCGTACCTCCTTGTAATTTTAACTTACTAATTGTACCATACCTCAACCCGTAAAATCAAGTTAAAAGTTTACAATTTGTTTAAATTTTAGCGGCTCCAAGCTGGCGCCGCCCACCAGCGCGCCGTCGATCTCTTCCCGACCAAGGATGTCCGCCGCGTTTTCCGGTTTTACGCTGCCGCCGTACTGGATGATCACGCGGTCGGCGGCTTCATCCCCGTACATTTCCGTCAGAGTATCACGGATCAGCTCACACATCATGTTGGCCTGGATCGGCGTTGCGGTCCTGCCGGTGCCGATGGCCCAGATCGGCTCGTAAGCGACCACGACACGCTCCGCTTTTTCGGCCGGAATACCATGCAGCGCGTTCTTGACCTGCTCGCTGACCAGCTGTCTTTCGTAGCCGGCTTCTTTTTGCTGCAGATCCTCGCCGACGCAGACGATCGGCACGATCTCGGTCTCCAGCAAAGCCTTGACCTTGCGGTTTACGGTATCGTCCGATTCGTTGAAATACTGCCGTCTTTCGGAGTGTCCGACAATGCAGTAATCCACGCCGATCTCCTGCAGCATCGGGATCGATACCTCACCGGTAAACGCGCCTTCTGCTTCATAATGCACATTCTGCGCTCCGACGCCGATGCCGGTCCCGCGGAAAGCTTCGACCAGGATCGGAAGCTGCGGATAAGGTGCGCAGATGGCGACCCGTACATCGGACGGCTGATAGATCTTTTTGAATTCCTCCGCGAAAGCTCTCGCTTCCGCGATGGTCTTATACATTTTCCAGTTTCCTGCGATGAAAGGATAGCGCATACAAAAATTACCTTTCTTTTGTTTATTTTACAAATTTCTTCAGATATTTCAGCGTCCGGATCAGCTGGCAGGTATAACTCATTTCATTGTCATACCAAGCAACGATCCGCACTTCGTAGATATGCGTGCCGCACTGCTGTGCCAGCGTCTGGGTCGCGTCAAAGAGCGAGCCGTAGCTCATGCCGATGATATCGGAGCTGACCAGTTCCTCTTCTGTATAGCCGAACGATTCACTGGCCGCCGCTTTCATCGCCGCGTTGATGCCTTCCACGGAAACGCTGTCCGTCATATCTTTGAGGGTAGCGTCCAGGATCGTGATGGAGCCGGACGGTACCGGTACACGCTGTGCGGAACCGATCAGCTTGCCGTCCAGTTCCGGAATGACCAGACCGATCGCCTTGGCCGCTCCGGTGGAATTCGGTACGATGTTGATCGCGCCGGCTCTTGCTCTGCGGAGATCCCCTTTTCTGTGCGGACCATCCAGCAGCATCTGATCGCCGGTATACGCGTGGATCGTGGTCATGAAGCCCGTCCGCACTTCCCGGTAATCGTTGAGTACCTTGGCCATCGGCGCCAGACAGTTGGTCGTACAGGAGGCGCCGGAAACGATGTTGTCGTTTTCGGTCAGGGTCTCATGGTTGACGCCGTATACGATCGTCGGCAGATCATTGCCGGCCGGGGCCGAGATCAGCACTTTTTTGGCGCCTGCGTCAAGGTGTGCCTGCGACTTCGCTTTGGACGTATAGAACCCCGTGCATTCCAGCACGACATCAATATCCAGCTCTTTCCATGGCAGATTATGTGCGTCAGGTTCCTTGTATACCGGGATATCCACGCCGTCCACCGTGATGGAATCTTCATCCCAAAGGACTTCGTGTCCGCGGTACGCTCCCTGGGAGCTGTCGTATTTCAAAAGATGTGCCAGCATTTTCGGATCTGTCAGATCGTTGATGGCAACGACCTTCATTTCAGGGTCTTCAAAAATCTGGCGGAATGCCAGTCTGCCGATTCTTCCGAATCCGTTGATTGCTACTCTGACCATAATCTGCCTCCTGTTTCGTTTTTTCTTACCTATTTTTCTTCGATCACCGCAACGCCCGGGAGCACTTTGCCCTCCAGAAATTCCAGTGACGCGCCGCCGCCGGTGGAGATGTGCGTCATCTTGTCCTTGAGTCCGAACTGTTCGCAGGCTGCCGCGGAGTCTCCGCCGCCGATGACGGTGACTGCGTCAGACGCGGCCAATGCCTCTGCGATCGCTCTGGTTCCCGCCGCGAAATTCGGCATCTCAAACACGCCCATCGGACCGTTCCAGACGATGGTCTTCGCCGCGGCGATCTCTGCCTTAAAGAGTTCCACGGTCTTCGGACCGATGTCCATGCCCATCCGGTCGGACGGGATCTTGTCTTTATCGTATACGGCAAATTCCGTATCGTTCTTGAATTCTTTCGCGCAGACCGCATCGACCGGAAGCAGCAGCTTCACGCCCGTCTGCTCTGCTTTTGCGAAAATTTCTTTTGCAAGTTCCAGGCTGTCTTTGTCCAGGATCGATGTGCCGATCTCCAGTCCCTCCGCCTTGAAGAAGGTGTAGGCCATACCGCCGCCGATGATCAGAGCATCGACCTTTTTGAGCAGGTTCTCGATGACCGGGATCTTGTCGCCGACCTTGGCGCCGCCCATGATGGCTACAAAAGGTCTTGCCGGGTTTTCGACGGCATTGCCGAGGAACTGCACTTCCTTTTCGATCAGGAAACCGGAAACACACGGCAGATAATCCGCAATGCCCGCGGTAGACGCATGCGCTCTGTGCGCGGTCCCGAACGCGTCATTGACGAAAATATCACCCAGTGACGCCAGCTCTTTCGCGAATTCCGCGCCGTTCTTAGTCTCTTCCTTGCGGAATCTGACATTTTCCAGCAGCATCACGTCACCCTCCGCGAGCGCAGCCGCTGCCTGCCGGACCTTTTCGTCCACCACGCGATCCGCGCTTTCAAAGATGACCTGTTTTCCCAGCAGCTGCGAAAGCCTGTCCGCCACCGGCTGCAGGGTAAATTCTTTTTTCGGCTCGTCGTCCGGTCTGCCCATATGGGACATCAAAATGACCT
>CAKQQT010000027.1 GCA_934271235.1 uncultured Clostridia bacterium | reverse complement strand
AGTCAATATTGATTACCGTACCTGTATGCAGGTGATCACACAGCTTTATGAAGCCGGCTTTCAAGATACTGACTTCGTTCCTTATTTTGGTGACGAAGCAAGCCGTGATAAATCTATTAAAGTTGCTGTCACCCCCGGTGAAACTGCCCTAGTTCCGCCCGGCATCCAGAAAGTCATCAATATCGGCAACCGTGTCATTGATATTAACTGTATCATCGAACTGGCTGACAAAATCGGTGTACAAGGTATTTTTGACAGCCCTCAGGCACAGGCAGCTAAGCGGAACATTATTTCTGCGCCATGGGGTATTGATCGCATTTTCAGTGAAAATGAAAGCACCAATGACAAGATCAAAGCCTTGATCGAATATATCCAGGATGGTGTCATCATTACAGATCTGCTCGGCCGTATCTATCTTTCCAACAAAAAAGCTCGTGCCATTCTGGAAAAGAAAACTTTGTTTGACGGTTTTGAAGTTCAGGAAATGCTGCCCGGTATCGATTTGAGCAAAAACCATGAAAAAGGAAAAGAAATGCTGCTTAGGGTTGAGGATAAGAATATCATCGCAGCAAACCGGGCGATTTTTTCAAAAGGCAAGAAAAACGGAAATATTATAACGATTAAAAATTATGACGAGCTGGAAGACAGCCAGCACGACATTCGCAACCGTATTTCAGGTGAAAAGCACGTTGCCCGGTTCTCCTTTGCCGATATCAAAGGCTCCAGTGCCGCAATCCGGGAATGCATCGAAAAAGCTGCGCGTTTCGCACGATCGGACGCGTCTGTCTTGATCACAGGTCCGTCCGGTTCCGGTAAAGAAGTTTTCGCGCAAAGTATTCACAACGCGTCTACTCGCAGACGTTATAATTTTGTTGCTTTAAACTGTGCCGCAATTCCTGAGAACTTGTTGGAAAGCGAACTCTTCGGCTATGAAGACGGTGCTTTCACCGGTGCCAGAAAAGGCGGAAAAATGGGGTATTTTGAACTTGCTCACAAAGGTACGATCTTTTTGGATGAGATCGGGGAAATGCCTTTGGCTCTGCAAAGTAAACTTCTTCGTGTAATCGAAGAACGGCGATTCTCGAAAATCGGTTCCGCAAAAGTAATTGATATCGATGTGCGCATCATCGCGGCGACTAATCAGAATCTCGAGCAGCTTGCTTCAGAAAAGGCTTTCCGTGAGGACCTTTTTTATCGTTTGAACGTGCTTCCTCTTGAGATCCCTCCGCTCAACCAGCGAGGTGACGATGCAATTGAACTCCTTTATTATTTCCGAGAAAAAAACGCACACAACTGGTCGCTTTCAGAAGAGACCCGCCGTTTTCTGCAAAATTATTCTTGGCCCGGAAATATTCGTGAAGTCAGAAATCTTGCAGAATATCTGGATAGTCTCGAAGAACCGTTCATAAGCATTGAGGCAATTCCTGCTTCCATGCTAGCGCGGAGTGCACGCACGGCTCCGGAAGTTAACGGCAGTGAACTTTCAAAGAATCCCCCTGCTGCTGATCTATCCGCATTGCACGGCCGCGATCTTGATTTTATTCTTTTTGAGGGGCGGAACCTATCCCTTCACAAAGCGATTCTCCAGCATCTGCAATCCCTTTCCTGTTCCGGTCAAAAAACCGGTCGTACACAGTTAGAGGCCGCATTGCAGTCTGCCGGTCATTCTTATTCTGAAACAGAAATCAGAAATTGCCTGCGAAAGCTTTCTGAGGCCGGCTATGTCAAGTCAAAGCGCGGCCCCGGAGGCAGTATGATTCTTCCAAAAGGAGAAATTTTATTGGCAAAATTAAAAGAACTATTAGGTTGATTTAACGCCTAATAGTTCTTTTATTTATATAAACTTTACATTTTTCTTTGCATATTCTTAATTATTCTTTGGCATAAAAGTTGCTTTTATATAGAAGTAACCCGGGAAAACAGAATATTATATAAGAAAGGAATTCATTATGAAAGTTTTATTCGAAGCTGTAAATGATTTTTTCGGCAGCATTGTCGGATTCAGTGACTTACTTTGGGATTTTCCAAAAAACCTCGAATGGTATGCCAATATTCCGGTTTTAGGACAGATTCCATTTGCGATCTTTCTTTTGATCGGTATGGGTATTTACTTCACAATCAAAACAAAAGGCGTGCAGTTCCGATTTTTTAAGCATGGTCTTCGCGCCCTCCTCGACAAGAAAAACGGAAATGTCGGTGTTAGCCAGCTCGCAAGCTTCATGCTCAGTACCGCAGAACGTGTCGGTCCCGGCAACATCATGGGTGTAACCGGTGCCATCTCCATCGGCGGACCGGGTGCTGTTTTCTGGATGTGGGTCGCGGCACTGTTTGGAATGGCCAGTTCCTTTATCGAAGCAACATTGGCACAGATTTTTAAAGAACGTGACGGAAATGAATATGTCGGCGGTCTGCCGTTCTATGCGCAGAAGATCTTCGGCAACAAAAGATGGCTGGGCATCGCGATCAGTATCTCCTTTATCCTTTATGCCTTGCTCTGTGTCCCGATCCAGACTTTCCATGTGTTCACCGCGAGCGGTTCCGCAGCATCTCTGATCGCAGGCATCACCGTCGACAGAGAATCCGTGTTGTATTATGTCATCGCAGTGATTTTGATCATCGGTATTGCGGTAACGATCTTTGGCGGAATTAAACGTGTTACCAACGTTACTGACAAAATGGTTCCTGTCATGGCAGTCGTTTATGGCGTAATTATTCTTCTCTTGCTGGTTATCAATATCGGTGAATTCCCGAAATTTATCGCTTCCGTTATCGGTGGTGCTTTTAAACCGCAAGCGCTTTTCGGCGGGACGTTCGGAGTTGCTCTCGCTCAAGGTGTAAAACGTGGCCTGCTCTCTAACGAAGCCGGTCAAGGTACGGTAACCCCAGCGGCCGCGATCACAGAATGTGATCATCCTTGTTCGCAGGGCTTTGTTCAATCCTTGGGCGTATTTCTGGATACCATCGTAATCTGTACCTGCACAGCATTTGTTGTCTGCGGCGCGCGCCTTTGGGATACTGCTCCGGATACCTTTGAAGCAATCCGCAGTTCCAAAATTGATTTATATTTGGAGTCTCTCACAGCGCTGGTTCCGGGAACAATGTTGGACAACCTGGTTTCGATCATCATCTGCCTGTGCTATGCTTTATTCGCATTTACATCCTTACTCGGCCTGATTTCTTTCGCAGTCGTTATTTCTGCGAATATTTCAAAGAATAAAAAATTTACGATCGCGATCCGGGCTCTCGGTGCTTTGATCTTTGTTCCGATCGGAACGCTCTGCGTGTTGGCTGGTATGGAACTGGACAATATCTGGTATGCATCCGACTTGTTTAACATTGCGCTGGTATTTATCAATGCTCCTGCGATTCTGGTCGGCGGCAAATATGCTTTCCTTGCGTTGAAAGACTATGCCGATCATAACGGCAGACGCTTTGTTTCATCCGAAATCGGCATTGAAAGTGATATTTGGACATTGGAAGCAAGAGAGGCTGCAAAAAAGCAGCAATAACTATCTGTTAGGAGGCAATTTATGAAAACAGTTGAATGGCCGGCAGGCAAAAAATGTGCCGTCATGTTTAGCTTTGATGTCGACGGCGATACGACTTGGGAAAATGGAAATCGCGGTCTTCCGAACGGCGAAAAGTATATCAAATCGCTTTCGGTCGGTCAATACGGTCCGAAACGCTGTGTAGACAGAATTCTGGATAAGTTGGAAGAATACAATGTGAAGGCAACGTTCTTTGTTCCGGGTCTGACCGCAGAACGTTATCCGGATCTGATCAAACGCATCGATGCGGCAGGTCATGAGATCGGACATCACGGTTACGCACATGAGCGTTTTGCCGGCAGATCGACCGAAGAACAAATTGAAATCATCGAAAAGACACAGCGCATCTTTCAAGAACTTGTCGGTCATGAAGCTGTCGGTTTCCGGACACCCTCCGGAGACTGGGCTGAAAACACACCGCAGCTCCTCTATAAACGTGGTTTTCAGTATTCCAGTTCCATGCGCGGAGATGATCGTCCTTACCGCACGGTGATCAATGGTCAGGAAACCGATTTTATTGAAATTCCGACAAAATGGGAATTAGATGACTATGTTGCCATGGCTTATCACATGTATCCAGCAGAACCGGCAGGCCAAGACCGCATCTCCTGCTATCGGCAAGTGGAAGACAATTTTATGCGTGAATTTGAAGGACACTATCGTTACGGCCTTTGCATTTCGTTTATGAACCATCCGCAGGTCATCGGCTCACCCGGCCGCATCCGCATCCTGGATCATCTTCTCAGAGAGATCACATCCAGATCAGATGTCTGGATCGCGACCGGTCATGAAATCGCCGACTGGTTCCGCAATTCCTGTCAAGACCAAAAAGTAAAGGAGGGCAAATAAATGTATTCTACAAAACCTGTTTGGCCAAACGGTAAAAAATGTGCCGTTGTTGTCACTTTGAACTTGAATGCTGAACTCTTTTGGCTGCAGATCGACCCTTCCTGCATCCATATGCCAAAGACGCTTTCGCTTGGTCAATATGGCATGACACGTGGTCTGGATCGAGTTCTGGACGTTCTGGATAATTATCAAATAAAAGCGACTTGCTTTGTTCCGGGTTGGGTTGCTGAACACTATACGGAAAAAGTCGTAGATGCAAAAAAGCGTGGGCATGAAATTGCCGCGCTCGGCTATCATCATGAAAACATGGCTCTCCTCTCTGAAAAAGAGCAGGACGCTGCATTTCAAAAAAGCGTTGCGGCTCTTCACGATTGCTGCGGTGTTTCTCCGCGAGGTTTCCGCAGTCCGGAGGGTGAACTGACACTGGATACGCTCCGTATTGCAAAAAAATATGGGGTAGACTATTCCAGCAATCTCTGCGATGACGACCGTCCGTACTGGAAGGATCTAGGTGATGGTCAGACGATCATGGAACTGCCGATCCACTGGGTCAACTATGATCTTCCTTATTTTGCGTTTAACTACCGCCCTGCTTTTCCTGCCGGGCAAGGAAGAATCGCGAACTATACCGGCGTTTTGAACAACTGGAAAGACGAATTCAGCGGCTGCTATGAATATGGTCTGTGCTACGTTCTGCAGTTGGATCCGTCCGCGATCGGTTCTCCCGGACGCATCAGCATGTTGGAAGACCTGCTTGCCTTTATCCACCGTCATGAAAACGTCTGGTTTGCAACAGCAGAAGAAATTTACGAATATGAAAAAAAGAAACAAGAAAAGGAATGATAGATTATGAAAGAAAATTTATGGGGTGGAAGATTTACAAAACATATGGATGACATTACCGCAGACTACAACGAATCCATCAGTTTTGACCAAAATCTGTACGAATACAGTATCATGGGCAGCAAAGCGCATGCGATGATGCTTGCGAAACAAGGCATCATCTCCGCCGAAGACGGAAAAAAAATCGTAGCCGGCCTTGATATCGTAAAAGGAAAGATCGATCGCGGTGAAATTGAATTTGATATTCATGATGAGGACATCATGATGACGATCGAGAAAAATCTGATCGCGGAGATTGGTGAAGTCGGCAAAAAACTGCACACGGCCAGAAGCCGGAATGATCAAAACGTACTGGACGAAACGCTTTTCCTGAGAAATGCCGTTCACAACACCATGTCTCACTTAAAAGATCTTCTTGATGTAATCACAAAAAAAGCCGAAGAACAAAAATACGTGATCATGCCCGGTTTTACACATCTTCAACATGCGCAGCCGATCACCGTGGGCTTTTACTATATGGCGCATTTTCAGGGATTAAGACGCGACTATGAACGTTTTGCGGAAAGTATGAAACGGATCAATGTCAATCCGCTTGGCTCTTGTGCTTTAGCCGGTACGACGCTTCCGACCGATCGTTTCGAGACCACCAGACTTTTGGGCTTTGATCGTCCGTCCGAAAATGCGCTGGACAGCATCGGTTCCAGAGATACCATTGCAGAATACTTGTTCAATGCCGCCTTATGCATGACACATTTAAGCGGATTTGCGGAAGAAATCGTTGTCTTCGCTTCTCAGGAGTTTAACTACATCACGATCGACGACAGCTTCTGTACCGGAAGCAGCATCATGCCGCAGAAAAAGAACCCGGATATCGCGGAACTGGCCAGAGGTAAAGTTTCCAGAACCATCGGCGATCTGGTCACTCTCCTGACTATGTTAAAAGGTACCTTCCTGACACTCAATCGAGATTATCAGGAGGATAAGGAAGCTCTGTTTGACAGCATCCACACCTTGGACAGAACAGTCAATATCTTCGCCAGAATGCTGGAAAACATTACATTCAAAGAAGATGTCCTGCGTGAGCAGTTGAAAAAAGGCTTTATCGAAGCAACCGATATTGCTGAATTCATGGTTGTACAAGGGGTCCCTTTCCGGGAAGCACACGAAATCGTCGGCAACCTCGTAAAATACTGCGAACAGCATAATAAGACCTTTACCGATGTGACCAAAGAAGATCTGGATCTGCTTGGCATCGACTATGGCCTGCAGGATCTCAGCCAATTTACGATTGAGAACTGCATCAAAAATAGAAACAGTTACGGCGGTACTTCTTACAGTGAAACCGACCGCCAAATCCAAAATGCAAAGGCATTTGTAGCAGAATTAGGATAAACGCACGTAACAAGATCAAAAAGGGCGAGGGACTGCCGCATGAACGGAAATTAACCGTTAGCGCGCAGTCCCTCTCTTTATTGTAATTTATTTTACATTCAAAATCTTATATCATACTCCAAATATCTCCGCGCTTCATTTTTTGCTTCACTTTCTACCGTGGTATTCCCACTGCACTTCAAGCCTTTCAGAACTGCGTCAGTTTTAATTGCCTCATCCTATGATTTTCTGCACCGGAAATAGCACCGTCATAAAATCAGGCATGAATGCGTTGCAAGGCTTGCTGTATAGAACTAGATCCAAATCACAATTTTCGGCAAAAAAAAGCATTGTGCGGAGGAAAATAAGAAAAAAACGGCCGTATAGACTCTGGCGGATTCGCGAAAAATAGCGAAATTGCACGGAAAATGTCGAAATTTGCAGAATATTGAAGGATGGATCCGACCGGAATGGCTGCAGAAAGGATCTATCTGAGGTCCGCAGGGTTCCGTTATGCTTTTTTTCGATCGAAAACCCAAAAAGATAGCAGTTCTATACATCATATTCTTTTGAGCACTCTTTCATAGAAGACCTATGACAAAAGGGCTGACGCATGAGCGGAAAAACATTCAGACAGATCAGTTTCTCCGTTCCTGTGGCAGCCCTATTTTGTGTTCGATTCTCTTATTACTTTCCTACGCTTCTTTCAGCTTCTCGGACAGCTTTGCCAGATAGCCCGGGATATCGATCTGCTGCGGACAGACTTTTTTGCAGCTGCCGCAGGCAACGCAGTTCCAAGGCTTCTTGCCTTTTTCGACGCCGCCGATGGCCATCGACGTGTACCAAGCCAGACTCTGCGGATTGAACGTGATCTGGTTATACTGGTTCATCATGTACGGAATGTTGATGCCTTTCGGACAGTAGGTCGTGCAGTAACGGCAGTTGGTGCACGGCACGCCCTTGGTCATCTCCGCCGCCTTGGCGTAAAGCTCCTCTTTTTCGGCATCTCCCATCGGCTCATTGGTCTCAAAGATGCGGAGATTGTCCTGTAGCTGTTCCAGTGTCGTCATGCCGGAAAGGATCGTCGTAATGCCCGGGATCGACTGCAGATAACGGAAACATTTTTCCGCTCCGCCTGCCGGTCCGACCAGCGTGCCGCCTCGGAGCGGCTCCATGACGAGGATCGGGATCTTCTTTTCGTTTAAGATCCGGACCTTTTCCTTGGCCTCCTGAAAATTCCAGTCCAGCCAGTTGAGCTGGATCTGACAGAATTCGACAACATCCTCGTAGGCGTCCAAAAAGCGCTTGAAGCACGCAATGCCGCCGTGGTCAGAATATCCCAGATGCTTGATGCGTCCGGCCTCGCGTTCGCTGACCAGATATTCCTTGACGCCGAATTCCGGGTTCAGATAATCCTCGATATTGTATTCGCACACATTGTGAAACAGATAGAAGTCAAAATATTCCGTCTGCAGTTTTTCCAGCTGCTTGGCGAAAATTTCTTTGACTTTCGGAAAATTGTTGTGGTCATAACCCGGGAACTTGGTCGTCAGATGAAAACTCTCCCGCGGATAACGGCTGAGCGCCTTGCCGGTCACCAGCTCCGCATTGCCCTCGTGATAGCCCCAGGCCGTATCGAAATAGTTGATGCCGTGATGATAGGCATAGTCGAACATTTCCAGCGCCGCCGCCTCATCGATCTGCGCGTCGACGCCGTCCACGACCGGAAGCCGCATGGTACCCATGCCGAGCTGCGAAATCTTCTCGCCTTGAAAATCTGTATAAATCATCTTACTCCTCCGCTTGCTTTATTCTTTGCTGTAACCGGGCCGGGCGCGCACTGCTCGCAGAGCGCGCCCGGCCGTGTTTTATCCTATGCTCTTATCTTCTTAGTCTTAGTGCCACTGCCATTCGAGCACTTCCGGCAGATCCTGCCCGTACTCGGCAATGTAGTTCTTATGTTTTACCAAAAGATCGTTCATTTCCTGATTCAGATGTCCGGCTCGGTTGCCCAGCTGCGGCAGATGTTTGAGCGCTTCCTTGACTAAACTGAACCGGTCGATATGATTCTGCACGCGCATATCGAAGGCCGTCGTGATCGTACCCTCTTCCAGATAGCCATGCACAAAGAAATTCTGTTCGTTGTTCCTGCCGTGTGTCAGCTCGTGGATCAGCTTCGGATAGCCGTGGAACGCGAAGACCACCGGCTTGTCCTTGGTAAACAGCGAGTCAAACTCCGCGTCTGTCAGCCCATGCGGATGCAGGGTGTTGGACTGCAGCTTCATCAGATCCACCACGTTCACGAAACGGATCTTCAGTTCCGGCAGATGATCCTTGAGGATCGTGGTCGCCGCCAGGGCCTCGACTGTCGGCGTATCGCCGCAGCAAGCCATGACCAGATCCGGTTCGGCGTCCCGATCGGTGCTCGCCCAATCCCAGATGCCGACGCCCTGCGTGCAGTGCACGACCGCCTGATCCATGGTCAGCCACTGCATGCTCGGATGCTTGGACGCTACGATCACATTGACATAGTTCTTGCTCTGAATGCAATGATCAAAGCAGGAAAGCAGGCAGTTCGCGTCCGGCGGCAGATACATGCGGACAACATCCGCTTTTTTGTTTGCCACATGGTCGAGCATACCCGGGTCCTGATGGGTAAATCCGTTATGATCCTGCTGCCATACATTGGAGGTCAGGATCAGGTTCAGTGACGCGATCTTCTGTCTCCATGGCAGCTGATTGCAAACCTTGAGCCATTTTGCGTGCTGCGAGACCATTGAGTCGACGACACGGATAAAGGACTCATAGCTGGCAAAGAACCCATGACGACCCGTCAGCAGGTAGCCCTCCAGCCAACCCTCGCACATGTGCTCGCTGAGATAGGAGTCCATGATGCGGCCCTCATGCGCAAGATCTTCGTCAAAGTCGTAGATCTCACCTTGAAAGTCTCTTTTTTCGACTTCAAAGGCTTTATATAAACGATTGGATTTCGATTCATCCGGTCCGAAAATACGGAAATTGTGGTTTTCGCGGTTCAGCACCATCAGATCTCTGACATACCCGCCCAGCTCCAGCATATCCTGCGTTTTGGCCGCGCCCGGACTCGGTACTTCGACCGCGTAATCCTTGAAGTCCGGTACGCGCAGATCGCGCAGCAGCTTGCCGCCGTTGGTATGCGGGTTCGCGCTCATGCGCGCGTCACCCTCCGGCGCCAGCTCCCGCAGTTCCGGGATCAAACGGTAATCGTCGCCGAACAGTTCTTCCGGCCGATAGCTGCGGAGCCATTCCTCCAGCTGTGCCAGATGTTCTTCCTTTTCCATGCTGATCGGTACCTGATGCGCGCGGAACGTGCCCTCGATCGCCTTGCCGTCGACGACCTTCGGTCCGGTCCAGCCCTTCGGCGTCTCCAGAATGATCATCGGCCAGAACGGTCTTTCGGTCACGCCCTCTTCTCTGGCCTTGCGCTGGATCTCCCGGATCTCCGCGATGCACTGGTCGACGACTTCCGCCATCTTGGCGTGCATTTCCATCGGATCGCTGCCGCTGACCACATACGGATGCCAGCCGCAGCCCTTGAAGAACCATTCCCGTTCCTCCGGTGAAATTCGCGCGAACACCGTCGGATTGCTGATCTTGTATCCGTTCAGATGCAGGATCGGCAGCACTGCGCCGTCATGCGCCGCGCTCAAGAATTTATTGGAATGCCATGCCGTTGCCAATGGACCGGTCTCTGCCTCGCCATCCCCGACCACGCAAGCCGCGATCAGATCCGGATTGTCAAAAACTGCCCCGAACGCGTGCGCCAGCGAATAACCCAGTTCACCGCCCTCATTGATCGAGCCCGGCGTTTCCGGCGCTACGTGGCTGGAAATGCCGCCCGGGAATGAAAACTGCTTGCAGAGCTTCGTCACGCCCTCTTTGTCCAGTCCGACATTCGGGTAGACCTCGCTGTACGTACCCTCCAGATAGGCGTTGGAGACAAAGAAATTGCCGCCATGTCCCGGTCCCGAAAGCAGGATCATGTTCAGGCCGTATTCCTTGATGGCGCGGTTCATATGCACATAGACAAAGTTCTGTCCCGGCACCGTGCCCCAGTGTCCGACGATCTTTTTCTTGATATGCTCCCTGCGCAAAGGCTCTTTTAAGAGCGGATTGTCCAGCAGATAAAGCTGTGCTGCGGATAAATAGTTTGCGGCACGCCAGTACGCGTCCATCTTCTGCAAATAGTCTTTGGATACTGTCATCTTTTTCCTCCCGTCTGATGATTTCTGAGCTTCCCGTTATTTTCCCGGGAAAATATCTCCGTACGGCCGTCGTTTCTAGTAGAACGTCGCGACCTCGTCCGCGATCGGCGGTATCTTGGTCACGTGGATCACATGAAAGACCGGACCGACACTTTTGTACATCTCGTTGTATTCCCGTTCGATGGTGGCGGTCATATCGACCCAGCCGCCGTGCTCCAGGGTCTGTGCGTCCTTGTACTTGGCGACCAGCCCGCCGAACTGGATATCTTCCACACAGCAGGTCATGATATGGCGGCCGATGACGAATTCATCATCCAGAAGGCCGCCGCCGAGCAGGCTCCTGCCTTTGAAGCGGATGGTCTTGCCGTAATACTTGGCTTCTTCCTCGGTCATATCCGCGTACCAGACCGCGTAATCCTTATCCGCGATCTCGATGATCGGCGCGTCGATGTCGAACGGCAGCGGATCTTCGATGTTGTCGATCTCCACATCGTTCGGACCGTATTCATAGATAATGTCACAGCGGCGGTTGATGGCCCGTACGATCTTGTGATAGGCCATCTTATCCATCACCTTTGTAAAATGCTTGAACACGATCGTTTCCGTCGATTTGATCTTATCAACGACCAGATTCCGCATATTTGCGTTATAGGTCAGATAGGTCCTCGCATCCGCGAAAGTCATTTCCTGGTAGACCGTCCAGCTCGGCGGCATAGCGCTGTAAAACGCGTCCAGCGTCCACATGCCGTTGTATTCTACGACGACCCGCTCAAACTGCAGTTTTTCCTGCAATTCCGCAAGATAACTTTCGGTCAGCTGTTCTTCCTCGTCAACCGTGACGATCTTGCAGCCGGATGCCGCGAATTTGATCGGAGAAAGCTCGGTCTCTCCCTCCTCGCAAAGCAGGATCAGCGTCTTCTGTCCGTCGTTAAACTGCGGATCTTCCAGCGTTTCCTGAATGAACGTAGTCTTGCCTGCGTCTAAAAAGCCGGTAAACAAGTATACCGGGATATCTCTTGTTTGTTGTGCCATTTTGGCTCACTCCTTTTCTTGCCGTCTCAGATCATCCCGCCGTATGCCCTGCGCACACGCACGGGATAAGAACAAAGGCAGGCGTATTGGCGTCTGCCTCTGTCAGGTTTTATTTTCTCCCGCATGCCGTTTTATCACACATGCGTTTCCTCTCGCATGCGGTCGCCACGCGATGCCGCGCTGTGTGCTATGCTTCAAACAGCTTGCGGATCGCGTCTTCCTCCAGTTTGGAGCCGATGACGCAAAGTCTTCCGGTGATCTCTGCGCTGCCGGTTCTGACATCCGGTTCACCCGGTACATAGTCGAAGTGGATCCACTGTCCGTCTTCGCCCTCTACGATACCCTTTGCTCTGAGCACAAAGCCGTAAGCGTGCGGATCTTCCAGTGCTTCCAGAGCTTTTTCGATCTTTTCGATCGTATATTTCTTCGGCGTTTCGATACCGATGCTGTCAAAGACTTCATCCGCGTGGTGATGTCCTTCATGTCCGTGGTCATGGCCGCAGCAGCAGTGATCATCGTGATCATGGTCGTGATGATGGTGATGCTCATGTTCATGTTCATGATGATGGTCATGTTCATCGTGGTCGTGGTCATGGTCGTGATGATGTTCGTGTTCGTGATCGTGGTCATGGCCGCAGCAGCATTCGTCATCATCATCGTCATCGTGATGATGATGATGATGGTGTTCGTGTTCGTGGTCATGGCCGCAGCAGCATTCGTCGTCATCATCGTCATCGTGATGATGATGGTGTTCATGGTCATGGTCGTGATCGTGATGCGCGTGTTCCTGCTCTTCTGCCAGATGATGCAGCGCTTCTTCGATCGTATCTCTCTTTTCCATCGCTGCCAGAATCTGCTTGCCGTCTAAGGCATCCCAGTCCGTAGTGATCAGCGTCGCGTGCGGATTGTGTTCCCGCAGCAGCGCGACCACTTGCGCGAGCTTATCTTCATCCATGCCTTTCGTATGGCTGAGGATGATAGATGACGCATGCTCCACCTGATTATTGAAAAATTCGCCGAAGTTCTTCATATAGATCTTTGCTTTCTTTGCGTCTACGATCGTCGTGAAACCGTTGAGTTTGACATCGGCAAGGTCCAGATTTTCGACTGCCTGAATGATATCGCTCAATTTGCCGACGCCGGACGGTTCGATGAGGATACGGTCCGGATGGAACTGCTCTACGACCTGTTCCAAAGCTTTGCCGAAATCTCCGACCAGACTGCAGCAGATGCAGCCCGAATTCATTTCATTGATCTCTACGCCGGAATCCTTGAGGAAGCCGCCGTCAATGCCGATCTCGCCGAATTCGTTTTCGATCAGCACGACCTGCTCACCCTTGTAAGCTTCTTCGATCAGTTTCTTGATCAGCGTCGTCTTACCGGCTCCTAAAAATCCCGAAAAAATATCTACCTTTATCATTTGATTCATCCCTCTCTGAAGTATTTTAATTTTTATCGATAGAACTATTATACCGTGAGTTCTAACCTCTGTCTGCGCCTGCGGCTTGCCAGTCGCTAAAAACTCTAGGTATCTGTCTTACATCAGCTCTGCCGTCGTTTTTAACTCGGCACTCGCTGTGTAAGGACATTATACCACGATTCTCCCAAAATGAAAAGGTCACAGCTCTTCGATCTCGGTCTTAATGTTATATTTTTCCTTGAGCTTTGCAAGTTTCTCCATCTGCGGCATTGCGTAATGCGCCTGCTGGTGTTCCTTGCTCTCCCACTTCTCCACAAGCAGGATCTCATTCTCTCGTTCTGCCGAGAAGTAATAATCATATCTTAAATTTCCGGCATCGTTTCTTGACGCTTCGATAACGCCTGCCGCAGCTGCCTCTTCATAGAACTTGTGGATCATCTCACGGTTGTCCGCTCTGTAGAATGCATGAATCGTAACCATTTTCTTGCTTACCGCCTTTCTGTTGTTCCAACTCTATATCAATATAATACCACTATATCACTTTCAATATCAAATGAAAAGGTGTGTTTTGTGTGTAGTTTTGAAAAATGGAAACTTATGGTACATTTGTGTGATCCGTACGCCGCAGGGGTATAAAATATGAAAAGAAGTCATGCGGCCGGAGGATCTCGGGCCGCAGATCCAAAATCACAAGGAGGCCGGCAAGATGTATCTGGATGGCAAGGGACCGGATTATATGATCTGTGTCTGTAAGAAAAAAACGCTCGGTGAGGTGCAGGAATTCATCCGCGCAAACCGGATCACCGATCTGAAGACCTTATGCGAAAAAGCGGATATCGGCAACAAATGCGGCGCTTGCCGCGAAATGCTGGAAGAACTTTTGCAGCAGGAAGCAAAAAACTGTTGACAAACAGTTTTTTCTATTGTATAGTTAGCATATGCTAACCAATTAGCTGCAAATGCTGCTTAAATTTTTAATTGTCATCTGAAAACGATCCGGCGGGTGGTTTCCGATCGCCCGCCTCAGTTTTCCCCATTGGTTAGCATATGCTAACCAATATTTTGGAAGCTGCGCGCGTGATCGCGATTCCGCACGGCAAGGGATCTTAACCGGCAGCGATCGGATCCGCAAACAAATCTGTAAGCAAAAAGGACTTTTACATATGGAATATTATCTGATCAATCACTGCGCGCCGACTCTGGCGTCGCTGAAAACCGCAAATCTCTTTAATTACAGCTTTGCGTCCGAGACAGAATTATACGATCAGCTCTTCCGCCTGAATGAAATGCTGGAAGCAAAAGGCGTCAGCCTGACGCTCCTGCGCAAGACGGCAAACAGCGCGCTGATCTATGTATACCGCAAGAAGAATCTGGAACGTGATCTCGCGAACATGACATCCGCCTGTATCCTCAAAAAATTCGGCTATACCGATCTTTCCGCGGAGAGTGCCATCGCCCACCTTGCAGACCGCATCGGCCGTACCGGAGAGTTTCCGCACGAGATCGGACTTTTTCTCGGCTATCCGCCGGGGGATGTCATGGGCTACATTCAGAACAGCGGCAAAAACTGCAAATGCAGCGGCTGCTGGAAAGTTTACTGTGACGAATGCGAGGCACGCAAAACATTCCGCAAGTTCGACAAATGCAAGCAGATGTACCGCCTGATGTTCCAAAAAGGGAAGACCGTCTGTCAGCTGACGATCGCGGCATAAGGAAAACGTCCGGCTCGGGCCTGTTTTGTCGCGCTGCGCATCGTCGCAATCCTGACATCACACAAAATACGGAAAGAAGAGGTACTTTTACATGAAAACAGCAGTTGTATATTGGAGCGGAACCGGTAATACCGAAGAAATGGCGAATCAGGTCGCAGAGGGCGCGAAGGCTGCCGGCGCAGAAGTCAGCGTCTACACCGCAGCAGAGTTCAACGCCGATCTGGTCGGTCAGTTTGACGCGATCGCGTTCGGCTGCCCATCCATGGGCGCGGAAGAATTAGAGGAAACTGAATTCGCGCCGATGTTCGATGCCTGCGAACCGAAACTGCGCGGCAAGAAGATCGCCCTTTTCGGCTCTTACGGCTGGGGAGACGGCGAATGGATGCGTCTTTGGGAAAAACGCTGTGACGACGCCGGTATGCTGTTCGCTTGCGATTATGTCATCTGCAACGAAGCTCCGGACGACGAAGCCAAAGAAGCTTGCCAGAAGCTCGGCGCCGCTCTCGCATAGCAAAGAAGCCCGCCGCAAACGGCTCCATACAAAGCGATCCACGTTAACTCATTAGCATTAGCTCATCAAAAGAAGCGGCCGATCCCGTAAGGAACGCCGCTTTTTTTGCATTTTCAATGTATCTTGCGCTTCACACGCTTTGTGCGCGGCGCGTGTCTACCGCAGCAGCCACCACACAGCCAGTCCGATCTGCACGAGCAGGATCAGCGGCACGCCGACGGTAAATTGCAGGTGTTTGGTCTTATGGCGAAAAGTCTGCATGCCGAGCAGCGCGCCGACCGAGCCGCCGACCGCCGCCAAAAGCAGCAGCGTCGATTCCTTGATGCGCCAGGCGCCCTGCTTGGCTTTCCATTTATCGAGCCCATATACCAAAAACGTGACCACGTTGATCGCTGCAAGATAGAGTAAAATTTCTTTCATACGGATCTCCTAATCGTTATAGCCCTCCAAGAACCCCTCTTTTTCCTGTGTTTCACGGATGACTTCCTCCGCAAGGTCGGAAAAGCTTGCGAATCTGGCCACCAGTTCTTCGAGACTGCCGGCTGCGTTCGGATGTTCTTCCGGCTGCGGCACGCCGAGGATCGTCCGTCCGAGCTCATAAGCCTGATCCGGGTATTCGGTGTTCACGATGTCCTCTGCCGTGTAGCATCCCTTTGCCGCGATGACATCGGCAACTTCCCAGCCCAGATAGTCGACCATCCCGTAATACGGTGCTGCCGCGCACTCCGCGGACTCCATGGTCGTATCGCCGCAAGCCATCAAAAGCGCGGCCTTCTTTGCCGTGCGGATCTGTTCATTGATGGCATAGAAGCGATCGATCACTGCCTTGATCTGCGCCGTCAGACCGTAATAGTAGATCGGCGACACGAAAACGACCGCATCTGCCTCGATCAGTTTTTCGCGGATCTCGTCAAAATCGTCCCGGAACACACAGGCTGATACCGCGCTGTGGCACCGTTCGCAGGCAATGCACGGATGCACCTCTTTCTGCCCCGCGTTAAAATGATATACTTCGTGTCCGGAGTTTTCCGCCCCCTTAGTAAAGGCCTTGACCAGGATCGATGTGGTCCCCTCTTTATGCGGACTTCCCGAAATCAATAAAATCTTCATATCTGTCACCTCGTATCTGCTAACTCTTTTTTACTGTCTACCCTTGTATTGGCCCGGTCGCTGTGCGGCTCTGTCTTCGCCTTTCGGCTCGCCGCTCGCCTTCTACGACTTGTTCCTAGCCGGCTACCTTAAAGTGCCACGCGCTAAAGCGCTGCACTTCTTGGCGTGAGACCTGCCTCGCCTCTGACTTCGCTTACGCTTGCCAATCAGCGGGCTAGGGCTTCAACTCGCAGTGCCAAGGACATTGTATCACATTCACGCGAAAACCGAAAGTCCTTTATCCCCTTTCGCCGAAAAACGATTGACGCGGACGCCGCCGCGGTAGTAAGATATTTGAGGAAGCGTTTTTGCCGGTACCGGCGAAAAGCTGCATTCCGCATGATCGCAAAAGAAAGGAACCTCAAAATAGATATGAACCAAAAAGAAGTCAGCGAGATCAAAAAACGTTTCAAACCGGACAAAGACAACATCAGCCGCATCTACGGCTGCTACGTCAACGCCGCCAAAGAGATCGTCACCACCCTGGACCTGTCAGTCGGTCTGATGGAGCAGGAAGAAGCGGAACTTTACTTCAAGCTCCTTAAGAAAACACTCTCCGGCACCCTCAGCAAGAACCTGCTGAACATCGAATTCAGCACCGCGCAAGTCGAAAACAGCGACGAACACCGTCTGCTGCAGGGGCTGCGCAGCTCCCATCTGCGCGACGCGGGCCTGCGCGACGCGCTCTATCAGCGCATCATCGAAGCGCTGGACTTCGGCGAAGACAGCTATGTGATCCTGCTGGCTTCCGATTCCTACGACGTACCGTTCAAAGGCAGCGACGATGAGATCTTTGAAGAAGGCTCCGGCGAAGTTTTCGATTACATACTCTGCTGCATCTGTCCGGTCAAGGACGCGAAATCCGCGCTGCGCTATATCGCCGACGAGCATAATTTCCGCGGCGCATCCACCGGCCATGTGCTGGGTGCGCCGGAACTGGGCTTCCTGTTCCCGGCCTTTGACGACCGCAGCACCAATATCTACAATGCGCTGTACTACAGCCGCGGACTGGTCGATATCCATGATGAATTCATCACCGGCGTTTTTCAGGCGGAAAAAGTCCCGATGTCCTCGGGCGCGCAGAAACTTGCCTTCAGTGATGTGCTCTGTGAAACACTCGGCGACGACTGCAGTCTGGACGTTGTCCGAGCCGTCCACGGCGAGATCCGGGAACGCCTGCTGGTGCATAAAGAAAGCAAAGACCCCGAAGCGCCGGAGATCTGCGTCGAAGATGTCGACGATATCTTAAAAAACAACGGTATTTCGGAGGAAAAAGTGTCCGTCTTCCACGAAGCATGCAGCCGCCAGTTCGGCGAGCAGCCGGCGCTCAATCCGATCAATCTGATGGAGACCAACAAATTTGAGATGACGACCCCGCAGGTCAAGATCACCGTCGACCCGGACTACACGGATCTGATCCGCACCGATGTGATCAACGGCAGGACCTGTCTGGTCATCCCGGTCGACGAAGGCGTGGTGGTCAACGGCATCGACATCAGCACCGGCAATGCGCACGAGGAAGAATAAGTGGTTTCATCAAAAAAACACAAGTCCCGCTCATGACCTTATCGGCCAAAAGACGGGACTTTTCTTTTCGATATCGATCCGCAATACTTTTAATCTACAATATTTTTGATCCAAACGCCTTTCTTGACCAGCACAAAGCCGACCGCGCACTTGATCAAATTGGAAAGTTCCGCGATCAGATACACGATCTGCACCGGCAGCACTGTAAACCGCGCCAGTACAAAGACGATCGGGATCGGGATCACCCACATATACGCGCTGTCAAACAGGAACGTAACGATCGATTTACCGCCGGCACGCAGAGTAAAATAGGTCGAATGCACAAAGCCGTAAAGCGGCTGGCAGCATCCCGTGATGAAGATCAGCTGCGTCGCCAGCCCTTTGATCAGTTCTTCGGTCTTGTAGATCTCCGGGAAAAACGGAGATACCGCAATCAGCGCCGTTCCGGTGATCAGACAGCAGAAGACCGAAAAGGCGATCAGCTGCTTGTCCTCTTTTTTCGCCTGTTCCAGTCTGCCTGCGCCCAACATCTGGCCGATGATGATGCCGACGGAATTTCCCAGAGAAATAAATACCACGTTAAAGAGATTGCCGATGGTGGTGGCGATGTTAAAGGCCGCGACGACCTCCAGACCTCTGACCGAATAGCACTGGTTCATGAACGTGATGCCGAAAGACCACAGCAGCTCGTTGACAAACAACGGCATGCCCAGGATCAGGATCTGTTTCAGCAGCGGAAGCGGGATCCGGAAGCTGCGAAACGCGCCCTCGATGAACGGATTCTGCTTTGCATGACGGTGGGTCCACGCCGCCACGATGGCAAGTTCCACGAACCGCGAAAGCACCGTCGCGATCGCCGCGCCGACAGCTCCCAGCGCAGGCGCGCCGAATTTACCGAAGATCAGGATATAGTTGAACAGCAGGTTGACAAGCACCGCGGCAATGCCTGCCGCCATCGGTACAACAGTCTGTCCGGTCTCTCGCAGCGTGCTCGAATAGCCCTGCGTCATCGCAAACGGCAGCAGCCCGATGACGATCACGCGCAGATACGCGTTGCCATGCCGCAGCGTCGCCGCAAGATCGCCGCCGCTCTCGCCCTCATGGATAAACTGCTGGATCAGATCTTCACCCGCAAGCAAGAAGATCGCGACAAAAATAACCGTCAGCGCCAGACCGAACAGCAGCTTAAAGCGAAACGTATTCCGCACGCCGTCATACTTACCGCTGCCATAAAACTGCGCGCCCAAGATCCCTGCTCCGGCGACCGCGCCGAAAATGCAGAGATTAAAAATGAACACCAGCTGATTGGCGATCGCTACGCCCGACATCTGCTCCGTTCCCACCTGTCCGACCATGATATTGTCCAGCAGGCTGACGAAATTCGTGATGCCGTTCTGGATCATGATCGGTACTGCTACCAGTAAAACTTTTCTGTAAAATTGCCGCGTTCCGACCAGCCCGCCAAGTCTTGCGCCGGTCAGTTCCGTATTCTTGCTCATCTCATTCCTCACTTTGATCGATCATCCGATCACCGCAAAATCACATTTTGCGGGATTTTCTTAACACTCTGAAAACATTATACCGAAACTTCGCAGGATTTACAACACCCCAGCGCCGCTTTCCTTTGTCCGGAGATGAAGATTTCCGATTGTCTCAGTCTTTTTCTGCACCATAATGTTTCGCGAAATTCGATAAAAATACCGCTTTTTCAGTTACTTATCCACGTTTTCGCCGAAACTTCTCTTGCTTCACACGCAGCCGTCTCTCTTCGCCGAGCAGATTCGACATGTTTCGACAGGCTTCGACCGTATTTTTACGGTTCGCAAGCCTCCCGAGGAAAATCTCATAAGTCTAGTTTTCCAAATCGTTCTGCTAATTTCTTTTTTTGGGATTATCTGTAAATTTTTCCCTCTGATTTGTGGATAACTAATTTAAAAAGCGATGTTTTTATCTACTTCGCCCATTTTCACGTCTGCCATTCATCCCAAAAGCTTTCTCGCAGTTCAAACTCTTCTTCTCATCCCAAAGGCTTTCTCGCAATTCAAAGGATTCCTCTCAATCTGAAATTTTTCTCCCAAGCCAAAGGCTTTCCCTCATCTCAATGTCTTTTTCGCAGCAAAAGTTTTCCAAAAATTTCCGGTATATTATTTACATTTTATCACTTATATGGTATGATATTTCTATCGCAAAAGGAGGTGTATATGCTCGGATTTTTTAACGCTTTAAAAAAAGATATACAGCTGGAAGAGAAACTGTTAAAAGAATACAAGGATCTATTGGCAAAGGCGCCGCCCGGATCGCTGGTCTGTTACCGAAAGAACGGCAAGGTCTATTATCGCTGCGTTCTTTCTGTCGGCGATCCGGACAGCGGCCGTCTGCTGACAACACAGCGTAATCTCCGGCCGTCTGCGAGTCCGGCAGATGCAAAGCTTCTGACTGCGCTGGCGGAAAAAGCCTATGCGCGCAGAATGGTCCGCACACTGAAGCGCAATCTGCAGCTGCAAAAGAAGCTGGCGGATTCCTATCAGCCTTATCGTTTTGAAGAGATCCGCGGTCAGTTGGGGAAAGCCTATCAGGAAGCCGCGCTGCAAAGCCACCCCGGATTTCGCGCAGATCTGGCGCAGGAAATCGTCGAGAAACAGGCGAATGCAAGCAGGTACGCCGTTCATCCGGAAAATCTGACGCAGCCGACACTTGCGGGGTTCAAGGTCCGGAGCAAGTCGGAGACGATCATCTGCAATCTTATGACGGAACGCGGTATTCTATTTGTCTACGAAGAACCGCTCCGACTGTATGTCCCGGGCGAGGGCCGGCTCACACTGCACCCTGATTTCGTCATCTACCTGCCCGACGGAAGCGTCGTTATCTGGGAACACCTGGGTCTGCTCCATGATGAAACCTATCTTACCGCGTTCGCAAAGAAACTGCAGCTTTATCACAAGGCCGGTTTTGCAGTCGGCAGCACCTTATACCTGACTTCGGACACCGCAAGCGGACGCCTGGATATGGACGCGGTGCTGCACGTCATCGACTGCCTCAAAGCCATGGGCGCCTAAATCAGCGGAAGTCAAGGAACGTTAGGGAACGTTAGGGAAATCAAGGAGTGTCCGGGGAATCAAGGAGTGTCAGGGAAAATCAAAGAAAAGTCAAGAGGATGAAAAAGACCACCGGCAGCCGCCCGGCGCAATGCGAAAAAGCACTGCGCCGCGGCGTTCTCCGGTGGTCCGAAATTCTATCGTTCTACTTTTCGATCGGGCAGAGGTAGCTGAATTCGAATTTGCCGTTGAGATCGATCAGCTGCTGAATGGCGTCCGCGCTCAGATTCACGCTGCCGTCAGCCGTGTCCGAGGCGAGCCCCAAAAGCGAAGTCCAGTCACTGGACGCCGGTGCTGAGAAGTCTTCTACTTCACAGTCATCCAGTTCGTACTCTTTTTTCATATCCTCGACAGCCTCTTCAAACGTGCCGATCTGATCGATCAGACCGTTAGCCAGCGCCTGTTTCGCGGTATAGATCCTGCCGTCCGCGAGCTTCTTTACCTTATCGAGCTTCATATCGCGGCCCTCCGCAACAATGCCGACAAACTGCTCGTACGCCTCATCGACCATACTCTGGAAGATCGCGCGCTGCTCGCTTGTCATCGGCTCCACATTGCTGCCCATCGCCTTGTTCGCGCCGGATGTGATCGTATTGGTCTTGATGCCGAGTTTGTCGAGCAGCTCGCTGACATCGTACATTGTACCGAGCGTCACGCCGATCGAACCGGTCCAGCAGTTGCGGTTCGCAATGATCTTGTCACAAGGCGCCGAAACATAATAGCCGCCGGACGCCGCCATCGACTGCATCGAAGCATAAACCGGACGCTCCGTTTTTTCCTGGTACTCCTTGATCTTAAAATACAGCTCGTCGGAAGCGAACACACTGCCGCCCGGCGTATCCAGATACAGGATCATCCCCTGATTGTCAGAGTCCGCGATCATCGCATCGATGGCATTCAGCAGATACTGGTGATTGTAGGTGCCGCCCGCGTCTTCGCTGATCGTGCCCTCGACATGGATGACCCCGATATAATCATAGCCGAAATCCGTGCTGACGCTGTTGTCGGTCGTGCTGACCAACGTTCCGTTCAGCTTATCCGTCATCTTGTCGATCGCCTTTGTACAGCTGGTCGCCAGCAGCACCAGACATAAAATGATCGCGCCGATGATGATCAGCGCCTTGCCCCAGCCCGGCAGCGCGCCCCAGCCTTTCTTCGGTTTCTGCGTCTGCGAAGCCCCCTGTGCCTGCCCTGCGCGCAGTTCTTCCTGATCGCTTGCAAGCCGTCCGTCCGCATAATACTGGACTTTGGGTCCGTCCTGCGCCTGCTTCTCGCTCTGCGCGTCCGTCTGCGCCTCGCCTGCGCCCGGCTCTGCCGTGTTCTGTGCGGCTTGCTCGTTTTGCGGCTTTCTGTTTTCAAACTGATCCAAAATGTTGCCTCCTTTATTTCTCAAGTCTTGCGCATGCATCCGCACCCGCCTGTCATTACCTTCTATTATATCGGTTCGCGTTTCGGTGCGCAACGCATTTTTGCGCGGATCTTGCAGAATTTCGGCGCTCGAGAAAATCGCCCCGGCCCGGCTTTGTCCGTATTTCTCGAGAAAATCGCCCCGGCCCGGCACTGTCAGAGCATCTTGAGAAAAAGGTTTCGAACTGCCGACGTGCTGATCTGCTTATTGTAGGGGATCTCCCCGTCCCGCAGGACGTCCGTCACGTAAGTATCCAGCATCTTCGCCAGCCGCAGGGCGTCCGCGTCGGAGAGCACCAGTCCCTCCTCGGTATAGCCGCCGGGTTTGAACTCCGGCCGGATGTACTCCCACGTGACGCGTCCTTCGGTCTTTGCTCCCCGAGACAAGTCTGCAGTGTAAACAAGGTCCGCCTCGAAATCCGCAAAGTAATCACCTGCTGTTTCCCCTTCCGGGAGTTCGATCCCGTACAAAGCTTCTACCGCCTCATGGTCATCCGGCTTCGATCCGGTCCGCAAACGGTCGATCATCACGCGCACCCTGCCGTTCCCGCAGTCCGGTTCAAACTTCACATCCGCATGCGTACCGAGCTGCGGAAAGTTTTCCGGACAGGTCAGGTGATAAATCCCGCGTTCGGCTTCCGGCTGCTTTTCCCAAAACGCAAGATGATCCAGCGGCGCGTCGCTGCGCATCCTCGCTTCACTGACCATCCAAGGTTTCCCCGCAAAGTATCGGTCATCGCTTTTTAGGATCCGGATCATCACAACCTTGCCTTCCCCTTGCGCCGTTGTCCGCACCGATACCTCGCGGCTGTAATAGCTCATATCCTCCGGCAGCGTATAATCGGCAAGGATCTCGTAAGGCTGCAGGATACCCAGATCTTCATGAAGCGCGCGCTCCAGCGCCGCATCGGTTGTCCTCGCGGAGCCATCCTCCGACCGAGCGATCAGAATGCAGACTGCCAGCAAGATCAGGATCAGATTACGCAGGATCTTCTGCTTGCGCGTCAGCGGCGGCAGCTTGCAATTCCGGATTTTTTTACCTAATTTCATCGAAATACCCCTCTTTCTTTAACAGCTCGACGCCTTCCGAAAAATCGAGCACCGCCTCGCCCTTTTGACCGAACTGATCCAGCACCACATAGATCTGCGGGTGATCGTAGTCGATCGTCAGCAAAACGTCTCCTTGTCCATACATCCTCACATCGGGACTGAGTGCCTGAAACAAGTACTGCTTCTCCGGAAGGTACCGCTCGCCCTCCGCATTGCGGAAAGATTCTTCCGTCAGATAGCTCATAAAATACCTGCCGTCTTTCCCCTCCCGCTTATAAACGATATACAGACAATCTCCGCCGTTTTCTTTTGCTCCCTTTTTCCCATAGAGATCGGTGAATTTGATGCGAAATCCCTCAAATTCGATGGTTTCCTCGCATCGCAGGTGAAACAAAAGACTCCCGTCTTCCGCGCATGTCTGCTCAAAATGCGCCTGAATGCGTTCTGTGTCTTTTCGATACTGATCTTTCAGCTCACCATAAAGGTCTCGCGCGCCCAGGGCGTATACGAACAGCGGCAGGATCAGCAGTACGCTCGTCACGATCCACAGCCAGCCGATCCACGGGTTGTGCGCTCGGTTCAGTTCCTTGCCGAGCGCCTTGG
>CAKQQT010000026.1 GCA_934271235.1 uncultured Clostridia bacterium | reverse complement strand
CTTTTTTTAAGAAATTGTCGAGAAACTCTCCGCTAATTCGTTCGTTTTCACTTACCAATTCGCTGATTGTTTCAAATGCTTGCCAATTTTCCGCTATGCTTTGTCGCTTTCGGTCGAAGCGGTACTCATGTACGCAAGTACATTCCGTTCCGTTCTTCCTCAGCTTCGCGCCTATCGAAAAATTTGCTTCGCATAAAATTTATTTGACTAAATTTCTACACTATGAAATTTTCAAGGTTCAGGTTCGACATGGTGTCGAACATTTAACATCTTAGCACATCTTTCCAATCTTGTCAAGCACTTTTTTATGCTTTTTTAATTTTTCAGATTTGCTATTCTGTTGTGATCGCTTTCGGTTATCTCCGACAGCTTGATTATCTTACCATTTTTCAAGCAATCTGTCAAGATGTTTTTCAAACTTTTTTTCGAAGTTTTTCGCGCTCACTTCCGTGCCGATCTGCCTCGTTTTGGTTTGAAGTTTGTCGCTTCATTTCCGACAGCTTGTCTATAATACCACGCATTCTTCATCCTGTCAATAGCTTTTTTCAGTTTTTCCGTTTTTATTTACGCTTTTATTTTCTGTTCCGACAAACTCGTTTTCTCGGGCCTTAAAGAAGTCATAATAGATGCGTACATTCTTCAGGCGGAACCATTCCTGCTCGCAGACCGGGTCCTGATCCAGATCATAAAGCTTGGCTCCTTTCATCGCCAAAAGAAACGGCGAGTGCGTCGCGATGATGAACTGACAGCCGAAAAATCGCGCGGAATCCTCAAGAAAACACGTCAGCTCCAGCTGTCGTTCCGGCGAAAGACTGTTTTCCGGCTCATCCAGCAAGTAAACGCCGTTTTCGCGGATACGCGCGGTAAAATACCGATACGCGCTTTCTCCGTTCGAAAACTCACGCACATTGTCCATCAGGGTGTGACGGATATACTTGGACTGCGATTTTGATTTTGCCAGATTTGAGCGTTTTAGAGTTTCGTACTCCTCCATGCCGCCGAACTGAAAATGCGCGTACTTATATTCGGTATACTCCGCCAGCCGTTCTTCCCGTTTTTCATGGATCCCGTCGTTCAGGCTCCGGATATCCAACATATAATCAAAGACATCGTCACTCGTGATGATGCACCGGTTTTCCGTCTGTGCACTGTAATATTCCGTCTCGCAGCGGCGGACATAATCATCCCAGAAGTTCGATTTGTTGAACGCCGCCATGCGTTCCGCGCCGATCTCGGCAGCAATGACATTCAGCAGCGTGCTCTTTCCGGACCCGTTTCCGCCGTAAAAAAGCGTGATATCGTCGAACTCGACTTGCTGCAGCCCTTTTCGAGGGAAGATCTGAAACGGATAGAATGTATCGTAGCAGGTCCGTTTGATCTCATGCAGGAAACCTTCCTCCGCCGCCTGTGAGACCGTGCGGAATGTTTTTAAATAGCGCATCTTTTTGGTAAGCCTCCTTCTGTTTTTTGCAGGCCGAACAGCACATACAGCACGCAGGCGATCCCGTTCCACAGCGCAAAGAACCAATAGCAGCCCTGTGCACCGAACGCGTCCAGCAGGATCCCGCCGATCAGGCTGCAAAGGATCGTGCTGAAATTATTGCCGACCGCATGGAACGTTGAAATGGCCAGCGCAGACAGCCGCGGCTCCGTGATCTTTCCGAAATACTTGATGAATTCCACCCAGATGATGCCGTTGGACATGCCCTGCAGGAAAAACGTCGCCAGCAATACCCGGTAATCCGGACCGAACGCATAAAACGCGAAGCGCACCGCGCACAAAGCGACTGCGAGCAGCGTCAGCTTTTCGGTCGGAAGCCAGCGGTTGAGCAGCGGTACCAGAAGCATGAATACGGTCTCACTGCCGGCCATCAGCAGAAACGCCAGGCCGATCCCGGCCAGACTGCCGCCTCCGTCCCGAAAGAGATAACCGAAATAGGTGCTGTTCCCCACGGCACAGCCGAATACAAAGAACGAACAGGTCAAAAGCTTCAGATATCTGCGGTTGTGCAGCAATTCACCGAGAGAAGTTTTTCCGCTGCCGTCGTTCTTCCGGTAGTGCGGCGGTTCGGCTTCCCGCAGGATGACCAGCGCCGCGATCACAAAGGTGATCGCATAGATGTAGAAAATACTCGCCAGGCCGTGTCCCTCCGCATAACTGCCGGCAAGATAGACCGCGGCCGAATAGCCCAGCGCGCCGAACGAACGGACGACCGGAAAATTCCTGCCGCTGTCCATGACAAAAGAATCGCAAAGTCCGTGCCCCGGCCCCTGAAACGCGTACATCGCTCCGTAGAGCACCACATACAGCAGGAATTTCGTCGTGCGGAGCGTCAGGATCGCAAAGGTCGCCGCGCACACAAAAAGCAGCGCGATCAATCTGCGTTTCTGCAAAGTATTCGCATAAATTTTTCCCCAGATCAGACCGGCGATCACGGCTACCGCCGTACCGGTCGAAGTCACGATACCGACCTGTGTCCCGGAAAATCCGATTGAACTGAGGTACTGTCCGATCAGCGGACTGACGGCGCCCAGCGGGCAGTAGATAAAGAAGTACAGCAGATAGCTCCTTTTTTCTGCCTTGGCCTGTTGTAAAAAAGTGTTCTGGTTCATGTGTCGGTTCTCCTCATCCCGCCGCGGGGTCTTTCTATGCTTTGTGCTTTTGTTTTGCTCTTAAAATCAAAGTATAGCAAATCTCGAACCGGTAAACAATATACGAAGGAAAAATTTTTAAGTAAGGAGGTACGCATTTGTTAATTGTTGCGATTCGTACTTTTATTTTATACGCAGCTGTGCTTTTTGCGGTCCGGCTCATGGGAAAATCGGAGCTGTCCAAGATGTCTCCGTTCCAGATGGTGGTCCTGTTCATGATCGCGGAACTGGCCGCCATTCCGATCGATTCGACATCCGCATCCTTAGTCAACGGCGTAATGGCGATCTTTACCCTGATGCTGCTGCAGATCGCGATCTCGTTTCTGGCGACCAAATGTGAATGGTTCAAAGGTCTGGTGACGGACAAGCCGAGTATTCTGATCGACAAAGGGAGACTGAACGAGCAGGAACTGAAACGCCTGCGCATCACCACCACGGATCTGATGGAGCAGCTGCGGTTGGCAAACTGTCCGTCGCTTGCCGATGTACAATACGCGATCATGGAGTCCAACGGCCAGCTGACGGTGATCCCCAAAGCGGAGAATCAGCCGCTGACGCCGAAAGACATGCAGCTTGCCGTAACCGAGAGCGCGCTTCCGATGATCCTGATCGCGGACGGAAAGCTTTACGAAAAGAACCTGCGCACGCTGGGCATCAGCAAAGAAAGACTGGACAGCAGACTTGCCGATGTAAATCTGGATACCTATCAAAAGATCTTTCTGGCGTTTTATGATGAAAACAAGCAGATCCATCTCTATCTGCACGCGGAAAAGAGCGCGCCGTTCGCCGCGGAGGTGATCCTATGAAAGATCTGATTGCTGCGCTCTGCGCCGTCGGGATCCTGATCGGCGGCTGGCTGCTCTTCGCGCACGCTTCGCAGGACCGGATCGACACGTTTACCGGACAGATCCGCGGCGACATCATTCCGGCCGTCGAAAGCGAGCAGTGGGAGGACGCTTTCGAAAAGGTGCGGCAGCTCAGCGAAGACTGGCACCAATATAAAAAGCGTGCGGTCTTCTTTCTCGACACGCACACGATCAACGAGATCGACTACTCCATGGCCAAATCCGTCAAATATGTAAAAGCAGAAGACGTGTCCAACGCTTCCGGTGAGCTTTCCGCCATGGTGGAGCAGCTGACATTTCTATGCTCCAACGACGAAGTGAACTGGGGCAATATCTTCTAAATAAGTAAAAAAGACCATTTCTGGTCTTTTTTACTGAATTATTTCATACATTTTGGTTGCGGCTTCTTTCTTACAGGATTCGGTAAGTTCCAAAACCCTCGCTGATACGCTGCTGTTGCCGAATTCAATGTGGATGATGTCACCCACCTTGACCTCGGTGCCGGCTTTCGCGGGTTTGCCGTTGACCGAAACACGCCCCTGATCACAAGCATCTTTGGCTACGGTTCTCCGCTTGATCAGTCTGGAATTTTTCAGAAACTTGTCGATTCTCATAAGTGCCTTTCCCTAACCCTCTAATGAGCTATTAGGTTTGAAATGTTATAAAAAAGGTAAGTGCTTACCTTAATTATCGTAAAATCAGCTTCCCGCCTGTATCATGCGGGAAAATATAAGTCCGGGTGATTATTTGTTTACAGCGTCCTTTAATGCTTTACCTGCCTTGAATACAGGCGCCTTGGATGCTTCGATTTCGATAACTTCTTCCGGCTGACGAGGATTTCTGCCCTGTCTAGCTTTTCTTTCTCTTGTTTCGAAAGTACCGAATCCGATCAACTGTACTTTTTCACCTTTTACTAATGCTTCTTCGATGCTTCCGACTACTGCGTTCAGAGCAGCTTCTGCATCCTTCTTTGTAAAATTAGTCTTCTCTGCGATCGCAGCTACTAATTCAGCCTTGTTCATTTAAGTTCCTCCTTCATAATAGTAATCTAGAAATCATGCCTAGACGGAATGTTCCAGTTTTTTGGCTTCATTCCATAACTCGTCCATCTCTGACAGACTCATCTCTTCCAGCTCCCTGCCGCAAGCCAAGGCAGCTTTCTCGACGTATGAAAAGCGTCTGATGAACTTATTATTAGTATAGTCCAAAGCGTCCTCAGGGTCAATGCCCAAAAATCTAGCAATATTCACAACCGAAAACAGCAGATCTCCTACTTCTTCTTTTAACGCGTCAAGGCCGGACGGGTTTTCCGCATAGCACTCCGACACCTCTCGATATTCCTCCTGTACCTTTTCAAATGCACCGGAAATATCATCCCAATCAAAACCGGACTCTGCTGCCTTCTTCTGGATCTTTGCTGCTCTCACCAGAGCCGGCAAAGCCTTCGGCACTTTTTCCATACGAGAGGTCACGTCGCTTGTGCCCTTCTCTTGTACCTTGATATTTTCCCATTTTTCAAGCACTTTGTCAATAGATTTTGCGTGATTATTTTCGCTTTCTTCCAAAAAAACATGAGGATGGCGGCGGATCATTTTTTCGCATTCTTCATTGATCACATCCGTCAGATCGAAATTTTGATTTTCTTCCTCTATATGCGCGTGGAACACGACCTGCAGCAGCACGTCGCCGAGTTCTTCCCGCAGATTTTCCAGATCATGGTTATTAATGGCGTCCACCACTTCGTAAGCTTCTTCCAGCATGCCCGGACGCAGGCTCTCATGCGTCTGCACCTTATCCCACGGACATTCTTTGCGGAGAATGCCGATGATCTCTGCCAGCCGCTCGATCGCCTCTTTTTTATCCTTTGCGGTCTCCGCAAGACCGCGGTATTGTTCTTTCATACGTGTATCCCTCCGCATCTTCCTGATTCCCGTTTCCGGTTCTTCCGCCTATTTTACAAAACGATCTAAGATCTTGACTACTTTCTCGCCCTTTGGGAGCCTTTTGATCTCATCCTTGGTGATCGTCTTGGTCAGGAGCACCAGCGCGCCGTAAGACACGACCCCGACTAGGATCGCAAAGAGCAGCGCGACCGTATTGCTCTTGAGCACCAGGAAGAGCAGTTTGTACGACGCGAACGCCGCCGCGCCCATCAGCAGAGACGACAGTCCCGGCTTCAGATAGGTATCGGTCAGGTCGATCTCGATGCCCATCCGTTTTTTGAGATCTCTGTGGTTGAACACCGTCGCGATCACATAAGCCGCGATCGTGCCGATCGGCCCGCCGCAGACATTGATCGGACGGATCCCCACCAGCACATAGGTCAGGACCAGTTTTGCCAGCGCGCCGACTGCAAGGTTTTTGACCGGCAGCATCTGTTTGTCGACACCCTGCAGGATACCGGTCAGGGTCTGCAGCGATGACATGAAGATAATGCCGACACACATGATCATCAGAATCGGCGCGGCTTCGCTGCATTCATCCTTGTTGGTATACAAAAGCTGCAGGATCGGTTCCGCCAGGACCAGCATACCGACGGCACAAGGGAAGCCGACGATCATCCCGGCGCGCATACCGAAACGGCTGTTGTCGGAAACTTCTTTATCATTGCGCACGCGAAACCCCGCCGCGATGGCCGGCACCAGACTCATGACGATCGCCTGCGTGAAGACCTGCGGCATGCCTACCAGCGAATTGCAGTAGCCGCCCAAAAGTCCCCACAGATGTCTGGATTCTTCCACGGACCAGCCGGTCGCCTGCAGTCTGCGCATCACGACCGCGCTGTCGATAGCCGACATCAGCGGCATGATCGACGCGCCGATGGTGATCGGGATCGCAATGATCAAAATACGTTTAATGATAGCCTTCGTGCTCTCAAGTTCTTCTTTGGAACGGTTCCTGCGGATCCGGGTCTGAATGGCCGGCAGATTGAGCAGATAGATCCCGATCACGACTGCCAGACCGGCTGCCGCGCCCGCCGTGCAGCCGAACGTCGCGCCGGCGCTGACCGCTTCATACCCGCTCGGGATCAGATAATAAGCCATTGCCAGACCGACCACGACACGGACCAGCTGCTCCGCAAGCTGGGAGATCGCCGTCGGGTTCATGTTCTGTCTGCCCTGAAAATACCCTCGATACGCCGCCATCACCGGCACGATGAACAGCGCCGGCGCGATAGCCTGCAGCGCCAGATCGGTCCCCTCATTTTTGAGAATGTGCATTTCGATAAAATCCGCGCCGAAGTAAACGATGGCAAAGGTCGCGAAACCCAGCACGCTGAGGAACCAGAGCGCCGTATGAAAGACCTTATGCGCACCGCCGTAATTGCTGACGGCGATCCGCTCCGAGACCATGCGCGATACCGCGACCGGAATGCCCGCGGTCGACAAGATCAAAAAGAATGTATAGATCGGGTAGACGGAACTGTAATAGGAGATCCCCTCCGAACCGACCCAGTTTGTCAGCGGGATCCGGAAAAACACGCCCATCACCTTTACGATGATGCCGGCAATGCCCAGGATCGCTGCTCCCTTGAGAAATTTATTTTGTGACATAGATGTTTTCAATCTCCATTCTGTCAGTTTGCCGCTTCCAGCGCCGCTAAGATCTTCTTCATGGCCGCATCGGCTTCGAACATGGTCTTTTCGATATCCAGCGTCGGGTAAGCGCCGTCTTCATACAGCACTCTGCCATCTGCCATGGTCAGGCAGATGTCGGTGCCGGACGCGGAATAGACCAGATTATTGAGCATATTGTGCACCGGACACATATTCGGCTGACGGATGTCCACTGCGATCAGATCCGCGCGGAATCCCTCTTTCACCAGTCCGCAGTCTTCTCTGCCCTGCGCCAGCGCGCCGTTTCGGGTCGCTGCCAAAAGGGTCTGCTCCGGCGTTACCGCAGTCGGATCGTTGTAGTACATTTTAGACGCCAGCGCGAACACTTTCATCTCTTCAAAGAAATTAAGACTGTTGTTGCTGGCGACGCTGTCCGTTCCCAGCGCCACGCGGATCCCGCGCCGCAGAAGTTCCGGCACATTGCAGACGCCGCTCGCCAGCTTGAGGTTGCTGACCGGATTGGACGCGACTGTTACACCCTTTTCTTTGAGGATGTCAAAGTCCTCTCCCTCGATCCAGACGCAGTGCGCCGCGGTCGCCGGCATGTCAAACGCGCCGTGCTCCGCCAGATAGCGCACCGGCGTCATGCCGCGTTTTTGCTTGCAGTTCTCGTGCTCGGACCGCGTCTCGGATACATGCACGTGCATCCGCGTTCCGGCCTCTTTGCCGTAGGCGCTGACCGCCTCCACCTCCGGTACATCCGAAGTGTATTCGGCGTGGATGCTGACATCTATTTTTATTCTTTCATCTTCGATATTATGATATGCTTCAAAAGTCCGTTTCATTTCCTGCATGGACGGCAGTTTCCAGACGTCGCTTTCGCTTCCGCTGACGATCGCCCGGGAAATATTCGCTTTCGCGCCGGCATCACGCACCGCAGCCACCATGTCGTCGATAAAGTAGTACATATCGCTGGTCGAAACGATCCCGAAACGCACGGATTCAGCCATCGTCAGCAGGGTCGCCCAGTAAACCGCACGGCTGTCCAGCTTGTCTTCAAATGGAAAGATCCGCTTCGTCAGCCAGTCCTGCAGCGCCATGTTTTCGCCGTAGCCGCGCATCAGGGCCATCGGTGAATGTCCGTGACAGTTGTAAAAAGCGCTCATCAGCAGTTTCCCTCTGCCGTCATAGACGCGGCCGTAGTCTTCCTGCGGCTCCTGCGTGCCGATATAGGCGATGCGCGCCCCTTTCGTGCCGACAAACATATGCTCGCGTACTTCGAGGTTTTCATCTAATATGGTAATGTCCTTAAAAAGCATCTCGTTCTCTCCTTTTTCACATTGGAAGATATTTCGCAATGATTGTATCACGCTTTCATCGATTTTCCAAGTTTTCGGGCCAAAATTCCATGAAATCTACATAAACTTAAAATTTCCTTGATTTTCCCGCAAAATAATTGCGGTTCTTCGGTATATTTTCCTGCCGGTTACAGATACTATTTTTACCAACCAAAACGGAGGAAAAACACGAATGAAAGCAACAGGTATCGTAAGAAGAATTGACGATCTGGGCAGGGTCGTGGTCCCGAAAGAGATCCGCCGTGTGCTGCGGATCCGGGAAGGCGATCCGCTGGAGATCTATACCGGAAATACCGGTGAAGTCATTCTCAAAAAATACTCTCCCATCAATGAACTGAGCCAGTTTGCCGATGAATATGCCGAAAGCGTTTCCAGAGTCCTGGGCGCGACCATCATCGTTTCGGATACCGATCAGGTGATCGCCGCGTGCGGTTCCGGCAAAAAAGAGTTTATGGACAAAAAAGTGGACAGTGAACTGGACCGCATCATCCAGAGCAAAAACCGCTACTTAAATGACGCAAAGATCGTGGTCCCCATTATTTCCCAGGGCGACCCGATCGGTTCCATTACCATCTTGCCGAAAGAGCACAACGTCTTGGGGGACACTGAACTGAAGATCGCCGAGATCGGCGCGTCTTTTTTAGCCAAACAAATGGAAAACTGAGGTTTTCCCGGATCCGAGAGCCTGCAGCACTTACTGCCTGCCGCTCCCGGATCTTTTGCTTTCGTTCAAAAGTTCCAGTAAACCGAGAATGTCTTTCATCAGGTTTTTGCGGTCCGTCGACAGGCGGATGAAAGGCTCCACGCCGCCGTGCACGAATACTTTTTGTCCGAAATGCTCCGTCAGATTGAACAGCGCGTAACCGCTGAGCGGATTGACTTGCGCAAACTGAAAGACCATGCGCATGGTCTCCGGCGCGGCAGGTCTTCCCGGTATGCCTCTCGCGCGGCCGCCCGGCGCGGTCTCTGCTTTTTCCTGATAGATCCGGAGGACCGACAGCATTTCCGCCAGATATCTGGCGTGCGCGATCTGCACCAGATTGACCGTTGCCTGCGGCACGTCGCCGAAACGGTCGAGGAGTTCATCGAGGATCTCATCCTCATCGTCATAAGTCCGCACAGAAGCGATCTTTTTATACATGGAGAGCTTGAGGCTCTCGTTTTCGATATAGGTTTCCGGAATGTAGGCGGAAAGCGGGATCTCCACCGAAGTTTCTTCTTTACGCTCGTTGACGATCTCGCCCTGCAGCGCGCGCACCGCGTCGTCCACCATCTTGCAGTACAGCTCATAGCCGACATTCATCATATGCCCGGACTGCGCCGTCCCGAGGAGATTGCCCGCGCCGCGGATCTCCAGATCGCGCATGGCGACCTTGAATCCGGCGCCGAATTCCGTGAACTCACGAATCGCCTTGAGCCGTTTTTCCGCAACCTCTGTCAGCACCTTATCCTTTTGATACATCAGATAAGCATAAGCCAGACGGTTCGAGCGGCCGACTCTGCCGCGCAGCTGATAGAGCTGTGACAGTCCGTAGCGATCGGCGTCCAGAACGACCATCGTATTGGCGTTCGGAATATCCAGCCCGGACTCGATGATCGTCGTGGCGACCAGCACATTGCTGCGTCCCTCGATAAAGTCGAGCATCACATTTTCCAGCGCATGCTCGTTCATCTGCCCGTGGCCGACGCCGACGACCGCATCCGGTACCAGTTCCTCGATCTTCGCCGCGATCTGCTGAATGCCCTTGACGCGGTTAAACACGACGAACACCTGCCCGCCGCGGCCGAGTTCGCGTTCAATGACGTCCTTGAGCAGACGGTCGTCCTGTTCCAGCACGTAGGTCTGCACCGGATAGCGTTCCTCCGGCGCTTCTTCGATCAGGCTCATATCCTTGATGCCGGTCAGCGACATATTGAGCGTTCTGGGGATCGGCGTTGCCGAAAGCGTCAGTACGTCAACATTGTTTTTGATCTTCTTGATGGTCTCTTTGTCCTCCACGCCGAAACGTTGTTCCTCGTCGATGACCAGCAGCCCCAGATCCTTAAATTTAACGTCTTTGGAGAGCAGGCGGTGTGTCCCGATGATCAGATCGATCTTGCCTTTCGCAAGTTCCGTAATGATCTGATCCTGCTGCGCCGGCGTGCGGAAACGCGAGAGCACTTCCACCTTGAACGGGAAGTGTTCAAACCGTTCTTTTAAGGTATAGTAATGCTGGTTGGCGAGGATCGTCGTCGGTACCAGAACGGCGGCCTGCAGACCGTCCGACACGCACTTGAACAGCGCCCGCGCGGCGACCTCCGTCTTGCCGAAGCCGACATCCCCGCAGAGCAGCCGATCCATGGAAAACGGCTTTTCCATATCCTGCTTGATCTCCTCGATGGCCCGCAGCTGGTCGCCGGTCTCCTCGTATGGAAACGCCTCTTCAAATTCCCGCTGCCAAACGGTGTCCTTGCCGAAGCTGTGCCCCGGTTTCATGCTCCGCGCCGCGTACAGGTCGATCAGATCCTTGGCCATGACCGCGATCGCCGCCTTGGCTTTGGCCTTGGTCGCCTTCCATTCTCCGCCGGACAGCTTGTTGATGCGCGGCGCGCCGCCGTCCGAACCGATATATTTCTGCACGATATCCATCTGTTCCACCGGAACATACAGCATATCGTTGCCTGCGTATTTGATCTTGATATAGTCCTTCTTTTCGCCCTGCACCGAAAGCTGCTCGATACCGACGAACTTACCGATGCCGTGGTTCTCATGCACGACAAAATCGCCCTCGCGCATGTCCGCGAAGGACTGGATCTTCTGGCCTTTGTCCTTGTATTTTTTCTTGCGGGCTTTTTTATGCGTCTCGAAGATGTCCGCTTCGCTGATGTAGCAGATCTTTTCCGTCGGCAGGTCGATGCCCGCCGTCAGACTGCCCTGCGCGAATCGGATCTTTTCCAAAAGCCCGATACGGTCCGCGAACTCGCGCAGATTTTCGAGCCGTTCCTCCGAAGCGCAGACGATCGTGACCCGGTAGCCCTTTTTGACATAGGCTTTGAGCTCGCTTTCCAGCACATTCATCTTGCCATGGAACGTCAGCACCTGCCGGCTCTGCAGATTGTACACCTGATCGAAGGTTTCCGCGCCCGCGATCCGCTTCGGAAAAGGCGTGAACACGACCGTATCCGGCTTGTCATAGACTTTGCGGAAATCATTCTTATCCGAGATCACCGCCGCGTCTTCGGCGATGACCTGTCCGCGTTCGAGCATGACCTTGAAGTCCTCCCGCAGTTCCGCGGTCCGAAGCTCCAGAGTTTCTTCGATGCGGTCCGGATCGTCGATCATAACACAGCCGCCGTCCAGATAGTCCCACAGATATTCCGTGTGATCGTAAAAATAGTGGATATAGTTTTCCAGCAGCTGCTGATTGGCGACGTTGGCGACATATTCGCACAGTTCCTCGCCGGTCGCCCGGATCTTCTCGGAGAGTTCCTCGCTGCCGGCCGCCGCTTTCTGTGAGGCCTTGCTGTAAGCCTTGCGGATCTTCGCCTCCGCGCTTCGGAAAATCTCCCGCTCGCTGAGCATCTGCTCTGCCGGGTAGATCTCGACAGACTGCAGATTCTCCAAAGAACGCTGGCTGTCGATGTCAAAAGTACGGATGGAGTCTACTTCCGAGCCGAACAGCTCGATGCGGTACGGATCACTGCCGTCCGGCGTGTAGATATCGAGAATGCCGCCGCGCACGCTGAACTGTCCGCGCGCGTCCACGATCTCCATGCGTTCGTAGCCCAGCTCCACCAATCTGCGCTTGACATCTTCAAGGTCGATCTCCTCACCAAGCTGCACACGAAATGAGGATTTTTCAAAATAGCTGTGCGGCGCGATCTTTTTGACTGCCGCCGAAACCGGCGCGATCACGACGACCGGTTGTCTGCTGCGCAGCGCCTTGAGCGCCCGCAGACGGGTGATCATATGATCCTGATTTTTTGCTGCGTAGCGCAGCAGGAACTGTTCCTCCCCCGGCAGGGTGATGATCTCTTTATCCTGCACAAAAAAAGAAAGATCTGAAGCAAGTCTCTTTGCTCTCACATCTGTGGAAACGATGATGATGCTTTGATCTTTTTCTTTGGCATAATACGCGGCTGCCGGTGCTACGCGGCTCTCGGAAACTCCCGTAACGTTAATCATGCTTCGTCGCCTCTTCTTTCTGCGGATCAGCCTCTTGCCGCGCGTTCTGCGCGGGATCTTTCTCACGCTTTGGCTTTTTGGTATTATATTCGTTCATGGCCTTGTCTATGCCTTTTTCGACAATGCAGGCGGCTCCCGCGGCCGCCTTGGTCAAGGCTTCTTCCAGCGGTTTGACATCCGCCTTGGACACGCCGCCGATAACGTAATTGATCAAGTCCCGCGTTTTGCCGTCCGTCGCGCCGATGCCGACGCGGATGCGCGGAAAACCGTCGTCTCCCAGCAGGTAGACGATATTGCGCATGCCGTTATGCGTGCCGGCGCTGCCTTTTTTGCGGATGCGGATGCTGCCGGTCGGAATGTCGATATCGTCATAGATCACGATCAGATTTTCGATATCTTCCTTGTAGAAGTTCATGATCTCTGCGATAGACTGTCCGCTCAGGTTCATGAAGGTCTGCGGCTTGACCAAAAGGACTTTCTGGCCGGCGATCCGCCCCTCGCCGACCAGTGCCTTGAATTTGATCTTATCGATGCGGATCCCATATTGTTCAGCCAGCAGGTCCACCGCAAGAAAGCCCATGTTATGACGCGTGTTCTCGTATTTTTTTCCGGGATTGCCCAGACCTGCAATGATGTACATAAAAGATAGGATTCCTTTCGTTTGTTTGCTTTGTTATGTAGGTCTTCTTATACCGAAGATCCGGATCGCCGCGTTTCCGATCAGTCGAACAGTACGCTGATGGAGCCGTTGGTGAAGACTCTGGTCATGGCTTCCGCGAACAGCGGCGCAACCGACAGGAATCTCATTTTTTCGATCCTCTTTTCTTCCGGCAGCGGAACGGTGTTCAGCAGTACCAGTTCTTCGATCGCGGATGCTTCCAGTCTTTCGACGGCCGGGCCGGACAGGACCGGATGGGTCGCCGCCGCGTAAACAGCCTTCGCGCCGAGTTCCTTGATCGCGTTGGCTGCATTGCAGATCGTGCCCGCGGTATCGATCATATCGTCGATGATGATGCAGTTCTTGCCCTCGATGTTGCCGATGATGTTCATGATCTCGGATTTGTTCGGTTCCGGTCTTCTCTTATCGATGATGGCGATCGGGCAGTTGAGCATCTCAGCCATATTTCTGGCGCGGGTCACGCTGCCGTGGTCCGGAGATACGATGACCAGATCGTCCATGTTCTTTTCTTTGAAATATTTTGCCAGGATCGGCATGCCGAGCAAGTGATCCACCGGAATATCAAAATAGCCCTGGATCTGGTTTGCGTGAAGATCCATCGTCAGGACACGATCCGCGCCGGCTGCCATGATCAGGTCCGCGACCAGTTTAGCTGTGATCGGATCTCTTGCCTTTGCCTTTCTGTCCTGCCGCGCATAGCCGTAATAAGGGATGATCGCGTTGATCCTGCCTGCGGATGCACGCTTCATCGCATCGATCATGATCAGGAGTTCCATCAGGTTGTCATTTACCGGATTGCAGGTGGATTGGATGATGTAGACGTCCAATCCTCTGACCGTTTCCCAGATGTTGACGGAAATTTCCCCGTCGCTGAACTTGGTCACAGTCGCTCTGCCCAACGGCTTGCCCATGATCCCTGCAATTTCTGCGGCCAATTCCGGATGGGAATTGCCGGTGAAGATTTTGTAGTCCGCAAATACTCCGCTTCTCACTTTTTCTTACCTCGTCTTTCTTTTGTTGTTTGTGTTGTGCTGTTGATTTATGGATAGTTTCAATCAATTACTTCTTCTTTTTCGGCCAGATCCCGCTTGCCGAGACCCAACCCGGCTTCTGCACGCCGCGGCTTCTGGCGATATAGAGCGCGTCCGCTTCCACATCTTCGGTCACGGTGCTGCCCGCCGCGATATAGGCGCCGTCTCCGACGCTGACCGGCGAGACCAGATTGCTGTTGCAGCCGATGAAAACATCGTCGCCGACCTGCGTGCGATATTTGTGAGTCCCGTCATAGTTGACGAAAACCACGCCGCAGCCCAGATTGACGCCGCTTCCGACATCCGCGTCCCCGACATAGGTCAGATGCGCGGCCTTGGAACCGTCGCCGAAGCTGGAATTTTTCATTTCTACGAAATCGCCGACCTTGCAGCCCGCGCCGACTTTGGTGTGCGGGCGCAGATAAGCGAACGGTCCTACCGTCGTACCGCTGTCGACGCTGCTTTCGAGGATGACCGAGCTTTCGATCTCGACCTCGTCTGCGATCTGCGAATCTTTGATGCGGGTATTCTGGCGGATGACACAGTTCCGTCCGATCACGGTACTGCCCTCCAACGTGACGCAAGGACCGATGACGGTACCCGCGCCGATTTCGACCGTTTCCGCAATATATGCGGTCTGTAGGTCGACAAAGCGTACGCCGCGCTGCATATGTGCCAGATTGATCTGCAGGCGTTTCTCTGTCTGCGCCTGATATTCCCGGAACCAGGCTTCCTGTGAAAACTGATCTTGTTTTTCCATCTTTCGCTCCCTGCCCTGCTCCTATTTTTCCAAAAGCATTTCGCCGACTTTATAGATATCGCCCGCGCCCATGGTGATCACCATGTCGCCGCGCTGCGCGTTTTCATCCACGTAATCCGCGATCGCGCCGAAATCTTCCATAAAAAGGACTTCTTTGTTCGGATGGGTCTCGCGGATCTTTTCGGCCAGCTGCGCGGAAGAGATCTTGTAGATATTCTTTTCTCTGGCCGCGTAGATCTCCGCCAAGATCAGCCGATCCGCTTTTTCGAACGCGTCCGCGAATTCGTCGAACAGCGCCAATGTCCTGGTATAGGTATGCGGCTGGAAAATGCACCACAGACTGTTGTGCGGCACATTTTCGGACGCGCTCAAGGTCGCTTTGATCTCTGTCGGATGATGCGCGTAATCGTCGACGATCTTGACGCCCTTTGCCGTCGTGCCGACAAGATCGAAACGGCGCTGTGTGCCGTGATAGCTCTCCAGCGTGTCCTTGGTCAGCTGCGGATCGACGCCCAGAACGCAGGCGCAGGTATACGCCGCCAGCGCGTTGAGGATGTTATGCTCGCCCGGGATCGCCAGCTGTACGCGGTTCAAAAGCTGTCCCGCATGATGCACGTCGAAAGACGGCATGCCGTTTTCGTTGAACTTGATATCAGAAGCGTAATAATCACAGTTTTCATTGAAACCGAATGTCACGACATTGTCCAGATTGCGGATGACCTGATTGACGAACGGATTGGCGTCGTAAGCGATGATCGTACCGTTTGCCGGGACCAGATGCGCGAACTTGTCAAAGGAGCTGACGATGTGATCGATGTCCTTGAAATAGTCCAGGTGATCCGAGTCGATGTTGAGAATGATCTCGATCTTCGGTTTCAGACTCAGGAAGCTGTCCATGTACTCGCAGGCTTCCGTGATAAAGTACCGGCTGTGTCCGACCTTGACATTGCCGCCGATCTCTGCCAGATTGCCGCCGACCAGGATCGTCGGTTCCATTTCGGCACGGTCGAGGATCAGCGAGACCATCGAGGTAGTGGTGGTCTTGCCGTGCGTACCGGATACGGCAACGCTGTTCTCGTATTCTTTCATCAAAAGGCCCAGCATCTGCGCCCGGGAAAGAACGGGGATCCCGCGTTCCTCCGCACGCTTCATTTCCGGGTTGTCACGGCCGACTGCCGAAGAATAGACAAGCAGATCCGCCTGATCCGCGTTCTCGGCCCGATGGCCGATAAAGACCCTCGCTCCCTTGCTTGCCAGGCGCGCGGTCTCGCTGGATTCTTTCATGTCCGAGCCGCTGACCTCATAACCTCTGGACAGCAAAATTTCTGCAATTGCGGAGAGGCCGATGCCTCCGATGCCGATGCAGTGTATCTTCTTATATTTACTTAAATCGATCATTGTTATGATTCCCTCCGGATTTCCCCTTTTCGGAGATGCTACAGGTAGTATACCACAAATAAAATATTTTGTGAGCACTAATTGACAAAAAATCAAAAAAGAAATATGATATTTTCATAACAAGATGAACAATGGAGGGAAAATCATATGAAACGTACGGAAAGAGTCGGCGCGCTGATCAAGATCCTAACGGAAATGCCGAGCAAAACATACAGCCTTCAGTACTTCTGCGACCTGTTCGGCGCGGCCAAATCCAGCATCAGCGAGGATATCCAGTCCGCCAGTCACGCGATCGAGCTGACCGGCTGCGGATATCTGGAAACAACAGCCGGTTCCAAAGGCGGCGTACGTTTCGTGCCGGACATTACCGCCGAAGAGATTGAAAAGCTGCAGGCGGATTTTTCCCAGAAACTCGGGGATCCGTCCCGTCTTCTGGGCGGCAACTTTCTCTATACCTCAGATATCTTTTATGATTCGGATCTGGTGCAGCGCACCGCGCGTGTCTTCGCGAAGAAATTCCGCGACTGCGGCGCCGACTGCGTGGCAACGGTCGAAACCAAAGGGATCCCGCTGGCCTTTACGGTCGCGCATATGCTGGGGATCCCGCTGGTCGTCATCCGCCGGGAAGCCAAGATCTCCGAAGGCTCCACGGTCAGCATCAACTATTTCAGCGGTTCTTACGACCGATTGCAGAAGATGTCCATGTCCAAGCGCGCGATCGCGCCGGGCGCCAAAGTGCTGATCATCGACGACTTCATGCGCGGCGGCGGCAGTATCGGCGGCATCTCCGAAATGATCGGCGAATTCAGCGGCAGCGTAGTCGGCGTGGGAGTCGCGATCGCCAGTCTCGCGCCCGAAAAGAAAAAGGTCCGCGACTACACCTGTCTGGTCTATCTGGGGGATGTCAGTTCGGAAGAACGCAAGATTTCCATCTATCCGAATCCTGCGATCTTGTAGATGTTTTTTTAATTTATTTTTTTCGACAAATTTCGCGGTTTAATCTTGTCCTTTTTCACAAAACGAAAAAAATATTTTCGCATATTTTCCATATACTAACAAAAAACGTTGCGAAAAAATTAACACTGTATTATAATTTTGATGGTGCTGAAAACGCACCGGAAAGGTGGATACAAGAATGAATATTACTGATGTTAGGATTCGAAGAATGGGAGAAGAAGGCAAAATGAAAGCAGTGGCATCCGTTACCTTTGACGATGAATTTGTTGTTCATGACATCAAGATCATTGACGGACAGAATGGACTCTTTATCGCTATGCCGAGCCGCAAAGTGGGTGAAGGGGATTTTCGTGACGTCGCACACCCTTTAAAATCCGAAACCCGCGCAAAGATCCGGGACGCTATTTTTGCGGAATATGACAGACTCTGCGCCGAAGATACCGCCGACGCGGCAGAGGAAGTCTGTGAAGCGATCGCGCAGTAGAAGCGGATCGGATACCGGGATCACCGCAATTATATGATTTTTACAAACAGAGGGCGTCTCTTTCGAGGCGCCCTTTTATCATAGCTTTTACATTGGTTTTCTCGTCTCCGCCGCAAAGGTTCTTGTCCTTATGCGGTCTCGACGCGGATCATGTTGGTATTGCCGGCAATATCCAGCGGTACGCCCGCGCTGATGACCACCTTGTCGCCCTTCTGCAGCTGACCTTCTTTTTTGGCTTCTTCCAGACAGCGATAGACCAGAACGTCCACGTTCTGCAGGTTCTCGACCATCAGCGGCTCCACGCCCCAGATCAGCGCCATCTGATGATAGGCCTTTTCGTGCGGAGTCGCGGCGATGATCGGTGTGACCGGACGGAATTTGCTCATGCGGGATGCCGTATAGCCGGATTTGGTAATGGCGATCAGTGCCTTTGCTTGAATGTCCTTTGCCAGCGTGCAGGCCGCGTGTCCGACCGCGTTGGTGGTATCCGACGCGTCCATCTCGTGCCATACCGGCGCGCCCGGCAGGAACCGCGGGTCATCCTTCTCCGCCTGGCAGGCGATCTTGGCCATCGCGGCTACCGCCTCGACCGGATAAGCGCCTACCGCGCTTTCGCCGGAGAGCATGACGGCTGAAGAGCCGTCAAAGACCGCGTTTGCCACATCCGTGATCTCAGCCCTGGTCGGCAGCGGGTTCTGGATCATCGATTCCAGCATCTGGGTCGCCGTGATGACGATCTTGCCGCTCTGCTGACAGCGTTTGATAAATCGCTTCTGAATGCCCGGCAGCTTTTCATATTCCACTTCGACTCCCATATCGCCGCGGGCGACCATGATGCCGTCCGACAGTTCCAGGATCTCTTCAAAGTTCTCGATCCCCTCCAGATTCTCGATCTTGGAAATGATCTTGATCGCGCTGCCGCCGTGTTCTTCCAGAAACGCGCGCAGGCCGCGCACATCCTCGCCCTTGCGCACAAACGAAGCCGCTACAAAGTCCACATCCTTTTCAATGCCGAATAACAGATCGCTCTTGTCCTGCTCGCTGAGGTATTCCATCTGCAGCGCGACGCTCGGCACATTGATGCCCTTATGGTTGCTGATCTGACCGCCGTTGATCACCCGGCAGACAATATCAGTCTCGGTCGTCTCCGTAACTTCCAGACGCAGCTTGCCGTCGTCGATCAGCACGATGTCCCCTGCTTTGAGCTCCTGCGGCAGGTTCGGATAGGTAATGGAGCATCCCGCAGCATCTCCTTCGATCGCTCGCGTCGTCAGCGTAAACGTTCCGCCTGCCGCAAGCTGCGCTTTGCCGTCCGCAAAATTTCCCGTGCGGATCTCCGGGCCCTTGGTATCCAGCATCACGGCCGCCGGCAGTCCGAGCGCGTCCCGCACGCTGCGGAACAAGTCGATCGTCTTGCCGTGACTTTCATGATCGCCGTGCGAAAAATTGACTCTGGCGACATTCATGCCCGCAAGGAGCATTTCCCGGAGCACGTTTTCCTTGGTGGACGCAGGTCCCAAGGTACATACGATTTTTGTTTTTCTCATGCCTGTTCTGTCCTCTTGTTTCTGATTCTTTTCATAGGTCTTTAGGATACTTTACCAATATTATAATAGAAATGCAAAAAGAATGCAATGACATCACTTGATTCCTTTTTGCGGGAACGGTATACTGATTTCATACGATAAAAAAGCTCAAAACCGCATGTCGGCCGCTGCCGGCATGGCAGAGGCAGGAGGAGATACACTTATGGCACTGGAAGCAAACTTAAAAGAAAGATTACGCAATGCATGCGCAGAACCGCTGATCGTGAGCGCGGAGGCGGCTGCTGAAATGATCCTGGACGGTATGGCGGTCGGCATCAGCGGCTTTACCAACGCCGGTTACCCGAAAGCAGTCCCGCACGCACTCGCCGAGCAGGTCAAAGCGGGCCGCAAAGTGAAGATCGACCTTTACTCCGGCGCTTCCGTCGGTCCGGAAGTCGATACGGAACTGACAGAAGCCGGCGCGATCGGCAAGCGTATTCCTTACCAGACCAACGCGGCGCTGCGTAAGGCGATCAACGCGGATCAGGTCGGATACATCGATATGCACCTCGGCCGCAGCCCGGAATTCGTCGCGGCCGGTCATGTCAAAAAACCGGATATCGCGCTGGTCGAAGCGCTGGCGATCACCGAAGACGGCGATCTGATCCCGACCACTTCCGTCGGCAACACTCCGACCTATGTGTCGGAAGCTGACGCTGTCATCGTAGAGATCGCGATGGCCAAACCGCTGGCGCTGGAAGGTATGGCAGATGTTTATCAGTGTGAAAAACCGCCTTATCGGAAGCCGATCCCTCTGACACATCCGGGAGACCGTATCGGCACCCCGTACATCCCGTGCGGCTGGGATAAGATCAAGGCCATCGTCATCTCCGACCGCAGCGATCTGACCAGACCGCTGGCCGCGATCTCGGAAGATTCCAAAAAGATCGGACAGAACATCATCAAGTTCTTTGAGCATGAGGTCGCCGAGGGCCGCTTAGGAAAATCTCTGCTGCCGATCCAGTCGGGCGTCGGTTCGGTCGCCAACGCCGTACTCTACGGTCTGCGCGATTCCGAATTTGAGGGACTGACCTGCTATACCGAAGTCATTCAGGACTCCATGCTGGATCTGGTCAAATGCGGCAAAGCGGAGGTTGCCTCCTGCACCGCGCTGGCACCGTCGCCGGAAGCACAGGTCGCGTTTTTCAACGATATCGATTTTTATAAGGACCATATCATCTTCCGTCCGCAGGAGATCTCCAACTCCATCGAGGTTTCCCACCGTCTGGGCCTGATCGCCATGAACACGGCGCTGGAAGTGGATATCTACGGCAACGTCAATTCCACACACGTACAGGGCAAGAAGATCATGAACGGCATCGGCGGCTCCGGAGATTTCTCCCGTTCCGCGTCACTGGTCATCTTTACGACCTCCTCGATCGCCAAGGACGGCGCGATCTCGTCCATCGTGCCGATGTGTCCGCATGTGGATCATACCGAGCATGAAGTCATGGTCATCGTCACCGAACAGGGCTACGCGGATCTGCGCGGCCTGACGCCGAAAGAACGCGCGGAAGCGATCATCGAGAACTGCGCGCATCCGGATTATAAGGACGCGCTCCGCGATTACTTCCAAAGAGCCTGCGCCGAAGCTCCGTGTCAAACGCCGCATCTCCTCGACGAAGCGCTTTCCTGGCACAGCCGTTACGAGAAGACCGGCAGCATGAAATAGCATACATAAGAAAGAGTGCAGAACCGTTTGTATTTTCGGCCCTGCACTCTTTTTTCGATCGGTTTATTCGTTTTCGTTTTCTTCCGATCTTCTATTTGTTCAGCAGGAAGATGCCGACTAAGCAGGCTGCGATACCCGCCAGCTTCGTTCCGGTCAGCGGTTCTTTGTAAATCATCACGCCGACGACCAGCAGCGCAATGGCGACAAAGATCGCCTGCACGATGTTGCCGACCGAAACTTCCCAGCCGACTTTATACATAAAGATCGCGCCGACTTCCAGTCCGACCACCGCCAGACCCAGTACGAACGGCGTCCAGTTCAGACCTGCGATCTGCGTGCTCAGACTCTCCCCGTTTCCGATCGTCAGATAAAGCACGATCGATACAGCCGCCCCCACCAGATAAGTGATCGCCATGCTGAAAAACGCGTCGACGTCCGCCGGCAAGGACTTGGCTGTGATATGATAAAACACATTGGAAAGCACCAATAGGCCGATCGGCCAATAATATGCAAACATTCTGAATTTCCCCTCTTCTTACAAGAAATCGGATCTCTAAGCAAGGATCTCAACCTGCGGATCTTCGGCTGACGCGACATACCGGCGAACCGTTCCGCCGAGTTCTTTCTGGATTTCCTGTGCCAGCGCGTCCAGTGCTTCTTCCAGGACCGCATCCGCTTCTTCTCCGCCGACGGTTTCGATGATCATAAAGGCGTTGGTCGTTTCCTCCGTGAGCATCGTTCTGACCGACTCACGCCAGTTCCAGCAGCGGCAGATCGCACCGGCGTTGTCCTTGTACACCACTTCGCCCGGATACGGCGGCTCGCTCTTGTCGGAACCGTAGGTCACAAATTCTTCGCTGCCGTCTGCCAGCGTCAGATGCACATCCCCGTCAAACTTATCGATGTCTTCCCCTCCGATCGGCACACCGTACGTCAGTGAGATCCCGTTATAGATATCGACCAGCGGAATGATGCTGCCGATCTCGTTTCCGTTGAAAACACGTTTGAGCATAGCCTCGATGGAGCAGCGAGCGCCTTTCTTCGTCTTGAACTTGCGAAACGCTTCTCTCCAGGTCGCGATGACTGGATTTGCCGTAAATTCCGGATCGGTGATATACTTTTTGCAGGCCTGCATGGCTTCTGCAAGATAAGGGATATATTTGTTCTCATCCTTCACTTTGCCGTCAATGCCTTCACATACCAGAATACCGATCTTCGCCTGTGGAAAAAGTTCTGTAAACTCTTTGTCCATGATAAATTTTTTCATCTTTTTGTCCTCCTCGTCTGTGATCTTTCTCTATGATCATTCTCTGCGATCATTCTTTGCGGCCGCTCTCCGCGATCGCTCTCCGCCTCCCGCCGAGAACCTCTGCGCTGTTCGCCGAGAATCTCTGTGCTGTTCGCCGAGAATCTCTGTGCCGTCCGCCGCGCAAAAGCAGCCGCCTGCAAACAAAAAGCGCCGCATTCCGCATCTTCAATGGCCTAACGATACGAAATCCGGCGCTGCTTTTTCTCAGCGTCCTCACCCGGCGGCGAGATCATTCCTTATTACGTAGGAAATATCGTTGCGATATTTCCGGAATCATGACAAAAGCACCTTGCGGAGCGTCGCTCATAAGTGAGCGACATGTGTGCATAGAAATCTGTATTTCGTTATGCACACTTTTGTCCTTTACAGCAAGATTTATAGCACAGATCCGTTTCCTTGTCAACCGGTATTTGCCGATCCGCGCAGATTTTCCGCTCCATGCACTTCTGCGGGCTGCTGCACGCTTTCATTGACCGCGGAGTGCTGCCTAGGACCGCCATGGGTGCCGCCATGCGCTTCCATAATTTTCTAAGTATGCATAATGTACTGCCTAAATGCCCTTTTCGAAAAATCTGCACGGGCTTTCATGGAATTTCTGCGCATTTCAGTACATTCTTTACATTTTCTACAAGCCAAACCGGGCTGCAAAATCTCTGCAACACATTCACGGCGACACACATCGCGCATTTTCGACAAGGTTCGACAAATGAAATCCTAGAATGACAGGAGACTTTTTCTCTATCTGTAAAATTCTTTCATCCACATAGTCCCTGCCCCGTACAAAATTTCGAAAAAGCGCCGAAAAGCAGTACATTATTCATCCGGTTTTCTTTGAGCCTCTGTCCGGAAAAGAGAGGGGAGATTCTTTCCTGTATGCTCCTAAAGCTTAGTGATCTCTTCCGGCGCCAGCCCGGTGATCTTCTCGATGGTCTCTTTCGTCAGGCCCTCTTGCAGCATACTTTTCGCAATCTCACGCTTCTCTTGTGCCGCGCCTTCCTCACGGCCGTCCTCATATGCACGCTCTGCTTTCTCTTTTACATAATATTCGAATGTCATAAACTTTTTCCTCCATTCGTCCGAGTTGAATTTCTTTACTCGTTGGTCGATCCTCTTTACAAGGTCTGAGCTTTCGAAATTCTCCGCACCGTTGACGTATGCAAACAGCGGTTTCAGCTTCTCCGGTACTTTCTTCTCTGAACACTTTGTGTTTATCACCAGTTTATACGAAAAATCGTTTAATTTCAAGCCTTTTTCATAATCCCACGTTTGGAAAAAGTAGAGCGGTTCGTCAAGATGGAATGCATCAAAGGTGCAGAAAAAAATAACATAGCTCTTTTTCAGCTTCCGATAATCTTGTCCTTCCTCCAGGCAGTCGAGGTCCATGTTTGACTGGTAAAACCGGCTGCGTTTGCCAAGGTAGGATTCCGTACTGGTCTGCATTTCGATTTCAGCCCAACTGCGATCCGATTTGATATAGACGTCCAATCTTACGCCGTGCATATCCGGTACAAACTTCATGGATTTCTGCGGTTCCGATGTGACTTCACCGAACAGTGGATTTTCCGGCGAAGTGATCCTGATCTCACCGAATTCCTCTTCCGGCAGTACCAGCTGTAAAAATTCGCGGCAGATCTCGGTATCACGCATGACAAGGGAAAACATCAGGTCGTCCGTAAAAGGGATCTGTTTCCCGTGTTCTCCGCTTTGCTTCTGTTTGGGTTTGTTCATTTTTTACCTCCTGTGTGTTTGCAGGAGAATGACGCCATTCTTCATTGTAATGTTTTTACATTTGTAACTATTTTACATCCAATGATTTAGAATGTCAATCCATCGCATCGACCTTTGCATCGACGTACTGTAAACATTTTCGACAAAAATCAACAAACGACTGTGAGCCATCAGGTAACCGAATGCACTGCCGGAATCGCAGAACCCCGTCGGTGTCTGCCGACGGGGTCCGTATCGTAACATAAGTTACAGAATCTTCCGTTATGCGTTTTTACAAGCAGTCTATTTTGTCCAGGTTCTCGCTGCGTACTTACACTGCGTCAGCTTACTGAACGTTACCAGCTTGCCGTTTTGGTCGTAGACCAGGACGCGGGCTTTATAGTAATACTTGCTGCCTTTCGCGCCGGTAGTATTGAGGTAAGTCTTGGAAGTCTTGGTCAGTTTCGCCGCGTACTTCGAAGCCTTCTTCGTCGAGCGGTAGAACTTGTACTTCACGGTGTAGCCTAAGTCCTGAAGCTCTTTGACGGAGGCTACGGAAGCTTTATCGAGCTTCAAGGTTACCTTGACGTTCTTCTTCGCGGTCTTCGCGGAGCGCGCGGTCAGGGCAAGGGATGCCGTCAGTTCTTTCGCTTTTTCCAGTTTCGCTGCTTCGTCAAGTTCGTCGGACTTTTCGATCGTCAGGGTGACGGTCGTACCGCTTGCGCCTGTGATCAATGTTTTCAGCTCGTCCTGCGTATAAGTCTTGTCGCCAAACGGTGTTTTGATAGTCAGCTTCGCATTCGTATCCTTTACGATGGAGTCGATGAAGCTCTTATCGAGCGTTACATCTGCTTTCGTTGCATCACCAACGGATTTGCTGGAAAC
>CAKQQT010000025.1 GCA_934271235.1 uncultured Clostridia bacterium | reverse complement strand
GTATAGACCATATCCGTATGGACGCCCTTTTTCTCCAGAAACCCGACGCCCATCTTCACGCAGTCCGCCGGTGTTCCGTCTACCATATAGGCTTCCTTGGCGAACGGATAGCCTTCCACCTGCCGCAATAAAATGTCCTTGCCGATGCTAAGCGCATGGCTGGAAGCGCTTCGCTGCCCGTTCGGCGCGATCACATAAACGTCGTGTCCCGCCAAGCTGAGCGCTTCCGTCAGCTTGGCGATTCCTTTTGCCTGAATGCCGTCATCATTTGCCACTAATATATTCATTGTTCTATTTCCATCACCTTTCCGATCGCATCATGGATCACCAAATCCGCTCTGCCGTCGTACGGCGTCGGCTGTTTGTTGATCAATACTAAATTTTTACCCCTAAAATAGCGGATCAAACCGGCTGCCGGATAAACTGCCAGCGAGGTCCCGCCGATGATCAGCGTGTCCGCCTGTTCGATCGCCTTGAGCGCGCCCATCATGCAGTCCTCATCCAGCGCTTCTTCATAGAGCACCACGTCCGGCTTGATGATGCCGCCGCACTTCGGGCAATGCGGGATGCTGCCGCGGCAATGCGCGGGGTCCAGCGTGTAATCAAGGTCGTAGGCCGCCCCACAGTCCATGCAGTGATTGCGCAGAACGGATCCGTGCAGTTCATAGACCTTGCGGCTGCCGGCTTTTTGGTGCAGTCCGTCAATGTTCTGCGTTACGATCGCCTTGAGCTTGCCCTCTTGCTCGAGATGTGCCAGCGCCAGATGCGCCTTGTTCGGCTGCGCGTCCGGGTAGATCAGATTATGCTTGTAATAGTCGAAGAAGGTTTCCGTATGCCGCATAAAAAAGGTATGCGAAAGAATCTCCTCCGGCGCGTAGCCGTACGCCTGCTTGGCGTGATACAGCCCCTGCTCGGAGCGGAAATCCGGAATATTGCTTTCGGTCGAAACCCCTGCACCGCCAAAAAATACAATATTTTCACTGCTGTCTATGATCTCTTTGAGTTGTTTGTTCATGCGGATCCCTCCTGTTTCCCTGTATTTTTCTGTATTTCTTTACGATCTGCCCGCGAAGCACCTGCAAAGCAGCGCAAGATTAACATCTCTTTTTCTTGCTAATAGTATACCATTTATGCTAAAATTTTGGTAGTTTGAAGTGAAAAGTTCTTGAAAAAGTTCTGAAAAAGGAGTACATGGGATTTATGAAAAACAAACAAACAAAGAAAACCGCTCTGGTACTGGGCGGAGGCGGTTCCCGCGGCGCTTATGAGGCCGGGGTCTGGCAGGCCCTGACGGAGCTGGGGATCGAGATCGACATCGTGACCGGCACTTCGGTCGGCGCCATCAATGCCGCGATGGTCGTGCAGGGTGACGTGGACCTGACTGCTCAGCTCTGGCGGGAGATGGAAACGCACATGGTGTTCGACGTACCGGAGGGCAGCCAGCCCATCGAATACGCACGTGAGATCGTCTTCCACCACGGAGCCGGGACTTCCCGTCTCAAAGAGCTGCTTGACACCTATATCGATGAAGGAAAGGTGCGCAGCGCCGCGATGGACTACGGCATCCCGGTCGCTTCGCTTCCGGGTTTTGACGCGCATTATCTGTTTAAGGAAGACATTCCTGCCGGCCGCCTGACCGACTACATTGTAGCCAGTGCTTCGGCCTTTCCGGCCATCCACAGCTATCCGATCGACGGAGTCGAATACATCGACGGCGGCTACGCCGATGAGATCCCGGTCAACATGGCGATGCAGAAAGGCGCGACGCACGTCATCGCGGTCAATCTCAAGGGCATGGGCCTGATCAAGTATGACAGCCTCAAAAAAGCGCCGAATCTGGTCTACATCGAACCAAAGTGGGACCTCGGCAACATCCTCATCTTCGACCGCGCCAATTCCAAGCGCATCATGCGCCTTGGGTATCTGGATACCATGAAGGCGCTCGGTCTGATCGACGGCAGTTATTTTTCCTTTGCAAAAGGCACATTCGACAAAGTCACGCTCAAGATGGCCGACGCCTGCGCGCGCATTTTCGGCCTGGATCCGCTGATCCTCTATACGCGGGAGATCTTTCTTACGAAGATCTCCGAGGCTGTTCTGGCTTCGCAGGCAGAGGCGAAAGAGGCGCTCGAACGTTACGGCAAGCTCTCGGGGCTGTCCGGGCTGCCGAACCTCAAGGAGCTTTTCTCCGACATCAAGAGCATCGCTAACCAGCATATCCCGGTTTTCCTGATCGCCTACAATCTCAAGGAAAAAGGCTCCGGCAGCATCTTTATCAGCCGAGCTGCCCTGCGCCTGATGCCGGATCTGATCTACGCCGCCAGATTTTTGGTGAAATACGAGCTGGTGTAGCGGGGTATTCCTCGAAATACGCAATTGAAATAAGGTGGTGCCGTATTATAAACTGCACCACCTCACTTGTTTTTGTTTATTATGTATTTCTATTCTTTACATTCTTTGTTTGGCGCCAGTCTGCTCACAATAATTCCCACAAACAGAGCGATGAAGAATGCACCAAACTTTACATCGATCGCTGCAAACACTGTGAGATGTTTCCAGATTAATGTCATACCGGCACCTGTGATCAAGGAGGCAATCATACCTACACCGGACGCTTTTTTGTCAAGCATTGTCAAAAGTACGACCGGTCCTAAAGAAGAACCCATTCCTGACCAAGCGAAGCTTACCATATTCATGACCAGATCACCAGAGTTGACCGCAAACAGAAACGTTGCAACACCGACCCCTGCAAGTAATATCTTCGAAAAGATTAACGCTGTGCGCTCACTCATCTGCACTTTAAAAACCTTCTGAACAATATCTACAGAAATCGCTCCGGTCACGGCAAGCAGTTGATCTGCACAAGTAGACATAATTGCTGCAATAACGCCGCACAGAACCAATATAGACAGCCAGCTCGGAAGCAAATCGTCTACCATGGTTGGGAACAATGTTTCCGGATCCTCAAAGTTTCCCGCTCCGTATAAGCAAAGACCCGTGATACCGATAGAAAAAACACCTCCGTACCAAAGAGCGCCAACTATGAGTCCTGCGGTTCTTCCCTGCTTGATATCGCTGTCCTCTTTGATTGCCATAATCTTTCTTGTAACGGTATCCATTCCAAAATTGCCCCAAATGTAGGATGTTTGATTGAAAAGAAGTAAAAATGCGCTTCCGGTTGTCATTCCGCCGAAAAGAGCCATATAGTCCGGACCTGCTGCAGACAAGCATTCACTCAAACCTCCGTTTTGGAATACGTGGACCCAGGCAATGATCGGAAGGACAATCAGTGCAAAGCACATAATAACCGCTTGAATAAGGTCGTTATAAATAATAGAGCCAAGTCCGCCCAAGGCAGCATACGCGGTGATGATAACTGCAACAACGACCATCGTTGGTACGACATCATATCCAAACAGACTGTTTACGGTCTTTCCTGCGCCTACTAAATTCGATGCTGCGTAGATAATGTAGAATACCGCAATGATCAATGCACATAATAGGCGAATGATCTTATCATGGTTTCCCCATCGCGCAGCGATAAACGACGTTAAGGTTAACTGCGGATTTTTATCGTTTTCTTTCTTAAATGCTTTTGCAAACCAAAACCAGTAAATAATCAACGACAAATACAGTCCGAAGAACAGCCAAATGCCGGAGATTCCCATCGTATAAACTGCCCCTGTTCCGCCAAGCATCATCCAAGAGGAACTGGTTGTCGCACGTTCCGAAATTGCAATCGCCCATCCCGGAATACGGTCACGTGTCACATAGAAGTCCTTATTGTTTCGGTTTCTTTTGTTAAAATATACCCCAATAAATGCAAGAATGACGATATACGCCAGAACAATAATCAGCACGCCCTTACTCATTCTTCTGTCTCCTTTCTGAAATCATAGTGTGTGTTCATCACTAATCTCTCCAATAAATATCATCACTGTGTCTGGTAAAACGATCGATTCCGTTTTCAGTTACCAAGAAGGTATCTTCGAAGTTGTAGGAATTGTTATAACTGCTGTAGTACGGGATTTCCAGGTTCATGACCATGCCCGGCTCCAGACAGTTCGTATCATGACGGCTGATGGTCGGATATTCCTCCCACCAAACATAGCAGCCAACAGAGTGTCCAAAATGTCCGCGGTGATATTCCGGAATCACGGTTTTCACATTGTCCTCTGCCGCTTTGAATATGTCGCAGATTCTTACCCCAGGTCCGATCATTGTAAAAACTTTTTCAAACGTATCATGAAGAATGTTCCAAATTTTTAATCTTTCGTCGCTTACCTTATTTCCCACAAAGTATGTTCTGGAAATATCCGAGGAATAGGAATTGGAGTTGATTCCACCGTCTAAACGCACGGTATCGCCCTCTTTCAGTTTGTAGCAGGTATGCGGCAGATAAATCGGTGAAAACTGTTCACCGACAACATTGCACTGTCTGGTCGAGCAGAATCCTTTTCCCTCATTTACGAGTCCTTGATTCATAAGCAGTAAAATATCCTGTTCATCCATACCGATTTCCGTATGTTTCGCAACATAACTCATAGCACGTTGAGATGCCTGCGCATTTTTTCGGAGCACTTCGATTTCCCATGCTGTCTTAAATTTGGTAACATCTTTCAAAAGCTGTGTGCAGTCCTGTGGAACATCTTCGCCAAATTGTTCCTGCAAGAACAACATCCGATCATATGGAAACATCGGTCTTTCTACACCGATTTTCTTGACATTTCCGAGTTTTTCTTTGATAAACTCTGCTGCCATATGAAAAGCCTTATCGGTATTCGGTTGAGAGTCTTTCATCCTGCCGTTTGCATCAAAGTCTGCGATATAAACAAAGATCGGGTATCCTAATACATCGATCTCCGGACTGTCGATTTTTGCAGCATTCCCCTCAAACTCCGACATAACAACTGCTGCATTTCCTGTTTTCGGTACGATTCCGATTACATTCCCAATCGGGATATTCAAATACATGAACGCACTCGTAACTCCTGTTGCATAGCGGATAGACTCCGGTCTGGTAAGAAGCAACGCATCAAATCCCTCTTCTTCCATTTTTCGCTGCAATTTTTCTTGGATTTCTTTTTGGTTTCTTTCCATTTTTCTTTCCTCGCTTTTCTTTTCTTTCGCTGAAGTGCCTCAACGTTCTCTTATACATAGGCACATTTAAAAAACGGATAACGGATATAGCTATATTCTGTTCATTTAATATAGCAAAAAGTATGCCAAAAAAGAAATGTTCGAATTTCAACGTTTTTATAAGCATCGCAAACGATATAAAACAAACTATGTAAACTTTTGTTTGCATAGTTTGCAAACAAAAGTTTACATAGTTTCACAAAAGCATATTCGCTAATTATCTCCCCATCCCCTATAAATTATATTTCTTTATTTTTTTATATAGCATTGTTCGGGATATACCCAATGACTCTGCTGCCTGTGTTTTTGTTTGGCTTTCTGCTAACACACGCTGCACCATCTCTTTTTCAATCTCATCAAGCCTTGCAAGCTCTGATCCTGTTGTTTCAAAGTTTTTTGACTTTAACGAAAAATAACGACTGAAATGATTCCATTTTATCGGTTCACCATAAGACATATTCATTGCCCATTCAATAACATTTTGCAATTCTCGCACATTTCCAGGCCAGTCATAATCTAAATTCATTAATTTACGTTTTATATCTTCCGATATCCCGCTGACCGGTATTCCGATTTCTCCGTTCAGCTTTCTTAATATGTCATCGACAAGAATCGGAATATCTTCGCGGCGTTCGCGCAATGATGGCACCTTGATTGGTACTACATTCAATCTATAGTACAGGTCCGGGCGAAATCTTTGTTTCTGAACAAGTTCTTCGAGGGGAACATTCGTTGCCGCAATAAATCTTACATCAATTGCAATACTTCTGCTTCCCCCTACTCTTTCAAATTCTCTCTCCTGCATAACTCTTAATAGTTTCGGCTGCAAATGGTAAGATAGTTGATTGATTTCATCTAAAAAAATGCTCCCTTTGTTTGCTTGTTCAAATTTTCCAATTTTCCCTTTTTTGTTTGCGCCAGTAAATGCTCCCGCTTCATAACCAAAAAATTCAGACTCCATCAGATCTTTTGGAATGTTTGCACAGTTTACCTTAATAAAGCTTTCATTGCATCGCGAACTTAAAGCGTGAATGGAGTGCGCGACCAGTTCTTTTCCACTGCCTGTTTCTCCTGTGATCAAAACGGTTGAATTTGATTTTGATGCGCGTCTGATTTCTTCCCGCAGTCTTGCAATGGCGGTTGAATTCCCTACAATATTTTCAATTCCATATTTTGCTCCTCGTAATTTTGACAGTTCTTGCTTATAAAAGTTCAATTCTTTAATAAGACGATCCACATCATCATCATCATCGCCTGTTATAATGGCCATGATCGCACCAGCAATAACTTTCCCTGCTTCATTATGGATTGGGTTATAGATTGAAAAGGCACGTTTTTCCTTTCCTTTTGCGGTCCGAATTGTGGAATATCCTGAAATTGTTCGGTTTTCTCGCAGCGCCTTATCAATTTTTGTGTCACAAATCAACTCGTTTACAAAGCGCCCGTAGATTTTGTTTTCTTCAAAGTCAATCCCCATCGTACGTGTCCACTCTTTATTTGCATACAGGTATCGTCCTTCTGCATCCGTAATTACAAAGCAGCACATATCCTCAAATACACTAAGTAAAACATCGGGATTTAGTGTTTTTTCCATTATCTTCTCCTCACAGTTTCCATTAAAGGCTTGGCATAATGTTGTTTCTTTTTATTATAGAAAAATGTCCTGGGAAAATCAAGAATTACTCCCCCATTTCCGGATGAGTTCTTCCACCAGCCGGTCGATCTCCGCAAGCGGCAGCTGGCTGTAATAAAAGATCAACGCGCTGGTTTCCTGATCGGTGATCTCAGAAAGCGGTACCATCTGAAGTCCGATGGATTTTGCTTCGGCGCAAAGTCTGTCGGCTTTCTTTTTGGAACGGACCTTGACGGTCAGGTTGATGCCGGAATGGGTATCGATCGGGGCAGCAATGGCGCTGCCGTATTCCGCGAACGCCTGCAGGACCGCGGTCAGCTTCTGTGCGTACAAACTGCGGAGCTTGCGGATCCCGGTATAGTAATACCCATCTTCCATAAAAAAGGCCAGCGTCAGCTGCTCCGCTTTGGAGCAGGTCTGCGTGTACTCCTGTTTGATCTCACGAAAGATCTCCGCCATATCCTCCGGCAGTACCATATAGGAAATCTTGATCGCCGGGAACAGCGTGGAAGAAAACGTGCCGAGGTAAACGACACAGCCGCGGCTGTCCAGTCCCTGCAGCGCCGGTACCGGCTTTCCGAAATAACGCAGTTCGCTGTCGTAGTCGTCTTCAATGATGATGCTGCGGTTTGCCGCGGCCCAGTCGATCAATTCATATCGTCTGCCGATCGGCATGACTGCCCCGGTCGGAAATTGGTTGGACGGACTGACATAAACCGCAGATGGGATATTGGCCGGAAGTTTTGCGATCTCAATGCCGTCTTTGGCGACCGGAATGTGCGAAATGGTAAAGCCGCCGTCTCGGAACATACTCTGCACCGGCAGGTACCCCGGCGCTTCCAGCGCCGCCAGCCGGATGCCCATCTTGCGCAGGATCCGACAGAGATGGCTGGTGATCTGCTGTGTGCCGGCCCCGATCACAATACGGTCGGGACTTGTCGTCACGCCGCGGGAATGATACAGATATTTTGAAATTTCAAAACGCAGCGCCGCTTCTCCCTGCGGATCACTTTCATAAAGCAGCAGGTCGGAATATTCATTAAAAACTTTCGCCGCGCATTTTTTCCATTTCACAAAGTCAAAGCAGCCGGGGTCTGTCCGGTATGGGGCTGCTTCAAATGTAAAATTGCGGAGATCGTTTGCCTGCGCTGCCGATTTTCCTCTTTGGCCGCCTGCTCCTGACGCGCCCGGCGTGATCGGCGCAATCTGTGCGACAAAATAGCCGGCTTTCGGTTTGCTGACAATATAGCCCTCTACCAAAAGCTGGTTGTAGGCAAGCTCCGCCGTGGTGAGACTGATCTCAAGGTCCGCCGCCAGGCTGCGCAGCGAGGGAAGTTTTTCGCCGGTGGTCATCTCTCCATGCAAGATCCGCTCTTTGATCGTATCATATAACTGTAGATATAAAAAGCGTTCTGAAGTGTTATCCTGGTCTAAATATATTGGTTTCATTCTGCTGTTTTCCTTAATCTGTACTTATAAAAATATTTATAATTGAATATTTTCATAATAACACATCTAGAGTATAATAGCAATATCAAAACAGATCGCGATTCATACGATAAAAAGCAGCAAAATTTAAAGAGGTGACAAAAATGAAAGTTACAGATAAGACCAATACCATCGTCATGACAGCTATGATGATGTGCCTGATTTTAGTTACGACCTATACCTTTAAGATCCCGACTCCATTCCAGGGATATGTACATCTGGGCGACGCCATGATCTTCCTGGCGGTCCTGGTCGTAGGCAAAAAGAACGGCGCCATTGCGGCGGCTTTCGGTTCTGCACTCGCGGATCTCATGGGCGGCTATGTGGCATTCGCGCCGTGGACCTTTGTGATCAAAGGCTTGATGGCACTCGTTATGGGACTGTTCATCGACTATATGGTAAAACGCAGTAAAAAATCAGTCAAGGTTGCAGGCGTTCCGCTGATCGAGATCATCGGCATGATCATCGCCGGTATCGTCATGGTCCTCGGCTACGGCGTCGCGGATGCGGTTCTGGCCGGCAACATCATGACCGGTATCCTGAGCATGCCTGCGAACTGCGGACAGTTCGCTGCAGGCGTCATCATCGCGAGCATTCTGGCCGCGGCTTTATACAAGACCCCAGCCAAGCGGTATTTTACTTATCGGCTTGATGAGGTAAAATAAAGCATTTTCCCACGTTCCACCTTTCAAACCCCCGGTTATCCGCAAGCGGACAGCCGGGGCTTTTTTTAGGCTTCATGTGTATCCTTGCTCTTGATTTTCGTGCAAGTAGGCAGAATCGTGGGTTCCGGCATTCACGTGCCTGGCAGATGCCAGCCGAATGCCTGTGCTGAATGCCTGCTAAATCCCGAAAGTAGATAAAAATACAGCGTTTTCAGTTACTTATCCACCACGAGCCTTGTCTACGGACTTCCTGTGGGTCAGGCCTATGTCGAACCATTTTGAAACAAGTCGAATCTTGTCGAAACCTTGCAGTCTGATGCAGGCAAAGGCACAAAAACTTATCGGTGCCCTGCGGATTTTCTCGTCATCTATACATTTTATTGCATATCTTATAATTTATGGGCGCAAAAAGTGGATAAGTAACGCAAAAGGCGCTGATTTTATCGAATTGCCCGTTTTCAACTGCTCGCTCAGCTGCTCGCTCAGCTGCTCGCTCAGCAGCTCGTTTTTTGCTGAATGGAACTTTGCTGACACGACCCGCGCCGGAAGTTTACTTGACATTGTGATTGGAAGATGGGATAATAAAAAGAGATAGAAGGCAGCTATAAATAAAGAAAGGAATCGATATCTATGAAAAAGAGAATTTCTCTGCTTCTGGCGGTCCTGCTGATGATCACGATGCTTCCGGCCCAGGCTTCTGCGGTTGTCAAGAACGTCGGCACGCCGGTTGAAACTGACACGCTTATTTCGAGCGAGAACTTAGAGCATAATTTTGTAAAAGTCACTGCGGATGGCGATACGCTGAACATCGAGGTGGAAACTCCGATCCAGGCTGACCAGTTCAGTATTTCGGTGCGAGGGGTAAAGCCGGCAGCTAAGACCAATGACTGGTGCCGTTATGTCACGCCGACAGATATGGGCGGTTATTACCGTTTCGAAACTTCGCTCGGACTGTATGCAAAGCAGAACGGAAAGGAAAAGCTGACGGACGGTACTTATGTCCTGTGCATCACGATGCCGCCGAAAACTTCCGGAAACCGATCGGATATGTTTTATAAGAACTGCAATTTCAAGCTGGAAAACGGCAAGTTTACGATCTTAAAATACAATAAGATCGTCAAAGAGAACGCACGTCTGGAAAAGAACGCGTCCTCCATCAAGCCGAAGAACTGTAAAAAGACCAACCTCTCGGATTATAAGAATCTTTTCTTCAAAGATCCGGTCACAAAAAAAGTCGCTTCTGTAACTTCTAAAAAAGTGAAATACTTCAAACGTGTCTCCGACGCGGTAACAAAGGGAGCTTCTTCCGATTACGAAAAGCTTCTCAAGATTTACGAATATATCGGCGAAAACTTCTATTATGATGATATCGCCTTCAAAACCGGTACCAAGCAGTATGTCGACCCATACCGCAATCTCTACAATCTGCGCAATCAGAAAAAGAGTGCCAACAGTCAAGACGGCAAGGTCGCAACCACCTGCGTCGGCTACAGTGCCGCTGTCGTTGCCTTAGCCAGAGCGCAGGGTATCCCTGCCAGAGTCGTGAACGGACATCACGTGGCGATGGGAACGGATCGCTACTACAACTGGTCGAATGAAGAAGATATCACCAAGATCGATCACTGGTGGGCAGAATGCTATGTCGACGGCCGCTGGATCACGGTCGATGCCACGACGGCAAACAGCAACAAGTGGAACCGCAGCACCAAGACGTGGAACTACACCGGTCTCACCAACTACATTTACTTTGATCCGACACCGGAGCAGCTGGCAACTTCGCATGTGGTGCTCACGATAAAGGGAACGAAGTAAAATTTATAAGGGCTATCACGATCGGCACGAAGCCAAATACAAGCCGCATAAAGAAAAGACGGGTATGCCGCAGGTCCTGCATACGAAGCAGGCCGCGAATGCCCGTCTTTTTTGATTTCATGGTTTCCCCGGCGCTTATGCATCCGGTTCGTTCCTACTGTGTAAATCCGATCGTATCGGAGCTCTGATAAACCTTTCCGTCCGTATCGACCAGGATCGCCTCGATGCCGTCCAAGTTTTCCACCAGCTGCAGCGCTTTTTTGACTCCGAGTGCCAAGCAGCTCGTCGAAAGCCCGTCGCAGTCCACCGAACGTCCTTTGTCGGCGATGATCGTCGCGGACAATACATCGGTATCGGTCGGATAGCCGGTCCGGCTGTTGAGGATGTGATGATATTTTTTTCCGTCCGCCATAAAATAGCGTTCATAAGTACCGGAGGTCACAACGGTCTTGTCCGTCGCCGGAAGCGTTCCCAAAAGAGCGCCGATCGCTGACTGCGGGTCTTTGACGCCGATCACAAACTCCGTTTCACCGGCCTCCGCATCGGTCAGGCTGCGCGCCTTGCCGCCGATCGTTACAATGTTGCCGCCCAGGTCTACAACCGCGCTCGTTACGCCTCGTTCTTCCAGAAACTCTGTCACACGATCGGCGATATAGCCCTTTGCGATGCCGCCCAGATCGAGTTCCATCTCCGGATCCGCAAGCTGCACCGTGTTCCCGTCCACTTTGATCTTCGTATAGTCCACATGCCGCATGGCTTCCGCGAGCGCATCAGCGTCCGGGATCTTCCCGCTGTCTTCGCTCTCATCCACTTCTGCTGCCTCATGAAAATCCCAAAGTTCGGTTGCTTTTCCGATCGTGATGTCAAAGGCTCCGTCTGATCGCTTACCGTATTCGATCCCCTTACGGATGACCTCGACCGCCGCATCGCTGACGCGCACCGGCCGGCCGCCCGCCTGATTGATCTTGGCGATATCAGAGGTTTCGATCGTCTTGCTGAGGATCTTTTCATAGGAGTCGCACAGTTTGAACGCATCCGTGATCAGTTGATAAAGCTCGCGCTGCCGGTTTTCCTCATCCATCGCCGCAAGACTGCCGTCCGCGTCATCGATGCCGAATATGGTGATCGTGCAGACCGTGTCCAAGTAAAAGCCGGTCTTGCTGATCCCCGGGTTGTCATTTGTTTTTTCGTTGGCGGCGCAAGCGGTTTGTGATATAATAAGAGTGATCGCAAGCAAGACACCGAGCAGGCGCCGCGCGGCCTTTCCCGCGGATCGCCCCGCGCGCACTTGGCAGATTGTTCTGCGTTTCATAAGTAAGATCCTTTCTCAAATAAACGGAGTTTTTATGATAAAAAAAGCGGATATTCTTTTATTTTTGTGCCTTCTGGTATTCGGCATCGCCGTTTCCTGGTTTTCGCTCTCGGGCAGTATTGCCGGGGAAAAGGTTCGCGTCACGGTAGACGGCGAGCTTTACGGGGTTTATTCCCTCGATCAGGATCAGCGGATCGAGATCGCACAGAATGGCCACACCAATTATATTACCATAAAAGACGGTACCGCCGCAATGACTTCTTCTTCCTGCAAGAATCAGGTCTGCGTCGAGACCGGTGCAATCTCGCGTACAAAGGACAAGATCGTCTGCTTGCCGAATAAGGTTTTGGTTGAGATCATTGCCGAAAACGATCGAGGAGGTGATGTGGATGTCATCTCCGGATAAGAAGCGCACACGCGCGGGCAGCGTCGACGCGTCCGCAGGCTATGGCAGCCGCACCGGGCGTACCCGCAGGCTTGCTTTTGCTTCGATGTTTGCGGCTCTGGCGCTGATCTTTTCCTACGTTGAAGTGCTGATCCCGATCCCTGTGCCGATCCCGGGCGTCAAGCTGGGCCTGGCCAATCTGGTGATCTTGATCGCCGTTTACCGTCTGGGATTTCGCTATGCGTTCACGATCAACTGTGTGCGCATCCTCATTGCCGGGCTCCTGTTCAGCGGTGTGTTCGGGATGATCTACTCTTTCGCGGGAGGCATCCTCAGCATCGTCGTCATGTACCTGCTGTATCGCACGAAGCAGTTCAGTATGGTCGGCATCAGCATGGCAGGCGGGGTCATGCACAATCTGGGGCAGCTTTTAACGGCTTGCCTGATCATGTCCAACTTTGGATTGCTGAGCTATTTTGCAGTTTTGTTCTTTACCGGTCTGATCAGCGGTATCTTGATCGGCATGCTGGCGTACATCATCGAAAAACGCCTGCCGCAGGACTTCCGTTAGCACGGTAATGTCCCCGCTAAGATCGGAACAAAAAATAAGGAGATATGACCATGGAGATCAAACGTATCTGTAACATCTATTTCAGTCCCACCGGCACCACGCAGAAGGTCGTCACCACCATCGGAGACTGTCTGGCTGCCAGTTTTGAAACTGACCGGCTGGACTATGACTTTACGCTGCCGGAAGCGCGCCGAGATTTTCCGCTTTTAGAGGAAACGGATCTGGTCGTTTTCGGCTGTCCGACCTATGCCGGAAGGCTGCCGAACCTGCTGCTCAAATATCTGGACACTATCGCCGGAAACGGTGCGCGGGCGATCCCGATCGTGACTTTTGGCAGCCGCGCGTTTGACAATTCCCTGATCGAGCTGCAGGATCTGCTTGAGACACACGGTTTTCATACGATCGCGGCAGCGGCGTTTTCCTGTGAACATTCCTTTTCGGATACGCTCGGTGCCGGACGACCGGATGCCGCGGATCTGGAAGACGCCGAAAACTTCGCTTTCGCAGTGTCCGGTGAACTGATCAAGTCCGCAGCCTTCCATCAACCGATCGCTTCCGTCAAAGTTGACGGCGATCTGCAAGCCGGTTATTACCAGCCGCGTGACCGCCACGGAGTTTTTATCGACATCCGCAAAGTCAAACCGCTGACCTCCGCAGCCTGTGATCACTGCGGCCTGTGTGCCGCGGTCTGTCCGATGGGGGCGATCGATCCGCAGGATGTTTCGCAGGTTCCCGGCATCTGTATCAAATGCGGCGCCTGCATCAAAAAATGCCCGCAGCGCGCCAAATATTATGACGATGCGGGCTACCTCTACCACAAAGAGGAATTGGAAGCGATGTACGGTGCAAGACGTGCTGAAAATCACTTCTATCTCTGATGATCCTATTCTCTCCTGTAAGCAGGCAGATCATTTGTGCCTTTGACAGGTGACAAAAAGCCCCGGCGGGCTATCCCCAAGGCTGCGTCATGCGGCCTTGGGTGCGTCCCGCCGGGGCTGTCTATTTTGTTTTTAGAAAGGTTCCGCCTTATGCTTCAGCCTGTGCTGCTGCAGGAGCTTCTTCCTTTACTGCCGGTTTTCTTTTTGCTCTCATGTTGTTGATCGCATTGGTCGGGCATTCTTTTGCGCACATACCGCAGTTCTTACACTTTGCAGGATCGATGTACGCGTGGTTGTTTTCGATGGTGATCGCTTCGAATTTACATACCTTCGCACACTTGCCGCAAGCGATACAGCCGTTTGTACATGCTTTGCGCGTAACTGCGCCCTTGTCTTCGGAATGGCACTGAACAACAACTTTGTTCTTTGCCGGTGCGATGCGGATGACATGTTTCGGACATGCCGATGCGCAGGCGCCGCATCCGGTACAAAGTTCTCTTGCTACAACCGCAACGCCGTCACAAATCTTGATCGCGTCGAAGTTGCAGGCTCTTGTACAGTCGCCCAGACCCAGACAGCCGTATTTGCACTGGTTCATGCCGCCGAACAGATTGGATGCCGCGCTGCAGGTCTGGATACCTTTGTATTCCAGCAGGGACTTCGCAGCTTCCTTGTTGCCGTTACACATAACAGTCGCAACCTGTGGTTCCGCAGAACCGGCTTCGATGCCCAGGATACCTGCCAGAGCCGCTGCGCAGTCTGCGCCGCCGACCGGACACTTGTTCGGGCCAACGCCTTCCGGATCTGCTGCCAGAGCTGCCGCATAGTCATCGCATCCTGCGAATCCGCAGCCGCCGCAGTTTGCGCCCGGAAGCGCTTCTCTTAATTTTACAACTGTTTCATCTACAGGTACGAAGAATACCTTGGCCGCGATCGTCAGGATAACAGCAAAGACGAAACCAAGCGCTACTACCAATAATACCGGTGTTAAAATTGGATTCATTTTCTTCGCCTCCTTTTATACTAAGCCGCCGAATCCCATGAAAGCAAGGGACAGGATAGCTGCAGTTGTCATTGTGATAGGAACTCCCTGGAACGGTGCCGGGACCGAATTGTTGCCTTCCAGCTTCGATCTCATTCCGGAGAAGATGATCATAGCCAGCAGGAAGCCGACGCCTGCGCCGAAGGAGTTGATCAGTGCCAGTCCGTAACCGTAGCCGGCATCGATGTTGTTGATACATACACCGAGTACCGCGCAGTTTGTCGTGATCAGCGGAAGATAAACACCCAGAGCCTTGTGCAGGGACGGGATGAATTTCTTTAATACCATTTCAACAAACTGTACCAGAGCCGCGATGATCAGGATGAACACGATCGTCTGTAAGTAAGAGATGTTCCAGTCATTGAGGATCCTCATGACCGGCCATGTTGCTGCTGTCGCGAGTACCATTACGAACGTAACCGCAACGCCCATACCGATGGCGGAATCCAGTTTCTTGGATACGCCGAGGAATGGACAAATTCCGAGGAATTGAGCAAGAACATAGTTGTTTACTAAAATCATACCGATTAAAATGCTAAGCCACTGTGCCATTATGCTTCAACTCCTTTCTTTTCGATTGTGATGCCGTCTAATTCCGAGATGCATTTATCCTGCTGGCACATGCTGGCAAGTGCGCAGCCCTGACATCCGAAATCTCTCGGCGTCTTGCCTTTGGAAGCAAGGATCTTGTTGACGACTGCGATCGCGCAGGCATAAACGAAGAATCCGCCCGGAGCCAGTGCGATGATCATCATCGGGTGTTCGGAAATGAACGGGATCGCAACGGTAAGTTTCTGAACTAATTCTTCTCCGCCAAGGAAGAAGCCGGAACCGATGGTTCCGTTGCCGATGATCTCTCTGACTGCACCGATGCAGGTCAGGGAAAGCGTGAAGCCGATACCCATTCCGATACCGTCTAACGCGGAATCCAGCACGCCGTTCTTGTTGGCGAACATTTCGGCTCTGCCCAGGATGATGCAGTTTACTACGATCAGAGGCAGGAATACGCCAAGGGAATTGTACAGCGGTTCTGCAAAGGCCTGAACGATGAACTGTACCAGTGTTACGAATCCGGCGATCAATACGATGTAGCACGGGATCCTGACTTTATCCGGGATCAGCTTTGCAAGCAGGGAAATCGCAATGTTGGAGCAGACCAGTACTGCGGTTGCCGCAATACCCATACCCATACCATTGAAAGCGGAGGATGTCGTCGCAAGTGTCGGACAAGTACCGAGCAATAATACGAGGTTCGGGTTCTCTTTGATAATGCCCTTTGTGAGGACGGCTAATCTATTTACTTTTTCTTTCATTAGTTAGCACCTCCTACTGCTTCGAATTGTGCAAGTGCTGCGCATACGCCCTGGTAAACACCGTTGGAAGAAATGGTAGCACCGCTGATGAACGTAACGGCGGAATCGCCTTTGATATTGTCGGCATTCGCAAGTTCGGTCAAACCTTTATACTGTTCCAGATATGCGGAATCGTGTGCCTTGGTACCAAGACCCTTCGTATCCGCATGAGCTGTAACTTTCACACCGGTGATCGCACCCTCGCTGTCGATACCGATCATTTCGGTCAGCAGACCGCCGAAAGAAGCGGTTTTAACGGTTACGACCATACCTGCGCCGTCAGCGATATAGCAGTCTTCTACGAAGACTTTGTCCGGAACGGTCACGACCAGTTCACCGTCATATTTCGTGAAAGAGGTTGCTGCCGGAAGCAGTTCTGCTCTGGCTGCGTCAGCCGCCTTTGCGGAATTGTCCGCGATGATCGGTGCGGTGATGGAGTTTACATATGCCAGTGCAAATGTGATGACCAGACAGATCGCTACCAGAACAACGGTCGGCTGTATGTATTCTTTAAAAGTATTACTTTTCATTTTTCTTCGCACCTCCATACATTCTCTTCTGGAAGAAGTTGTCGATGAGCGGTGTCAGACAGTTCATGATCAGGATGGAGAAGGAAACACCTTCCGGATACTGACCCCACAGTCTGATGATCATGGTGATCAGGCCGCAGCCGATACCAAAGACAACTTTACCCCATGGTAATAACGGAGTTGTGACATAGTCGGTCGCCATGAAGAACGCGCCGAGCATTACGCCGCCTGCCAGTACGTGGAAGACTGCCATGTGCAGAGCATCCCCGCCGGTCGCGCCGTAGTAGATCGCCGCAAAGACGAACACGGTACCGATGAAGCATGCCGGGATGATCGGGCTGATGATCTTTTTCCAGATCAGGAACAGACCGCCGATCAGCAGCGCAACGGCACTGACTTCACCCATGGAACCGCCGATGTAGCCGAGGAACATTTCCATATTGGACGGAAGATCCACCGGATTTCCCTCAGCCAGAACGCCGAGCGGCGTTGCGGTCGAAGTTGCGTCTGCCGCCATTCTCGGAGCCGGCCATGTGGTCATTTCAGTCGCGAAAGAAATGAACAGCACGATTCTGGCTGTGATTGCAGGGTTCGCAACGTTTTTGCCGATGCCGCCGAATAACTGCTTGATCACGATGATCGCTACGAAACAGCCGACGATGGCGATCCAATAAGGAAGACCGGACGGTACGTTGAATGCGATCAGAACGCCTGTCAGGACAGCACTCAGGTCACCGATGGTCTGTTTTTTATGCATTAACTTGTTCCATGCCCATTCAAAGAATACGCTGGCAACTGCGCATACCAGGGTCAGGGAGATCACTCTTGCTCCGAAAACATAAATGCTTACCAGGAAAGACGGTGCCAGTCCGATGAGCACCATCATCATGATTCTGGTGGTGTCCATGTTGGTCACAATGTGCGGAGCGGAGGATACTAATAAGTTGTTGTAAGTTTTCTTATCCATTATTTAATTCCAGCCTCCTTTACTACTGCTTTTCCGAGCTTGTTCATGAAGCCGAGCGGTCTTCTCGCCGGACAGATGTAGGAGCAGCTGCCGCATTCCATGCACTGCATGACCTTGAGGTCGGAGAGTGCCTGCGCGTCTCTCGCTTCGTAAGCCTTTGCCAGCGCGGTCGGGATCAGACCGAACGGACATGCCTGGTGACATCTGCCGCAGTTGATACAGCCCGTTTCTTCCTTCACCATGGACTGTGCCTTGGAGAAAGCCAGAATCGCGTTATTGTTCTTAACGATCGGCATCTCGTCCGAGAAAATCGCTCTGCCCATCATCGGGCCGCCCATTAAGATCTTTTTCGGTTCTTCTTTATAGCCGCCGCAGAATTCGATCACGTCGCAGATCTGTGTGCCGATCGGCGCCATGACGTTCTTCGGAGTCGCAACCGCGTCGCCGTCTACTGTCATTCTCTTTTGGATCAGCGGCATGCCGGTTCTAAAATACTGACCGACAAACGCGATGGTCGTTACGTTGGAAAGGATGACGCCATGCTGGGCCGGAATTTCGCCGGCGTTCATGGTCTTGCCTGTGATTTCATAAAGCAGGACTCTCTCTGCGCCCTTCGGGTATCTGGCCTGCAGCTTGAATGTCTTCAGGTTGGTAATGCCCTTGGAAGCGATGAGCTTGTCGAGATGCTCGATAGCATCCGGCTTGTTTTCTTCAATTCCGATATAACCTTCATCCAGTCCGATGAACTTCATCAGGAGCTGGCAGCCGGCGATCAGATCTTCTGCGTCTTCGAGCATCAGTCTGTGGTCGGAAGTGATAAACGGTTCGCATTCAGCCGCGTTGACGATCAAAGTATGTACTTCATCGATGTTCTTCGGGTTGAATTTGATGTGTGTCGGGAATGATGCGCCGCCCAGACCTACAAGGCCGCTTTCTCTGATAGCCTTGATGAATTCCGGCAGGTCATTTGCTTCGGGAACTTTGATTCCTTCATAAACTTCTTGTTTCTTGTCTGTTTCGATGACTACAAGTGTGTCGGTACCGCCCATTGCGGAACGCTGTTCTTCCAGACCTTTTACAGTTCCGGAAACACTTGAGTGGATAGGTGCGCTGACAAATGCATCGGTATCGCCAATAAGCTGTCCTACTTTTACATAGTCGCCTTTTTGAACTAACGGCTTGCAAGGTGCTCCTATATGCTGAGACATAGAAATTTTTACAACATCCGGAATCGGCATTACTTCTGTCGCACAACCGGCAGTGTGCTTGTAATGACTCACATGAATGCTGTGTAAATGTTTTTGACTCATGTCTGTGAGACCTTCCTTTCTAAAAAATATACAAAATCATACGCCATATATTATACTACAAAAAAAATCAAAAAGCACTAAAAACTTTCGATTCTTAGCGCTTCTTCTTGCAAAAAACATTGAAAATTGTTGAGATTTCGGAATTATTTTCCGGATTTTCGCACTCTCTGTCCAGGAATTGTTCTTTTTTGTACAGATCCTGAACATGCTTGATCTTCGGGCTCCCCCTATTTTCCGACCATGACCATGCCCTCTTTTGTGATGCCGATGACTTTTTCGTCGGCTTCGCGGCGAGCTTTGACATATTTGAGGACTTCCTGCGTCAGGACTTCTCCCGGGCAAGCGATCGGCACGCCCGGCGGATACGGGATGATCGAGGACGCGCAGACTCTGCCCGCTGCTTCTTGCAGCGGCACGAAAACCTTTTCCCGCGGGATCTCTCTGCGTTCCAGCGTATCCGTCAACGCCGGCGGCTGTGCCATCCGCACCTTCGTCACACGTTCCCGCTTTTCGGCGATCTCACGCATGGCCGAAAGCAGCCGTTCAAAGTCAGATCGCTGATTGCCGATGCCGCTCATGCACATGATGATATTGCCGGTCACCAGCTCCAAAAAGATACCCTTTTCCATCAGCAGCTCTTCCAGCTCATTGCCGTTCACGCCATAAGCAGACATGTCGAGGTTCATCTTCGTATGATCCAGCGCCGGCGTTTCCATCACGACCACGCCGGGGATCTTTTTCACCTCTTCATAAAACCACGCCAGATGCTCCGCCCACGCGCGCATCAGCGTCTCGCCTTTTTCCAGCAGAAGATCCGCGTTGATATCCAGCGTCGCCATCATCGGATAGGACGGGCTGGAGCTTTCGATCGTCTGCAGTTTATCTTCCAGGACATGCAGATCTACGCGATCCGTGCAGACATTGAGCAGCGCGCTCTGCGTCCAGGACGCCAGCGTCTTGTGGATGCTGTTGATGACCAGATCCGCACCCTGTTCTTCCGCTGTTTTCGGGAATCCGCCGATACCATACTTGCCGAAAAATTTCAGATGCGCGCCGTGTGCCTGATCGATGATCAGGATCTTGCCGCGGCTGTGTACAACTTCCGCGATCGCCTCGATATCACTGCAGATGCCGTAATAGTTCGGTGAAGGAAGGATCACCGCTCCTGCCTGCGGGTTTGCATCCAGGCAGCGCCGGATCTCCGCAGCCGAGACGCCGCCCAGAACGCCGTATTCGTCCAATGTTTCCGGATAAGCATAGGCCGGTGTGATATTGTCTAACGCCAATGCGTTAAAAACCGACTTATGACAGTTTCTGGCCATCACAAGCGTCCCTCCCTTTTCCACGGAAGCCAGGATCGCCGCGATCAGTCCGCCGGAACTGCCGTTTACCAGGAGATAGGACTGTTTGACCTCATAAAGCCTGCGGTATTTATCCATCGTTTCGGCGATGATGCCCTCGGTCTGGAACAGGTTGTCTGCCCCGGGGATCTCCGTAATGTCACAGTCCATGATCCGGTCCAAAAAATCGCCGTACCCGTTTTCACGATAAATGCGTGCGCCTTTGTGCCCCGGCATGTGGAACGATACCGGCTTTTGCTGGCCGTGCAGCAGTAAAAAATCTCTGATTCCTTTGTCCAATGCTTTCCCTTTCTGCTTATCTCGTACTTTTTCTTTCTATCGGTTACTGCAGTTTATCAAAGATCTCGTTTTCCATCAGCCCGTCCGCGCGCATCAGGTTCTGCATCGCCGCGATGTCCGCGGAGATGTCGATGCTCTCAGACAGGAACAGCTTGTCGAGCTGCTTCTCGAACGCGGTGATCATCGTATCCATCGTCTCCTCGATCTGCCGCTTGGATTCACTGATATTCGTACCCTCTACGCCCTGCGCGTCCAGTTTTTCGTAACGCGCAAGCAACTTGAGGCTGGTCGGCAGATAGTAATCCATGAATTTGCGCATGCTGCCGAGTTTTTCCGGCTGCTCCTTGGCGAGTTTAAAGATCTTGGCAGTCAGGTCTTCCATACGGCTGATCTTGGCTGACATTTCCTCGCCCGGAATGCGGTCGTTCAGATCACGCAGTTCTTTGAGGATCTTTTCGTATTCATCGAGATTGTCCGCCGCTGCTTTGGCCGCGCGTTCCGCGGCTTCCGCCTCAGCCTTTGTTTTTTTCGATATCGGCGCCTCGCCTCGGACGACCAGACAGTCGGAGCGCATATCCAGATACGCTTTTTCGCCGAACATGCCGAAGTCGATGCAGCGCTGTAAGATCCGCTCGGTCTTGCCTCTGGATGCCGGCAGCGCTTCCGCGACCTCATCGATCAGGATATGATCGGAATCGCCGACGATCGCCGCAACTCTTTTGCGTTTTTTCGCCGACGCGCGCATGCCTGCGGATACCAGCAGCATGATCACGCCGCAAAGCAGCCAGATCGTATCCGTAACGACATCCTGCACCGCGTAACTGACACCGGTGCTTTCCTGGATGCACCAGACCAGATACTGAATGGAATCCGGCAGTTCGGTCACGCTGAAAAGGCACAGCACGATCCCTAAGATCAGCCAGAGCTTCTGTGTGCTGATCTTCTTTTTCCCATTGTTCTTTTTGCCCGGAACCGGATTCACATAAACACGCTGTCCCTGCGCGTCGATTCCCTGCGCCGGATCCGTATCGCTGTTTGCCGATGCACAGCCGTCATCCGGCTGCCCGTCCTTGTCCTCGCAGAACCGTGCGATCAGCAGGCACAGCGCCACCGGCCAGCCGCCGCAGATAAACAGCACTACGATCAGCCACGTCGGAATATGGTAGCTCCCGTTCGCATTGCGGAACTGATCGGTAAATTTTTTCTTTTCGTTTGGATTCATATTGTTTTGACTCATTTTCTTCCCCTTTTGCTTTTTATATTTCTCATTTCCGTTTTATGTAATTCATCTAGGCACAGTATATCATCTCATCCCTAAAAATGCAATGTTTCGACAAAAAAGACCCGAGGAAAAGCATTTCTCCGGGCCTTATATCTTCAGTCATGTTATTCGTCGAAATTGTCCTGTGATGCCTGATCAAAAATGGCGGTGACTTCTTTGGTCGGTTCTGCCGTCAGTTTCGTCACGATGACTGCGATCACAAAGGATGCAAGGAAACCCGGAACGATCTCGTAGATCCCGGTGCTGCCGGACAGGAACGCCAGCCACAGACCGTCGATGACCGCGCCGGAGACAACGCCGGCAACCGCGCCAGCGTAATTGAACCTTCTCCAGAAGAGTGAGAGCAGGATCGTCGGTCCGAACGCCGCGCCGAAGCAGCCCCAAGCGTTTTCGACAAGATTCATGATGGCCTGCGCGCCGGAGCCTTTGGAATTCGCGAGCAGGAACGCGATCACAGCGACCAGTACGACCACCAGTCTGCCGACCCAGAGGACTTCACGGTCGGAAGCATTTTTTCTGACGATCGGTTTATAGATATCGGAAGTAAAGGAACTGGACGCTACCAGAAGCTGCGAGTCCGCCGTCGAAATGCACGCCGCCATGATCGCCGCCAGCAGCAGTCCGGAGAATACCGGCAGGAAATATTTTCTTGCCATCACCATGAAAACGGTCTTTTGCAGCCCCTGCGTCAGCAGTTCTTCGCCGACCATGATCCTGCCCAGGTACGCGACCAAGCAGGCCGATCCGAGTGCCAGTACGACCCAGACGATCGCAACCGTCGCGGATTTTTTGATCATGGACGGTTTCTCAATGGACATGAAGCGGACCAGAATGTGCGGCATGCCGAAGTATCCGAGGCCCCAGCCGAGTCCGCTGACGATATCTTTCCAGCTTGCCGAGAAGATGCCGGAGCCGAAGTCGCAGGTGACGACTGCGCCGGACGCGTCCGTGTACTGGTACACATTCTGCAGCAGGCTTGTATCGATCTTCTGTGTCGCGACGACGATGATCGGGACCGCAAGCAGTGCCGCCAGCATCAAAAGGCCCTGGAAAAAGTCCGTCCAGCAGACGGCCTTAAAACCGCCGAGGAACGTATAACCGATGATGATCAGCGCGCAGAGGATCATGCCGGTTCTTTCGGAAACGCCCGGAAAGATCATTGTAAATACGGAGGTGCCTGCTACAAAAGCCGAAGCGACATAGACCGTAAAGCAGATCAAGAAGATGACTGCGCAGATGATCTGCAGCGCTTTGGATCTCGTCGCGAAACGATTGGACAGATACTGCGGCAGGGTGATCGCGTCTCCGGCCGCTTTAGAAAATTTACGCAGCCGTTTCGCGCAGAAGATCCAGTTCGCGGCAGTGCCGAGCGCCAATCCAATACCGATCCACATCTGTCCGAAGCCGAACGCCATGATGGAACCCGGCAGGCCCATCAAGAGCCATGCGGACATATCCGACGCCTGCGCGGACATCGCGGTGACCCAAGGTCCCATCGAACGTCCGCCGAGGAAATAGTCTTCCTGATTCTTGTTTCCGCCATTGAAGAAAAAGATCAGAGCTACGAAAAATAGTATGATGAAATAGCCTAAAAACGCTATCATTTCTGCATTGATGAACATGGTTTTACTCCTTCTCTCCGGCTTGTGCCTTACCGGTCGGACCCTAAATGCCGAGTCCGGTGCTGATATTTCTCATAAAGTCCTGTACATTGGTCACGATGCCTTTGGCTGCCAGACTGCCGCGGTCGCCGAGCTTGTTTGCCGCGAACTCGGACGTATCGACCATATAAAAATGTACCGGTCGAATCGTGCCGTCCGCAAGGACGCGGTAAGTCGGCGTCATGTTGCCGGTCGCGATGGTATGCAGCACGGTTGCCATGCCGATGACCGTTGTCGCTTTGCGCACGTGGGAGCGGATGGTATCCTGTCCCTCGTAAGTGTGTTCGTAAACCTCCGGCAGCGGGCCGTCGTCCCGGATCGAGCCGTTGAGCACAAACGGCACATTGTGCTTGACACAATTATAGATGATGCCGCTTGAGATCCCCTCGCCCTCAATGAATTTCGGGATGGAGCCGTAAGTATTGATCGCGTTGATGGTATCCAGATGATTATAGTGGCCCATAAAGTGCAGCTTTTGGTTTTCAATGTCGCATCCCAGTGCCGTTCCCAGATAGCCGCCCTCCAGGTCGTGTGTTGCCAGCGCGTTTCCGGCCAGCAGCGCCTGGCAGTATCCTTGGGCGATCAGTTCTCCCATCACGCGCCGTGCCTCGACATCGAAGCTGCAGGCAGGTCCCAGTACCCAGACCACATAGCCGTTGTGTTCTTTTTCATAGCGGAGCAGTTCCACCAGATCCTTATAGTCCTGCGTGAACGACGTTTCTCTGCTTCTGGACTGCCGAAACGCGAAAGTATTCTTCGCGTCTTCTTCATCCGCACGCAGCCAGCAATCGTCATGCACGTAGATGCCCTCGCTGGCGTCTTCTGTTCTGCCGACCACGACCAGGTCGTTTTCTTTGATATTGCGGAATTCCACCACGCGGATCTTCTCGCCGTCCCAGATCGGCACCGCGTCCATACGGCTGTCCTCCGCCAGATGCCATTTGCCGTCGATCTTAAAATACTCCGGGAAAATAGAAGTTGCATGGAAACCTTTCGGCGCTGCCTTTGCGCAAGGCGCTTTGACCAGCTTCGCGTCCGGTGCGCTTGTAAATCTTGCTTCTGTAAAATCCGGTTCGATATATTTTGCTAACTGAAAACTCATATTGATCACTCCTTCTTGCTCTACTCAGATCGCTGTCGTTTTTTCTATCATGATCTGCCTTTTGCGGCAGCTTTTTTCATCGACTGTGCTATCATACCACAAAAAAAACAAGAATGAAACACAGAATTGATTCTGTACATCATTCTAGATTTTATATCACATATTTCAAAAAATTTATTGAAATTTCAACTAATATCGGATATACTGTATTCTATACAATAAAATAAACGAAAAACAAATTTAAAATTTTTTTCAGATTTTTAGAATGCAAATTGCAGGTCCCAAGCAAAACAGGAGCATGAAATGAAAAAGAAAAATTCCAAAAACACCAAGGGCAAGATTGTTTCCGCCGCTTGGCAGCTATTTTATGAACAGGGCTATGACAATACTACCGTGGAGGAAATCGTCGAGGCTTCCGGCACCTCACGCGGCTCATTTTACCATTATTTTGATGGTAAAGACGCGCTGCTCAGTTCCCTGTCCTATCTCTTCGACGAAAAATATGATGACCTGATCGAAACGATGGACCCGACGCTTTCCCCGATCGAAAAACTGATCTTTATGAATCAGGAGCTTTTCCTGATGATCGATAACACGGTCTCCGTCGATCTTTTGAGCCAGCTGTTCGCAACACAGCTGATCACAAACGGCGAGCGGCACATGATGAACCAGAACCGCACTTACTATAAGCTTCTGCGGCAAGTCGCCGCAGAGGGCAAACAGCGCGGCGTTTTTAAGGAAGAATTCTCCGTCAACGACATCACCAAAGCCTACGCCATGTTCGAACGCGGCCTGATGTACGACTGGTGCATTTCCGGCGGCAGCTACTCCTTGTGCCAGTACTCCCAAAGCGTGCTGCCGCTGTTCCTCAAAAGTTTCTGCGCTTAGAAGCATTCGAGCCGCAGATGCTTCCAATTTTCGAGCCTTTGTTCTGCGCCGATCCATGTGGTCCACGCTGGTGGTCCACGCTTCACCCCACAAGGTGTCTTTGGAAGTGCTGCGTGCTTCCAGAATTTTCTAAGTATGTATAATGTACTGCTTTTACGCCCTTTTTGAAAAATCTGCACGGGATTTCACGAGATTCCTGCTTATTCTGGCACATTTTCACGCTTTTTTTGCATTTTTTACAAGTCAGACCGGGTTGCAAAATCTCTGAAACACATTCGCAGCGACATGCATCGAGTATTTTCGACAAGGCCCGACAGCCGAAGTTCCGGCATGACAGGAGATTCTTTCTCTATCTGTAAAATTCTTTCATCCGCATGACACTCGCCGCGTACAAAATTTTGAAAACACGCAAAAAAGCAGTACATTATGCATCCGAAAAATTTTTTGCATGAAATCTCTCGGGTAAGTAAACGCTCACCGAAATCGCAGGACCCCGTCGGTATCTGCCGACGGGGTCCGTATCGTAACATAAGTTACAGGCTCTTCAAGTCTGCGCTTTTACAAGCAGTCTATTTCGTCCAGACTCTAGTTGCATACTTGCACTGCGTCAGTTTGCTGTATGTTACCAGCTTGCCGCTTTCGTCATAGACCATGACGCGGGCTTTGTAGTAATACTTCTTGCCCTTAACACCCTTGGTATTGGTAAAGGTCTTGGAAGTCTTGGTGATCTTCGCCGCGTACTTGGATGCTTTTTTTGTCGAGCGGTAGAACTTATACTTCACGTTGTAGCCCATATCTTGAAGTTCTGCGATAGCTGCCGCGGAGGCTTTATCGAGCTTCAAGGTTACCTTGACATTCTTCTTTGCGGTCTTCGCGGAGCGCGCGGTCAGGGCAAGGGATGCCGTCAGTTCTTTGGCTTTTTCCAGTTTGGCTGCTTCATCGTCGATCTTATCCACATTGTCCGCGTTGATCTCGGTCTTGATCGTGCTGCCTGCCGCGCCGTCTGCCAGCGCCTGCATCGCTTCCCGATCGTAGGTCTTCTGTCCGAACGGCGTCTTGACAGTCAGTTTTGCCTTGGTATCCTCGAGCAGGGACTGTAAGAACGCCTTATCCAGATTCAGTTCCACTTTGTCCGCGCCCTTGGCGTCGGTATCCGCGACCACCAGGACCACTTCGGAAGACTGGTTCTCTTTTGCCTGCTTGAGGATCTCTTTCTGATTCTCTGCCTTAACCGTTGCAACGGCGGTCGTACCGGTCATCTTGACTTCGGTCGGAGAAGACGTGCTGGCCGAACCGACTTTACCGGTGGTGGCAACTTCGGATTCCGGCATTTCTTCCACGCCGCTGATCGGATTCAGATTGTACTTCTTCGCCAGTTCGTTGAAACGTTCCGCATCTGCCTTGGTGATGTATTCTCTCTGCTCCTTGCTGAGCTTTTCGTAAGCAGCAAGGGCTTCTCTTGCCTGACTGCTGCTCGAGAACGAAGTCAGCGCGTTCAGTTTCGCTTTGGCGTCGTCGATCTCGCTGTAGAACTTGATCTGCGCCTCGGCATCAGTCAATTTTTTCAGTTCTTCCGCGCTGACATTCTTTTTCGCTTCTGCGGTCAGAGCATTGTAGGCTGTTCTGGCAGCTTCGACATTACCTTTTTCCGCGCGGTAGTTATTGTAGGTGATGTCTTTGAGCGCGGTAAGCATGTTCTTCACTGCGCTTGCATCGGAACCGCTGACCACTTTGATGGTATACTTGGTTCCGACACCGCCGCTGTTCATGGTCGGCCAGCCGCTTTCGCCCACGCCGACATAGAGAATGTCGCCGGACTTGACGGAGATCGTTTCGTTTCTCTTGTATCTTGCACCGTCTTTATTGTAGCTGTTCAGGAAAATTCTTGCCTGATAGTTCTTGTTGGCTGCGCTCGGTGTTACTCTCACGTTTGCCGTATCTCCGCTGATGATGAGCGTATAGTCGGTCTGACTGCCACTGAACGCCGGAGAAAGCGTGCCGCCGCTGATCGTAAGTCCTGCCAGCTTGGTGTTCGTATTGTTCCAGGTGCCGCCGATATCCTCCCCGAGGTTCATCGTGAACATGACATGAATTTCATCGCCGTCTGCCAGCTGTCCGTTCTTCACAGTGAGAAAGGCGAAACTCTGATTGACAAACCAATCGTTTAAGGTCCCCATCCAGCCGGACTTACTGTTGCCGTCGAATTCGCCGAGTGAAAGTGTCTTGCCGGTCGTCTGGTCGGCTTTTTCGATCGAGCCGATGTAGGTGATGCTGTAGTCCGTCAGCTGATCCTTACTGCTGCCTGCCGTGCCGTTCCAGCTATAGCCTGACTGCTTGAGGGCTTTGAGGATGCAGCTCATCATCGTGTCGTTTTCGCAGAGTACGAAAGTACCGTTGACGATATCGCCATAGAAGTCGCCGCCTGCATAGGTTGTGTTTTCAATGTGGATGGATACTTTACCGACCGGATTGCCGGACGGATAATCCGTCGGTGCGTTCGGATCGCGGCTGCCCGCGGCTGCTGCCGCTGCCAACGCGGCCAAACCGGCGGTACGCGCCTTTGCGACCTCTGCACTGGTTTTGGCTGCCAAGATCTTGGCTTCCCATTCCTCATAGATCGAAAGCAAGTCGGTATTCTGATATCCATCGTAAGCCGCTTTGAGGGACTGCACGGCTGCGGTTTTGGCTGCCTGCAGTTCTTCATCGGTTTCTGCGTTCAGCATGTTTTCATAAGCTTCTTTGGACAGCATCTTCAATTGAAGATGAACCGTATCTGCGGCATCCTGCGGGATCGTATAGCATACTGTAAACATACGGTCATTCAGATGGTCTGTTGTCGTGCTCTTTGCTTCCATCTGCTGCGGCAGCTGCCAGGTCGTACCGTTATCAACGGACCAAACCATCCAGTAGTGATCATCTGTAATATCGCAGAGGCGGCGTACTTCGATCTGATAGCCCAGGTGCGCTTTGTCATAGCTGACCGTCGGTGCAGCACCCTTAGTTCCCCAAACGTTTTTCTTTACAAATCTCGTGCCGTCTGCCCGCACTTCATAGACGCTCGCCTGATTCGGTGCGCTTGCCGTCCAGCCCGCACTTGTAGAAACTGTGATGTCCTGCTCCATGGTGACCTTGATGTCACGCGTCTTGGTATATTCCGGATGTGCGGAAACATAGTCTGCCAGTGCCGTGATCTTTTGCACCTCGGCCGGAGAAAGCAGCGTCTGCTGATATTCACTCAGGGCTGCATAAGCACTGGCGATGCGCTGCACGATCGTTTCGTGCGTATAGTTCAGCTCCGCAAGATCTTCCGGAATACATTCCAGGTCACTGCGCAGAGCTGCGATGACTGCTGCATGGTCGATTTTATCAACCGTCAGTTTTTTGAGGTTTGCAAAGTCGATGTCGAAGCTTTGCATCAGCGTCTTAAAGTCCTCTGCCTTGTTTTGGTTATCGACCAGAAGCCGATATTGCGTCTGTATCTTCTGATAGTCCGCTGCTGTGAAATCATAATCGTGGAAACCATCAAAGTATGCCTTTGCTTCCGCAAGGTTAGCGGTCCGATGTTTGGTCAGCAGGGTCTTGCTGTCCTCGGTCGCCTCACCAACTGTGATCAGCATCGTATCGCCCGCATAGAGCGAATAGTAGCTGCCATAGGTCGTATCGCCGTATACATCCGTAAACGTCAGCACATCATCGGTGATGTTGTACATGGATACGCGATATTCGCCCGGCTCCCGGAACACATAGGTCGCCTTGCCGTTTTGATCTGTAGCCGCATAGGTTCTTGTACAGATGTCCGTATTGTTCTCCGCGCTGATATACAGCAGGATATTCTCTGCCGGCAGTGCCTGTCCTTTCTTGCTGCCGGCAGTTGCTGTCACGCTCGCCTCAAATGTGACTGTTTCCCCGACTGCTGCGGTCTGCGGCGCGCTCATATGGATATCGGCAATGCTGTCGCGGTAAAGCTTCTCGTCATCGGCATCGAAAGTGAATACCGTCGTAGAATTATCTGCAGCGGATTCTCGCTGATACTTCGGTTTCGTTACCCGTGCCACCTTAACGACATCGCCGTCATGGAGCTGGATATTTGCAGCATCCGATCCGTAATAGCTGCCGTTGAGATTGACCAGATACTGGGTGCTAGAACCAAGCTGTGCCTGCACCACTTCCTCCAGCACGCTGGCAACGGTCGTCTTACCGCTTTCCAGTGTCAGCTTCGTATTGTGATAGGCTCTTGCCGGACCGGTTTTGGCTGCCGCGTTATCCGTATAGGTAAAATCAACGGTGACCGCTTTCGCGCTGACTAAGCCGCGATAAGCTGCTTGGAATATGGCATAATGACCAATTTGTCCGGATTCCTTGGTATATCTAAAATTGTAAAGGAATTCGACATCTGCACGCGTGCCGCCCTCATCGTGGAAGTTCATATCAGCCTTTAAGGTTTCATAGGCGGATAAATAGGTAGTCCACGATTCCGGCGTGTAGTCTTCTTCCTGCAGTTTTTTCGGTGCATACTGCTCTAACAGTGCCAGAGCGTCCTCACGATGGTTATAGTAATGGGTACGATAGCTGTCATATTCACTTTGCAGTGCCAAACCTGCCATTGCGTCCGCTAATGCCTGTACTCTGTCACTGCTGATCTTGAGAGACTCCGTATTCTTTGAATCATTCACCGCTGTTGGTTTGCCGGTCTCGTCAAACAAGCTATCCAGATAGTCCTGTGCCTCGTCTAAAGCTTCTTGATATACCGCTGCGGTCACTGCCGTACAGTCCTCAAGTGTTTTATTCGTATACACATAGTCGCCTGCAGAACTTACACGAAGCGGTGCATGGATCGCCTCATACAGCGCAGTCGGATTGATCTGCGAGGTTGGAATGAGGTTGGCGATGGCAGTTTCCAAGTCCGACTTTGCTTTGTTCACTTGGTTTTGCAGCGCATTCGCATCTTCGTTTATTTTTACAGCAGTTTGCAGCGCCGTCTGCATATCACTCCAAAATCCGTTTTGACTGGAAACCTTTTTTTGCAGATTATATCTATCACCCTCGTGATAATAACTGGTATCTTCGTCTGTTGGTGCAGAGGCAATTACCTCTGCAAGTTTCGTTTTATCAACACTTGCATCTGCGCCTGTCCATTCGATAATCAAAATACCAAAGATAGTCTTTGTTTTGAGTTTACTTCCCCACCCTGATGCGCAGTAAATATAAAAACTTGTTTTCTCAGCATCTGAATTTAGCTTATTTTTAATGGTATCACTTAAATTTGCACTTATACTTTCGAAGTGCTGCTTCCCCAAATTGTAGTTATCCGTGTAAGTTTTAGGGTGAACGTTTACAAGATTTGTGGGCGGTTTCTGCCCTACTATTGGCAAGACATTGTTAATTGCCATCTGCCCAACAGCAGAAAATTTAACGAGATTGCAAGTTGAAATATCGGCATCAAGTTTATATACATCATATTCTGTGCCATCTACCGTTATTTTTGCATCATCAATTTTCGTTAATTGCGTCGTTGACGTAATATCGATTGTTCCGTCATCCGCCCAAGCCTGATCCACACCCCAGCTGCCGATGCCCATGCCGGTAAATACCATGACAAAGGCCAGCATCAGGGTCAGAATGCGACTCAGTGTTTTGTTTTTCGTTGTCATTCTGTTGTTTCTTCTCCTTTCATTTTTTGTTTTGTTTCGTGCGGCTGATCGCGCTTTGCGCCTGCCGCACCTGTGATATATTTGATCCTGCCAATCTGTCAAATGTCCTCCTTTCATGTCTGTCGGCAGGCTGGTTTAACCAGTACTTACTCGGCAGCAGCGTTCTCCTGCTGCGCCCGCATCTGTCTGCGGTACTCCTTGTGCCGCGCGCGTTTCTCCTTGCGCCTTTCCTTTTTCTCCTGATAATGTTTCCCCACCGGCCGGGTGCCTGCGCGCTCGAGCATCCGCGGCCACGGGCCAAACCGTGCTTTGAGTTCGCGGCTGTAAAGTAGGTCCTGCTGCGTCGGTTCTCTGCCGTTTGTTTCGGTGAAGTCCCGCACCAGCTGCAAAAGTTCTTCGTCGCTCATCTTGACATACGGCTCGCACAGTTCATTGAGCTTGCTGCTCTTCTGTTCATTCGTCAGATTCGGATCTTCCAAGATGCTCTTTTTGAGTTCGCGTTGATTCATGTGCGGGTTCCTCCTACGATTTATTTCGCTTCATCCTTATTCGGATGGGCGATGCCTGCCATCCGGCACCGCCCGGTAAAGGATGAAAAGTTTCGTGTGTTTGTTTTCAAAAAACGAAAAGGCGATGGCGTTTCTAACCATCGCTTTTGTGACACAAAATTTGGCCATGCAAAAATGCACGGAGCCTAAAAAAGGTATCCGTTTTCTTTGCCTGGTTTGTAGGTCTTCTGACTGATCGATCCAGACGCAGATTCTTACGATCTTCTGCACCAGCGCATTGCCTCTGCCTTCTCTCCGGGCTATGAC
>CAKQQT010000024.1 GCA_934271235.1 uncultured Clostridia bacterium | reverse complement strand
GCATCCAGCTTAAATTGCTTATCGTGTTGTTTGCTTTGTTTGGACATGTGAAAGTTCCTCCTTGTGATCTATGATAATATATTTTAAGAGAGAAACCTCACTTTAATTTGTTTTATCCCTACTCGCCTTATTGGACAAACAGTACACAGACACAAAGCATGAATGATCAGTATTGGTGCCATGCGAATTTTGCGAAAAACAAGCCGCAATGGAATCTTGAACCATGGCGTCCAGTGGTTTCATGGTCAACTATGATCTTAAATAGGTGCAATCCAGAGTGATTGAATCATTATCAAGGAGGTACATATCATGAAAGAATCAAAAGCAAAGATAATATGCATTCTGGGGACAATTTCTGCAATCGTTTTATTCATTGTTACTTGTGTGGTTCAAGTCAAGGACGGATATGCTCGTGATGCAGGAATATATGTATCTCCTATCATATCATATTCTTTATGGATACTGCTTGGCCTATGTGTTGTTTTTATGATTGCGTTTTGGACTATAAACAAAAAGTCTTCAAGCAAATACTCTGACAGAATTTCGTTGCTTTTATTGATCGTTTTAATTGTCGTTGGATTAGGAGTCAATATTGGTTGGAAAATTTCATTTGACAGAGAAAAAGATCAAGACATTCAACACGAAAACATCCTTCCAATCACCTTAACGGAATTAGAAACAGCCATTCAAGAAAGCGATTTTCAAGTAATATACATCGGACGAGATAATTGCCCCTTGTGCGAGTATATTATGCCTGATTTTGTGTCATACCTTGAATCTGAGCATCTGAATGTACTGTATTACAACACAAAACAAGACCGGGAAAAGAATAAGGAAAAAATGGACAAAGTATTGGAATCTATTCCGGTACTCGGCGTGCCGTTTATTGTGGTTATAGAAAACCAAGAAATTTCCACTACTTTTATGGGAGAACATATAGTTGATGAATTAAGAGAATATATGTCTAACCAAAAAGGGGAATAGCGTGGCAGTCCGGCAGTAAGATCCTTTTATAGGAGTCTACAGGCCGCAACGCAAAAGGATGCCCCCCCCTCAACCGCAACTCGATCAAAAGATTTGCAGAAGTTCCACAGAAAAACGGAATACCTGCCGTTTTTCACAACTGCACACAAAGCAGTAAGTCTTGAAAAAGATTTGCTGCTTTATTGTGCCACTCGTTGAACGTCCGGATTCTCCTTGTCACTGGTGCAAAATCTAGTTTCCCTAATAAGGACTTGTATAAAGTCGAAATTAGAAATGGAACGAATGGAAAGCTATATGTATTGGAGGGCGAAGATGCATTGACATTTTCAAATAAATTCTCGGATGTTGATGCAGAAATAATTGGTGCTAGAATATAAATAATGTATGCTCATCAACCAGCCGGTTTTCCAAGCCGGTAGAATAATATGTGTTTCTGTGCCGTCAGGCACATCTTGAACTTTGAAAATACCGATACTAAAATTTTACATAGTGAAACTGCAGTAATGCGATCCACATTCATGGCCAATATAGACAGCGCAATCGAACTTCTGGTTTTTTTTCCAGTTTTGTCTTGATGATTCCAAGACCATAACTTCTTTTGGCAAGGCTAAAGGCTCTTTCAACCTCTACTCTATCTGCATTGTCAATGTATTCCTGCTTCTTTTGTGCCTTATCTATCTGTGCATCTTTCTTTGGTCTGCCCAGTGCAGGACCTGACAGACGGATACCGCAACGTTTGCAGTATGCGAGATTCTCACGGGTACGGTAGATCTTATCAGCAAGAACTCTTTCTGGATAATGCCCTGTGCGCTCTTTGTAGCGCTCTACCGCATCTTGCAGAACTTCACTTTCGTTATATGCTTCGAACGAGAGCTTTTCAAGCCTTATGGCGCCTGTCTCGTCAATGCTGATATCAAGCTTACCGCCGAATTCTACCGGTGCTTTTGCTTTTCCTCTGACAATCGGTCTGATATACGGCTGGCTCAGACTTACGATTCGATTCGCTACGGAATGCGTATGATTGTCATACATGTACTTCTGCTGATCGTAGACCTTTCGGATGGTCTCAAGACGCTTTTGGTGTTTTTCGGAAAGCGTTTTACCTTCATCCAGAAAAGCGTCAATATATTTCAGATCGCGCTGAATGTACTGCAGCTGCTGTCTGATTGCTTTCCGTGTCCTTTTGACAGAATGTTTGCTGGCCCTTGCCCAGTTCAGATAATCGCGCCTTGCATTGTTCCTGTAGGTTCTTGGCTTTGCACAAAGGGAAGTCGCACAGATGAAATCAATCATCTTTTCAAGATTCTCTCTTGATTCATTGAGAAGATGGATATCCTGCGGAAAGCAGATGTTTTGCGGAGCACAGGTTGCATCGATTATGAGGGTGCCTTCGTTTTCTGGCTCCTGCGTCTTGGATTCTGCTTCAGGCTTGGAGTCACTATCTGTATGCGTATCATCATCGTCGTGGCTGTCGGTATCATCATCTGCGGTATTGTATTCGAGAATCAGTTCATTGATCTCACAGAGGACATCATTTGTGAGACGCTTTCTGAATTCAACCATGAGCGATGGGACAAAGGGAGGCACATTGGTGTATGCTGGCAGACTGATAAAGTACTGTAGATACGGGTTCTCCGTGATTTGCTCAACGAGTTCTCGGTCAGCAAAGTGGAGTTTTTTCTGTATCAAAAGAGAACCAAGTGCTACCCGCAGCGGTTTGGCAGGCATGCCGGTATGGCTTGGAAAGAGTTTCGCATAACGATCCTCGATTATGTTCCATGGAATGGTATCCGCCATCTTGACCCAACGATTATTTGGATCAAGCTTCATTCCCAGAGGCTGATTGAACTCTTCCAGTCTAAATTGATGATATCGGTCAAACTTGTACATTTTGTCCTCCTCAGGTGCAAGGGTTTTGAGGAAAAACTGCGGTTATCCTTGCAGCTTCTCCTCTATATTGTACCATATTTGAAGACAAAAGTGTTGGAATTTCAATGGTTTAAATGCAATTCTTTCTTATTGAGCACACATTAAAATACAGGCTGTTCAATGATATCAAGATATGATATAATGAATTTGATAAATGATTGTCAATTTATCATTACAAGGAATAAGGGAGGGAAGATTATGCAAATACTCGCGGCGGTGGCAGGCGCTATTATGATGATATGCAAGATTGGAGGGGCGATCGCTTTTTGGCCATGCGTCTATATTTTGATGAAAGCGGCGGCAACAGAGGCATTTCGTGAATGCTGCGGTGAAAAAGAGAAGCTGGCTTACGGCAAAGAGGAGAAGCCTGAGCCACAGGCAAAGGAAAAGAAAATCTCTGATATTCCGATTGGCATCCCGCTTGCGATTGTAATTTTCTACTCTTTGTATGTGTTATGGAAATTAGATTGGCTGATAAATCATTTCTAAAAACTAGTCGATTTTAAAAGCTTTTACGAAATTTCAGCAAAAACTATTGTAGTTTAAAAAGTTTTTGGGTAAGGAAGAAACAGTTATGAAAACAAACAGCCTGTATGGTGTTTCCGCAGTGACCTTCGCAGAGGCCAAAGTCTTCGAAGACCGGAGCAAGGGAGTCCCATACAGGCTGTTTTGATGTTCTGCTATTCTTTCAGCTTCAGCTTTGCGATCACAGCCAGCATGTCCGCCGGCAGGGGCGCTTCCAAATGCAGAGTTTCGCCGCTGACGGGGTGCGTGAGGGTCAGGGAAAAGGCGTGCAGCGCCTGCCGGTCGATCAGATCGGAGACGATCTCCTTGCCGCCTTGGCCGATCGCCGCGCCATCCTTGGCAGCAGAAGCGCAGGCGCGCGGGCAGTCATCGTTCCTATCAACAGCGGAGCGCGTGCTGCAGGGCATCTTGTCGCGCTGCTCGCCATGCAGGCGGCGATAGGCGAAGGGATCGCCGTTGCAATACAGATGATCGCCGAGAATCGGATAGCCGAGATAGGACAGATGCACGCGGATCTGGTGCGTGCGTCCGGTTTCAAGCTCCAGTTCTACTAGAGAATGTCCATGGAAGCGGTCGAGCACCTGATAGTGGGTGACGGACGGGTAGCCGCCTTGTTCGACCGGCAGCACCCAGCGCTCGACTTCCTCCGGATCGGGGCGTCCGAGCGGCAGGTCGATGGTGCCGCTGTCCTCCGGCATTTCACCGACGACAATCGCCTTATATTTTTTATGCAGACCACGTGCGGACGCGTTCATCTGTTTGGTCAGAGCGTCCTGCGCGTGGCTGTTTTTGGCTACGATCAAAAGCCCGGATGTATTCATATCCAGGCGATTGACGAAACGGATCTTGTAGTTTTCACCTTCCTCGAGCATCTTTTGCATCAGACCGTTGGCGATGGTGTGGCAGGGTTTGCCCTTGGTCGGGTGTACGACTACGCCGGGCTGCTTGTTGATGACCAGAAGGTCGGCATCCTCATAAACCACCGCGATCGGAATATCCTCCGGCGGGAAATCGCTCTTTTCCTCGGGAAGTTCAATGGTGATGATATCGCCTGCCTCCGGCGTGATCCACCACTGCATGGTCTCACCGTTCAGCTTGACCAGGTGCTTTTGTTTCAGCTTGGTCATCAGACGGGAGGAAAAGGTGAAATTGGCGCGTACCAGCTCCTTGACGGAACGTTCGGCTTCTCGATCTTCTTTGGTTACGATGTATTGAAATTGCGACATGGAGTGTTTCTCTTTCTCTAAAATTTTCCTGGGGTGGATGGATGCGGATGAGGACGAGGGCTGCGGGCAGCTTACAAAAACTTGGACTTTGCTTTTTCCCAAAAGTTCGTGTACTCAAAGCGCACGAGATTGATTTTTTTGCGGGAAAGTGAAAGTTCAACACGACGGATGTCCTCATAGTTTTCAGCGAAGCCGTCTGCCACGATGCTCAGATGGCGGTGGTCATCGTCGCAGGGAATGATAGAGAGTTTGTCGTTTGCAGGCAGCAGGATGCTGGAAGTAAACGAACGGTAGGCAACGGTGTTGATCGGTGCGATCGGCGCGACCTGCATCAGATTCAGACGCGGATCGACAATCGCGCCGCCCAGCGAATAGTTGTAGGCGGTGCTGCCTGCAGGGGTGGAGACACAGATGCCGTCACCGCTGAAACGCTCGATAAAGGAATCGTTGATGGAGATATTCAGCTGTACCGGATAGTTCGGCACGCCCTTGATGGCGATTTCGTTGAGCGCGATTTGGCGCATCGTGCCGGAAGAGGTTTCTACGCGGGATTTGACGGTGCTGTAGGAATGCACAGTGAAATTTCCCTGCTGATATTGGAAGATAAAATCATCGATCTTGTCCGGCATCAGCTCCTGGAAAAATCCCAGATGTCCGGTGTTGATACCGACGACCGGAATCGTCGGAAAATCACAGCTTCTGAGACAGCGCAACAAGGTACCGTCTCCGCCGATACAAATGATCAATGCGGTATCGGCCTCTAGCTGCTCGTAGACTCGCAGACCGGATTTTACCAGTTTTTTGCGGAGTAGTTTTTCAATTTTCGCGGACATTTCCGTATCGTTGGCATAGATAAATACTTTTTTACTTTCCATCACATATCCTCAACTATTCTTTATCCATTCGGTATCACCCATGACAGTTTCCCGTTTCAGCAGCTCGTTTTGCAGCGCTTGCAAACCGAGATGATCGGTGCAAGCACATAGTCCCTGCAAGCGCCGTCCGCACAAGGTGCGCGGGCGGCGGCAGGGTTTCTTGCGCGCAGTATTAGGCCTGCATCAGCTGTTCGAGTTCTTCGACCAGTCCTTTGAAGGTTTCCATCGCCATGCGGATCGGCTCCGGAGAGGACATATCCACACCGGCGATCTTGAGCAGCTCCACAGGATCGTTGGAGGAACCGCTCTTGAGGAACTCGATATAGTTTTTGCGGGCGGCTTCGCCCTCCGCGAGAATTTTTGCAGAAATTGCCGTTGCCGCGGAGTAGCCGGTCGCGTATTGATAGACGTAGAATGCCCGATAAAAATGCGGGATGCGCGCCCATTCGTATTGGATATAGTCGTCAGGGGCGAGCGCAGGACCGAAATATTGATGATTCAGATCATTGTAAAGCTTGCACATCCATTCCGCCGTCAGCACACCGCCGTTTTCGACTTCCTTGTGCGTCAGCATTTCAAACTCCGCGAACATCGTCTGGCGGAACAGGGTGGTACGGAATTCCTCGATATAGTAGTTGATGAGGTATCTGCGCATGGTTTCGTTCGTTTCCTTATCGAGCAGATGATGCATCAGCAGTGATTCGTTGACGGTCGATGCCACCTCGGCGGTAAAAATCGAGTGGTCGCCGTAGGTGAATGGCTGCGTCCTGCGCGTATAGTAGGAGTGCATGGAGTGACCCATCTCGTGTACAATCGTAAATACATCTTTGAGCGTATCGGTATAGTTGAGCAGGATATACGGCTTGCTGTCGTAGGAACCGAAGCTGTAGGCGCCGCTGGTCTTGCCTTGATTCTCGTAGACGTCGATCCAGCCGTCCTTCGTGCCGCGGTCTACCTGCGCGAGATACTCCTCGCCGAGCGGCGCGAGACCTTCCTGCATCATGCGGAGCGCCTCCTGATACGGAATATCCTTTTTTGGCAGCTCCACCAGCGGAACGTACACGTCGTACATTTTGAGTTCCTCCACACCGAGCACTTTTTTGCGCAGCGCGATATAGCGGTGCAGGATCGGCAGATATTCGTGCACGACCGCGATGAGGTTATCATAGACCTCCTCCGGAATATTGCCCGCGGAAAGGGCGGCTTGCCGGGCGGAATCATACTTGCGGATACGCGCGGAAACGACGTCGTTTTTGACGTTATAGTTGTAGGTGGTCGCAATCGTGTTGATATGCGCCTTGTAAGCCTCGTACATGTTGGTAAACGCGGCCTTGCGCAGGTCGCGGTCATGGCTTTCCATGAAGGTGATATAGTTTCCATGCGTAAGGTTTACCGTATCTCCATCTTCGTCAACTACTGTGCCGAAGGTCAGGTCGGCATTGTTGAGCATTTTGAAGATGTCGTTGGTCGCGCCTGTCACTTCGCTGAGCTGGGCGAGAATGTTCTCCTCAGCGGCGCTGAGCACATGCTTCTTTTCGCGGAGCGCATCTTCAAGCGCGTAGCGGTACTGCGCCAACTCCGGTTTGGCATCAAGATAGCCGCGGATGGTTTCCTCCGGCGCTGCGAGCAGCTCAGGGGCGAAGAACGACATAGCAGCCGCGGCCTTTGCCACAGCGCTGCCGCATTGATCGTCCATGGACTGATATTTGCTGACGCGGTTGTCCTCATCTTTGCGCATCGCGGCATAGACAAAGGCGTGCTCCAGCTTGCGCCAGATGGCGTCCTTTTCGGTGAGGGCCTCGTATAGGGTATCCGCGGAGTCCGTCAGATGACCGCTGTATTTGGTGAATGCTTCGGCGGCTTTGACCGCTTCTGTCAGATCCTTTTCCCACTGCGCTTCCTCCGGATACATCGCTTCGATATCCCACTTGTAGGCAGCGTCGATCTGCGCGCGCTGCTGTAAATTTTTATCGGACATTTTTTCCTCCTGTATAGATAAATTTGCTTTTTTGTGGTAGTATAATATGCATCTAATGATAAAATATAGTATAGCATAATTTTGAAAGGAATATAACCCCCAATGGACAACAGACCGATTGGTTTTTTTGATTCGGGTCTTGGCGGATTGACCTGTATTCCGAACCTCTTCAGACAGCTGCCGGAGGAACGGATCATCTATTTCGGCGATACCGCCAGAACCCCATACGGCTCCAAGGCAGTCTCGACGATTCGGCATTATGCCGCGCAGATCGCGGATTTTCTCGCCGCGCAGAACGTCAAAATGATGGTGATCGCCTGCAATACCATTACAGCGACCTGTCTGGACGAATTACGCGCGAGATATCCCTCGATCCCGATCATCGGCATCATCAGCCCGGCAGCCAAGACCATCGCGCGTACCTGCGATGAAACGAACCGCATCGGCGTGATCGCGACCAAGGCGACCATCGCCAGCGATGACTATCCGCGGAAGATTCTCGAAAAAAATCCGGCGCTTCATGTTTTCAGCAAGGCAACGCCCGCGTTTGTACCGCTGATCGAGGAGGGCATCATCGACAATCAGATCATGGACCTGACGATCCACTATTATCTGGACGATTTCCTTGCGGAGAATCAAATCGACACGCTGGTGCTGGGCTGCACGCATTATCCGATCATCCGCAGCAATATCAAACGCTTATATCCGGCGCTCAAGATCATCAATCCGTCCTACGAGATCATGCGTCCAATCAATGACAGCCTGCGGGAGCACGATATGTACGCGGCGGCAAACGACCGGGAAAACATTTTTTACGCGAGCGACTTGTCAGAGAATTTTGTGAACATGATCCAGAAGGTACTGGAGGTCGAGGAGTCCGATCTGATCCTGAAGTTTAAGAATCTGGACTTATAACTAACAATCGGCAGGTACAGGGAAAGCACAGGATGCCGCAGGCGGCGGGAACGAAGATTATGAAGATCATGGATATCATGGAGAAAAGAGTATGAACAGAGAGCAATTTTATGAACTTTTAGACATCGAAAGCGCGGAGGATTTTCAGTATTTTGAGAATCTGGCAGCGTTCTTTGAGTGCGAGGAGGAGCTGGACTACGAGGATGTAGCTGCGCTTTTCGGCGCGGTGGATCAGGCGGTACTCGCAGAGCTGATTGATGAATACTTCGAAGAGATCACGAATTTCGTGCCGGGCAGCGAGACCGAGGTGTTCAGCATTTTTGAAAACGTGCGGCGCGCGCTAATTGGAATGTGCAGAAACTGCGAAGAGGATGAAACGCTGCGCAGCAAGCTGATGGAGGAACTGGAACGTTTTCGCAGGTGGTATTCCATCGACAGCCGCGCTTACTGTACGGACCCGGCGACGCTTACAGAAGAAGAAAAAACCATGCGTGACGCGCTGCTGCTCGCGCGGCTGGAAAAGCTGGAGGGTAACGGCTATCAATACGACTTTTCGGAGTGCATGAACTACCCACTGGATGAGTACATCGTTTCGCTCGGCGACCTGGCCGCGGCCGAGGATGCGGAAGCAGAGGCGGCGCTGATCGCGGAGGACGCGGAAGCTGAGAATGACGCCGCGCAGTTTGACTGGCGGCCGTAAGCGGGAACTTTCTGCAGGCGGTTTTTAAAGTGAATAACAGAAATCAGAGAACCTGCATAGGATGAAGTATCGATTTGAAATCTTACATCCTATGGAGGTTTTTTTATGGGAGAACAACGGGACTACCGCGGGCCGCAGAGCCCGAAACAGTGTATGGAGTGCTGCGAGGCGGAGTGTCGGGAGCAGTGCAGACAAAAATGCTGCTGTCCGCCGCCGCCACCGCCTCCTCCGCAGGAATGTCCGCCGCATCCTTGTCAGAACCCGTGCAATGAGAACGGAGGCAGCGGCATCTGGCTGATATTGCTGCTGATCGTGCTGTACATGATCTTCTGCAATGACAACAATGGACGGGGCGGGCTGTTTGGCGGACTGTTCTGATCGACAGCTTGTCTGCGCCGGACAGAAAATCGCATAAAAAGAAAGCCGCGGCATATAGTTTTACTGTTATGAAGAAAGTTTTGCATAAGCACACAAACAGTAAAAATTTGATCTTGGCCGCGGCTGCTTTTTTCGCGGCCGCCATGGTCGTGTTTCCCGGCGTGACGGAATCCGGCTCCAAGTCGGCGATCGTCATCTGGGCAAATGCGATCGTCCCAGTGCTGCTGCCGTTCTTTATCTTTGCGGATTTTATCAAGCGGACCGGAAATCTGCAGCGGCTGCCGGTGCAGGTCTATCCGCTTTTGATCGCGGTGCTTTCGGGTTATCCGATGGGAGCTAAGATTGTTGGTGATCTGGTATGCGACGGAACACTGTCCCGGGAACGCGGCAGAGAAGTCCTGAGTTATAGTCTGGTGACCGGACCGGCTTTTTTGATGGGCACGATCGGTGCGTTTCTTGGCAGTACGCGGGCGGCGCTGATCATCATGCTGGCGCACTATCTGGGCGCGCTTTTGAACGGCGGTTTCTTCCGCGGAAACGGCCGGGGGCGTGACAGAAATTTAGATTGTGCGCGCGGCGGCGGGTGGACGAAAGCCACCGGCGCTCATTTCGCGGCAGAGTGTGGGGCAGCGCCTGCGGCGTCCACTTCCTCGGTGCTGGAAAATTTCACCTTGGCGATCACATCCGGTTTCAAAGCCATGGCTGTGATCCTGGCCTATCTGATGATCTTTATGATCGGCATCGATCTGGCTGAGGCGGCGGGCCTCTGGCAGCATCTCGGCAGTGAACTGACAGCCTCTTTCCTGAAAGGTGTACTGGAGATGACGGTCGGCGCCAATATGATCAGCCTCTGCAACGCGACCCTCGCGTTCAAAACGATTTTGATCGCTGTTATTGTATCTTTCGGCGGGCTCTCCGTCATCGGACAGTCCGTATCCATGGCGGCAGGCAGCGGCCTGCGCTTATCCGATATTCTGCGTATCAAGATCATGCATGGGATCTTTTCCGGCATTCTGGCGATGCTTCTGGTGCGCGTCATGCTGTGATCACGGTGCGGCCGATCCGGAACTTGAACTTTTTGCAAAATGTGCCGGGATAACTTGATTTTTTTGGATTTTTTGAGTAGAATTTAAATACACACAGCTGGGAAGAAAGGACAAGAAAACAAGTGAAGATCGTAGTAAAAGTCGGGACTTCTACCTTGGCGCACGCCACGGGAAGATTAAATATCCAGAGAATCGAAGAATTATGCAAGGTCCTCAGCGACCTCAAAAACGCGGGACATGAGATCATACTGGTATCATCGGGCGCGATCGGGATGGGCGTCGGCAAGCTCAATCTTGACGGAAGACCGGAGGATATGCCGTCGAAGCAAGCCGCGGCGGCGGTAGGGCAATGCGAACTGATGTATACCTATGATAAGCTGTTTACCGAATACAGCCACACGGTGGCACAGATCCTGATCACCGCGCCGGATATCAAGGAACCGGTAAAAAAACAGAATTTCCATAACACATTGGAGCGCTTATTGGAACTCCATGTGCTTCCGATCATCAACGAAAACGACACGGTTTCCACCGAAGAGATCGTGATCGGCGACAATGATACATTGTCCGCGGAAGTAGCGGCAAGTATCCAAGCGGATCTGCTAATCATCCTATCCGATATCGACGGGCTTTATGACGCGGATCCGAGAGTTGACAGCCATGCCGACCTGATCCGGGAAGTTCCCGAAATAGATGAAAACATCCTGAGATTGGCGGGCGATAAAGGCTCCGCACTGGGGACCGGCGGCATGATCACCAAACTGCAGGCCGCCGAGATCGCAACTATGCATGGATGCGATATGGTGATCGCGAACGGAAAGAAACCCAAAATTTTATATCAGATCGTAGATGGGGAAAAAATCGGGACAAGATTCTTAAAAGCAAAAAACCTAAACATATAGCGAGGAGCAAGCAAGACAATGACGACATTGGAAATGATCAAAAAGACAAAACAGGCATGGCCTTACATCCGGGATGCCGAGGAAGCGGAAAAAAACAGACTCCTGCTTGCGATGGCGGATGAACTGGAGGCGGAAACGGCGGAAATCCTCGAACGCAACAAGGAAGACCTGGAAGAAGCGAAGGATACCATGTCCGCGGTCATGCTGGACAGGCTGGCCCTGAACGCGGAAAGAATCCATCAAATGGCGGACGGCATCCGCGCCATCGCGGGATTAGAGGACCATACCGGACGGATCCTCTCGCGGACAAAAAGACCGAACGGCATGGTGATCACCAAAAAACAGGTCCCCCTCGGCCTTGTGGCCATCATTTATGAAAGCAGACCGAATGTAACCTCTGACGCGGCGGCGCTCGCGCTGAAAAGCGGGAACGCCTGCGTTCTGCGCGGCGGAAAGGAAGCGTTCCGCAGTTCCGACGCGATCGTAAGCGCCTTAAAAAAAGGAATCGCAAAGGCAGGCGGCTGCCCGGAGATCATCAATCTGCTGCAGGATACCACAAGGGAAAGCGCCAACGAGCTGATGCGCGCGTCCGGACTTGTGGATCTTCTGATCCCGCGGGGAGGCGCGGGGCTGATACAAGCCTGCGTCGAAAACGCCACGGTCCCTTGCATCCAGACGGGAACCGGGATCTGTCATGTTTATGTAGACGACGCGGCCGACCTTCCCAAAGCTTTGCGGATCATCATCAATGCCAAAACCAGCAGACCTTCGGTGTGCAACGCGGAGGAAGTCTGTCTGGTCCACAAAAATATCGCCTCCGAATTCCTGCCGATGCTGAAACAGGCACTGGTCGACGACAGACAAAAAGAAGGTCTGATCCCGGTCGAGCTCCGGCTGGATGAACGGGCAGCCTCCGTCATTTCGGGGACGCCCGCAGGCGCGAAAGACTTTGACACGGAATTTTTAGACTATATCCTGGCCGTCGGCGTTGTAGACGATGTCCATGCGGCTGTCGCCCACATTTTAAAGCATTCCACCGGGCACAGCGAGGCGATCATCACCGAAAACCCGGAACACGCGGAGATCTTTACCATGCAGACGGACAGTGCGGCAGTCTATGTGAACGTATCCACCCGATTTACGGACGGCGGCGAATTCGGCTTGGGGTGTGAAATGGGAATCTCCACCCAGAAGCTTCATGCCAGAGGACCGATGGGGCTGGACGCGCTCAGCACGTACAAATATATCATCACCGGCGACGGACAGATCCGCTGATCGAGCGGGGAGCTTGAAAGGAGGTCGTCTCATGCGGGCAGTCGGAATCATCGCGGAATACAATCCATTTCACAACGGACATTTATATCACCTCAGACAATCTCTGGAGCTGACGGGCGCGGAGGTGAGCGTGGCGGTCATCAGCGGCAGCTTCACCCAGCGCGGCAGCTTCGCCATTCTCGACAAATGGACGCGCGCGGAGATGGCAGTTAGAAACGGCGTGAATCTCGTCGTGGAGATGCCGACGCTCTTTGCCTCCGGCAATGCCGGATATTTTGCCAGAGGCGGGGTAGAGATTTTGGAAAACCTCGGCGTCTCGTACATCTCCTTTGGCAGCGAAGCGGGAAATATGACGAAGTTATTACGGATTTCCCGGGAAATGCAGGCGCATAAACAGGAAATCAACGAAGCGGTGCGCGCCGCGGTCAAAGAGGGACAAGCCTATCCAAGAGCCAGAGCCGCGGCACTGCGCAGCATTCTCGGCGAGGAGGTCTCGGAAACCATCAACAGCCCGAACAATCTGCTTGCCTTGGAATATCTGCGTTTCATCGAAAACGCGCAGCCTGTGACGGTACGAAGGCAGGGGACAGGCTATTACGATTTAGAGCCGAAAGGCACGATGGCATCGGCGACCGGTATCCGCAAGACCTTGGCGGAGGGTGGAGATATTTCCCGGCTGGTGCCGGATATGACCCGGGAAATCCTGCTTGCACACCGGGCGGAGATCATGAGTGAGGAAGATTTATACCTTTTACTTGTGCAAAAGATACTGACAACGCCTGCCGCGGAGCTCAACGAAATCTTCGGCGCGGAGGAGGGGCTCGGCAACAAAATGAAAGCCAGGGTCCGTTATTGGAAAAGCTATGAGGAAATCGTCGAGGGTCTCAAATCCAAACGCTATACCAGAACCCGCATCGGCAGACTGCTGGCGATGACGCTTTTGGGCGCGCGGCGCAGCGATGTGAAGAACGCCCAAAACTATATCCGCGTATTAGCCTTTGATGAAACCGGCAGCAGCTATCTCAAAGAAGTCAAAAAGTCCGAACGCTGCAAACTGCCGATTCTGACGAATATCAACCGCGAGGAAAAATTTTCTCGGGAAATACAGGATACGCTTGCCAAGGACATTCTGGCGAGTGACCTGTATAATTTCGCCTGCGGGCGCGATCTCTACGAATACTCGGACTATGTGAAAAAGCCGTTCCGCCGGGAAGCGGATACGCAGCAGAACATAGCAGGAAAGGGATGGGGAAAAGTATGAAAAACGAAAACGAAGCAATCATCAGAGACGAGGAGCTGCGGTGGCTGCTCAACGCAATTCAAGAAGTTGCCAAAACCGGAATTCGACCGGACGGTCTGTATTGGAGAGCCTCCTACACACCGGAGGATGCGGCGGCGGTTGCGCTGCTGAAAAGCTATATGGAGCAAGCCGGCATGCGCGTCTTTTTTGACGCGGTCGGCAATCTGCATGGCGTGCTGCAGGGTAAGAGCGAGCAGGTCATCATGGCGGGATCTCACCGGGATACGGTGCGCAGCGGCGGGAAATATGACGGTATGCTGGGGATTCTCTCGGCGATCTGCTCCGCGGGCAGACTGTATCAGCGTCTGGGGCAGCCGGAAAAGACCTTGGAGGTCGTAGCGATCGTGGAAGAGGAAAGCAGTCGTTTCATCGCGTCAAACTATATCGGCAGCTGTAATCTCGCAGGAACGATGCCGCCTTCCGCTTTCGCGATTACGGACGCGGACGGCATTTCGATACAGGACGCAGCGGTCTTTGCGGGCTATCAGGGAATGCCGCCGGATCGCGCCAGAGAAGATATCCAACATTTTGTGGAGCTGCACATCGAGCAGGGCGGCGTTTTGGAGGCAGAGAAAAAACAAATCGGTATCGTGACCTCCATCGTGGGACAGTGGGGCGGCTCGGTTGTCCTGCGCGGCAAGCAGAATCACGCGGGTACCACGCCGATGAAGCTGCGGCAGGATCCGGTTCCGGTCATGGCGTCTTTTATCCACGATATGTTCAGCAGGGTAAAGCCTTATGAGGACGAAATGGTCTTGACTGTCGGCAAAATTGAGCTTTTCCCGGGAAGCGTCAATGTGATTCCGGACCGAGCGTCATTTACCTTTGATATCCGCTCCGCAAGTCAGGAGCTTGGCAGCAGAGCAATGCGTATGCTGGAAGAACTGCGTGATAAATACAGCAAAAAAATCGAAATCGAGATTATTTCTGCCTGGGAGGACGCGCCTGTTCTTTTGGACAGCACCGGCGTGCGGGACATTGAGGAGCTTTGCCGCAAGCTCGGCCTTTCCTACCGGATTATGACCAGCGGCGCGGGACACGATTCGCAGAATATGGCGCAGGTCTATCCGACCAATGTCATCTTTGTCCCGAGCGAGGACGGCGTGAGTCACGATGAGCGGGAGTTCACGAAGCCGGAGGATCTGCAGGCCGGGCTTACGATCCTGAGCGCGTACCTGAAGAAGCTGTGCTGGGAGTAAAAGCAAAAGAGAAAAGAAATAAGGGGAATATCATGATTTTTTTAGAATACCCGAAGTGCTCTACCTGCCGCAAGGCTAAGGCATGGCTGGACGCGCATCAGATTAACTATACCGATCGGCATATTGTGGAGGACAACCCGTCTGCCGCGGAGCTTGCGGCATGGCATCAGATGAGCGGACTGCCGCTTAAAAAATTTTTTAACACCAGTGGCATACTGTACAAAGAGATGAATCTCAAAGATAAGCTTCCGAATATGAGTGAGGCAGAGCAGTACGACCTGTTGGCGTCAAACGGCATGCTGGTCAAGCGCCCGCTTCTCATCGATAGCGGGAAAGTTTTGGTCGGATTCAAGGAAACCGAGTGGGAGGCTGCACTGCATGTGTAAGGAACAGAACCGAAGCGTAGATATCGAAAATGAATTAGCAGCAAAAAGCCGGGCAACGGGGATCAAAGAACAAGTCTTGACGGAAATCAACAAACTGGCAGAGACATATCAAATTAAAAAAGTTGTACTGTTCGGTTCTAGAGCGCGGGGAGATTTTCGTGAACGCAGCGATATTGATTTAGCTGTATACGGCGGTGATTTTACAAGATTCAGTCTGGATGTCGATGAAAAGACATGGACCCTGCTGCAATATGATTTCGTTGATATGAACCAGTCTGTTCAGCCGGAGTTGATTGCGGCTATAGAGAAAGAGGGTGTTATTCTATATGAGAAAGTTTGAAAATTTCGGCAAATCGCTGAAGAATCATGGATGGAAACAAATATACAAAAAGAGTAGGAGGAAGGATTATGAAATTAGCTGAGGCATTACAGGAACGGGCGGATATCAACAGTCGCCTTGCGGAGCTTTATCCGCGGCTTTCGAATAACGCAATTGTCCAGGAGGGGGAAAAGCCTGCGGAGGATCCACAAAGTTTGATCGATGAAATCGAAAGCTGCACCGCGCGCCTTGCGGAACTGATCGCGCGCATCAATCTGACCAATTGCAGCATTCGCGTCGATGGCAAGACTCTGACAGAAATGATCGCCGAAAAAGACGCGCTGAACGCGAAGATCAATCTATATCGAAATTTGATCGGCGCGGCAAGCAATGTGGCGCATCGCGCGACCAGAACAGAAATCAAAATCAAGAGCACCGTCGATGTCGGCAAGCTGCAGAAACAAGCGGATGCTTATGCCAAAGAGCTGCGGATTTTGGACAACCGCCTGCAGGAGGCAAACTGGCTGAACGAACTGTTATAGCGCGGACGATAAAAACCGTATGGCAGACTTTGCGGCGGTTTTTGTCATGAAATAAAAGTTGGTAGCGCAGCGGAGCGAATGTGATCTCTGTGGCGGAGAATGCGACCACAATACATAGTTGGGAGTGCCGTAGGCTGGCTGGGTTCAAATCCCTGAGAATGGTTATGCCTAAATTGTCATAAACGTACATCGCATCCTGTATCTTTACGACCAAACATTGACTGCTGCGCGAGGGAGCGGTAAGGGGAAATAAAATGGAGCTGTCGCACAGTTGATCGAATTCATCGACCGGCGCGACAGCTCTTTTATAGCTCAATCTTTTGTGGGAAGGCTTCGTCCTTCAAAATACCCCACATTTTATCGATATAGGCGAGGGTATAGAAGTTTTCGTAATAGTGGTAGTAAAACGCGCCCTTAAGCGTCATTTGATAGATGCCGTCTTTTTCGACAGCAAAGCCGAGCAGCTTGGCGAGCTTCAGCTCGAAACCGTATGCTTTTTTGAGCGGAATGCCAAAGAAACTTTCAAAGGCCGCGGCATCAACGCGGGTGCTGTACGCGGTCCAGAACAGGTAGTACAGCATCCGCTGGCGCGGAGAGAAACGGAGCGTCAGAGAGGTCGGAAGCTCACCTTCGGCGATTCTTTTGCAGTATGCTTCGACAGAAAACGTGTTGACCTTGAACTGGTTTTTAAGCAGGGTGGTTGCCGAACAGCCGAAGCCCAAAAAGTTATCCCGCGTCATGGAGGAATAGCTCGCGTTTTTGTCGGCGGAGAAGGTCCAAATGGAGCTGCGGATATAGCCTTGTGAGCTGCAGTAACAGGTGATTTCGTTCAGAAGCGCCTGTTTTTGTTTTTTTGACGTCGCGGAGACTGTGCCGGAAGTGAAGGTAAAGTCAATGAAGGGATAGATCGCGATATGATTCGCGCCGCTTTGGAAGGCGGTGTCGATATCATTTTTTAAGTCTGCAAAGGTTTGAGACGGCAGCGCAAAAATAAAGTCCATGGAGACTGTTTCAAACGGGACTTCGGACAGCGCGCGTTTTATGGCCTCGGCATCGACCGCGGGCCTTCCCAGAATATCCTGATACTTTGGCGCAAAAGACTGCACACCAATGCTGATTTTATTCACACCGGCCTCTTTCAGAATGGAAAGAAGCGCGGGCGTTACGTGATCCGGATGCAGTTCTATCCCAATTCCCTCGGTGATGACAAAGTGCTCGCGGACAGCGGCGATGATCTCTCCGAGACGTCCCGCGGCCAGCGTCGGTGTCCCGCCGCCAAAGTAGAGACTGGTTACTTCTTTTTTGCCCGCATACCGGCTTCCGACCAGATGAATCTCCTGCAGGAGAGCATCCAGATAACGGTCGCAGAATTCCCGATTGTACAAGACTTTGCAGTAGGGACAGAAACCGCAGATGTTCTCACAAAAAGGAATATGAATATACAGGCCGAGCGAATCGCAGTCTCCGTAAGGCAGTTCACGCTCATATTCATTTTGAAAAAGAAACGGTTTTGTCGAACGTGTCAACCACATCCTTGTAAGATTTGTAATGATACTCATAATGCTGTTCGCTGTGCCTTTCGCTGTTTTGATTCGTCTAAATATATTTTAAATACGTCATCAGCATTTCCAAAATGATCTTTGGGTTCCCGCTGAACAAAAGGGTGTATTCCGCAACAAAGAAATATCCGCATGCTTCACAGAGACCGGGTACTTCGATGCAGCGCCCGCAGATCGAGAGTTTACCGTTTTCCATGACAACGCACTGATGACAGGGGGTAGGAAAACTGCCGGTGACCAAATAGGGGAATGCGCTTCGCAGGTTAAACACCGGAACGCCGGCTTTCATCATTTCGGTTATGACCTCGCAGCACTCTGCCTTTTGCGTCTGAGAAAGCGCCAACTGCAGGGTGTCCGGATACGGGGTATGAAAATTGAAGGAAACAGCGCGGATGTTCGGCGTATCTCGGGCGGTCAGACAGACATGACGCACAGCATCTTTGTTGACGCGGTTGATAGCCATGTAAAGACAGATATTGTCAGAGGCTGCGTTTTGAATGTTTTTCATGATGGTGTCGTAGGTATCACCGCGAATGGCGTTGTGCCGCTCGCGGTCACCGTCCAAACTGAGCAAAACCAGGTCAGCTTCCGGAAGCTCGAGCGGAAAAGTGCCGTTGGTGACAACATTGACGATCAGAAAACCCATTTTCTTTGCTTCGATGACCAGCTCCCGCAGGGAACGGTCACCGTCACGCCAGAGGAAGGTTTCACCCCCGCAAAAAAAGAGAATGCGCACGCCCATATCGTAAAGCTGCTTCATCTCTTCACGAATCTGCGCGTAGGGATAAAGAACCGCGGTAATGTTGTTGACCGAACAGTGCCTGCACTGCAAATTACATTTGTCGGTGAGAATGATGGTGCCGAGAATCGGTTCTCTTTTTTTGAACAGGATTGTCCGAACGCCGAATTTCGCGAAATGAAAAAAAGAAGAAATTTTCATATTGTCCCTCACTTTTCTGTAAGCTTGCCCGTAGGCGTGCTTTACAACAGTCTACCATGTTCCCACGCGCGCCGCAATACAGGATTCGCCGCGACGCGGATTCTGAACAAATCTTAAGATACAGCTTTCGCTATCACAGGCTTCACAATCTGTACCCATGCAGCAATTCATCCCAAGATTCATGCAATTCTTCCCTAAAGCAACAAACCCTTGATAAAAACAGCTATAATTAGAAAAAGGTTACTTTATCATGATAAAGTGGAGGGTACGGCTATGAAAGAAAAAAGAAAAAGAAATTAGCGCTTCGGCTGCGGCTTATGCCGGTCCTGCCAGAACTCGATCCTGTATGTTCTCCGCGCCCACTGATGCCGGAAGCCGCAGCCTCGGGCACGATCTCTGTTGCTGCTTTCCGGTGATTTCAAAGCTTGTTAAATGTTTATTTTATCAAAACCCCATTGAAATGGAGATGGTTAAGGTGTATAATATTTTAGCTGAATTCGTTAATCAATTTGAAATTTTTAATATACGGAGGACAAAAATGAAAGTTTTAGTAATCAACTGCGGCAGCTCGTCCTTAAAGTATCAGGTTTTGGACATGACGAACGAAAACCTGCTCTGCAAGGGTCTGGTTGAAAGAATCGGCATGGACGGTTCTGTGATCGGTCACGAAAAGATCGGACAGGACAAGATCAAAACAGAAGTACCTATGAAAGACCACAAGGACGCGATCGCACAGGTCTTGGCAGCGATCCAGGATCCGGAACACGGCGTGATCAAGTCCATGTCGGAACTCGGTGCAGTCGGCCACAGAGTTGTACACGCCGGCGAAAAGTATGCATCATCCGTTCTGATCACACCGGAAGTCATCAAGGCTCTGGAAGAATGCGTACAGCTCGCACCGCTCCACAATCCGCCTAACCTGTTAGGTATCGCAGCTTGTCAGGAACTGATGCCGGATACACCGATGGTCGGCGTTTTCGATACTGCGTTCCATCAGACCATGCCGCCGGAATCTTACATTTACGCGCTTCCGTATGAATACTATACAAAATACGGCATCAGAAGATACGGTTTCCACGGAACTTCTCATAAATATGTAGCGGAAAAAGCATCCCAGATTTTGAACGTAAATCTGGATGACCTGAAGATCATCACCTGCCACCTCGGCAACGGCGCTTCCGTATCCGCAATCAAGAGAGGCAGATGCATCGACACTTCCATGGGCTTTACTCCGCTGGAAGGTCTTGTAATGGGTACCAGATGCGGTGACATCGACCCGGCGATCGTTACTTACATCAGAGAAAAAGAAAACCTGCCGCAGGGCAAGGCAAATGAGATCCTCAACAAGAAATCCGGCGTACTCGGTATCTCCGGCGTATCCAGCGACTTCAGAGACATCGAAGAAGCAGTTGCGGAAGGAAACGAAAGAGCTGCTCTGGCATTAAAGGTCTTCGCGCACAAGGTTAAATTCTATATCGGCGCTTACATCGCAGAAATGAACGGCGTTGACGCGATCGTATTTACCGCGGGCGTCGGTGAAAACGACGTAACGATGAGAGAACTCATCTGCAACGAAATGGGTAACCTCGGCATCAAGCTCGACCTCGTTAAGAACAAGGTAAGAGGAAAGGAGACCGTGATCTCCATGGACGATTCCAGAGTTAAGATCCTGCTGATCCCGACTAACGAAGAGCTGATGATCGCAAGAGACACCTACAAGATCGTAAGAGGCCTGAAAAAATAAGAAATTCCCTCTGTTACAGTAAAAATCTTGTTGACAAATGATGTATTTTCAGTATATACTCTAATAGTTGACGATAAAAAAGATTTTAATACAGATGAGAATTACCATAAGGAGGTGTACGATATGGCAGTGCCTAAACGCAAAACTTCTAAAGCTAGAAGAGATAAAAGAAGATCACCGAACATGAAGATGACTGCACCTGGATTATCCATTTGCCCACAGTGCCACGAACCGAAGCTTCCTCATAGAGTTTGCCCGAACTGCAACTACTATGATGGAAAAGAAGTAGTCGCTACAGAAGCTTAATCTGCAGTAGGACATGGATTGATTTTAAAACGGCAAACCCGCGGAGGATTTGCCGTTTTTGTCGTGGTGCGGAAGGAAAACAAGCCGTGGCTGCTACACGAGATGATACTCTTTAAGCGTATCGAAGAGGAGATACTGTGTCTTGTTGCTCGGCGGGCAAAGCGGCAGCCGGTATTCCGGCTCGCATTTTCCCATGATGTGCAGCGCCGCCTTGACGGGGATCGGGTTGACTTCACAGAACAAGGCGTCGATCAGCGGCTTGAGCACCACCTGCCGGCTACCGGCTTCTTTTACGCTGCCGTCCAGAAAGTCATGGATCATGCGGCTGTAAACGGCCGGGATCAGGTTGGAAACCGTAGAGATACAGCCCAGGCCGCCCAGCGAGAGAATGGGTACGGTCTGGTCGTCATTGCCGGAATAAAGGCTGAAGTCCTCGCTGATATGTGCCGCAAGCTGACAGACCTGCGAAAGATTGCCGGAAGCCTCTTTGAGCCCGACGATGTTTGGGTGTTCCTTGAGGACCTTGACGGCTGCTTCCGTCATGTTGACGCCGGTTCTGGACGGGACCGAGTACATCAGGATCGGCGTCGATACAGCATCCGCGATCTTTTCAAAATGCGAGATCAGTCCGGCTTCCGTGCATTTATTGTAATAAGGTGTGATGATCAGCAGCCCGTCAACGCCTAAGGCTTCGATCTCCTGTGTCAGCGCCAGGGTACTTTCGGTACAGTTGCCGCCGGTCCCCGCGATGACCGGGACTCTGCCGGCAGCCAGATCGACCGTAAACTTGGTCAGCTGTACTTTTTCTTTGGCAGACAGCGTCGAAGCCTCGCCGGTCGTTCCGCAGACGACCAGAGCGTCGATTCCTTGTTCGATCTGCCATTCGATCAGTTTTCCCATATTGACATAATCGATCTTGCCGTCTTTGAAGGGCGTGATCAGGGCGGTGGCTGCGCCGGTAAATAAAATCAAAAAATCCACCTCCATTTTTTTCAAAACATGAAATACTCTCTATCATTTATATGAAGATGGCTTAATTTTGTTGAAAAAATGCCGCGGAAGTGGTAAAATTAGATGTTATAGAATAATGTGGAAATATCCGGACCATAAATAAATCATTCAAAAGTAATCGGATCATAAACAAGCAAAGAGAGGTATTAGAAATGACAGACAAATTGAGAGTCGGCATTCTGGGCGCGACAGGCATGGTAGGACAACGGTTTATCTCACTTCTTGAAAACCATCCGTGGTTTGAGGTTGTAACGCTGGCGGCAAGCGGCCGCAGCGCGGGGCAGACTTACGAAAAGGCAGTTGAGGGCAGATGGAAGATGGATACGCCGATCCCGGAGGCTGTGAAAGATCTCGTTGTGATGAACGTCAACGAGGTGGAAAAGGTTGCGGCAACGGTGGACTTCGTGTTCAGCGCGGTCGATATGACCAAAGAAGAGATCCGGGCGATCGAAGAAGCTTACGCCAAGACGGAAACGCCGGTCGTTTCCAACAACAGCGCGCATCGCTGGACGCCGGACGTTCCGATGGTCATTCCGGAGATCAACCCGCAGCATTTTGAGGTCATCGAGCACCAGAAGAAACGTCTGGGGACCAAGCGCGGATTTATCGCCGTCAAGCCGAACTGCTCGATCCAGAGCTATGTTCCGGCATTGGAAGCATGGAAGGAATTTGAACCGTACGAGTGCGTGATTACAACGTATCAGGCGATCTCCGGCGCGGGCAAGGACTTTAAGTCCTGGCCGGAAATGGTGGAAAACATCATTCCGTACATCGGCGGCGAAGAAGAAAAGAGCGAACAGGAGCCGCTTAAGATCTGGGGACATATTGAAAACGGTGAGATCGTCAAGGCGACGGAGCCGAAGATCACCTGCCAGTGTCTGCGTGTACCGGTCCTGAACGGCCACACGGCGGCGGCTTTCGTAAAATTCAGAAAGAAACCGACCAAAGAACAGCTGATCGAAAAACTGGAGAGCTGCAAAGGTTTTCCTCAGGAAGAAAAACTTCCGATGGCGCCGGAACAGTTCATCAAATACTTCCATGAAGACGATCATCCGCAGGTCAAGGCGGACGTCGACCGTGACAAGGGCATGGGCATCTCGATCGGCAGAGTCCGGGAGGACAGTGTCTACGATTATAAATTCGTGGGACTTTCGCATAATACCATCAGAGGGGCTGCTGGCGGCGCGGTGCTGTGCGCGGAAACGCTGAAAGCCAAGGGATATATTACTAAGAAATAAGGGGAGACAGTAAGATTATGAGTTATTTTGAAGCAGTCGTTTTAGGGCTTGTACAGGGACTGGCAGAATTCCTGCCCATCAGCAGCTCCGGACATCTGGCGCTGATCCAGCAGCGTTTCGGGATCTCCGATGACAAGGTCCTGCTGTTTGCGGTCCTGCTGCACGTGGGGACCCTGATCTCCGTGTTCATCGTATACTGGAAAGACATCTGGGAACTGATCGTGGAGCTCTGCCTGACCATCAAAGACCTGTGCACCGGGAAAGGACTGCGGCTTGCGGAACGTCCGGTCCGGAAACTCGGTGTGATGATCATCATGGCGACCATTCCGACCGCGATCATCGGACTTCTGTTCAACGATTTTTTCGATTCGCTGTACACTTCGGTGATCCCGATCGGCGTCGGCCTTATCATCACCGGTTTCTTGCTGGTGTTTGCCGAAAGAATGGGCGAGGGAAACCGCGGGATCCAGCAGATGAACTTCCGCAACGCGATCTTCATCGGATTGGTGCAGGGCGTTGCCATCTGTCCCGGGATCTCCAGATCCGGCTCGACATTGTTTGGAAGCCTGATCTGCAATCTTGACCGGAAGTTTGCGGTCAAATTTGTATTTTTGATCTCCATCCCGTCGATCTTGGGCTCGGCGGTGCTGGAAGCGCCTGCGGCCATCGAAGCCGGCGTTACGGCGGCGGATGTCGGTCCGATCTTGGTCGGTATGCTGGTCGCTGCGGTTTCCGGACTGGTCGCCATCAAAACGATGATCAAGATCGTTTCGGATAAAAAATTAAGTTATTTTTCCTATTATGTATGGGCGCTGGGACTGATCGTCGTGCTGTACGGCATTTTTGCGTAAACGCGTTTTCGGACAGAAACACACACAGATAAAGAAAGAGGATCGGCTATGGCTGAAACCAAAAGAGGCCCGGGCAGACCGCCGGGATCGAAAAACAAGACAACCAAAAATAAGAACGCTTCGACATCCAGAGCAAAAGCGAAAGCACAGGAGATCCAAGCAAAAAAGAAAGCGGATAAGCGCGTCATGGATGAGATCTGGTCGATCATCGCGATCGCAGTCGGCGCTTTTTTAGCCATCGCAACGATGACCGGCGGAGCGGGAGAGTTCGGCAAGATCATCGGCGCTGCGCTGCGCGGCACGTTCGGATTCATGGCGTACATCCTGCCGTTCTATCTGATCATCTTCGGCGTTCTGCTGTTCGCAAGGAAAACGAGTCATTTTTCGGTGCGCACGTTCCTCCTGCTGCTGGTACTGCTTTTGAGTCTGGCAAGCATGAACTCTGTTCGTTTCCTGGATGAGAAGAATCTAGAACTGGATCTTGAGATCATGAAGGGCTTCTATACCAGCGGAGAGCAGCTGCTTTCCGGCGGATTCTGCGGGATGATCCTGGCGACGCTCTTAATGCGGTGGCTGGGATTCGCGGGATGCTGGATCTTCTGCATCGTGGTGACCCTGATCTGCCTGCTTTTCCTGATCAATACGCCGATCTCCAGATTTTTCGGCAAGATCATGGAAAAAATGGAGGAACGGAAGCTGGTAAGAGAAAACGCGCATTTGGATATCGAACCGGATGAACCGGAACAGAGCGCGGACGTGAAACGTCTGGCGGGTACCCAGATGCGGATGCAGCTGAATGAACCGAGTTCCCTTGCGGCAGCTGCACAGCGCACAAAAGAGAAGCGGGAGATCAAGATCGTGAACAGCAGTGTTCTGGACGTGCCGGAACCGGAGACGAAGACTGCGCCCGCTCCTGCGGCAGAACTGGCAGCGCCTGCTGCTTCCCCGATCGAAACTGCGGAGAACGCTGCGGTATCGATGGAGGAACCGGCACCGGGACCAAACCCGGAAACGGAAAAAAATGAGCCGTTCAAATGGTGGAAATTCCCCAAAAAGAATTACGTTTCGCCGAGCGAGGCGGCCGGCGGTATGCAGGAAAAGAAACCGCAGAACAGTGTACTGCGCTACATGAGCGATGATTCGCTTTTTGAAAAATCGACGGAAAGCGGGTTTGGCCTGGAAGAACAGCATGCCGTGAAAGCCGGTTACGGCATGGACGGCGGCTTGCTTCATCACGCGGAAGGAAGCGCTTCTTACGGACTGGGCGGCCCGGCGGGCGCTTCTGTGGGAATGGCTGCCGGGATTGCGGCAGAGGAGACGCTGACCGAAGCAGCTTACGAAGCAAATTTGGATCTGCATGCACCGATCCCGAAACCGATCAAAAAGGAGAGCACGGAACCGGGCTTTGCCGCCGCCGGATCGGAAACCGGAACGCCGGACAAGAAACCGGTCGAAAAGATCACCAACAAAGAAGCCAAAGCGGCGATGCTGACAACGGAAGAACTGAATCGGCAGCAGCCGCCGAAAGAATATAAAAAACCGCCGATCTCCCTGCTGGAAAAACCGGCGGGCGGCAATAAGACTAACACCGGCCTGCTGACCGCCAAGGCGGCAAAACTGGAAGAAACGCTCAAAAACTTCCATGTGGACGCCAGAGTCGTGCAGGTGACACAGGGACCGACGGTCACCCGTTATGAGATCCAGCCGGCCGTCGGTGTGAAAGTCAGCAGCATCGTGCGGCTTTCGGACGATATCGCGCTGAATCTGGAGGCCAAGTCGATCCGGATCGAAGCGCCGATCCCCGGCAAGGCTGCCGTGGGCATCGAAGTGGAAAACGACTCCGTGACCATGGTCCGGCTGCGGGAGATCATCGACTCTGAGGCCTTCAAAAAGAGCAAATCCAAGATCACCTTTGCTGTCGGCAAGGATATCAGCGGAAACGCGATCGTCGCGGATCTGAAAGCGATGCCGCATCTTCTGATCGCCGGGTCTACCGGCTCCGGAAAGTCCGTTTGCATCAACAGCATCATCACCAGCTTTATCTACAAGGCTAACCCGGATGAAGTCAAACTGATCCTGATCGACCCGAAAGTGGTGGAACTCGGAAACTATAACGGCATCCCGCATCTGATGATCCCGGTCGTCACCGATCCGACCAAAGCGGCGGCGGCGCTGAACTGGGCCGTCGCGGAGATGACGGATCGTTACAAAAAATTTGCCGAAGAGGGCGTGCGGGATCTGGAATCCTATAATGAATTTGTCCGCGCTAACGAAGAACCGGATAAAATCATGCCGCAGGTGGTCATCATCATCGATGAGCTGGCTGACCTGATGATGGCAGCGCCGTCGCAGATTGAAGAATCCATCTGCCGTCTCGCGCAGATGGCGCGCGCCGCGGGCATGCATCTGATCGTCGCCACACAGCGTCCGTCTGTGGATGTCATCACCGGCGTGATCAAAGCCAACATCCCGTCGCGGATCGCTTTCGCGGTTTCTTCACAGGTTGATTCCCGAACGATCCTCGACATGCAGGGCGCGGAAAAGCTAGTCGGCAAGGGCGATATGCTCTTCAATCCGATGGGGATGGGCAAACCGATCCGTGTACAGGGAACCTTTGTATCGGACGGTGAAGTACATAAAGTCATCGAATTTGTCAAAGAACAGACCGAGCAGGGCAAGCCTGCTTACAACGAAGATGTCCTGACCCGCATTGAACGCAGCAACGTGCAGAATACGGCGGAGGACACCGACGATCTGCTGCCGGATGCCATCGAACTGGTGGTCCGCAGCGGACAGGCATCGGTTTCCATGCTGCAGAGACGATTCCGCATCGGCTACAATCGGGCGGCGCGGATCGTAGATATGATGGAAGCCAGAGGCATCATCGGACCGCAGGACGGAAGCCGTCCGCGGCAGGTGCTGATGACAGAAGAAGAATATGAGAACATGGGCAAGGAGACAGAAGAATCAGAAACATGAAAGTATATATCGAAACCTTAGGATGTCCCAAAAACTTCAATGATACCGAAGTCGCGAAGGGATATCTGTGCGGCGATGAAGCGTTTGAACTGGCCGCTTCCCCGGAGGAAGCCGACATTATCATGGTCAACACCTGCGGCTTCATCAACGACGCGAAAAAAGAATCGATCGACAAGATCTTTGAAATGAGCGAATACAAGAGCGAGGGCAAAAAGCTGGTGGTTTCCGGCTGCCTTTCCGAGCGCTACAGCAAAGAGCTGTTTGAAGAGATGCCGGAGGTGGACTGCTTTATCGGCGTCAACGAGTATGAACGTCTGCCGGAGATCTTAAAAGACTTGGATACAAGAAAAAATATCGTCGGCGGATGTATCGGAGACATCCTGCCGCGTATGCGGCGCAAGCTTGACGATAATCCTTTTACGTCAACTATCAAGATCGCGGAAGGATGCAACAACTGCTGCGCGTACTGCGTGATCCCATCCATCCGCGGCGGTTTCCGCAGCAAGAAGATGGAGGATGTTCTGGCGGAAGCCGAGGAACTCGCGGCGGCCGGCTGCAAAGAACTGATCCTGATCGCGCAGGATGTGACGAACTACGGCATTGATCTTTACGGAGAATATAAACTGCCGGAACTTCTGCGGCAGCTTTGCAGGGTCGACGGCATTCACTGGATCCGGCTGATGTACTGCTACGAAGACCGGATCACGGATGAATTGATCGAAGTCATGGCTTCCGAGCCGAAGATCTGTCACTATATCGACATTCCGATCCAGCATGCCAGCGACGCGGTGCTGAAAGCGATGAACCGCAGATCGACGAACGATTCCATCCGCGGCACCATTGCCCGTCTGCGCGAAGCGATCCCGGATATCCATATCCGTACGACGCTGATCGTCGGTTTTCCGGGAGAAAACGAAGAAGACTTCGATGCGCTGGTCCACTTTGTGGAAACCGTGAGACTGGAACGTCTGGGCGTTTTCGCTTACTCCAGAGAGGAGGGTACGCCCGCCGGCGACAGAGAAGATCAGATCGAAGAAGTCATCAAAGAGGAACGTCTGGACGCCATCATGCGCCGCCAGCTGGATATCTCACTGGCAGTCAATCAGGCAAAGATCGGCAAGACGTTTGAAGTTCTGGTGGAAGAACGGGACGAGGACGGCAGCTACATCGGCAGGACCGCTTATGACGCGCCGGAGATCGATGATTCTGTGCTGTTTACTTCCGACAGGGAGCTGAAAGCCGGAGATTTTGTACAGGTTCTGATCCAAGATGCGTTTGACTATGATTTAATCGGGGTGGAGGTGTAAGAGATGAATTTACCGAACAAATTGACGATCGGCAGAGTGATCGCCGTGCCGTTTTTTATCGCGGCCTATCTGAGCGGCTGGTATCTGGCGGCTTTTGTGATCTTTATCCTGGCGTCCTTAACGGATATGCTGGATGGCAAGATCGCGCGAAAATATAATCTTGTGACGAATTTCGGCAAGATCATGGACCCGTTGGCGGACAAGATCCTGGTCTATTCCGCGTTTTGTCTGATGATCCCGGATCCGGTCCCGGGCTGGATGCTGATCATCATCTTGGCAAGAGAATTTACCATCGCGGGCATGCGGACCGTCGCAGCCTCCGAGGGCATTGTGATCGCTGCCGGCATGAGCGGCAAGATCAAGACGGTGCTGCAGATGATCGCGGTCCCGCTGCTGCTTTTGGTCCCGCTGCTGACGAACATTTATCAGGAAACCTACGGCGCGGGCTTCCTTTCGCAGGGCCTTTACCATGGCTATGTGATCACCGCGAATGTTTTCCTGTGGGCGTCGCTTGTGATGACCGTATACTCCGGCGTCGAATATGTACTGAAGAATAAAAGCGTCTTTTCCATGTAGACGGACGTTTAAGATGATAGAAACAGAAGAAGGTGGCAAAATGAAAACCGCGTTATTGACCGTCGGGACAGAGATCCTGTTCGGACAGGTCGTGAACACCAACGCTGCGTTCCTGTCGCAGCAGCTGAACAATCTGGGTTATGATGTCATGTATCATTATACGGTCGGCGATAATCCCGGCAGATTGGAAGACCTGATCCATCTGGCTTTTCGGGACTGTGACCTGATCCTGACGACCGGCGGGCTGGGCCCGACACAGGATGACCTGACCAAAGAAGTCATTGCCAAAGCGATGGACGATGTGATCGTAGAAAATCCGCAGTGCCGGGAGGCTCTGCGCGGATATTACGAAAAAGTCGGCCGTCCGATGACGCCGAACAATCTCAAGCAGGCCTGCATGCCGTCCAGAGCCGTCGTGCTGCCGAACGACGCGGGGACTGCGCCGGGATTCGCGCTGGAAAAGGACGGCAAGATGATCATCGCTATGCCGGGACCTCCGCGCGAAATGAGCCGGATGTTTGAACTGCAGGTAAAACCGCTGCTGCAGAAGAAACAGGACAGTGTGATCTACTATCGGATCGTACGCTGCTTCGGGATCGGCGAGTCCAAGCTGGAAACCGTTCTGCTCCCGCTGATCGACGGCCAGACGGATCCGACCATCGCCACCTATGCCAAAGAGGGCGAATGCAGTCTGCGGATCGCGTCCAAGCGGGCGACCGAAGCGGAAGCCAAGGCCGCAGTCGACGAAATGCTGCAAAAGGTGGAAGCGATCGTCGGCGAATACATTTACAGCTGCGATGACGAGGATCTGATCGATGTTGTCGGCAGGCTGCTGCTGGAAAAGAAGATCACGATCTCCTGCGCGGAATCCTGCACCGGCGGACTCTTTGCGGGCGCGCTGACGGACATTCCGGGTATCTCGGCTGTCTTTGAGCAGGGCTATGTCACGTACAGCAACGCGGTGAAAGAGGCGGAGCTGGGAGTAAAGGCAGAAACCATCGCGCAATACGGCGTTGTCAGTCCGGAGGTGGCCGGAGAGATGGCATCCGGTCTGGCGGCAAAGACCGGCGCGGATCTGTGTGTTTCGGTGACCGGGATCGCGGGACCGGACGGCGGCACCGCGGAAAAACCGGTAGGGCTGGCTTACATCGGGATCGCTCACCAGGGCAAGGTACAGACCTTTGAGTCTTATTACCGCAATGTCAGCCGCAAATGGAACCGGCATTATACGCTTCTGCGTATGCTGTTTGAGGTCTATCGCCTGATAAAATAGGAACATCGTTTTTCGGCACCTTGCTGATTCGAGCAGATTTTACTCCTGCGGACAAGGTGCTGATTTTTTTCGTAAAAAATGGTTGATTATTACATTTTCGTGTGATAAGATAAAGACAGACAAAATACCGACAAAACAAAAAGAAAAGACTTGACGGCGCGAACAAATTAGTATAAAATAAGAACATGCAGAACAAATGTTCTCGATGCTAAGATCATGACCTTTCACTGATTTCGGAGGGACAGAAAATGAGTGTAAATACCAATAAAACAGAAAAAGACAAGGCGCTCGAAGCTGCTATGGCGCAGATCCAGAAGCAGTTCGGCAAAGGCGCGATCATGAAGCTCGGCGACGAAAGCGCCAAGATGAACATCGACGCGATTTCCACAGGCTCCATCAGCCTGGATCTCGCGACCGGCATCGGCGGCGTACCGAAAGGCAGGATCGTGGAGATCTTCGGACCGGAATCTTCCGGTAAGACCACGCTGACGCTCCACGTGATCGCGGAAGCGCAGAAGGCCGGCGGCAAGGCCGCTTTCATCGATGCGGAACACGCGCTGGATCCGGTCTACGCCAAGAACCTCGGCGTTGATGTGGGAAGCCTGCTCGTCTCCCAGCCGGATACCGGAGAACAGGCGTTGGAGATCTGCGATATGCTGGTCCGCAGCGGCGCGCTGGATGTTGTTGTCATCGACTCCGTCGCGGCATTGGTACCGAAAGCCGAGATCCAAGGCGAAATGGGCGACAGCCATGTCGGTCTGCAGGCAAGACTGATGTCGCAGGCGCTCCGTAAGATCACCGGTACCGTCAATAAATCCAATACCTGCGTGATCTTCATCAACCAGCTGCGTGAAAAAGTCGGCATCATGTTCGGCAATCCGGAAGTGACGACCGGCGGCCGTGCCCTGAAGTTCTATTCCTCCATGCGTCTGGATGTCAGAAGGATCGAAAGCATCAAGGTCGGAGACGGCGTAGTCGGAAACCGTACCCGTGTCAAAGTCGTCAAGAACAAGGTTGCGCCTCCGTTCAAACAGGCGGAATTTGACATCATGTACGGAGAGGGCATCTCCAAGGCCGGTGATATCCTCGATTCAGCCGTAGACGCGAAGCTGATCGAAAAAGCGGGTTCCTGGTACAGCTACGCAGGCGAACGCATCGGTCAGGGCCGCGAAAACGTCAAAAACTTCCTCAAAGAACATCCGGAGATCATGGACAGACTGGAAGCTCAGCTTTTGGACCAGCTGAAAAGAGAGGATGAAAAAGCCGAACCGGAGATCCCGGAATCTGATATTTCGGAGATCATGGATATGTTCGTGGATGAAGACGGCGTGATCATCGAAGAATAAGCAGAATGATGTTGTCAAGATTGGTTGACACATTTTTCTCAAGGACATCATGGACTATGCTGCTATGCGTATAGAATCATAGTATCTTTGTCGCTTGATCATAGGAGGAAGACCACCGTTGGTGGTACAAATCCTCCGATTGTTCCAGTAGCTGATAAAATATCTCCAGATTAAAGACTTCAGCTCGGATACCGTCAGTTTTTCGCTGTCGTACCGGTCATACAATAGTTCTGTCTTTAAACGAGCCCACATGCTTTCACAACGGGCATTGTCATGGCAGCGTCCACCAGCGCTGTTCATGCTTTGAATGATGTCATATTTTCTCAGGGTGTTACGATAAAGCTCACTGGTGTACTGAGTACCACGATCGGAGTGGATTACGGCACCACGGATATCAGGATATGCTATAAAAGCATTCTCCACCGTATGCTGGCAAAGCGTTGCTTTCATTGTGGTTTCCATTGACAGTCCAAGCACTGCTGAGTCAAAACAATCGAAGATTGCTGAAACGTAGAGTTTTCCATCTTTCGCTTTGATTTCGGTGATATCTGTTACGCATTTCTTCAGAGGCTTTTCTGATGTGAAATCTCTTTTAAGAAGATCATCAGATTTACGAGCCTCACGGTCTGCTTTCGTAATTCCTTTCGGATTACGTTTTGGGCGATGACTGAGACCGATTTTTTCCATAACCCTGTAAACGGTACGCTCACTGGGGATGGAAACGCCTTCTGGCTGTTTCAGAGTTAATGCCTGGAACATACGTACATGCCCATACGTGTCATTACAGGTATCCTCATCATGGATTTCAAGCATAGCATCTGCAAGCAGCTGGTATTTCCACGGACGGTCTTTTACAGACAGATATTTGTAAAATCCCTGGCGGCTCACGTGTAGTATACGACAGTAAAAAGCCAGTTTCCCCTTGATAGTGCCATCTTCAGTCTTGATCGCAATGAATTTCATTCTTTCGGTCTTAGAGACTTCCGACGGCTCGCTGCGAAAAAAGCGCTTGCTTCCTCCAGGAACTCGTTTTCTTCTTTCAGACGGCGAATTTCCTTATCCTGGTCTTTTACACGTTTACGAAGCACCGCAAGTTCCTCTGCAAGACTCATCGCCGATTCTGGTGTATGTGATCCTGCACCAATATCCAGTTTTCCAGTTCTGGCTGCAGACAGCCAGGTATGAATGGTTCCCTCTGGAATACCTAATTCCTTAGCGGCTTTGGCACCGCCGATTTCTTTTGCAAGCTTAACCGCCTGCACTTTATACTCGTGATCGTATTTCCGTTGACTTCGTGCCATAGTTGGGCACCTCCTTATTCTCTTGATTATACTATGAAATCCTTGAGAATAGGCTGTCAACTTTATTTATACACCATCAGAACAAACAGAAAAGTTTTGGACAAAATGGCTGAAAGGACTTGACTTTCAGCCATTTCAATGTTATGATAACTGAGTTGAGCCGCACAGACTGGGTTTTGAAGTGCAATCAATACGGACTGCCACCCACAATGGCGAGACTGGATAGAGGAGGAATTTATTAAATGTACGCAGTAATTGAAACAGGCGGAAAGCAGTACAGAGTACAGGAAGGCGACGTCATCACCGTTGAAAAATTAAACGCAGAAGCCGGCGACGTTGTTACGTTTGACAAAGTGCTCGTTCTCGGCGAAGGTAAGGATATCAAAGTAGGTACTCCTTACGTAGGAACAGCTGTTACCGGAACAGTTGTTGAAAACGGCAAGGGCCAGAAGGTGATCATCTTCAAGTACAAAGCAAAGAAGGATTACAGAAAGAAACAGGGTCACAGACAGCCGTATACTATGGTTAAGATCGAAAGCTTGACCGGCGCAGCTCCTGTAAAGGAAGCTCCGAAAGCTGAAGAAGCAAAAGCTGAAGCTGTAAAAGAAGAAGTGAAAGCTCCGAAAAAAGTTTCCGCTTCCATGAAGAAAGATGAACTCATTGCTTTCGCGAAAGAAAACAACATCGAAGTAGATGAAAAGGCTACCAAGGCTGTCATCATCGAAACGATCGAAGCAGCGTTAAAGTAATAATCTGATATAGTTAGGAGGTACTTTTTATGGCAAGTAAAAAAGGTGTAGGTAGCTCTAAGAACGGTCGCGATTCCGAGTCGAAACGTCTTGGTCTTAAGGCTGGCGACGGTCAGTTCGTAAGCGCTGGCAGCATTCTGGTAAGACAGAGAGGAACCAAGTTCCACCCTGGTAACAATGTTGGTATCGGTGGAGATGATACATTATTCGCAAAAATTGACGGCGCGGTCAAGTTCGAAAGAAAAGACAAGACCCGTAAGCAAGTAAGCGTATATCCGAAAGAAGCTTAATTAGAGTTATGGACCCTGTACATTTCCGGATGCACAGGGTCTTTTTGTCGGAATTTCCTTGTTTTTATTTTGATAAAAGGAGGTCATACGATGTTTGTAGACCGAGCGAAAATCTATATCCGTTCTGGTAAGGGCGGAGACGGCGCGGTAACGTTCCGACGGGAACCGTTTGTTCCTGAGGGCGGACCGGACGGCGGAGACGGCGGACGCGGCGGAGACGTGATCTTTCAGGCGGACCGCAACTTGCGTACGCTGATGGATTTTAAATATAAAAGAAAATACGAAGCCGAAGACGGCCAGAACGGTATGAAAAAGAAACGGTTTGGCAAAGCCGGCGAAAATCTGATCATTAAAGTTCCGATGGGAACGGTCGTCATCGACGAAGAGACCGGGCTGGTCATGAAAGACCTCGTGGAAGACGGTGAGAGCTTTGTGGCAGCCAAAGGCGGACGCGGCGGGCGCGGCAACACGAATTTCAAAAATTCTGTCAGACAGGCGCCGAATTTCGCGGAAGCAGGCGGCGCCGCCAAGGAACGGAATGTAATCCTGGAATTAAAGCTGATCGCGGATGTGGGACTTGTGGGATTCCCGAATGTCGGGAAATCGTCTCTGCTTGCAGTCGCGACCAGCGCGCAGCCGAAGATCGCCAACTATCACTTTACCACGATCGACCCGAACCTCGGCGTTGTGCAGATCCATGACAGCAGCTTTGTGATGGCGGACATCGCAGGTATCATCGAGGGCGCCAGCGAGGGCCTGGGGATGGGATTCAAATTCCTCAAGCATATCGAGCGGACCAAAGTCCTGATCCATGTTGTCGATGTTTCCGGCAGCGAGGGTCGTGATCCGATCGAAGACTTTGAAAAGATCAACAAGGAGCTGGAGCACTACAGCCCGCGGATCCTCAAGAAACCGCAGCTCGTTGCCGCGAATAAGATCGACATGATCGATGAAGAAGATCCGCAGTATCTGGCGTTTAAAGAACACGTCGAGAGCCTGGGCTATCCTGTTTTCCCGATGTCCGCGCCGCTGAACCTCGGCGTTCGTGAGATCTTGGACGCTGCGCTTCTGGAACTGCAGAAGATTGAAGCGGATCCAACGGCACAGCAGGATGACAATGAATACTTTGACTTTGAGAGCGAAAACTACGACCCGAACTATCGTGATATCCTCTGCGGCTATGACGAGGAGGAAGACGTTTACACGCTGGAGGGCAAGCAGTTAGCGAAGATCTTCAACTCTACGAATTTCAACGATATGGGCTCGCTCCGCTATCTGTATAAGTATATCGAGAAGAAAGGCGCCATTGACGAACTGAAAGAACTCGGCCTCGAAGAGGGCGATATCATCCGAATCCAGGACTACGACATGGAGTACTGGGAAGAATAGGCGTGTCGGAAACGGTGCTATTTTTCCCTCTTGTCTCATAAACTGTATGGACAGGAGGGAAGTATGGATTATAAAGAAAAACTGATCACACAGACGGTCCTCTGCTGTATGCTGTTCGTCAGTGCGAAAGGGCTGGGGTTTTTACCCGGCGAACGTGCGGAAGCTATGCGTACGGCAGCGATGACGCAGATCGAAAAGAACTATACTGCCGATGACTGGAAACAGTTTGGGGAGAAACTACGGAAGACGGCAAAAGAAGTGCCGGCCGTCGTAACCGGCGTTGTTCTGCAGGCAAATCAGGACACGAACGCCGAACCGGTCTATGCTGCCGCGGACGGAACCGTACTGCGCTCCGGCATTGATCCGCAGCATGGGATGATGGTCGAGATCCGGCATAAAAATCGTGTGAGCACGACCGGAAACCTCAGCAGCATCTGCATTGTTGAAAAAGAAACCGTAAAAAAGGGTGATCTGATCGGATACTACGATCCATCCTGCGGAAAAGATCTGTACTATGATATCGCAGACGAAACCCTTGCGTAAACATCAAAGAAGCTATGAAGAAAAGAATACCGGAAGAAGAAATCAAACAATTATATCTGCGCTGCCAGACACCCGCGCATGTCATCGGACACTGCAGAGCGGTTGCGGACACAGCGGTAAAAATGGGAGAGGCGCTGAACCAAAAAGGTTTTCATTTTGATCCGGCGCTTCTCAAGAGCGCTGGCCTTGCGCACGATATGGCCAGAGTCCAGGAAGACCACGGCGGCGTTGCCGCGGACATTCTGGAAAAAATGGGCTATCAAGACGAAGCGGACATCATCCGCGGACATATGACTTATACCCTGGTCAAGACCGCGGACAAGCTGACGGAATGTGATCTGGTCTGCTTGGCGGACCGGCTGGTGATCGAGGATCACTATGTGGGATTGGACAAGCGTTTCGATTATATCCTGCATAAGAACGAACACCGGGCGCTGGCGTCTGAGCATATCCTGGCTGCGAAAGCGCAGACCCGAAAATTGATGGACGATATGGAAGCCATCCTCGGCAGATCTATCGACAGCCTATTTACAGAAGCATGACGCAGAGAGAAAACAGGTAAACATGAACAAGAAAGAAATCAATACACAATATCAATTGGAATCGCTGCTCAAGCGTGTCGAAAAGCCGGGGAGATATATCGGCGGGGAACTGCATGCGGCGATGAAAAAGCCGGAAGATACCGCTGCGCGGTTCGCGTTTGCGTTTCCGGATCTTTATGAGATCGGTATGTCCTATCTCGGTCTGCAGATCCTGTATCATCAGCTGAACCGGCAGGACGGGATCTTTTGCGAGCGCGTTTTTGCGCCTGCGGGTGATATGGAAGCGCTGATGCAGGAGGAACATGTTCCGCTGATGACCTTGGAGACAAAAACTCCGGTCAAGGAAATGGACTTCCTGGGGTTCACCCTGCAGTACGAAATGTCATTTACGACCATTTTGAACATGCTGGATCTGGGCGGTATTCCGATTTACGCAAAAGACCGCGGAGAAGAATTCCCGCTGATCGTTGCCGGAGGTCCGTGTGCTTTTAATCCGGAGCCGCTGGCCGATTTCATCGATCTTTTCCTGATCGGTGACGGAGAGAACGCGCTGCCGGATCTGGTAAAAAAATATATCGAATGCAAGCAGAACGGCATCTGCACCAAAGAAGCGTTCCTCAAGGAAGCCTGTCAGATGCCGGGCGTTTATGTTCCGCGTTTTTATGCGTATACGTATCATGAAGATGGGACGATAAAAGAATTATGTAAACTTTATGACGAAGCGCCGCTCCCGGTACACCGCGCCATCCTGCCGGAGATCGAGAGCGTGGATTTCCCGGTCGATCCGGTGATCCCGATCGTAGAGGCGGTGCATGACCGCGCGGTCGTCGAGACATTCCGCGGATGCACCAGAGGCTGCCGTTTCTGTCAGGCAGGCATGATCTACCGACCGGTACGCGAGCGTTCCAAGGAGCGGATTCTGGATCTTGCAAAACAGCAGCTGGAGAACACCGGCAACGATGAGCTTTCGCTGCTGTCGCTTTCGACCAGTGACTATTCCTGCTTTGAGGATCTCACGATGGCTCTGATCGATTATACCAAAAAGGAAAACATTTCGCTGTCGCTGCCGTCTCTGCGCATTGACAAGTTTGCCTTTGACGTGCTGAACCGCATTCAGGAATATAAAAAGTCCGGATTAACTTACGCGCCGGAAGCCGGAACCCAGCGGCTGCGTGACGTCATCAACAAGGGCGTGACGGAAAACGATATTTATCAGTCGATCGAGCAGGCGCTGGAACTCGGCTGGAAGCATATCAAGCTGTATTTCATGATCGGGCTGCCGACCGAAACGTATGAGGATCTGGACGGGATTGTGGAGATCGCGCGGAAGATCCGTGAACTGAACTATCAGGTGAACGGGCCGAAAGGCGGACGTTTCAGCTTGACGGTCAGCGTATCCAATTTCGTGCCGAAAGCGCACACGCCGTTCCAGTGGGCGGCACAGGACACGCCGGAAATGTTTGAAGCTAAGCACAATTATCTGGCGGAACGTTTGAAGAAACTGAAAGGCGTGACCTTTAACTATCATGACAACAAGACCAGCGCTTACGAGGCAGTTTTTGCGAGAGGCGACCGCAGATGCAGCCGTCTGCTCTATGAAGCGTTCCGTGCCGGATGCCGGCTGGACGGCTGGACCGAATATTTTAACCGCGAGGGCTGGGAAACAGCCTTTGCAGAAAGCGGTATTGACGTTGATTTCTACACGACCAGAGCACGTTCCTTTGACGAGATCCTGCCGTGGGATATCATCGACAGCGGTATTTCCAAAAAGTTTCTCAGAAGCGAAGCGGAAAAGGCGCTTGCCGCCGAAACAACGCAGGACTGTCGGCACGGCTGTGTCGGATGCGGCATGAACCGGAACGTAAACTGTCCGATGGAGGGGATCTATGGCAAACAGATATGTGATTAAATTTTCCAAGACGGGCTATGTCAAATATACCTCGCATCTGGATCTTCTGCGCATGTTCAAGCGTGCGTTCAAAAAAACAAATCTAGGGCTCTGCTACTCACAGGGCTTCAACCCGCATCCCAAGATGGGCTTCGCACAGCCGCTTTCCTTGGGGTATATCGGACGGAACGAATTGATCGAGTTTGAGACCGAACACCCGCATACGCCGGAAGAGATCCTGCAGAAGATGCAGGGACAGATGCCGGCAGGGATCCAGATCCTGTCCTGTGCGGAGATGGATGCTTCGGTAAAGTCGCTGGCTTCTGCCGCGGACAGCGCGGACTATATCATCTGGATCCCGACCGACCAGTCCGAAGAAACGCTGCACGGCGCGCTGCGGGATTATCTGCAGCAGCCGCAGATCCTGGCGATGAAGCGCATGAAAAAAACAAAAAAAGAAGAGCCGGTGGATATCAAGCGCATGATCCGCCGTATGGAACTTACAAAGCTCGGTGATTTCGCACGAATCGACGCGCTGCTGGACTGCGGAAGCCAATCAAACTGCAGTCCGGAGCTTGTGATCGCAAGTTTTTGCCGGTTTGCCGGCATTGACACGCCGCGCTGGAATGTCGAAGTTGAGCGAAAAAATATAAATTTTGTAAACAAATTACAATTTTAACCTTGACATCCTCCATTTTTATGATGTAATATTGTGGAAAAGGAGGGTGATGATGTATGTTAAATCAAGGAACCAATTTTTCGCTTCACGCGCTGCGGCAGCACGCCAACAGGGAAGAACTCTGCCGTTTTTTTCAAGTACATAAAGATAAGATCAAAACAGTTGCTTTGCCGATCCTGGTCATAGCCGCTGTTTTGTTTTTTTGGCTCTACGGAAACGCCGCGGGATCGGTAACTGTCCAAGACGGCGGAGATGCGGCCGCACCCGAAGCCGTCTTGCCGCAGGATGCGGCTGCGGCAGGCAGTGCCGATGAGTCGGCAGGATCAGGCAGCAGTACGCTTCCAATCTATGTCGATATCTGCGGGGAGGTCCGGCAGCCCGGCGTCTATCAGATCACCGAGGGCACGCGGCTCTTTGAGGTCATCCGGCAGGCAGGCGGACTGACAGAAAACGCCGATATCAACGTCATCAATCAGGCGGAAACGGTCTGCGACGGGCAAAAGATCCGCATTCTTTCTTATCAGGAGACTGCGGCGGCCGCGGACGGTTCCGGGCAGTTTTCCGGACAAAACGGCGCAGACAGCGGGACGGCCGGCGGTTCCGCCGTGGACGCAGAGGGAAAAGTCGATCTCAATCGAGCCGACGCGGCAGCCTTGCAGACGATCCCCGGCATCGGGCCGTCAAAAGCGCAACGCATCCTGGAATACCGCGAAGCATCCGGACCGTTTGCCAAGATCGAAGACATCAAAAACGTCTCCGGTATCGGCAATAAGACCTTTGAAAGCATCCGCGACTATCTGACCGTCTCCTGAAATCTGCAAAAATTTCTCTGCAAAGTATAATCTTTTCCAAAATCGTCAAACCTAAAGACGAGGTGATAAGATGTTTACACGACAGAAGAAAAAGAGCTATCAGACATTTTTGTATACTGCCGTTGTCATAACGCTGTGCTTTTTGATCATCGCATTGCTCTGGCCGCAGGAAAACACCGAGGAGCCTGACCCGCAGACCGTCAACGTCCATTCCGGTCTCCGGCAGAGCGAGGACGATCCAAACACAGAAGACGCGGATGCGCACGGAAGTCAGAACGGCGGCGGAGAGGACGCGTACGGCGATGACGACGAGGAAGACGGTGATGACACGGATGCCGGCGATGCGGATCTGCAGGACCCGAACGGACCTGACGATAAAAAAAATAACATGACGGACGATTCGGACTCATATTATTTAGTAAAGCGGGCAGACGGCCGGATCAAGGTGTTTTTCGTCAACGCGGAGGGCAGCATGATCGAACTGGAAGATACCAGCATCGTATACGAAGTTCTGGGGCCGGAGGATCAGAAGCTTTTTGACGAGGGCTGCAGAGTCGAAACGCAAGAAGCGCTGGCTGTCCTGCTGCAGGATTTTGAAAGTTAGGTTTGGTCGGTTATTTATGAAAAAGAATATAAAAAAGGCAGTGCTCTTATTCTGCTTTGTGCTGCTGCTGATCGGCGGTGTCGGTTTTGGTATCAGTCATTATGATGACGCCAGGGAAGCGGTCCAGGTCATCAGTGAACGCGTGCTGATCCCAGGAGGGCAGTCTGTCGGGATCAAAATGAATGTGAAAGGTGTCCTGGTCGTCGGGCTGGAAGAGATCGAAACCGAAGACGGGATCTGCAGTCCGGGATATGAGGCGGGACTGCAGATCGGGGATATCATCACCGCGATCGATGGGGTGCCGGTTTCTTACGCGTCCGAAGTATCGGAAGTGATCCGCGCGGCCGGCGCTAAGGAGCTGCAGCTCAAGGTCATGCGCAAGGAAGATCAGGAGGACATCCGGGTACGACCGGTACTCGATCATGACAGCGGAAACTATAAGATCGGTCTCTGGGTCAAAGAGAAGATCGCCGGGATCGGAACACTGACCTTTTACGATCCGAAGACCAATACTTTTGCGGCGCTCGGCCACGGGATCTATGAAAGTCAGACCGGAACGCTGCTCGGCGCCGGTGACGGCCAGCTGCTGCCGACCGAAGTGAGATCCATCAAAGAAGGGACTGCCGGTAAGCCGGGCGAGATCCGCGGCGTCTTTTACGGAAGCGAAAAACCGTTCGGCAGTGTAAAAAAGAACTCCGATTTCGGGATCTATGCCAAAGGCAGTGAATTTAAGAAGTTCACGGAAGCCGAGCCGATCGTGATGGGATATCAGGATCAGGTGGAAAAAGGCAAGGCTTACATTTTGACCACGATCGACGGCGACAAGGTCGAGCGATTCGATATCGAGATCACAAAGGTTAATCATCAGCAGACGCCGGACGGCAAAGGCATGGAGATCGAGGTGACCGACAGCCGCCTGCTTTCTTACAGCGGCGGGATCGTGCAGGGGATGAGCGGCAGCCCGATCATCCAGAACAACCGGCTGATCGGTGCGGTGACCCATGTTTTTGTCAACGATCCGACAAGAGGCTACGGGATCTTTGCCGAATGGATGCTAAAAGAATGCGAGGATCTGTAACAGTTTCGGATAAAAACAGCAAAAATGACCAAAAACCGTTCATTTTTGGTTTTGACCCCGTTTCCTGTAACAAAATGTTTCAAAAAAGATTCCCCGCCATGTTGACAATATACTACAATAAGTTTTGGGAACAGCGCGAAACGCGTAAAATCCCGTAAGATAAAGTGTTTATGTGAGGAAGTGGAAAGAACGGAAACGAAGTTCTGAGAAACTCAAAGGAGGAAAAAATGAAAAAGATTGCAATCGGTGTCGTAGATGATAACAGAGATTTTTGTGATGTAGTCACAGACCAACTGAAGAAGCAGAACAATATGGAGATCCTGTTCGTTGCAAACGACGGCCTGGAAGCAATGGAGCTGATGAAAACCGGAAATTGTCCGGATGTGCTCATTCTGGACCTGATCATGCCGCATCTGGACGGCTTCGGCGTTTTGGAGGCATTGAACAGTGAAGAACTGGAAAAATATCCGCGCGTCATCATGACATCGGCGGTCGGACAGGATTCCATGATCCAAAAGGCGATGAACCTCGGCGCGCAGTATTATCTGGTCAAACCGGTGAACATGAGCATGCTGATCAAGCGCATCAACCAGATGCAGGAAGCGGATACGGAATATCTCGTCCGCGAAAAAACGCAGGGCAATCTGCGCAAGGCTCTGGTGCTCAAGGATTCTCTGATGAATAACGATCTGGAAGTCGATATCACCAATCTGATCCATGAGATCGGTGTTCCGGCACATATCAAAGGTTATCAGTACATCCGCGACGCGATCACGCTGGTCGTATCCAATATGGATCTGCTCAGCGCGGTGACCAAAGAATTATATCCGACCGTCGCCGCGATGAACGGCACCACGCCGAGCCGCGTAGAACGCGCGATCCGCCACGCGATCGAACTTTCATGGAACCGCGGCAAGCTGGAGACGCTCAACAGTCTGTTCGGCTATACCATCCAGAACGACAAGGGCAAACCGACCAACAGCGAGTTTATCGCCATCATCGCCGACAAACTCAGACTGGAACGAAAAGTCGGCTGACCCGCCATGAAGTGAGAGCCTAAAAACGAAAAGTGTGCTGCAGGACAACCCCGTTGGCAGAATATGCTGGCGGGGCTTCCGTATTTACAACCGGCCATTTACAACCGGCCCTTGAGAAAAGGCTTTACAAGTCTGTAGCTTTCGCGTACCCTCAAATTACATACAGAACCAAAGAATTAAGACTTCTTTTGTTTGGCGTTTAGCCGGGCAGGGGAAGTCTATTGTTTTGCGTAAAAACTACATACCATGGCTTTTGTGGCACATGCGCGACCCAAGCGGGCGCTGGCGAGACGAAAGGCTCGCAGGAAACGTTTGGACACGCATGCTTGTTCGCTGAACAAGGGAATCGGGTGAGAATCCCGGACACGGAAAGAATCTGCTTCGGATGAGGAAACCGGACGGAGCAGACTTCCCAAAGTAGCTGTGTTTCGAAAGTATTGCTTCCATGCAGGGGGAAATCCCTTGCGTGCGGTGAAAACCGGTCATTGGATGGGCTGTCATGGCCCGGAGAGAAGGCAGAAGCAATGCGCCGGTGCAGGAAGATCGTAAGGAACTGCACCCGGATCGATCAGTCAGAAGACCTACAAACCAGGCAAAGAACGGATACCTTTTTTAGGCTCCGTGCATTTTTGCATTGCGAAATTTTGTGTCACAGAAGCGATGATCGTCGGATCATCGCTGTTATGTTTTTTGAAGCCATAATGAAACCGACATCCTTATATTCATCCTTGACAGCAGGGCGGCGCGGCCGGAAACAAACGCCGCGCCGCCCTGCGGGAAACGGAGAGAAACTGATGGAAAAAAACAAACTTACCCCGGAAGAAAGAAAAGAAAAAGACGCGGAGCTGCTCCGGCGCTTATGCGCCTTAACTGCGGAACTCGGCCATCCGCCGACACGCGACGAAGTACCGTTCGCCTACGAGCTCAAAGGACGTTTCGGACCGTGGCCGCGCGTTCTGGAAGCCGCCAGGCTCAAAGAAGTCGGCGCGCGCTACCAACGCAAACAGCAGAAGAAAGAAGCGCGGCGGCGCAAACGCCGCAGACGCAGCCGGAATAAAGTCGTTCAAGAAACACTGCCGTCACAACAAGAAGATGGAAAGGAGGAACTATAACGCACGGCAGGATTGAAATATATAAAACGAAAAAAGGAGGAGAACAAACGAAAATGACAACAAAAAACAAAGCCTTTCGCCGCATTCTGACCCTGACGCTCGCCTTTGTCTTGGTATTCACCGGCATGGGCATCGGCAGCTGGGGCGTGGATGAAGCTTGGGCGGATGAAGAAATCGAATCCTTACAAACTATTATTATTAGCGTAAATGGGATTACGGGAGAGGAATGCGATGTAAAATCTTTAGAAGATGTGACAATTACTACGACAGAGAATGCAAAAAAGCCTAATGCAGTAGCAAATAAGGTCTATGCAGTCACTGTAAAAGACGCGGAAGCAATAATTAAAAATAATACAACATTCAAGCTGACTGCGACTTATTCAAGCTGTTTAGATTCAGAAAAATATATAGTAATGGCTAAAAATGGTGAAAAGACAATTCAAACACTAAGCGAGACCGATTCCAGTAGTGGTATCAAGATTCAAAAGAATTTGCTGAAAAATTGCGGGCTAAAAGAAGAAAACATTGATTCACAAGCAATCGAATTTTTTTATGTCCATTTTGATTTTTCTAGTAAGAATGGTGAAATTTTTGGCTTATTAGTGCAAGTGGTTCCGGAAACAGTGTCAAGAGATGAACTTGAAACTGCGCTGCGGAATATCAATCTGCCAAAGAAGGAAGATTATTATACGGAAAATGACAGATGGAATGGAAAGACTTCAAGTGAAAATGGTTTTTGGACAGATATGCAAAACGCATTGAATGTGGCAAAGGAATTTTTTGTTGACAATGACATGCAAAATAAAGTATTGGAAAGTGTAACAGATCGGCAGTTGGAGTTAATGCATGCAAAACTGGAAAAAAGAATCGACGCATTGATTCCAAAGACGCAGGCCAATACGACAGAGCTTTACGAAGCAATCATAGAGAGTGAGAAATTTGATGCAAGCCTTTCCTATAATGCAGACAACCTTACGACTTTCAAGGGAAAACAGTCTGCGGCAAAATCTTTGCTTTCATTGCTGTTTGAAAATGGAAAGGC
>CAKQQT010000023.1 GCA_934271235.1 uncultured Clostridia bacterium | reverse complement strand
TGCAGCACGCTGTCCACTTCCAGATTGTTCAGTCCGGTAAAGATGCTCTCCTTGCTGATCCGAAGGCACCCGGTGATTACGCCCTTTTCCAGATATGGATTGGTCTTGAGCGCGGATTCAAACAGAGAGCGGATAAAGCCGATCATCTCCTCGTAGAACCCATGCAGATAAGCGTTTTCCAACGGCACGTCGCACTCGTCGATGAGGATGATGGTGTTGTTTCCGTGATATTTGGCAAGACACGCAGAGAGGAAGCCGAGCGCGTCGGTATACAGACTGTCATCGTCCACGATCGCTGACACGGCCTCAAAGCGCCTTTTTTCGTCCATCGTCAGGGTTTCTCCCAGCAGGACATATTTATGGCGCTTGTATTCCTCACTGATACGTTTCTTCAATTCCATATAGGCCAGCGCGTAGGTATCCTGCTTTGCCGACTTTAGGGTCAGGAAGATCACCGGATATCGCTGTTGATGTCCGAGGATCTCTTCACCGCAGTTCGTGATCGCCAGTCCGTCAAAGAGATGACTGTTATCGACCGTTTCACCTTTTTCGGTGATCTCATCCTCAAAGAATCGCCGGATCATAAACTGGTTCAAGGTCTTGCCGAAGCGGCGCGGCCGTGTGAACAGCGTGACCTTTGCGTTGCTTTCGATCAAGTCTTGTATCATCAAAGTTTTATCGACAAAGTATCCGTTTTTTTCGATCAATTCCTTAAAATCTTCCACGCCGATGGAGATCTTCTTGCATTTCTCGGTATTGCTCATAGTCCCTCACTCCTTTTTCCGATCAGGTCTGCACACTTTCCTCGCGCATTCACGCGCGTGATACGTTATCTATAGTATACTGGAATCTGTAAAAAGAAACAAGCAAAAATGTGCAGCTGCGCAGGCAGCCTGCATGACGAAAAAAAGCCTGCGCCCAATTTCTTTGCGAAATCGGATGCAGGCTCCCAGTTATTTCTTTATTTGGTGATCACTTCTGCGCCGCCCATGTACTTCTTGAGCGCTTCCGGGATCTTCACGCTGCCGTCTGCCTGCTGGTAGTTTTCGAGAACTGCCGCGGTGGTACGGCCGATCGCCAGACCGGAACCGTTGAGCGTATGCAGGAATTCTGCCTTGCCGCCTTCTCTTCTGAAGCGGATGTTGGCGCGTCTTGCCTGATAATCCAGGAAGTTGGAGCAGGAAGAGATCTCCACATATCTGCCGTAGGACGGCATCCAGACTTCGATATCATAGGTGCATGCCGAGGAGAAGCCAAGGTCGCCCGTAGAAAGTCTGACGACTCTGTACGGGATATCGAGGATCTGCAGGACCGCCTCTGCGTCATGCGTCAGGGATTCCAGCTCGTCCCAGGAATCTTCCGGTTTGCAGAACTTTACGAGTTCTACCTTGTTGAACTGATGCTGACGGATCAGGCCTCTGGTGTCACGGCCCGCGGAACCTGCTTCTGCGCGGAAGCACGGCGTGTAAGCGGTATAGTGGATCGGAAACTGTTCTTCCGGAACGATCTCCTGTGCCAGGAGGTTGGTGACCGGAACTTCCGCAGTCGGGATCAGGAAGAAGTCCTTCTGCGGTACATAGAACATGTCCTCTTCAAATTTCGGCAGCTGGCCGGTACCGGTCATCGCCGCGCGGTTTACCATGAACGGCGGCAGGATCTCGGTGTAATCCTGATCGATGGTATGCAGGTCGAGCATGAAGCACATGATCGCTCTTTCCAGTCTCGCGCCCAGTCCTTTGTATACCGTGAATCTGGTCCCGGAGATCTTGGCTGCTCTTTCAAAGTCCAGAATATCCAGATCCGTACCGATGTCCCAATGTGCTTTCGGCTCGAAGTCAAACTTGGTCGGTTCTTTGAATTTGCGGATCTCCACATTTGCGCTGTCGTCTTCACCGACCTGTACAAAGTCTGCCGGAACGTTCGGAATGTTCAGCAGCGCGTTCTTGATGTCCGCGTCCAGCTGGGAAACCTCTGCGTCCAAAACTTTGATCTTGTCGGACAGTTCTTTCATTTCCGCCATGATCGCAGTCGTATCCTTTCCGGCTTTTTTCAGCTTCGGGATCTCCTTAGATACCGTGTTCTGCTTGTTTTTCATAGCTTCCACTTCAGCCAGTACCGCACGTCTTTTTTCATCCAGTGCCGGGATCTTTTCAATGCCGAAGCTGCCTTTGGTTCTTCTTTCTACGCCGGCTTTGACGCCTTCGTAGTCTTCTCTGATTCTCTTAATGTCTAACATAGCTCTCTCCTTCAACTCAGATGTTATATTATGATCGCTCCTCCAAGGCCCGCTGCCCGCGGGCTCCGGAAGACGCTAAAAGCTAAAACAGATTACGTTTATAAAGCAGGTACAGATTCCGCAGCTGTTCCATCTTCTGCGAAAGCTCGATCTGCAGATCGGACGCCAGCGCGAAATCGTTCTCATCCAGCGCTTCTCTCGCTCTGGTCAGCAGGCCCTTACTCTCGATGGAGTCCTTGGCGATATAGACTTTCAGACGATGGATCTCTTTCCAGTTGTCCACGTCATAGTCCGTCGCATCATCGCCGTGCAGTTTCACGCATTCTCTGACCTCATCCATGTAATTCGGGATGATCCGGTTATGCAGTTCGGTCTTCCACTGGCTGAGGATGGATTCCTTATAGGATTCCAGCGAGATCGGCGTGATGACGCCCTCACCCGAGATGGCCGCGACTTTTTGCGGATATTTTACAAAGCCCTGTACATTCTCCCATACGGTTGCCGGCGCGACGCCAAAGAGTTTTTTACGCTCTTCTTCGGTAAAGTCTTCAAAGACGTCCTTTTCGCTGCGGTACTCCCGCTCCTTTTCCAGATAAAAATCTTCCTCTCCGCACTTTTTGGAAAGCGAGCCTTCCAGTTCTTTCGGCGTTTTTTCAGCGGCAAGCGCAGCCTTGATGCCGTCCAACATGGCCATGTAGCCGGCAGCCAGTACCAGATAGGTATTGGTCTTCGGGTTCGGCGCACGCAGCTCGAAACGCGTCGCCATCGAACTCTTGGCGTCGCGCACCAGACCGATCAAGATCGTCCGATTACGTGACGGTTCCGCCGGGCTGTGACCCAGAGAAGTGACTATGCAGACCGGCGCCTCGTAGCCCGGTTTCAGTCGGTTCAGGGAGTCCGTTGTGGAGCTTACGAACGGATTGATGGCTTCGTAGTTTTTGAGGATACCCATCAGCGCGCCGAAGCCGACCGGGGAAAGGAATTCCTCATCAAACTTCTGCGGTGCGAACAGATTGATCATTTTGCCGTTCTTGAGTTTCGCGCAGACGCCCAGATGCGTATGTTCTCCGTTTCCGGCAACGCCCGGGATCGGCTTTGCCATGAAAGTCGTCGCAAGCCCGAACTGGTTGAAAACGTCACGTACCACATACTTGACCTGTTTTTCGTTATCGGCAGCCTGCATCGCGCCTGCGTATTTCCAGTCGATCTCCAGCTGTTCCATGATGTGATCATGATTACCGGTGCTGGTCAGTTTGGACTTGACGCCGCCGACCTCTTTATGTCCCATTTCCATCTCAAAGCCGTAGTGATCCAGGATCTCAATGCTTTTTTCTAACGCGGTGCGGACCGGTCCATAGGTACGCTTCCAATATTGCTCTTTCAGTTCCTGAGATGTCGACAGCTGTTCCCGGTCAGCCTTGTCATCCGGCGTTCTGACCCAGAATTCCAGTTCCGTAGCGCTCGTAATGCGGATCTCTTCGATGTCCTCCGCGCTCTCCGCGCCCTCGATATATCGGAAAACATACGGATGCTCTTTGAGCATCTGCATCAGGTCTGTCTTAAATTTTTCAATGGCGTTGCGCAGGATCGCTCTGGAACCCACTTCTGTTTTGTCATTGTGGATCAGGAACGCAGGAATGCGCAGCGTTCCGACCGGCAGTCCGGTCAGTCGGTCGATATTGTCAAAGTTATAGTCCACATACCAGTTTACGGAAAAATCCGGGATCATGTCGACTTTCGCGTTGTTCAGTTCCGCGATCTTCGGCAGATTTACACTGGATCCGTCTGTCTGAACGCCGTGTGCAAGCATATCATCCATGTCTTCCAGGAATAAACGGATCGGGATCCGCTCGTCGGTGTCGTTGCCGACCATATCCAACCCGGCCATGGATACAAATTGTACCTCCGGATGCTCCTTTAAAATTCTCATCAAGTCTGTCTTTTCGTGTTTGTCAGCCGGTATGTTGAACAACATAGCGTCAAGGTTAAAATCCAGCATTCTCTACCTCCTTAATTATTTTGTTTTTACAAGCAGGTAATGGGACATCCCGCCTGAAATGCCCCAATCCTTTCCTTTTTTACAAAGTCATTTTCATAACTTCATAATATAGCACAATCTTAGCGGATATGCAAGATTATTTCGTAAGTTCGTTCAGATAGCCTTCCAATTCATCCAGATACTTACCGTACTTGGACCAGTCGCCCTGCTGCATCGCTTTCTGCGCGTTTTCATAAGCTGCCGCCGCAAGTGCCGCCAGTTCTCTGGTCGTCAGTTTTTCATCGCCGGCAGTTCCGGTCTGCGCGCTGCCGTCCGAAGTTCCGACGCCCTTTTCGGCATCATCGCCGAAGAGCGTTACCAGACATTCCGCCAGCGTTTCTTCATAAGCGATCTTGTCGTCATAAGCCACGATGATACGCTTTACTTCCGGGATACTGGAGTTGGTCGCTTCCAGATATACCGGCTCTACATACAGGATCGAGCTGTTGATCGGCACGACGAACATGTTGCCGCGGCGGTACGAAGTACCGGATGATTTCCACAGGGAGAATTCCTTGGAGATCTCGGTATTCTGGTCGATCTGCGCTTCGATCTGTTCCGGTCCGTAGATCGTCCTCGATTTCGGGAACTGGTACAGCACCAGACTGCCGTAATCCTCACCGTCGTTGCGGGCTACCATCAGCGCCGTCATATTCTGCTTGGAACGCGGCGTGAACGGGATGGAATTGTAGAATTCCGCTTTTTCTTCTCCCGGAAGTTTCGCGATGTAGTAGTTCGGCTCCATCTGCGTTTTTTCGGTTCCGTAGATTTCATAAGCGATATCCCAAAGGTCTTCTTTCTGATAGAAAACATTGACATCTTCCATATGGTATTTCGCGTAAACGCTTGCCTGGATCGCGAACAGATAGTTCGGGTAACGGATGTGCGATTTCAGGCCCTCCGGCATCTCGTCAAAGTTCTTGAAGAGCGTCGGATAGATCTTCTGATAGGTTTCGGCGATCGGATCGTTTTCATCGACGATGTAGAAGTTTACATCCCCATTGTACGCATCGACGACCACTTTTACGGAATTGCGGATATAGTTGGTCGTTTCACCGGAGATCGGCTCGGAATACGGATAGTTGGAGCTCTCGGTGTATGCGTCCATCATCCAGTACAGCTTGCCGTCAACGGTCACCAGATACGGATCGTTTTCATAGCTGAGATACGGCATGATCTTCTGGACTCTCTTGACCACGTTCCGGTTGATGATGATCTTGGAATTGCCGTCGATATTCGAGGATACCAGAAGCTTCAGGCTGCCCTCACGGACCGTAAATACCAAACGGTTGAACAGGTTCATCTTAATGCCGGCTGTTCCCTCATACTTGGTGTACTGGTTGCTGGAACCGTCCGGATAGTCAAATTCCGGCTCATCGGTGTTGACCACGATGTATTCGTTGGACAGTTCACCGAAGTAGATCTCCGGCCGGTCGATCGTGATCTCGCTCACTTCGGAGACCGGCGGAATGTTGCCGATCAGCACATCCGGCTGGCCGCTGGATGTTACCTTGTCTACACGGGACAGGGTCGCGCCGTAGCCGTGTGTATATTTGAGATGACGGTTCAGCCAGGAGTCGTCGATCTTAGTTTCATCGATCTCTCTGGCCGTCAGGAACGTCTGTGTATATTTGCCGTTGATCATGTAACGGTCTACATCCACATCGTTGAACGTGTAGTACTGACGGATACTCTGCGTCTGATTGTAGAACTGCTTCGCAGGTCCGAAATCGTTGATACGGATGTTGTTGATCGTTTCGGAATTTGCCGTGATGTCCTTGGATGTCAAGGTGTTGTCAGCCGCAAAGGATTTGACGTCGACATCATCCAGCTGGTACGCGTACTGCGTATATTCGATATTTCTCTCAAGATATTTGCTTTCCTTATTGATCTCATCCGGCGAAACGACAAAGTTCTGCACCAGATAGCCTGCGCCGTTTCCGACCAGACCGATCACGATCATGATCACCGGGATCGTGAACAGGCTCTTGTATTTTTTGCGTTTCATATTGACGATGAACAGGATCGCCGACAGTACGGACAGCACACATAAGATCCGGTACATCCACAGCGTCACGTTGACGTCTGTGAAGCCTGCGCCGTAAACCGCGCCGGTGTGCGTGTGCAGCAAGTCGAACTGACGCAGGAAAAAGTTGATCCCGAGCATCGCGAAGAAAATGAAGCCGAGGATAGAGATCTTCCCAGAGGCGATCTGCATCAGCTGTTTGAAGTTGCCGTCATCAAACTGTTTTTTCGGTCTGACCGGTTTAGCTTCAAACTTCTTGCCGGTAAAGGCTTCCGCGAATTTCGTGAACGGGTCTTTTGCATGTCCGTTCTGGCTGCCGCCTCCGAACGGGTTGCTGTTTCCGGTATAGCGTTCTTCGTCCGCGGCCGCTTCTGCCTGCGGCGGAACTTCCTCTTTGAAAACATCCGGCGTGCGGACTGTCATCAGGATGATATAGTAGATCACCGTCAGAAGCACAAAGCCGACGATAACGCCGATCATGATCTCATTCAGCTGGGACAGGAAGTCCAGCTTGAACAGGTAGAACGATACGTCCAGCTTAAAGAGCGGATCCTTGATGTCAAAGTCCGAACTGTTCGCGAACTTGAGGATCTCAAACCAAAGCTGCACGACCGTCATACAGGTTGCGATCGCGCCGAAGACGACCGCCAGGATGTTGGTCGTTCTTTTCAGCTTTTTCATATCGGTCGCTTCGGATGAAGCAATTTTTGAGAAATAGCTCTTTCTCAGGTGATGCAGATAGATCATCACCAGGCCGGTCACGACGATGAACGTCGGAATGCCTACCGTGAGCTGCGTTACAAGCTGTTTGAAGAATACCGCGATGTAACCCATCTCTTTGAACCACATGAAGTCGGCGATGAAACCAACCAGCCCCAAGAAAAGAGCCGCGATGATGACGATCACCAATATGACTGTCATGACTTTTCTTTCGAGTTTTTCCATTATAATGTTTCCTCCTTAACCGTGTTTATCACCATGATATCCTGGGATGCACGGGCGTAAATGCTCTGATATCTGACTGTGTCCTGCCCATCCGCGCCGGCAAAGGTCACTTTGCACAGCACATAAAATCCCTCGGCACCGACTCTGATCTCCCCAATCTCAAGTTCGTTGATACCCACTAAAGTTTTATCATTATTCGTGCTCTGCCATCCGTCGTAATAACGAACGACCGCATCGATTAAAGCCTTTCCGTATGAAACCGGATTCCCGTCCGCATCCTTGGTCCATTCCATATCGGTAAAATCCGTCGTGTCCGGGATCTCCGCGAAGCTGTAAGTCCGGTTCTTTGCATAACGAAGCTCTCCGTTGTACTGTGCCTGACCGATGGTCGTCATATCGGCCGCCGCCTCATTGACCAGCTGCTCATAATAAGTATCCGTCGTATTGACGTCATCCGTCGGCAGGTTTTCGTCATCCTGCGTGTCCCCACCCGAAAAACGGTCCATCACCGAAGTCAGGAGTTCGTTAATCTTCACGGAAAACGCGCTGTCCGGCGCGAAGAATTTCACGCCGATGATCACGCCCTCGGCCGCGATCAGAAGGATCAGCAGCGCAATGACGATCTTCGCGAAAATATGCTTCTTCGGCAGTTCCTCATCCTCTGCCGCTTCCTCATAACTCAGCGCCGGCTTCGGTACGGTTTCTTCCTTTTGGACTTCGCGGTCATCGTCAGCAGCGCGATCATCGCCAGGGCCGTCATCCAGATCGATCCTGGGGAAAACATCCGAATAGCGGAGTTTTGTTTTACTGGGAGGCAGTTCGCCCTGCGCCGCGGTCTCGTTTTTGCTCTCATGCGCTTCCTTGTCGTCCGGAAGCGAGATGGACAAGGTCAGATCGATGGTTTTCGGCGTCGTCGGCTGTACGACTTCTACCGCAGGTTCTGTTTTTTCGGCGGCTTCCGGCTGCGTTTTCTGCTTTTGCGGGAAAACCTCCGGGACCCACGTATAGTCAAGGTTCGGCGCCGATCTGCTGTAGCTCTCTTCCAGTTCGTGGATCCGCTCTTTCTCTTTATTCAAAAGTTCTTCAAAAGCTTCGGTTTTCTGATGGTATGTATAAAAGCGGTCGTCAGTTTTTTTCGGTTCTGCTGTTTCCGCCGTGAGCGTCCGCGGCTCAGTCTGAGGCTGGGCAGCGGTCTGTCGGATCGGCGGTTCTTCCGCAGCGGCCGGTTCCGGCCGCTGTACGATGCGGGTGACTTCCGGAACCGCCGTTTCCTTCGGCTCCGTCTGCGCGCTGCCGAAAAGTTCGCGTTCCAGTTCCTCGATCGAAACAACATCCTCCGGTGCTTTTGCTTCTTCTGCCGTGAACGACAGCGGAACGGCCGCCGGTTTCGGCTCCTGCACAGGCTCCGGCTGTGCTTCCTGCGGCGTCTTTTTTTCGTGCTCGCGCTGCGCCGCGCGGATCTTCTCTACATTGATCTCCTGTGTACGGGACAGGTTCCGGCGTTCCAGCACGCTTTCCCAATTAAAGTCGACGTCCTCGGTCTTCTTGGGGTTCACGGCCGGAAATCCGTCCAGATCCCAGTCGAACACAGCCGGCTGGGTCTTTTTCGGTTTCGGTTCCTCCGGCGGCTGCGCTGCCGCTTTCAGGATCTCCTGTGTTTTTTTCTCCGCTTCGATCTTAAACGGAGGATTAAACACGATCTCTTCGTATTTTGGTTTTTCGCGATTTCGCACTTCCGCGCCGCAGTAAGCGCAGAAACGATCTCCCGGATATAATTCTTTTCCGCATTTTGTACAAAACATCTTTTCTTTCTCTTTCCTCTTTTTCCTTTTGCTTCTTCGATCAGATCTATCTCGCTGTTTGGTCTTTCGCTCGTTTATTTTCGGATCAGCCGCCGCAGTTCTTCTTCGAAGTAGATACGGCCCGAACGGCCGGACGCCGTATCGTTTCCGGTCCTCGCTGCGGATACGTCCGCATCTTGCCGCGGAACGGCTTCCTGCGGCAGTTCCGGCTTTTCAGCGGATGTGATCGTTACCGCCAGCTCATCCGGATGTTTCTGCAAGGCTTCGGTCAGTTCCTCCGTCAGTTCCCGGCTGATCTTCAGCTGATCGATCCGGATCTTGACGGAAAGGTTCATCGGCCGCTCCGCGCGCGGTTCCTCCTGCGTGCATCTCGTTTCCACGCTGCACGTTTCTTTCGGTACCGGATCCTTTTCCTGCGCTTCTTCCCGCAGGATCGGCAGCAGCGGTTTGCGGACCGGCATCAGCGGATCCTCATTTTTTTCAAAAGCCTCCATTCGGGCTTCGAAATCCTGCATCCAGGCGTCTTCTTTTTTTCTTTTGGCCCTGCCGTCTTTTTTGATCGTATGGACAGCCAGCAAAATGGCGGCAAGCTCGGCTGCGATGATCAGCCATATCGAATTGTCTTCACAAAACCGGACGATCGCGTCCCACATCCCTTGTAAATCCACGATAAAGTTTCTCCTGTCTGCATACGCTAACGGTACATATATGTAACTCATTTTATTATATACTAAAACAACTGTGATTGCAAAGGAAAATCAACACGTTAAAACGCGAAAAGAGGCGGTTTGCACCGCCTCTTCCGTGTTATTTAGCAATATCTTAATATTCTCTGCCGTCACAATCCTGTGTTTTCTCGTCTTTCTGGCTTTTCTGCGCGCCCTGACGATTCTGATTTTTCTGACTTGTGCTTTCTTTTCTTTTGTTGGATTCTTTCATTTTTCATCCCTCCTCAAAAACTATTCTGCACAAAAGTCCGATAAAAAAACGTATTTTTTATTTTTTTCATTTTTTTATAATTTTCCTGTTGACAATTCCGTCTAAAACTGCTAAGATATAAAACGTTCCGATACGGATGCGGATCATTAGCTCAGCTGGCAGAGCACCTGACTCTTAATCAGGGTGTCCAGGGTTCGAACCCCTGATGATCCACCAAATTACCCGGTATGTAAATACCGGGTTTTCTTTTGTTTTTGCTTTGCTTTCCGCGTTTTCGCACTTTGCTGCTTGCATTCTCCGGCGTTTCCCGCTATAGTAATGGTATCCGGCGCTTTTCGTTTTCTGCACGGAAAGCTGCGAAAACAGTTTCTTTCAGGATCGACAAAGTCAGGAGGAAAACACGAGCTATGGACTTTTTTATTTTGATCTTAGAGCTGATCGGCGCGGCAGCGTTCGCTGTCTCCGGCGCGATGACCGGTATCCGCAAAAATATGGACATTTTCGGCGCCTGTGTGCTGGGTCTGACCGTAGCGGTCGGCGGCGGTATTACAAGAGATATCATCCTCGGTGCTTTCCCGCCGGCGATGTTCCACGACCCGATCTACGCGATCACCGCGATCGTGACCTGCTTCATCGTCTTCATTCCGCAGATCCGCGACTTTTTGGAGGACAATTCCATCCTGATGCTGCTCGCGGATTCCATCGGTCTGGGGATCTTCACCGTATCCGGCGCCGCGCGGGCATTCGAAGTGACGGCAGACGCCAATGTCTTTTTAGCGGTCTTTGTCGGTGTGATCACCGGAGTCGGCGGCGGTCTGCTGCGCGACGTGATGGCACAGGATCCGCCTTATATTTTTGTCAAACACATTTACGCCACGGCGGCGATCGCCGGCGCGCTGCTCTTCTGCGCGCTGCGCACCTGCGCGCCGCAGCATATCGCCATGTTATCCGGCGCGGTGCTGATCGTCATCATCCGTTTGCTGGCGTCCCACTACCGCTGGAGCCTGCCGAAACCCGGGAAACACACGTGATTTTTCTTTTTTCGTGATTTTTCACAAAAAATTTTAAAAAACCTATTGACACCACATAAATCTTGTGATAGTATTCCCACAGAAACAAAAAAACTTGAGGAAAGGAGAACCGCATTATGAGAAGTTTCGCAGACATCAAAATCGAAACAAAGCGCGCTATGATGATGATGGGGATGTGCATGTGCAGCATGTGCATGTTTTGCATTACAATTTTTCAAGATGCGCTTTCCGTCATAAAATAGTTTTCATCGAAAATGTTTAAAGAATTAAAAGTGAGGGAGAGCTTATGAGCTCTCCTTTTTCAGTTTCAGGAGGTAAAAAAAATGAAAAAGTTATTATCAAGTTTACTCGCGCTTACACTGGTCCTTTCCCTGGTGTTCGCATTCACAGGATGCGGAAGCAGTGATGAATCGATCGAGATCGCTGTTCCGAACGATACCACAAACGAAGCCAGAGCACTGCTGCTCCTGCAGGATAACGGCCTCATCACTTTGAAAGAGGATGCCGGCATCACCGCTACCGTTCAGGACATCGTTGACAATCCGCACAACATCACATTCAAGGAAGTCGAAGCCGCACAGGTACCGACCATCCTGCAGGACGTCGACTATGCAGTCATCAACTCCAACTACGCGCTGGATGCCGACCTGAACCCGGTAACCGATGCACTGGTGACCGAAGGCTCTTCCTCCGCTTACAGCAACATCGTCGCAGTCAAAGAAGGCAATGAACAGACCGACAAGACGAAAGCATTGGTCGCGGCGCTCGAAAGCCAGCAGGTTGCGGACTTTATCGCCAGTGAATATGCCGGCGCCGTTGTCAGCACAGTAGACAACCCGGGAGACGGCTATGATGAAACCGTTGACTACGCTGCATTAGCAGGTCAGACGATCACCGTTGCAGCTTCTCCTACACCGCACGCTGAGATCCTTGCTGTCGCAAAGGAGATCCTCGCAGCCAAGGACGTAACTCTGAAAGTCATCGAATTCACCGACTATGTACAGCCGAACAATGTCGTAGACAGCGGTGACGTAGACGCCAACTACTTCCAGCACCTGCCGTACCTGGATGACTTCAACGCGCAGAACGGTACCCACGTTGTATCCGTAGCCGCGATCCACGTAGAACCGATGGGCTTATACGGCGGCAAGCAGACAACTCTGGACGCACTGAAATAGACGCCAAAGAAAAAGATAGACGTACCGTCGAAAATATAATATAATGTAACAGTCGACGTACTGATACACGAAATGAACCGGTCGATTGCATGCAATCGGCCGGTTGTCATGATTTGAAGAAATAATTGGAGAAACATTATGATTGAGATCAAAAATCTATCGAAGACCTTCCTCAGCGGTGACGGCAGCGTAGATGCATTAAAGAATGTATCTCTCACCATTGAAGACGGGGATATCTACGGCATCATCGGCATGAGCGGCGCCGGCAAAAGCACCCTGGTGCGATGTATCAATATGCTGGAACGCCCGACAGACGGACAGGTCCTGATCGACGGCTGCGACCTCGGCGCGCTTTCTAAGCCGGAGCTCCGACGGATCCGCCGCAGCGTATCGATGATCTTCCAGAGCTTTAATCTGCTTGCTCAGCGCACCTGCCTGAAAAACATCTGCTTCCCGCTGGAACTCTCCGGCGTGCCGAAGCAGGAAGCCGAAGCCCGCGCCCTAGAGCTTTTAGAACTGGTCGGACTTCCGGATAAGGCGGAGGCTTATCCGGCACAGCTTTCCGGCGGACAGCAGCAGCGGATCGCCATCGCCAGAGCGCTTGCAACCAATCCGAAGATTCTGCTCTGTGATGAAGCGACCAGTGCGCTGGATCCGAAGACCACTCGCTCGATCCTTTCTCTGATTCAGGATATCAACCGCAAGATGGGCATCACGGTCATCATCATCACGCATCAGATGAGCGTGGTGGAGGAAGTCTGCAGCAAGGTTGCCATTCTCGACCACGGAACGGTTGTCGAAGAAGGCACCGTATCTGCTGTATTCTCCCATCCGAAGTCGGAAGCGGCAAAACGTCTGGTCTTCCCGGACGGCGTTGCCGATACGCTGCCGATCAAAGAAGGCGAACATCATATCCGTATCGTCTTTAACGGTGCTGACGCGGCCAATACCCCGCTGATCGCCAAGTTGGCGATGGAAACACACATCGCTGCCAATATTTTGGGAGCCAATACGAAATCCATCGAAGGCAGGGCCTACGGCAACATGCTGCTTGGCATCTCCGGAGACGAAAATACCGTGCAGAAGGCGATCGCCTACCTGCAGGAGATCGAAGATGTCATTGTAGAGGAGGTGACTGCAAATGTTCGCTGATTTTTTCGCTTCTGAAGAGTTTGCAGAAGCAATGACCATTCTGCAAAATGAATTTCCGCTCGCGATCTGGGAAACCTTTTATGTAACCGTTGTTTCTACGGCGATCGCGATCCTCATCGGTCTGCCGCTCGGTGTGCTTTTAGCGGTCGGCGGCAAAGACGGCATCCTGCCGCTGCCGAAGTGGCTGATGGCCCTTCTGGACGTCCTCATCAATCTGCTGCGTTCCGTTCCGTTCCTGATCCTGATGATCATGGTCATTCCGCTGACCCGTTTGATCGTCGGAACTCCGGTCGGTACCGTGGCTTCCATCGTACCGCTGGTCATCGCTTCGTTCCCGTTTATCGCCAGACTGGCCGAAAGCTGCATCCGGGAAGTCAACCCGGGCGTGATCGAAGCTGCGCAGAGCATGGGCGCTTCTCCAATGCAGATCATTGTAAAAGTGCTGATCCCGGAAAGCGTTCCGTCACTGATCTCCAACGCGACGATCGCCATCACCACCATCCTCGGCTACTCCGCTATGAGCGGTATCATCGGCGGCGGCGGTCTCGGCAAGATCGCTATCAACTACGGCTACTATCGCTACAAGACTTTAGTCATGATCCTGGCCGTCATCCTGCTGATCGCGATGGTACAGATCTTCCAGAGTCTCGGCACACATCTTTCCAAAAAATCCGACAAGCGGATCTCCTGATCCGCCCGTCGTGCCAAAAAACCGCAGTCGCTCCTTGCAAAAGGCGCCCTGCGGTTTTTGTTTTTCTCCGAAGAAACAACTGTTTTGTCTTGTTATTGCCCGCCAAATAGGATATAGTATGTATGCGGAAAAAAGAAAAAACAGTAGAATAGGAGTTTTTATATGAGTTTACTGACTGTCGAAAAAGTCACCCACGGCTTCGGCGCACGCCAGATTTTAGAAGACGCATCCTTCCGGCTGCTCAAAGGTGAGCACATCGGGCTGATCGGTGCGAACGGCGAAGGAAAATCCACATTTTTGAACATCATCACCGGCAAGATCCTGCCGGATGCAGGCAAGATCACCTGGTCCCGCCATGTCACGGTCGGCTATCTGGACCAGCACTCGGTGCTCAAAAAAGGCATGACGATCCGCGAGATCCTGCACACGGCCTTTAACCATATGCATGATCTGGAAAGCGAAATGCTCAAGCTTTATGAGGATATGGCGCTTCCGGAAAACGCCGATAAGATGGATGAAATGATGGAAGACGCCGGCGAGATCCAGCAGATCCTCGAATACAGCGGTTTTTATCAGCTGGATGCCAAGATCGAGGAGGTTGCCGGCGGTCTGGGACTGCGCGATATCGGCTTGGACAAGGACGTGGCGGATCTTTCCGGCGGTCAGCGGACCAAGGTTCTGCTGGTCAAACTGCTGCTCGAAAACCCATCGATCTTGATCCTCGACGAGCCGACCAACTACTTGGATCACGAGCATATTGTCTGGCTGACCCGCTACCTGCAGAATTACGAAAACTCGTTTATCCTCGTATCGCACGATATGGAATTCCTCAATTCGGTGGTCAATGTCATCTATAATCTGGACGGCGGCAATCTGACACGCTATACCGGCGATTATGAAAATTTCCGCCGCATGTATGAGATCCAGAAAGCACAGGAAAAAGCCGCCTATGAGCGGCAGCAGGCTGAGATTGAAAAGCTGGAAGATTTCATTGCCAGAAATAAGGCGCGCGTGGCTACACGCGGCATGGCAAACTCCCGTCAGAAGCAGCTCGACAAAATGGAGATCCTGGAGCGTCCGACGGAGAAGATCAAACCGGAGTTCCACTTCCTGATGGCCAGAACTCCGAGTCGTTTTGTCGTGGAAGCGAAAGACCTCGTGATCGGCTACAGTCAGGACGAACCGCTGACTCGTCCGGTCTCCTTTACGTTGGAACGCAGTCAAAAGGTCGCCATCGTCGGCACCAACGGTCTCGGCAAGTCCACGCTCCTGAAGACCATCCTCGGCAAACTGCAGCCGCTCGGCGGAGACGTGCAGCTGGGCGATTATCTTTTCCCGGGTTATTTCGAACAGGAAGCGGACCGCGATTTGCAAGAAACGGCGCTCGATACGTTCTGGGCGCAGTTCCCGTCTATGGAAAACCGCGAAGTGCGGCTGTGTCTCGCCAAATGCGGTCTGACCAACGAGCACATCACCAGTCAGATGCGCGTGCTCAGCGGCGGTGAAAACGCCAAGGTGCGGCTGGCCATCGTCATGAACCGTGAGCACAACTGGCTGATCCTCGACGAGCCGACCAACCACTTGGACGTGGACGCCAAAGAGGAACTGAAGCGCGCGCTGACGGAATTTCCGGGTACCATCCTTTTGGTATCACATGATCCGCTCTTCTACGAAGATTTTGTCACCGACGTCTGGAACGTCGAGGACTGGACGACGAAGATCGTATGATTAAAAGGACCTAAGAACATTTGTCGGCCGGATTTCAATCCGGCCGGTTTTTAGTACCTCAGATATCTTTGTAGTTTCTGATCTATGTTGTAAAATTGATCCTTTCGCAGCTGATAATACACATATTTTCCCATCTTCTGTGTAGTAACAAAATTATTTTTTTTCATTTGTTTCAAATGTAAAGAAACCGTAGTTGGCGAGAGATTGAGTATCTCTGCTAATTCTTTGGTCGTAGAATCGTAATTCCACAGAACTTTTACAATCCGCAGTCTTGATGGATCATTCAATATACTTATGACCATGGAAAGGTTGATCGGTGCAGGAGAAGCTGTCATGACAGTATGGAAGTTCAGCCTTTTTGTTATTGTAACTTTACTATCAACAATATTTCCGTTCAGCCTGTCTTCCGCAAAAACAGATGGTTTGATAACCACTGTTTTTATTTTATCAACAGGAATGGAAAATGTATCACCCGGGCGGTTGAAAATCAGCATCTTGTCTTTTATGATGAGATCAGGATGCAATGTGGATAAATATCGGCTCGGACCTTCATGCTGATATTTTATTTGCTCCATTCGGATCGTATCATTTTCAAATCCACGTATTTTTCGCCAATCCTTATAAAAGCTCTCCGTCCAATATCTTTCCAAAAGATCAATAAGTCTGTTTCTGACTTCTTCGATATGCTTCAGCAAGTACTCAACATTCTCCTCAGATATGAATTTTGTCGCTTTGCTAAAAAATTCTTCGGAAGGTCTTTCACCTGTTTTAACAATCTTTTCGATATAACTTATTTCAATATTTTCCACAGTAAGTCCAAGGACAACATATAAAAATCTTTCTTTACTACAGGTTTTCAAACGTTCTATAAGAACAAAAATGTCATCAACGCAAACTTCCTCTTCTGCTATGAGATCTACAATAAGATCGGCTATAAAATACCATTGGAAATGATCATTAAAAAACATGATTTCATTTTTTAGACCAGTGCTTAAAGAGTCAAATTTTCGTTTTGCCCACGTGCTCATTTCCGGATAAGCCGAGGGGTTTGCCAGCATCCTCAAACTGAAAGCCATTTCGATGGGTGCAAGAGTACAAAAAATAAATTTTACAGGCTGTTCTTTTCTAAGCATGTCATTTCCTTCCTAAATACAATTTTATCTTTGTAAAATTATAAATATATATTACATACATAATACATTGAAATATTGTATTTTTCAATGCCTTTTTTAATATAAAAAAATTTTTTCAATTTTAGATTTGACAAATTGAAAATAATAGTGTATTTTCTGAACAAACAAAAGCGAAGGAGTTGCAGTATGAATAAGTATTATCCAAATCTTTTTACATCTTTGTATATCAGAGGAAAAGAGATCAAGAACAGAGTGGTATCCGCTCCGCACAGCTGCCCATATATGCTAGAGCCCTCAGAAAACGGCTTTTTTAACTACAGCGAAGATGCAGCCATGTATTACGCCAACATTGCTCGCGGGGGCGCAGCAATTGTGAACACCGGACACCTTGGCGTTGACCCCAGATACTATCTCGGTGCGAACCGGATGTTTTTTAACTTTTTTTCAGACACTTTGAGATGGCACCAGATTCCAAACATGCGAAGAATGACAACTGCCATTCATGCGCATGGGGCTCTTGCAAGTATTGAGTTGAATCATGGGGGTGACAACGCAACCCCCGTCGAGGGAAATGAAGTTCCGGGTCCTTCCTCATATACGAGATCTGATGGCGTTTATGTCAGAGCCATTGATGAAGCTGAGATGAATCTTATAGCAGATTACTTTGCCGATGCTGCAGAAATTGGCGTTAAGGGAAACTTCGATATAATTAACGTTCACGCGGCACATCATTGGCTTTTAGGGCAGTTTTTTTCGCCTAAGACTAATCACAGGACAGATCAATACGGCGGTTCCACCGAAAACAGAGCAAGATTCCCAAGAATGGTTCTGCAAAGGATCAGAGACAGAGTCGGAGAAAATATCCTGATTAAAATCAGATTCAGTGCCAGCGAACTTACAGAAGGAGGCTACGATATCGAAGAGGCCGTAAGACTTGTAAAATGTCTGGAAGATGTTATCGATATTGTTCAGTGTTCTGTCGGAAGGCTGGACAATCTGGATTCAGAAATGTTTACTTTCCCTACGCAGTATGCCACACACGGTGTCAATGCCTATCTTGCAAAACGCATGAAAGAATGCGTCAATATTCCGGTTGAAACAATCGGCGGCATCAATGAGCCGGAAATGGCTGAAAGGTTTATCAGAGAAGGATATGCAGACTTAGTGGGTATGGCCCGCTCATTTATTGCAGATCCCAACTGGGCGGTAAAAGCTGCTCATGGAAAGCAGGATGACATCCGACCGTGTATCCGTTGCATCAGATGTATGGATTCAAATGGCGCAACCGGAGTAGGAGAATGCACCGTCAATCCAAGAAGAATTCTTTTCAGAGAATTCCCAAAAGAATATGACGAGGGGCAAAAAAACATTGCAGTGATCGGTGGTGGCCCTGCGGGGATGATGGCCGCAAATGAACTCGGAAAGAAAGGCCACAAGGTCACACTGTATGAAAAAAGCGACAAGTTGGGCGGTCGACTGGAATTCGCAGATCATATCGTATTCAAAGAAGACATTAAAAGATACCGTGAATACCTCGAACGACAGACCAGAATCAATCCAAATGTGGAGATACTCCTTAATTCCGAAGTAGCTGCCGAAGATATCAGAAGTAAAGGCTATGATGCAGCGGTCATCGCTATAGGTGCGGTTCCGATAATTCCGCCCGTGGTAGGAATCGAAAGCGGCAAGGTATTTCCTGCAGTAGACATATACGGAAAAGAAGATGCCTTAGGGAATACCGTGGCAATTATCGGCGGCGGACAGATCGGATGCGAAACGGCAATACATCTGGCTTATCTCGGAAAAGATGTTCACCTGATTGAAATGGCTTCTGAGCTTATGAAAGACAGCAAAGAGGAACTCCCGGATGAAAGTCATGCAACAGAATTCTACCTTACTCATGAGTATAGTACAACACATAAGTCATTTTTAGGAGTAAAAGAAAGTAATAAGATTAAAATCCATCTCAATTGCGTAACCGAAAGAATTAACGGAAAAGAGCTTTTCGTTAATTCTAACGGAGAACATACTTTAATTCATGCAGACAGCATTATCGTCGCTGCCGGTATGGGGCCGGATAAAACGCTAACTGCCGCGTATGCAAATGTTGCAGAGGAAGTTCTTTTCATAGGCGACTGCAAAAAAGCAAGGAATATCAAAGATGCCTCCGCTGAAGGCTATTATGTAGCCTTGAGGTTATAGTTGCATCGTTTAAACTAATTTATCCAGTTCATTTATTGCTACCACAAATCAAAAGAAAGGATAGAACAATGGAAGAAAAATTACAAAAGAAAAGCAGAATTAGTTTTCCAAACACCTATGTGCTCCTGTTTGGCGTTGCTATTTTTATGGCAATTCTTACCTATGTCGTTCCTGCGGGTACATTCGAAAGAGCACTTAACGAAGCAACCGGAAGGACTGCGGTTATCCCCGATTCCTTCCAGTATGTCGAGCAAACCCCTGCAAGCTTCTTAACTCTGTTTTCTTCGGTCTTCGAAGGCTTCCTTCAAGCTGCAGAATTGAGCGGTATCATTCTCATCATGGGTTCCGCAGTCGGCGTCATCATTCAGACCGGAGCTATGCACGCTTTGATCGCCAAAGCAGTAAAACGATTCGGCAATAAAACTGATATCTTGCTTGTCGTTTTAATGATCTGCTTCACTATCGCATCGGTTCTCGTCGGAATGTGTGAGGAACTTGTTATTTTCATACCTTTGATTCTCGCAGTCTGCAGAACCATGAATTATGATGACATGACAGCGTGTGCGGTATTAGTCATAGGTCTTTACCAAGGTTTAGGTTTTGCTCCGATTTCTCCATACAGCACGCTAATAGCGCAGCAGATTGCAGAGGTTGAATTGTACTCCGGCCTTGGTCTTCGCGTTGTTGGCGTTATCGGCGGTGCAATCATAGGTATTTCTTATGTGCTTATTTACTCCAAGCGTTGTGCTAAAGATCCATCAAAAAGTGTTCTCTATGATAAAGAGATTGGCGGTTATGTTGTAAACAGTACCGGCATTCAGGTAAAAGAGTTCAATCTTGATGAATATGAGATGACGCCAAAGAGAAAGGCTATTATAATTCTTTTTGTAATCGCAGTTATTATCAATGTTTATGGTGTTCTGAAATACGGTTGGTACTTTGATGAACTCTCCTGCATCTATTTGATTCTCGGCATTGTTTGTGCGTTGATCGAGTATAACGGTAAAATCAATGACGCGGCAGAAGCTTTGGTAAGGGAAGCCGGTCCTCTTGTCGGAACCTGTATCTTACTTGCAATGTCCAGATCGATCATATATGTTCTTAATGAAGGACAAATCATGGACACCATCATTTATGCCCTTGCGCAGCCATTAAGTCACATGAGCGGGCTAGTAGCATCTTGGGGCATCTACCTTTCGCAGTTGATTGTAAATTTCTTCATTCCTTCTGCAAGTGGACAAGCTATGGCTGTAATGCCTATTATAACACCGCTTTGTGATATTTGTGATATTCCTAGAAATGTAGGTGTTCATGCGTTCATGACAGCCGATTGCTACGGCAATTTAATCATTCCTACTCATCCTACTACGCTCGCCATTCTTGGAATGGCCGGTGTCTCTTGGGTCAAGTGGTTTAAGTGGGTATGGAAGCTTGTAGTATTGTTTTCACTCTGGTCTCTGATTTTAATCAGCGTTGGATACTTCATTTGGCAGTAGAAAATTATTCTTGCTAATGAGTATATCATAAAAACCGCATGAAAATTCTGCAGTACACGCAAGAAGTTTCACGCGGTTTTTCTTTTTTGCTTTTGATGAATAAGCCGTCGGCTTTTTACATCCGTTCAATTGCGTCGAGGATCGTCACATGGTCCTCCGCGGATTCGTTGACATCCTCCTGTTCACGATAGCTTTTCATAATATCCGCGAAAATCTCTGCGGTCGAAGGCGGCGTATAGCTGATGCAGTTCGCCCCCGCCTCGATGGTCGCCAAAATACTTTGCGGCGTCGGTCCTCCGGTCGCGATGATCGGTACCTTCGGGAATTTTTCTCTAATCTTTTTTACCACGATCGGTGTTCTAGCCGCGGCGGAAACGTTGAGAATCGAAACGCCGGCGTCCAGTCTTGCCTGAATATCCGCGCTCTCGTGGATGACCGTCGCGATGATCGGCACATCGACCGTCGCGCTGATCAGTTTAATATTGTCATTGGTCACCGGCGCGTTGACTACCACGCCCCATGCGCCGTCTCCCTCAGCGTCCTTGGCGATGATCGCCGAACGCACGCCGTTGGTAATGCCGCCGCCGACACCGACAAAGACCGGCATCGGCGCCACGTTGATGATCGACTGCGAGATCACCTGCTGCGGTGTAAACGGATAAACAGCCAGCACCGCGTCCGCGTTGCAGCTGCGAATGATAGCGATATCCGTCGTGAAAATGACGGATTTGATCCGTTTTCCCATGATAACGATGCCCTTGGCTCTGTAAATCTCCTCCGGCATCTCCAAATATTTTGATCTCAGCTTCCCCGCGATTCTTGGCAATTCCTTCTGATCCATATAACCGCCTCCTGTTCTTCTCTTATATGTATTTATCCACGCTGATATACAGCTTCCCTTTTTTGGAGGTGCCGTTTATCCCGTGGTAGATTGCTTTGCCCTTGCCGCGCAGGACGATCTTTTCCCCGCCCTTCAGCGACATGTCAGGCTTTGTTGTTTCCACACCGTTTACGAAAACCCTCCCCGCGAGGATCGCTTCTGTCGCAAGCCTTCTGGAGAGACCGTACGCTACTGCTACTATATTATCAATTCTAGGTGAAGATACCGTGAAATGCAAGCAATTTGTCTGTGATTCGCGATAGGAAAGCGCAAAAATTGACAGAATTTTAACATCCGCTTCAAACCTGCCGACATGTCGAAAGTTCTGCGCAAGATAAGCACACATCTCCTTCATCGCGAGGATCTGCGCGCCGCGCTCCGTCACGATGATGTCGCCGACTTTTTCCCGTCGGATTCCCTCTCCCATCAACGCGCCCAGGTAATCCCGATGCGTCAGCTTTTCGCGCGCCGCGGAAGCAACGCGAACGTCAAGCAGTGAGATCGGGCAGTCATCCGGATTTTCCCTGAAATATTCCAGCAGGTCTGCGTCCTGTGCCTGCGGCGCAAGCCCCGTATAGTCCGGAAGGAACAGCACCTGTCTGCGCTCTGCCTCCGGATAGCCGCCGAACAGGAACACATTTTCCTTTATATGCGCACGCAAAAAGCCGTTCAGCATGCTCTGCTGCTCCAAGCTCAGAAAGTCACTGTTCATAATGGTATAATAATCCAAAAAACGTTCGTATTTCTCTTCAATCGTTCGCAAAAATATTTTGTTTTCTTCCATTTTTCTTCTCTTTTCGACGCAAAATGTGGTAGAATAGTCATAATGCCTGTCCCGAATTTGTAAGGTGCAGGCAGCGCATAGAATTATTTTAACACAAATGAATATACCTTTGAAAGGAGATTTTTTTATGAAATACGAATATCGTCCGACGGGTGTCTGTGCCCGCGCAATTTATCTGGATGTCGAAGACGGCGTGGTAAAGGATGTCGCTTTTGAGGGCGGCTGCGACGGCAACCATAAAGGCCTTTGCGCGCTGGTCAAGGGCATGCCTTGTGACGCAGTCAAAGATAAACTGTCCGGCATTCATTGCGGATTCCGCCAGACTTCCTGTCCGGATCAGCTTGCAAAAGCGATCGAAGAGGCTATGAAAGATGCATGATCTTTTGTTTCGAAAACTGATCCGCAATTACGAGGACGTAAAAAATCCGGAGGTCCGAGATCAGTACGGTAAGGTGGCCGGCATCGTGGGGATCCTGTCCAATACACTGCTCTGCGCGATGAAGATCGCGGTCGGATTGCTTTCCGGCAGTATCGCCATCGTTGCTGACGCGGTCAATAACCTGGCGGACGCCTCATCTTCCCTGATCACGCTGATCGGTTTCAAACTGGCCTCACTGCCGGAGGATAAGGAACATCCTTACGGGCACGCACGGATCGAATATCTGGCCGGTCTGCTCGTTTCCGTCATCATCATCGTGGTCGGTCTGGAGCTCGGCAAGGGTTCCGTGGATAAGATCCTGCACCCGACGCCGACCGAATTCAGCCTGACAGTGGTCATCGTGCTGCTGCTTGCCATCGGCATGAAGATCTGGCAGGCCGCGTTCAACGTGACCGCCGGCAGAAAGATCCATTCCATGACGCTGATCGCGACCGGCGCGGACAGCCGCAACGACGTCATCGCGACATCGGCGGTTTTAGTCAGCCTTTTGATCGGTCATTTCTGCGATCTGCAGATCGACGGTTACATGGGCGTACTGGTCGCGCTGTTTATCGTCTGGTCCGGCATCGGTCTGGTCCGCGAAACGGTCAGTCCGCTGCTTGGCGAAGCGCCGGATCCTGCGCTGGTCAAGGCGATCGAGGATATTGCCCTGCAGCAGGAGGGCGTACTGGATATCCATGATCTGGCGGTACACAATTACGGTCCCGGCAAGATCTTTACTTCCCTGCACGCGGAAGTCGATGCGGCAGTCGACATCATGGTCAGTCACGATATGATCGACAATATCGAGCATGAAGTCTCCAAAAGGCTGCACATCAGCTGCACGGTCCACATGGACCCGGTCAATGTCAGCGATCCGAACCGTGAGCCTTTGAAACAGGTTCTCCGCGACGCGATCACCGGTCTGGACGGCGTCACGAACTTCCACGATCTTCGTCTGGTCCCGGGTCCGACGCATACCAACGTAGTCTTCGATGTCGCGATCGCCCCGGGCTGCAAGCTGAGCGGCGAGGAGATCCAAAAAACGCTCGCGGACGCGGTCTCTGCCTACAACCCGAGCTTCCGCACCGTGATCGAGTTCGACCGTTCCTATGTGGATGTCGAACGTTAGTCCGGTAAAGGAATCCGAAAATAAAAAATCCCGGAAATTCCGTTTCATTTTGGAACTTCCGGGATTTTTGCGTTTTGATCGGAACAGCCAAGCGGACAGGAACGTCAATCGACGCGTTCGATGTACCCGCTGATCGGCTCCGCGTACATCTGGTCATCGGTCACCGGCTGATAACGCTTGCCGTCATAGACATCGGTAAACCCGTTTGTCGCGCGATAGACCTCGTTGGTTTCGGTATCATAGACTCTTTCGTATCCCAGTGTCGCGTCGCTTTGTTTCTGGCTCATGATATCCTGACTCTTGCTGCGGCTCTCCCAAGAATCCATGATCCCATCCATGGCCGCGTTAAAATTCGCGCTGATCTGCTGCGCCAATGCTACCTGTTCGTTGCTGCTCTGGTTCGCCGCGCTGACGAAGCTGTCCGAATACTGCAGACTCTTCATGCATTCCGTCAGCAAGCTTTCCCACTCGATAAAGGTATCCTTCGCGGCTGTAACTGCCATGACATTGTATGCGCTGTAATATCCGCCGTCTGCTTGCTTCAGCATGTAGCCATCTACGCCTGCCGCGATTGAAAAGCTCCCAAAATCGACAACCGATGCTGCGAACATGCCTTCCCCGGCTTTCCCATCCGCGGTAAAATCCGCGCGCAGCAGTTTATCTCCGATCGCCTGGCTTTTCAGACTGCTCGTCGAATCAAATTGTTCGGTAACCGTAAAGTCGTCAAACGCGGGAAACGTATAGCCGGCATAGCCGGACTCGATCTTTGCGGCGAATTTCGCGTACCTGGAGAAGATCTTAAAAAATCCTTCCGTCGACGGATCTTTCAGCACCGGCGCGGCCGCAAACAGAGCAGCCTGCCCATTTCCCATCTGATAATTATATTCCCAAGCCTTTTTTCCTTCCTGCGAATGCAGCAGGCAGTCGGCCTTTAACAGCACGAACATCTGATTCCGTGGTTCGTTCGGGTCATATACCCGGATACTGTGCAGCATATTCGCTCCGCCGCTGGTGACCGTCCAGCCTTTAGGGATCGTCATGCTGAAATCCGCACAGCTGTATTCTTCTGTCTGCGCCGCTTTTGCTGCGGTTTCCGTCACTTTCACGCCTTTTTCCGTCTGTGTGGTCTCTGTTCCGTCCGCGTTGACGATCGTCTTTTCCCCGCAGGCACTCGAGCCAAGCAGCAGTGCCGCGAGGAGCACAAGTGTGATGCTCTTCCTGATCTTCTTTTGCTTTTCCCTCATCGGTTCTTTCCTCCATCATTTCCCGATTTTGTTTCTTGCGTTCGCTCTCCTATTTTATCATATGTCCGGAAACACCAACATCGAGTTTCCGAATTGTCCTATGCCAATTCAGAAATCTTTTTTGCGGCAAAGTCTTTTCATCTGTCGCTGCACGGTGTACAATATCCGAAGTATTCTATTTTATACGGAGGAAAAGATCCGACATGAAATTTTACGAAAAATTGAATGATTATCTGCTTCTACTTGGCTGCACATCAAAGGAGATCTGCGCCTTATCCGGTATTTCTCAGGCCACCTTCAGCCGTTATCGCAACGGCAGCCGTATACCGGAACCCGGCTCCGATATCTGGGAAAATCTTTGTCTGGCGCTCGCTGAAGCAGCAAGGAGGCGGTCGCTGGATGGAATTACTGTTTCAGCTGTCAAGGCAGCATTTTTGACATGCGACGACCTCATTCTCATCGACCGAGAAGCGCTGCGGCAGAATTTTAACGCACTGATCACAGCTTTCAATATCAATCTGAACAAACTTTGCAGGCATACAAACTATGACGTTTCTACCATTTTTCGGATCCGCAGCGGTTCTCGGCGTCCTGCAGACCCACAGCAGTTCGCGGATGCAATTGCCGCTTTTACTGCCAGAGAGATAAAAACACAGTCGGAATTCCTGACCTTATCGAAGCTTCTTGCCTGTGACCCCGATCCTCTTTCCGACTTATCTGTTCGCTATGAGCGTCTGCGCAGTTGGCTGCTCCAAACCCCCGCTTCGAACAAAGACGGACTGCAAACAGACACAAAGCGCGACATTGCGGATTTTCTCCGGCAGTTGGATGACTTTGACCTTAATTCGTACATCAAGGCGATCCGCTTCCATGAGATCAAGGTCCCATCTGTGCCGTTTCAGCTCCCTGCTTCCAAATCCTACACCGGTCTTGCGGAAATGATGGAAAGTGAACTGGATTTTTTGAAAGCCACCGTGCTTTCCAAAAGCACCGCACCCGTGATCATGTACAGCGATATGCCGATGAGCGAAATGGCAAAGGATCCGGAGTTTCCGAAGAAGTGGATGTTCGGCATGGCCATGCTGCTCAAAAAAGGACTGCATCTGCATCAGATCCACAATTTGGATCGTTCGTTTGATGACATGATGTTGGGGTTGGAAAGCTGGATCCCGATGTACATGACCGGTCAGATCTCACCGTATTACCTAAAAAACACACAAAACAATGTTTTCCTTCATTTGCTCAAGGTCTCCGGCACCGCGGCGCTCTCCGGCGAAGCAGTTTCCGGTCATCACAGCGAGGGCAGATATTATCTGACAAAGTCGAAAAAGGAAGTAGAGTATTACGCAAGGCGCGCGCAGGCACTGCTGGCAAATGCACATCCACTGATGGAGATCTACCGCAGTGAAAAAGAAAAGGAATGGCAGGCATTTTTGCTGGCTGATCTGGCGAAACCGGGAAAACGCAGGAGCATCTATTCTTCGCTCCCGCTCTATACCATGACAGAGTCTTTGCTCGCCGCGCTTGCGGAAAAGGCCCAGATCCCGGCGGAAAGCCGAGAGCTCCTATTCGCAAACCGCGCTGCGCAGAATGCGCACGTCCTGCAGCTCCTCCAAACAGAAATACTGGAGATCGAAATCGCGGATATCTCGCCGGAAGAACTGGCCGTGCATCCGCCGACACTGGATCTTTCGAGTATCTTCTGCGAACGCGATGTCTTTTATGACGCCGAGACTTACGCGGCGCACCTGCGGCAAACGGAAGCTTTCGCTGCGGCACATCCGGGCTGTACGCTGAAAAAATCTGTCTCCCACGCATTCCGCAATCTGCAGATCCACATACATGAGGGGCAATGGGCAATGATCTCCAAAGGCAGTGCGCCGGCGATCCATTTTGTGGTCCGCCATCCGAAACTGCGCAGTGCGATTGAAAATTTCATTCCTCCGGTCTTTGATCATCCTGTTTCCGAATAGAATAAAACAGCCGGCAGGATGCAGTTTTCCTTTCCTGCTTCCTGCCGGCCATCGGTTCGTTCTCGTTATCTGCGGCTTAGCGTGTCGGTACGACTTCCATCCAGTAGCCGTCCGGATCTTCGATAAAGTATACACCAAAGTTCGGGTTCTCGAAGCAGACGCAGCCCATCTCTTTATGCTTGGCCAGCGACGCTTCATAATCATCGGTGCGGAAACCGATATGGATCTCGTTGTCGCCGAGATCATATGGCTCTTTCCGATCGGCATACCAAGCCAGCTCAAGCTGACAGGCTCCGCCTTCGATCCCCATAAATACGATCTTCGAGGATCCGTCCGGTGCCTCGATCCTTCTGACTTCCTTAAGGCCTAACGCCTCTTCATAGAATTTCATAGACTTTTCCAGATCCAGCACCGTAATGCAGGAATGATACATGGTAAATTTCATCAAGCTTCCCTTCTTTCTTAAAAAATCTTTATACTTATTGGTATTTTAATATATTTGTGGCATTCATGCAAGTTCAATGGTATAATGTTCTTATCAAAAATGTCATCGCACACTGTATTTTACGAAAAGGGGGATTCTATGACTTTATTCGGATTATCGGTCAGCATGATCGTCTTCTGGCTGGCTCTGGCCCTGATCTTTCTGATCATCGAAGCCTTGACAGCCGGTCTGACAACCATTTGGTTCGCGGGCGGTGCTTTTATCGCACTTCTGACCGCGCTTTTGGATCTGCCGATCGCACTGCAGGTCGTCATCTTTTTCGCGGTATCGATCTGCTTCCTCGTTTTTACCAGAAAGATCTTCGTGGAAAAGCTGAAAACCGGATCGGAAAAAACGAATATCGATGCTCTGATCGGGGAAAAAGCCATGGTCGTCAAGCCGATCCAGCCGTTCAGCATCGGTCAGGTCAAGGTCAACGGCCAGGTCTGGTCCGCAGTCGGCAAAACGCCGGAAACTTCGATCGAACAAGGCAAAGAAGTCAAGATTCACGCGATCGAAGGCGTCAAACTGGTCGTCGTCCCGATGCGGGAAGACTAGCCGGATCGACGGCGCCGAATCAATCGAACAACGTTATTATCTATCATAAACAAAAGAAAGGAAACAGATTATGGGAATTATTAAGTTGGTTGTTATCCTTGCATTGATCGCGATCGTGATCGGTCTTCTGGTTACGAACATCCGCATCGTACCGCAGGCAAGAGCTTATGTAGTGGAACGACTGGGGGCATATCACGGAACTTGGCAGGTCGGCCTGCATTTCAAAGTGCCGCTGATCGACAAGATCTCCAGAAAGGTTTCATTAAAGGAAAAAGTCATCGACTTCCCGCCGCAGCCGGTTATCACCAAGGATAACGTTACGATGGAGATCGACACGGTCATCTACTTCCAGATCACCGATCCGAAGCTCTACACTTACGGTGTTGAAAGCCCGATGGACGCGATCGAAAATCTGACCGCGACTACGCTCCGAAACATCATCGGCGAACTGGAACTCGACGAATCCCTGACCAGCCGTGAACACATCAATTCCAAGATCAGACTCGTACTGGACGAGGCAACCGACCCATGGGGCATCAAGATCAACCGTGTCGAAGTCAAGAACATCACGCCGCCGCGTGATATCCAGACCGCTATGGAGAAGCAGATGAGAGCCGAACGTGAAAGACGTGAAGCTATCCTCATTGCAGAAGGTGAAAAGAAGTCCGCGATCCTGATCGCAGAGGGTCAGAAAGAGGCAGCGATCCTGCAGGCAGAAGCGAAAAAGCAGACCGCGATCCGCGAAGCCGAAGGTCAGTCCGAAGCCATCCTGATGATCAACAAAGCGACCGCTGACGGTCTGAAACTGATCAAAGAAGCACAGCTTGATGATGCCGTTATCAAACTTAAGAGTCTGGAAGCTTTCCAGAAAGCTGCCGACGGTCAGGCAACCAAGATCATCATCCCGTCCGAGATCCAAGGACTCGCGGGACTTGCCGCGTCCGTCAAGGAACTGGTAAAAGAATAGAAATAACCGTTTTGAGCAAAAGGGGCTGTCGCATTAACGGAAAATAACCGTTAGGGCGCAGCCCCTTTTATCATATTTGCTTTTAAGCAATAAGATCAGATCATCCACACAGGGACAATATATGTGCTGCTGTCGATTGCGCTTAATGTCTCCCGCAGGCAGATAACAGCGCCCGTCCCTCTCGGCACGGAAGCCTTATCCAGCAGCTTGAATGCTCTCGTAATTTGTGTCGGCGGGTTGATGCTTTTTTTGATTTCAATGGGATGAAGCTGACCGTCGCTCTCCATGATCAGATCGATCTCATTGCTGTTCTTATCCCGGTAATAATGCAGCAAGCAATCCTGCGCACTGTTGCTGTAGGTTTTGATGATTTCCGACACAACATAGTTCTCTAAAATTGCTCCGTTTATCGCTCCGTTCATTAAAATTTCGGGACTTGAGTACCGGGTCAGATAGCAGACAAGACCTGTATCAAAGAAATACATTTTGGGCGTTTTGATCGTCCGCTTCAAAAGATTGTTGGAGTAGGGGTGCAGAAAGAATACGATCCCGGATTTTTCAAGCTCCTTGATCCATCTTTTTGCGGTATCATCACTTACACCCACATCTCCGGCGATGTCATGCAGGTTCAGCATCTGTCCGCTTCTGCAGGCGGCTGCACGAATAAAATCCGCAAACATCATCTTATCCACGCCAGGAATATCGGTGGACACATCGCGGTCGATATAGGTCTGGATATAACTGCTGTAAAATACATCACGGTCTTTATATTTGCCGCTTCTGTGGCCGGGAAGAGCGCCGTCCCAAATCCTTTGATATATCTCATTCGGCGCGGCGGGATAGCGGAAAGCCTTGCGCTTCTGCAATTCGTCAATCTCTAACGAAAACGGCAAAGCATCCTTTGCACCGCAAAGCTCCGACTGTGACAGTGCAGACATATGAAGAATCGCAGTCCTTCCGGCCAAGGATTCCTGCGCAAGCTCCATCAGGCGATAGGCCTGTGAGCCGGTCAGCCAATAGGAGCCTGGGGCAGCGCCGTTATCCACAGCGATCTTTATATACGAAAACAGCTCCGGTGCATACTGAACCTCATCGATAAGAACCGGTGCGGGATGCAGCTTCAGAAACATCGCAGGATCTGTTTTGGCAAGTCTGCGTTCCTCCAGATCATCCAGTGAAACCTCGGCTCGTGCCGTCCCTTCCATCAAGTGTCGCAGCATCGTGGATTTTCCGACCTGACGCGGGCCGGTCAGCAGCACGCAGGCGTATTCCTCATTTATTGCGATAAACTTCTTTTCAAGCTGTCTTTCAATATACATTGTTCCGCCTCCTTTTGGCTAAAATACGATTTATTTATATTTTAGCCCAATATCAGAATGAAGTCAATTGATTTTAGGCCAAAATACGACACATTTATATTTTGGCCCATATAGATAAGTTAGCATTGATATATCTTGACATTTTCTCCTTTGACATTTCCACTGAAAAATTTCGCCCATAAAGGCTTTTTTATTCAACATTATATATGTTTTCTTTTTTATTTTAAGTTTTCATTGAATATTATAGCCCGAAAAGACAAAATATAGGCAGCCTCTCTCGAGGCTGCCCGTTCATTTACGGATTATATGATTTTAGTACACCTTTGCGCCTGCCGGGATCTGATCATCCAGCATGATGAAGTTCAGCATTTCTTCGCCGTCATACTTGTTGACGCAGGACAGCAACATACCATTGCTTTCTTCGCCCATCATCTTTCTCGGCGGAAGGTTTGTGATAGCAACTGCCGTCTTGCCAACGAGTTCTTCCGGTTCATAGTATCCGTGGATACCAGAAAGGATGATCCGGTCTGTGCCGGTTCCATCGTCAAGAACAAACCGCAGAAGCTTCTTGCTCTTCGGAACTTCTGTACATTCTTTGATCTTAACAGCTCTGAAATCGCAAGCCGCGAAAGAATCAAAATCCACATATTCTTCGAATAAAGGCTCTACTTCGATCTTTGTTTTATCAAGAATTCTTGCCTTCTTCGGTTCTGCCGCCTCTTTCTTGTCATAACCTACCGGCTTCATCGTCGGGAACAGCATGATATCACGGATAGATGGCTGGTCAAGGATGAGCATGATGCATCTGTCGATACCAACGCCCAGACCACCGGTCGGAGGCAGGCCGACTTCCAGCGCATTGACGAAATCAAGATCCATCGGATGCGCTTCGTCATCGATACCGCAGTCTAACTGTCTCTGCTGCTCTGCAAATCTTTCGTACTGATCGATCGGGTCGTTCAATTCCGAGAACGCGTTTGCGATCTCCCAACCGTTGATATAAGCCTCAAATCTTCTTGTGATCCGCGGGTCTTTCGGGTCCCTCTTGGAAAGCGGAGAAACTTCTACCGGATGACCGATGACAAATACCGGTCCGTCCAGATAGCCCGGAACATCTTCGCAGTATTCCTCGAACATTTCCGCCAGGATCTTACCTCTGGTCTGATCCTTGACTTCTTCCGCATCCATGCCCTGTGCGATGGCAGCGGCTCTTGCTTCTTCGTCAGTTTCGATCGTATCAAAATCAACGCCGGTGATCTCTTTGATCGCATCTGCCATATTCAGTCTTCTCCACGGCGGCGTCACGTCGAACTCTTTGCCCTGATACTTCAGGATCGGGGTGCCGTTTACAGCCATTTGAGCCTTGTATACCATCTGTTCGGTCACTTCCATGACAAAGTCCATGTCCTGATAGGCAGCATAGCACTCCATGTTTGTAAATTCCGGATTGTGGCGTCTGTCCATACCTTCGTTACGGAACATCTTGCCCATTTCATAAACTCTGTCCAGACCGCCTACGATGCATCTCTTGAGGAAAAGTTCGTTGGAGATCCTGAGCTTCATGTCAAGGTCCAAAGTATTGTGATGGGTTTCAAACGGTCTCGCGTTTGCGCCGCCCGCAATGGTCGTCAGGATCGGTGTATCGACTTCCAGATATCCGTAATCTTCTTCCAGTACTCTTCTGAACTCCTTCAGGATCGTCGCTCTCTTTAAGAAGACGTCTCTTACTTCCGGATTGATGATCAGATCCACATATCTCTGTCTGTATCTCTGATCCTGGTCTTTCAAACCTGCCCACTTGTCCGGAAGCACCTGGATGGACTTAGAAAGAAGGACCACTCTGGTCGCGTGAATGGAGATCTCGCCGGTCTTTGTCTTGAAGACTCTGCCTTCGATACCGAGGATATCACCGATGTCGTATTTCTTGAACCACTGGTATTCTTCCGCGCCGATATCGTCTCTCTTGACATATACCTGGATCCTTCCCTGCTTATCCTGGATATTGATGAAAGAAGCCTTGCCCATGTTGCGGAATGCCATGATACGGCCCGCAACGGAAACTTCCTGATCTTCCATCGCCTCAAAGTTTTCCTTGATGTCCATGGAGTGCGCGGTCACATCCCATTTTTCGATCAGGAACGGATTTCTGCCGGCTTCCTGTAAATTCTTAAGTTTTTCTCTTCTGACCTGCCGCTGTTCGCTTAATTGCTCCTCCGAAACCGCTTCTGTTTCTGCAGTTTCCGGATTCTGTGCAGTTCTTACTTCTTCTGTACTCATTTCTTATCTATCCTTTCTCGTCTGTCTACCTGCTGATGTTCACGATCTTGTAGTGCAGCGTTCCGTCCGGTACGATGATCTCCACGATTTCTCCGGTCTTCCTGCCGAGAAGATGCTGACCGACCAGAGATTCATTGGAAATCTTGCCCGCGAACGGATCTGCTTCCGTGGAGCCGACAATGGTGAATTCCATATCATCGCCGCCGTCCATATCTTTGACCAAAACTCTGGAGCCGACGCCGACAAAGTCGTTTGTCATTTCTTCTTCTTTGATGATCTTTGCTTTTTTGATCATATCTTCCAGCTTGAAGATACGCTCTTCTACTTCCGCCTGTTCATTTTTTGCCGCATCGTATTCTGCGTTTTCGGAAAGGTCTCCGTAAGAGATCGCTTCTTTCAGCTTTTCGGATATCTCCTTTCGTCTGACGGAAACCAGTTCTTCATGCTCCGCTACAATTTTATCATACCCTTCTTGGGTCAACAGAATTTCGTCTGCCATCTATTTTTCCTCCATTTTCTTAACACTGTTCCAATTCAAAGTGCCGATCGGACTATACATATGCGATCTGCACGTTCCTGCAATTTGTCAGGAAAACAAGGGTCGCATAGCAGATATCGAATTCCATGATATCGCCGACCCGGTAATCCCTTTCGGCGTCCTCGATATCCACGATCGTATGGTCGCTGGAAGCCCCGAGTATCTCAATGCCTTTTTCCAGCGGCAAAAGTTCTGCCGGATCCGCATAGTCCACTTTGCCGATCGCCAGTAAAGCACGTTTTCGCATACCGCGGTCCACATAAGTCGGCGTATGACCGAACGCATCGATGGCGATCGTGCCGACCGGATGCGACGGCTTCGTTTTGACTTCGATGACTTCTGCTTTCAGGCGGAAATTATCCTGATACAGCTCCGTCATATCATATCCGTAGAATACATCCAGATCTCTTGCCAGCAAAATACCTTCGCCGACACGAAGCAGGTTGATCCGCTGCGGCATATTGCCGTCCCAGACGCGCATCAGACTGCTGGTCGCACCGCCCGAGATATATTCCAGCTTGCGTCCCAGTCTTTCTTCGATATGCTCGGCAACCGCTACAAGTTCCTCCAGTTTTTCGACCGTCGGCGCGATCGAGCCGTAACATCCGACATTGGTGCCGATGCCCACCAGCTTTATATGCTTCAGCTCTTTTTCGATCTGTTCCGCGGCATCCGCCATTTCTTCTTTATCCCAAAAGCCTTCCCGAAGATCTCCCATATCGGCCATCAAGATGATCTTGTGGAGTTTGTTCTGACGAGCAGCTTCTTCATCCAGTCTGCGGATCACTGTCAGTTCACTGTTCAAACTGATGTCCGTCAGCCGGATGACATCTTCTGCTTCACTGAGCATCGGGATCCGGATCAGCATCAGCGGCTTCCGGATGCCGGCGTTTCTTGCATCTTCGAGCTGTTCCAGTCTGGAGGATGCAATGAATGCAGCGCCGCCTTCGTCAAATGCTTTTGCAACTTCCGGCAGACCGGTCGCGCCCTTGATCACGCCCGCAACCTGAATGCCTGCCGCATCGCATTTTTCCACGACTTTCGACACATTGTGTTTTAAGTGGGCCAGATTAATTTCTAGCCTCGGATATCTCTCCCCCATTTTCTGTCCTCCTGGTTTTGCTTCCGCTCCGGCCTCTGACCTTATGCAGTATGCCTGCGGTAACTATTAGATTATTGTACCATTTTTGTTTCATGGTATCAAGAAAAAGCCACTTTTTCGAGTGGCTTATTTTTTTGTTTTTTTGACAATGTTCGTGTTTTTTTGTTTTTTTGACCAAAAACTACGCGATTTCCAGTGCAATTTCCATCATTTTTGTGAAATTCAACTGTCTTTCCTCTGCCGTCGTCGCCTCTCCGGTGAACGGATTGTCGGAGATCGTACAGATCGCCAACGCGTTCTTGCCGGCTCTGGCCGCGTTCATATACAGTGCCGCAGCTTCCATCTCAACGGCCAAGACGCCCATCTTCTGCCACTTGGAAAGCCCCTGCGAATCGTCGTAGAACATGTCGGAAGAATACAGATTGCCGACTACCGGTTCCACGCCCATATCTCTGGCCGCACAGACTGCTTTCTGCAAAAGTTCATAAGAGCAGATCGGCGCGAACGTGCCCGGCAGATCAAACTGCGCCGCAAAGTTCGAATTGGTGCACGCGCCCTGTCCGATCACGATATCTCTGACTTTGAGGTCCGGCCGGATGACTCCCGCCGTGCCGACGCGGATGATATTTTTGACATCGTAAAAGTTAAAAAGCTCATAAGAGTAGATGCCGATCGACGGAATACCCATACCCGAAGCCATGACGGAGACCCGTTTTCCCCGGTAATCACCCGTATAGCCCTGCACGCCTCTGACGTTGTTGACCAGCACCGGATCCTTCAGGAACGTTTCGGCAATAAATTTCGCGCGGAGCGGATCGCCCGGCATTAAAACGGTTTCTGCAAAGTCCCCTGCTTTTGCCGCGATATGCGGTGTCGGAATGTTTGACATTTGTATATTCCTCCTGTTTCTTATGATTTTTACAATGGTATTTTTTCTTTTGATGTGATATGATTGTATCATAAAATTTGTGAAAATCCAAGAAAATAATCGTGTCGGTCTTCGCAGGCTCCGTCAGATCCCGCACGGAGCGGCCGGCAGAAAGGCTATGAGAGAATATGAAAAAAAGAGTCTGCATTTTATATACAGGCGGTACCATCGGTATGGTACCCACGGAGCTCGGCTATGCGCCAAAGAAAAAATATTTTTCGAGCCTGCTGGATGAGATCTCGCAGCTGAAAAACAAAGATATGCCCAACTGGGATGTTGTCGAATTCGATCCCCTGCTGGATTCTGCCAATGTGGCAGTCGAACAGTGGGTCAACATCGGCCGCGAGATCCGCGACCGCTATCATATGTATGACGGTTTCGTCGTGCTGCACGGCACCGATACCATGGCCTATACCGCTTCGGCGTTGTCGTTCATGCTCGAAGGACTCGACAAACCCGTCATTTTGACCGGTTCCCAGATCCCGCTCTGCGAACTGCGCAGCGACGGCCGCGATAATCTCATCAACTCGATGGTGATCGCCGCCGAGGGCCGGGTCAACGAGGTTTGCCTGTACTTTGCGGGCAAGCTCCTGCGCGGCAATCGTTCCACCAAGGTCTCATCCGATGAACTGATGGCTTTCGCCTCTCCGAACTACCCGGTACTGGCGGACGTCGGCATCGACATCAAATACAACCAGCAGGCGCTCGTCATGCCGCCGCAGGCGCCGGAATTCAAGCTGACCGAACTGCGTCAGGTACCGATCGGCGTTCTGAAACTGTTTCCGGGCATCCAGTTCGAGCTTTTCGAACAGATCGTCTCCGAGAAACTCAGCGGCGTAGTGCTGGAGACCTTCGGTGAAGGCAATATTCCGAGCAACAACCGCACCCTCGTCAGCAGCATCCGCCGTGCCTCCGAGAACGGCGCCATCGTATCCGTCTGCTCACAGTGCTACCGCGGCACGACCAAACTCGGCATCTACGCGACCAGCAACGCCCTCAAGGAGTCCGGCGCCGTCGGCTGCAACGATATGACCACCGAAGCCGCCGTCACCAAGCTGTACTACCTGTTCAGCTGCGGCTACCCGAAAGAAACCATCAAAAAACTGATGACCACCAACCTGCGCGGCGAGATCAGTGTGTAACTGCATGCAACTGCACGTATCTCGTTGCGTGATCATACCGATGTCTTTCAAAAACGCAACATACCCCTTCAAACCGCTCGGTTCCGCGCGAGAATTCGGGGCTTGTTGCGTAATCATACTGACGTCTTTCAAAAACGCAAGGTTTCTTCCAGAAAATAGAAAAAACCTTGCGTAAATTTTTTGCTTCTTCTCAAAAACGCAACGCGCGCTTATTTTTCGACCTGTTTCGATATATTTCACGCAGTCATGTTGGATAAATCTCATAGACCATCCGAAAAATCCAAACCAGAAAACGCGGCTGCCCATGTATCGGCCTGCCTATACTGTCTTCACCAATCCTCTGTCTCTTCTGTTTCTTCCGTCTCCTTCTAAGAGACTTCTGCAGAGGATCTCCTACACGATCCGCCACCGGCAGCCTTCGAATATCGTGTCGAAGCGGCAGATGCCTTTGTATTGGCAGTAGGTGCAGGCGGAGCGGTCGCGGGTCTTCATCGGTTCGATATCGATCTTCCCGGCGGCTAGGTCGCGGCAAAGTTCCGTCACTTTTTGCGAAACGGTTTCGGTCAGCGCCGCAAACTCCGTTTCGCTGAGCAGTGTGTCGGCTCCGGTCGCGCTGATGCCGTCCTTGCCGTTTCGCAGCGGCAGGATCTCCGAATAGCCGCTGAAATCTCCGGCAATGCTCTCGATGACCTCTGGGTCATCGACCAGCACCCCATTCATCTTAAAATTCTTGCGCACCTCCTGCGCTAGCTTGTCCGCATCCGGCTCTTTCGCCGACCAGTCCACCATCGGCTCACTGATATGAAAATAAAAGACCCCGGCCGGCTTTCTCGCCTCGCCGCCTGTGCGCTCACCCAGGCAGGCATTGAGGTAGAGCATGAGCTGCAGACGGTAACCCGCCTCTGCCTCCGCCCGATTAAAATTCTCGTTTCCCGTCTTATAATCGATGATCTTGACACGCTCGCCGCGCAGGATATCCACCCGGTCGATCTTACCCTCGATATACAGCTCCCGGCCCTCCGCCTCGACGGTGATTGGCGGGATCCTGCGGCCGCGGCCGAACGGCACTTCAAACCGGCTGGACAAGATGTGCCCGGCCCGTACCTGCTCAACGCACACCCAGCAGACCTTTTCACAGATGTCCGCGATACGGCGGCTGCGATACTGTTCCTCGTTGCCGAGCTGGAACAGTCCCTCGCGGTAGCTTGCCGTCTCCCGCGCGACCGCCTGCTCCACGAAGGCCCGACATTCCTCACGCGTCATCGTCATCCACGGCGACTCCGGCGCGGTGACCGGTACGTTCGGCAAGGTCAGCTTTGCTGTCAATTCCATCAGACACTGGTGGTAGATGTCGCCGATCTCCCGCGGCGCGACCTCAAAGACGCGGCGCTCCTCCGGCTTCAGTCCGTACTGGATCAGATGAGAAAACGCACAGCGCGCATAGCGTTCCAACCGCGACGGGCTGAGGCTCAGCGCAGTGTCGAAATCACGCTTGTATAAAGCGTCGGCAATCTCCCTGCCGAGTGCCTCCTGCTGATTCGTAAAGGCCAATCCCTTGCGGATCGGCGCCAGTTTCGCATCATCGTGCTGCTGATACCAGGCGAGCATTTGCGTCCAGGGCTTACCGAGCGGCTTACCTTCCATCGTCTCCTGCAGTGCCTCGGTCAAATGCCGCAGCGGCGCCACACCGCCGCAGGCCAGTGCCGTCTGCGCCTCACCTGCACGGTTGAGTACATCCTTCTCGACCGCAAGCTGCGGGAAAAGCTCCGTCAAGCGCACAAAGATGCCCGACGGCTTGCTGAGATTGCCCTCGATATCTGCCATACTGCAGCTCATCCAAAGCTGCGCGCTCGGCCGCGAAAGATTGCGGTAGATCGCCAACCGTTCCTCCAGCTGCCGCACGCTGTCCACCTTGCAGAGCTCTACGCCCTTTTCCTGAAACAGCTCCTTTTCGTCATTGCCGAACAGACCCGGCGCAGGTTTCTCCTGCGGCAAGATCCCCTCATTCGCGCCGACCACGACCAGCGCCTTGATATTGCCGCTTCTGGTGCGCTGCATCGTGCCCATCATCAGACCGTCCTTGGTCGGCGGCAGCACCCCGATCTCGACCTGCGACAGCCCCACGGTAAACAGATCCAAAAAACTGCGCGCCTCAAAGGCCTGCTGTCCCGCGATCTCCTGCATCTGATCGAGGATCCCGACCACCTTGCCCCAGATCTGCTGCGTTTCCTCTGCCAGATCCGTCCGGCCCATTTCCTGCTGAGAGACGATCATCGCGCAGATACGCGCCGGCAGCTGCACCTCCTGATAGAGATATTGGTAAAGCGCCGCGATGAAGTCCGCCGTCGTTTCACTGGCGAAAATCTTCTCGAAAGCCAGCATCGGCAGCATGGCTTTTTCGCGTATCGCATTCAGGCGAGCCAGTTCTTCCTCCCCGTACTCCTGCAGGCCCTTCGTAAACGGTTTTTTCCACATACTGCCGCGGACGCGGTATTTGATGACATAGTTTTCGAGATCCGTCAACTCCTCCGGGGTCAGATCGCTGCATCCCGATTTGAGCGTACGCAGCACGGTGTCGGTACGGTATTTTTCGATCACCACGCTGATCTGTGCCGTGATATAGCGTACGATCGGGCTCTGCAGAATATCCCGGCTGGCATCCGAAACCAGATCGATCCCGTATTCGCGGAAGATCCGCCGCAGGATCGGCCCACGCTCCTCCTGGTCATTGCAGATCAGCTGGATCTCATGGTAATGATAGCCCAGATCCCGCACCAGATGCAGCACATAGACGGCTGCGCTTTCGGCCTCGTTGTACAGATTCGCCGCCGTCACCAGATGCAGACCCGCACAGCCGGCGAGACTTTCGGCAGACCTTGCCGGCAGTGCATAAAGCTCCTGCTCGATACGGACCATGGCCGGCGCGCGGTCCGGCAGGCGGTAAGTTTCCGGTATCGCCTGCCGCACGCAGCCGATGCCGCGCGCCTCTGCAGCCTCCTGCAGCTTGTGCATCACGATCTCCGACAGGGTAAACAGCTCACTGTCTCGGCTGTCTCTCTCCCGATCTGCCGTCAGCACCACCTGCACTTCCCGCGCACTACTCATCAGTTCCCCGATAACGGACATCGCTTTCGGTGCGAAACTGTCAAAGCCGTAGATCCAGATGTCATTGTCCCGGATCAGCTGTGACTGCGAGATCTTTGCCAGAAACAAATCGATATAGTCCTCGGAATCGGTGTATTTGCCCGCGATCCGCCTTTCGTATTCCTCATACAGCAGCGTTAGATCCGCCAGCTTTTTGGCTGCATAAGACTCCTCCGGCAGTTCCTTTGCGATCATAGCAAGCTCGGCGCTGCCGCAGCTGAACTGCTTGAGCTCCGAAATGAAATTGTTTACCATTTCGATAAAGGAATTCTTGCGCTCCAGGCCGCAGAATACTTGTAACTGCTCCCGCTCGGCGCGCGCAATGTCCGCCAGGATCATATGCCGCCCGTACTTGTCGATGAAACTGCGCTTGCTGCCGCCAAGCTCCGCCAGCAGTCGATAGCCCAGCCGTGACATCGAAAGCACCTCAATATCCATCAGAGCCTCCCGACCTGTCCGGGCAAGCAGGGACCGTTCCATCTGCAATGTAAATTGGTCGGGCACAAGTAAGAGCGCCCGACCTTGCAGATGGTCAAAAATAAAATTTTCCTTATCGATATCTTCTCTTCCGTAATACAGATGCAGCATCGCTTTTCCTCTTCATCCTCTTTGCACATAAACGCTGCGCACCGTGCAGCCAAAACTCTGCCTGCTGCACGTCACGCCTGCCGCAGTTTTACTGCGCCGCGTTGATCTCGTCCAGCAGGGCCGGCAGGTCCGCAGGCGCCGCGATCTCATAATCCCACTTTGCATCCGCCACCGCGGCCGCGCCGCTGCCGGTGATCCTCCACGCCACCAGCACGCTCAAAACGCCCGCGTTATTCGCGCACTTGATATCAAACGGACTGTCCCCGATCATGATACAGTCCTCACGTGAGACGCCCAGCTTCTGCATGCACAGCAGGATCGGCTCCGGATTCGGCTTATGTACGTTCGTATCCTCACAGGACACTATATCGTCAAAATACGATGCAATGCCGAACATGTCCATATAGCGCTGTGCCGACTCTCTGGTCCTGGAGGTCACGATCGCCAGCCGGTAGCCTGCTTTTTTCAAATCCCGCAGCATATCCAGAATCCCCGGGAAGATCGTCACTAGCTCATCTGCGTTTTCTTTTTGAAATCTGCGATAGACCTCCGCGGATTCTTCCGGATCGACCGCTGGAAACTCTCTTGCCATGGTCAGAAGCAGCGGCTCGCCGAAGCATGCCGTAATCTTTTCGAGGCTTTCTTCCTTACCCGTATAGTGACGGTACGTATGCTGCCACGACGCAATGATGACATCGTTGGTGTTGACCAGCGTCCCATCAAAATCGAATAAAATCGTTGTAATCTTGCTCATGCTTTAATTCAATCCTTTCATCGTCAGCCCGACGCGGTGCTTGTCATAGTCAATGGAAATGATCTTGACCTTGACCGTATCGCCGACTGAAACCACGTCCATCGGGTGCTTGATAAACTTATCGCTTAACTGCGATATGTGAACCAGCCCATCGTTCTTGACACCGATGTCCACGAAGGCTCCGAAGTCCACGACATTGCGCACCGTACCGGTCATTTCCATGTCGATCTTCAGATCCTCAAACTGCTTGACATCATTACGGAATACGACCGGCGGCGCATCCTCACGCGGGTCGCGGGCCGGTTTTTTCATTTCCTCGATGATATCGGTCAGCGTCAACTCGCCGACGCCCAGATCCCCTGCCATGGCAGCAATGCTCTGGGTCAGTGACTTGGCCGGGTAAGCCTTCTTGATCTTTTTCTCCATATCCTTGTCACCGCCCTGCCGGATCGTGTCAGCCTCCACGCCGAGTTTTTCCATCATGGCCTGTGCAGCACCGTAGGATTCCGGGTGCACAGAGGTCGCATCCAGCGGATTCTTGCCGTCTGCAATGCGCAGGAAACCGGCGCACTGATTAAAGGCTTTTTCGCCCAGTTTCGGCACCTTCATCAGCTGCTTGCGGTCGGTGAATTTGCCGTTTTCTTCTCTGTATTTGACAATATTTTTAGCAATGCCCATGTTCACGCCCGCGATATACGAAAGCAGCGACGGCGATGCCGTATTCAGATCCACGCCGACACGGTTCACGCAGTCCTCGACCACGTTCGTCAGTGCGCCTTCCAGCAGCTTCTGGTTGATATCGTGCTGATATTGCCCGACGCCGATGCTCTTCGGATCGATCTTGACCAGCTCCGCCAGCGGGTCCTGCAGACGACGGCCCAGCGACATCGCGCCGCGAGTCGTCACATCCAGATCCGGATATTCCTCCGTCGCCAGCTTAGACGCGGAATACACCGAAGCGCCTGCCTCGTTGACGATCGTGTATTGGATATCGTAGCCATTCTTTTTAATAAAGTTTGCGACCACTTCTTCCGTCTCGCGCGAAGCTGTTCCGTTGCCGACCACGATAATATCGGTATGGAACTTATCGACGATTTTTTTGAGCGTCGCCTCGGTACCAGCAACGTCATTCTTCGGCTCCGTCGGATAAACCGTCGTATAAGCCTTGAGCTTGCCGGTCTCGTCCAGAACTGCCACCTTGCAGCCGGTCCGATAGCCTGGGTCGATCGCAATGACCTTCTTGCCGCGCACCGGCGGTGTCATCAGCAGGCTCTCCGTATTTTTGGCGAAAATCTTGACAGCCTCTGCTTCCGCACGCTCCGTCAGCAGATTGCGCATCTCGCGCTCGATCGACGGTGCCATCAGGCGTTTGTACGCATCAGCAATGGTATCTCGCAGCATACCATAGAAAATATTTTTTTCATTGCGAATGACCGATGCACCAATCAGCTCGTGGATCTTTTCGGTCTCTAAGGAAAGCTTGACTTTCAGTTTTTTTTCTTTTTCGCCGCGGTTGATCGCCAGCACCCGGTGATTCGGTATCTTGGCCAGAGCCTCCGCACGGTCGTAATACATCTCGTAAACGGTCTTTTCCTCCGGATCGACCGCCTCGGTGACAAGGGTCGCAATCTCGAAGGTCTTGGCCCGGACATCCTTGGTGATCTCCGGGTCGTCAGCGATCATTTCCGCGATGATATCACAAGCACCCGCCAGCGCTTCCTGCGGTGTATGGACTTCTTTCTCCGGGTTTACAAACGGTGCAGCGGCCTCCTCCGGCGTGCCGTCGGTCAGCTGCTGTGCGTAAATGATCATGGCCAGCGGTTCCAGACCCTTTTCCTTGGCCTTGGACGCACGCGTTGCCTTCTTTTGCTTGAACGGCTTGTACAGATCTTCGACACGCTGCAGCACCTCGGCCTTTGCGATCTCAGCCTTCAGATCATCCGTCAGCTTGCCCTGTTCTTCGATCAGGCGCAGCACTTCTTCCTTGCGTTCTTCGAGATTCCGCAGATATTTGAGGCGTTCATCCAGATCACGCAGCACTACGTCGCTGAGTCCGCCGGTGACCTCCTTCCGGTATCTGGCGATGAACGGGATCGTGTTGCCTTCATCGATGAGTTCTACGGTGTGTTCCACCTGCGCGGTACGAATCTTAAATTCTGCCGCCAGTTTTGCGATAATATCCATATATGGTTTCCTTTTCTGTTTGTGTTTGTACTTGTGTTTTTCTTACGGATCGCATGTGCGCAGATGAACGCACGACGCGCCGACAGCTGCAGATGTCCGCAGGCTCTCGTATTCCGGCGCCCTCTGTGTTCCCTACGCCTCTTCACGCTGTTTGAGCTTGGCATTGATAAACGCATCGAGGTCGCCGTCCATGACGGCGTTGACATTTGCGGTTTCCGCGCCGGTCCGGTGATCCTTGACCATCGTATACGGCTGGAACACATAGGAGCGGATCTGCGAGCCCCAGGTATTCATCGAGTAGTCACCCTTGAGTTCTGCCAAGTTTTCCTTGTGCTCCTGCTCCGCAAGCTCGGTCAGCCGCGCGGTCAGGATCTTCATCGCCATTTCCTTGTTCTGGTGCTGGCTGCGTTCATTTTGGCAGGTGACAACGATATTGGTCGGCAGATGCGTGATACGGATCGCAGAATCCGTCTTGTTGACATGCTGACCGCCCGCACCGCTGCTGCGGTAGGTGTCGATCCGCAGATCCTCCGGGTTGATCTCCACCGAAATATCCTCGTCCAGCTCCGGCACGACTTCCAGCATCGCAAACGATGTCTGGCGTTTTCCCGCCGCATTGAACGGCGAAATGCGCACTAGACGATGCACGCCTTTTTCGTTCTTGAGATAGCCGTAGGCGTTCTCTCCCTCGACCAAAAGCGTCGCGCTCTTGATGCCTGCCTCGGTATCGTCCTGCAGGTCGAGCATCTTCACGCTGTAGCCCTTCTTTTCGCACCAGCGCGTGTACATTCTGAGCAGCATGGATGCCCAGTCCATCGCATCGACGCCGCCGGTACCTGCATGGATCGAAAGGATCGCGCCGCAGTGGTCATACTTTCCGGTTAAGAGGGTCTTGAGCCGCAGCTCCTCTAGGCGCTCCTGCACCGCTGCAAAGTCGCTTTCGATACCCGCGGCCATTTCGGCAAGCTCTTCCGACGAAGCGCCGCTCGCCTCCTCCATCTCGGTCAGCTCGATCATCTCACCGATATCGCCGAGCGATTTTTCGAGACTTTCGTAGTTCTCGACCGTCGCCTCCATGCTTCTTTTTTCTTTCATAACCTTTTGGGCATACTCCGGATTGTTCCAAAAGTCCGGTTGTTCGATCTCCCGGTTCGCTCGTTCTAACTCTTCTCTCAGTCTTGCGAGGTCAAAGAGAGTCACCGACTTCTTTGAGCGTTTCCGCAAGCGACGGAAGCATCCCCCTGATACTGTCCAGTTGTATCATCGTCTCACTCCTTTTCTTAAATTCTGTATTTGCAAGCCGCGTTTGCAGCTTCCTTTATTATGAATGGAAATATCGACAAAAGCACCTTGCGAAGCGGCGCTCACGGTTGCGCATAGAAATCGCAGGTTTCGTTATGTGCGCTTTTGTCCCTCGCCCAAATAATTTGCAATGTACAGCAAATCATAAAGCGGTATATTCGTCATCCAGTCCTGCTCGCGAAAATCCGACATCGAGCTTCGCACCGCAAAGCGCGGATTGTATTTTTCGCAAAAAGCACGCAAGCTCCTTGCTTTCAGATTTTCTTCAGCCTTGACCTCCAGCGGGATCACGCTCGTATCTGTCTGCAGCAGGAAGTCGATTTCACCTCTCGAATTTGGTGTCGAATAGTAATATGCCGTCACACCCAGCTCTGATACAAGCTGCTGCAAAACATACTGCTCCGTAAGCGCCCCTTTAAACTCCGTAAAAATCCGGCTGCCCTCCAAGATCACCTTTTCGCTCAAGTCTCCCATCGCCGCAAGAAGCCCCACATCCAGCAAAAACATTTTGAATGTGTCAAGCTCCATATAGGCCTTTAGCGGAAGCTGCGGTTTGGAGACCCTGTGCACTTTATGAATCAGCCCGCAGTCAAGCAGCCACTGAATCGCAAGCTCGAAGTCCTTCGCGCGCGCCCCTTCCCGGACCTGCCCGTAAATGTATTTTCTGTTTTCTTTTGCAAGCTGCCCCGGGATGGAATTCCAAACCAGATTCAGCCTTGGAATCAGATTTGTCTGCGCGTGCTTCGAAAAGTCCTGCTGATAGTAATTCAGAAGATTTTTCTGAATTTCCCGCACACTTTGATAATTCTTCTTTTCTACAAAGGTCAAAACTGCCTCGGGCATTCCGCCGACGAAATAGTATTCTTTGAGACGCTCGATAAACTTAGATTTGAAGACTCGCATCATTTCCGTATCTCCGGCAACAAGCAGCTTTGCAAATCGTTCCTCGCCCAAGGCCTCCAAAAATTCCGTATAGCTCAGCGGATATAAATCCATGAAGTCCACTTTTCCTACCGGAAACGAAGTTCCATGGTGAATGGCAACCCCAAGAAGTGAACCTGCTGCGACAATACAATATTGCGGCGCGTTCTCATAAAAATATTTGAGGGACGTCAAGGCCTTCGGTGCTTCCTGAATTTCGTCGAAAATCAAAAGCGTGTCCTCTGCTTGTATATCAACACCGGTTTCTGCGCTGAGCGCCAAAATCATCCGCGCAATATCAAAATCCATTTCGAAGATTGCTTTCGCTCTGTCATTATTCTCAAAATTGACATATGCAGTCTTCGCAAACCGCGTCCTTCCGAATTCTTTCATCAGCCATGTTTTTCCAACTTGCCTGGCACCCCGGATAATCATCGGTTTGCGCCCTTTTGCATCCTTCCAGTGCTCTAATCGTTTGATCGCATGTCGATTCATTGCATCTCTCCTGTCCTTTTTTATTATGTAGGCAAGAAATATCGCTCAGCGATATTTCCGGAATAACGACAAAAGCACCTTACGGAGCGGTGCGCTTCCATGCGCACCATGTACGCATAGAAATCTCAGATTGCGTTATGCGCACTTTTGCCCCTCCATACACTTAGTATAGTCGTTTTTAAATCAGTCGTCAACATTTTTAAGGACATAAAATTGTATCCTGCCCACACTTTTAAGGACATAAAATTGTAATTTTATTTCTTATTCACAAAAAAATGATTAAATACATACGCAATCATGCGGTGGCAGCACCTGCAGCCGATATCGAATACACAAACCTGACAGAATTTCAGATAAAAAATCTTTTGCAAGGCACGCATCAGTGCAAATTTCTTCTTCATTTTGCGAATACATGCAAAATACAGGCAGTCATCTTTTCTCGCAATCGCCTCTGCGCAAAGTCTCCCGCTGTCAAGGCTATATCGAAGACCCGATAACGTCATGGGGTCACAGGCGCCGACCGCATCACCGACGAAGTAAACATCTTCACCGACTTTCCCTTCGCCGATTTCCATCGGCGTGAAAGCTCCGCGCAGCCTGCTCATATCCGCCTGCAATCCGAGTTTCTTCATGAAATCTGCAAAAACCTCATGATAGTTTACTGATTTGTCAAAAACATCCGTCAGTCCGACATTGGTAAAACCACCATAAGCGCTGACCCACCCGTACCCGCGCTTTGTCATACCGAAATGAATCTGAATTTCTTCCGGCGCAGCGTGTGGGAAAACAAGCTGCATGGCAATATTCTTTTTGCGATCTGGCTGCAGACGGCTTCCGAATCCGCTCGTTCCATCTGCAAAAATAATCTTTTGATATGTAAGCCTTTCACCGTTGGAAAGTTTCAGTTCTTTTTTGTCTGCATCATGCTCCGAGATAGTCGTATTCTCCTTTATTCGGATGCCCTTTGATTTTGCAAGCTCTGCAAAGGCGTTGTCCAATTCCACCCGATCGATCGCGCGGTTTGTATATAAAAATTGATTGGCAATCGTCTGTCTTTTTTTCAGCCTGTAAAAAATGTTAAACTCCTTTATCAGACTGTAATGTACCTCTTCAATATTTAATCCGAAAGTCTCATAGACCGCTTTCGTCTTTCCGGTAATATATCCGGCGCAGCACTTGTACCGGGGAAAGGCAAATCGCTCCATTACGATAATGTCTGAAATTCCTTCCGCAAGCAGCGTCAATGCCGCAGCCAGCCCAGATGGGCCTGCCCCGACGATAACAACCTCAAACTCTGTCTTTTGTTCCATGTCCACCTCTCAGCCCTGATCTTTTTATTATAATATATCCCACCCTGCTTCGCAAGAAAAAACGCTTCCGTTTCCAAGATCAAGCACAGTGGTAGCAGCTTCGGTCATAAACCGCATCGCCTGGGCGGATTCTGCGTGCCGTACGAT
>CAKQQT010000022.1 GCA_934271235.1 uncultured Clostridia bacterium | reverse complement strand
ACGCGAGAGGTGACCGGTATGTTATTTCAAGAGATCACAGCAGAAGAATTCGCAGAGATCCGCGCCAAAGAAGCCTACAACGATGGGTTAAAAGACGGCTTTAACAATGGCTTCAGCGATGGCGAGAAAGCCGGCGCACAGAAAAAGCAACTCGAAATCGCTGCAAGCTTAAAGAAAGCAGGCATTCCGTTGGAAGTGATCGCGGCAAATACCGGCTTATCTAAAGAAGAAATTGAAGAATTATAGTTTACGGGGACCTACGGGGATTGATCGAAAATCGAAACCGGGTGCGGTTTGCCCTGTATGGCAAGTCTGCATCCGGTTTTTGAATTCCTTTTTTCGAAGTAGAGTTAGGATGCTGTAATAGGTACAAATGGATAAATGAGGCCTTTTTTCAGTTACTTATCCACCGTTTGATCAGAGGGCTTCTCACTTGACGGTCTGTCAGTCCTCTAGCCTGAGTCTTTTCGACATTTTACGATATTCTTCGACATTTTTTGCGTGTGGACAGGGCTTTGTAAAAGAGCCTGCACGGCGAGGAATGAAAAAAAGGGCACATTGAAAACCTGTTTTTGTATTGACTGTAAAATTCTTGCTTTGACTTGTGGATATGTAATTGAAAAAACGATGTTTTTATCTACATCGGTCATTTTTCGTCACGTTGTTACCTCGTCACGTTTGCACATCATCGTGTTGTCTCATCGTTGTATCGTCTCGTCGTTGTATCGTCGCATCGTTGTATCGTTACACTGTCGCATTGCCGTGCGGCTGCCAGTATCGGGCTTGCAGGTCCATAAGCAGATCCGTAAATAGATCAAATTCGAGTCAAAAGTAAAAAACAAAACCGGGTGCGGTTTGCCTTGTATGGCAAGTCTGCATCCGGTTTCTTGCTTGTCGCTCTTGCTGCTTATCGTTTATCGGGTATCGTTTGTCATCTACCGTCTATCGCCTCGTGGTCAATACTGATTCTGTACGTCCAGAGCTTCCATCAGTTTGATATCCTTATGTTTCTCGCAGAAGTACTGCAGGGTGAACTGGTTGGCGAAGAGGATGATCGGGCGCTCGAAGTGGTCGAAGACCAACATGGTCCTGGAATCGAGCACGTCCTTGACTTTTTCGAGGGCGGCAGCGTAGTCACGGGAGTTTGGATCCGCGTCGATCTGCACCCATCTGGCGGTCGAGAAGTCCAGACGATCCATGCGCACCTGCGCGTTGTATTCGTTCTTGAGACGGTACTCGAACACTTCAAACTGCAGCTGACCGACCGCGCCGATGACAACTTCATTATACTGATTGCGGTAGACCTGAATAGCGCCTTCCTGCGCGAGCTGCGCGACGCCTTTCTGGAACTGCTTCGCCTTCATGGTATCTTTCGGCGTGACGAGTGAGAACAGCTCCGGCGGGAACGTCGGAAGCGGTTCAAAGAACAGCGGTTCTTTTGTGGTGGTCAGGGTATCGCCGATCTGATAGTTGCCGGTATCGTAGATACCGATGATATCGCCTGCGATCGCGGTTTCCACGTTTTCTCGTTCGTTGGCCATCAGCATGGTAGACTGCGCCAGCTTCATTTCCTTGCCGGTCCGAGAGAGACGCACGCTCATGCCGCGGGTGAAGGTACCGGAGCAGATGCGGAAGAACGCCAGCCGATCGCGGTGCGCCGGGTTCATGTTCGCCTGGATCTTGAAGATAAAGCCGCTGAAAAAGTCATCGGTCGGCTGTACTTCACCGGTCGTGGTCTTGCGCGGGCCGGGTGCAGGCGACATCTCCAAAAAGTGCTCTAGGAACGGGATCGTGCCGAAATCCGCAAGGGCAGAACCGAAGAAGACCGGAGACAGCTTGCCTTTGGAGACCAGTTCCATGTCAAATTCGTTGCCTGCGCCTTGGATCAGCTCAATCTCATCGCGCAGCGCGGAAAGGTTATAGCCCGCGATCTCATTTTCGAGTTCCGGTCCGAACACGCCGTCCGGTCCGAGCTGCAGGGTCTTGGTCTGCTTGCCGGCTTTATAGAGGTGGACCTCGTTTTTGAGCAGGTCGTAGATGCCCTCAAAGTTCATGCCGTTGCCGATCGGCCAGGAGACCGGGACGGACGGCAATCCCAGCACGTCTTCCAGTTCCTGTACGAGATCAAACGGTTCCTTAGTCTCACGGTCGAGTTTATTGATAAAGGTAAAGATCGGGATCCCGCGCATGGAGCAGACTTTGAACAGTTTTTTGGTCTGCGCCTCGATACCCTTGGCGCCGTCGATGACCATGACCGCGCTGTCTACCGAGGTCAGGATCCGGTAAGTATCCTCGCCGAAATCGTTGTGGCCCGGCGTGTCCATGATGGAGATCACCTTACCGGCGTATTCAAACTGCATGACGGAGGAGGTGACAGAGATCCCTCTCTGCTTTTCGATCTCCATCCAGTCCGAGGTCGCGAATTTGCTGTTTCTGCGTGCTTTGACCGTTCCGGCTTCGCGGATAGCGCCTCCGTGCAGCAGCAGCTTTTCTGTCAATGTGGTCTTACCGGCATCCGGGTGAGAGATGATGCCGAAGATGCGTCTTTTTTGTATTTCTTCTAATCTGGTAGTCATAGAGACCTCTTTCTCGAAAATTTTGTCGTGCGATGGGAAGCAAGCGATGCTCACCAAATCTTCACATCAAATATCATACCATAAATCTTGAATTTGTAAACAGAATATTATATAATATATCTTTACGAAATGAACAATTTCTTTGCCGCGTGTCCTTTGCCGCGAGCAGGAAATGTACATCTTATACAAACGGATAACGAGGGGGAACAGCATGAAAGAAATGAACCAAATCGACGCGGCCGCGCAGCCGGAAACCGTGCAGCCGGAAACCGCGCAGCCGGAAACCGTGCAGCCGGAAACTGCGCAGGAAAACAAGATGGGCGTGCTTCCGATCCGGCCGCTGCTTTTGGGTATGGCCTGGCCGGCGATCTTGTCGATGACCATCAGCGCGCTCTATAATATCGTAGACAGTATTTTCGTAGCGAAACTCAGCGAAGACGCTTTGACGGCGGTATCCATCGTCAATCCGATGCAGATGCTGATCATCGCGCTTTCGGTCGGCAGCGGCGTGGGGATCAACTCTCTGATCGCAAGACGTCTCGGCGCGCACAGACAGGCCGAGGCCGATCAGGCAGCGAGCACGGGACTTCGGATCGGAGTCTTTAATTATCTGGTATTTTTGATTATCGGTGTATGTTTTACCGGTATTTTTGTTTCCGGTTATGCCGAAAAAGGAAGCTATATTTATGAGCAGGCAGCGATCTATATGCAGATCGTCTGCATCGGATCTTTCTTCCTGAATATGCAGGTCGTATTTGAAAAGATCCTGCAGTCGACCGGAAACATGATCGCTCCGATGATCTGCAGCCTGACCGGCGCAGTGGTCAACATCATTCTGGATCCGATCCTGATCTTCGGACTGCTCGGCGCTCCGCGCCTGGAAGTCGCAGGAGCGGCGATCGCGACGATCACCGGACAGTTTTGCGGCATGATGGTCGGCGCGGTGGTCATTTTCAGAGGGGAACATCTGGTAAATATCCGAGTAAAAGGCTTCAAATTCAACTGGGGCATCGTAGCGGACATTTACAAGGTCGGTCTGCCGTCCATCGTCATGCAGTCGATCGGATCGGTGATGATCATCTTCTACAATATGATCCTGGTGGTCTATTCCACAACGGCGGTCGCGGTGCTCGGCGTCTACTTCAAGATCCAGTCGTTTGTGTTCATGCCGGTATTCGGGCTCAATCAGGGAGCGATGCCGATCATGGGTTATAACTATGGAGCGGCAAAAAAAGACCGCCTGATGGAAACCTATCGGGAGGCCTTAAAGATCGCGCTGATCGTCATGACGCTGGGACTGATCTTGTTCCAGGCTGTTCCGAAACAGCTGCTTTTGATGTTCGATGCTTCCGACGCGATGCTGGAGATCGGCATTCCGGCGCTGCGCATCATCAGTATCTGCTTTATTCCGGCCGCATTCGGCATCATCACCGGGACCTTGTTCCAGGGAACGGGACACGGCGTTTACAGTCTGATCTGCTCGATCATCCGGCAGCTGGTCGGTATCCTGCCGCTGGCCTTTATTCTCATCCGCATCGGCGGCGTGACCTTATCCTGGGCAGCCTTTCCGCTTGCGGAAGTCCTGGGTCTCACTTACAGCGCACTGATGCTGCGGCATCTCTACCGGAACGAGATCTCAAAGCTCGGCGTGCGGTAAGTCTGAATCCGACGCTTCGATATCCGGAAATCCCGCGTCCAGCGCGCGGCTGTCCGCTTCGATCAGATCAAAGATGAGCGGGTCGCGCAGGAGATGTGCCCAGACCGTATAGGTCGCTTTGCAAAAATCGTCATGGAGGGGGATCTCCTCCTCGATCAGAGGGCAGGTATAAGGCAGGTCCTCAAAATTATAAATAAGTTCCAGAACTCCGTCCTCGCTGATATACGGCGAAAGCGGGTAGGTCCTGCATTGCAGCGGCCGCTCCTTTCGCGGACAAAGAGGCGGAGTTTTACATTTCACAAAATAGACATTGCCGTGCCAGGAGTCGGGAAATTCAAAATCGTCGGCGTCTTCCACAGTCCATGTTAACCAGTCGTCCTTTCTGCTGTGGATCTTTTCCTCACCGGGATAAAGATAAATGCCGAGTTCTGCCTGCTCCTGACTGTCGCTGCCCTCGCAGGTGCAGCAGACCGCGCCGCAGAGTTTGCCGCAGTCTCCGTCAAGGGGACTGACGCGGTCAAGAAGCCGATAAATGGCTTTCCAGGTTCTTTTTTTGATGGTAGATCTCATATCTATCAGTATACGGGAAAACCGGGGAGGCTGTCAACCTTAACGCTCTTTTAACGGGGTTTGGTGGTAAACTGATAACGGAGGATCCTGCATCGGGATCCATCCGAGATCAAAAGACAGATTAGTAAATACATAACGAGGGGAACTATGAGACTTGGAATTGACGTTGGTTCAACAACAGTAAAACTTGTATTATTAAATGAGCAGGGCGAGATCCTGTATCAGAAATATGAACGTCACATGTCGAGTGTCTTTGACAAGGTAAGTGAGCTGCTCACAAAAATGCAGAATGAGATCGGTGACGTGGACGTGAAGGTGGTCATCACCGGTTCCGGCGGATTGGCGCTGGCGGATAAGATCGGCGCGAAGTTTGAGCAGGAGGTCATCACCTGCTCGCTGGCGGTACAGAAACTGATCCCGCAGACCGATGTGGTCATCGAGCTGGGCGGGGAAGACGCGAAGATCACCTATTTCGGAGCCTCGGTCGAACAGAGGATGAACGGCACCTGCGCGGGCGGGACCGGCGCGTTCATCGACCAGATGGCGATCCTTTTAAATACAGACGGCGACGGACTCAACGAAGCCGCTAAGAACTATTCCGTGATTTATCCGATCGCGGCGCGCTGCGGCGTGTTTGCCAAAACGGATATCCAACCGCTGATCAACGAGGGCGCGCCGATCGAAAACCTGGCAGCTTCCATTTTCCAGGCGGTCGTCAACCAGACGATCAGCGGACTGGCCTGCGGACATAAGATCACCGGCAAGGTCGCCTTTTTGGGCGGACCGCTGACGTACTTATCCGAGCTGCGCAAACGTTTCATCCAGACGCTGCAGCTGGCGCCGGAAGATGTGATCTTCCCGGAAAACTCCAAATACTTCGTAGCGCTCGGCGCAGCTTTTATGGCGGAGGACAAAGAGAACGTGCGTCTCAGCCGCCTGATCGAAAAGATCGATGCGGTCGATCCGCTGGCCGATTGCGTGACCAAGCGGGTAGAACCGCTGTTTTGTGATGAAACGGAATATCGGGAGTTTTGTGAGCGCCACGCAAAGGCGAAGATCGCCAGACGTGACCTCGCAGCCTGCAGAGGGCCTCTTTTCCTGGGTATCGACGCCGGTTCGACAACGACCAAAGCCGCGCTGATCGACCAGAATGAAAAGCTGGTCTATTCGTTCTACCGCAATAACGAGGGCAACCCGCTGGAAGCGACCAAACAGCTGCTGGAAGAACTGTATCGGCAGATGCCGGAGGAATGCTACATCGCAAATACGACCGTGACCGGTTACGGCGAGGGGCTGATCAAGGCCGGTTTCAACGCGGATCACGGCATCATCGAAACGATGGCGCATTATAAGGCGGCCGAGGAATTCCTGCCGGGCGTGGACTTTATCCTCGACATCGGCGGACAGGATATGAAGTGCATGCGCATCAAGGACGGCGCGATCTACCATATCATGCTCAACGAAGCCTGTTCTTCGGGCTGCGGGTCCTTTATCGAAACTTACGCAAAATCGGTCAATATGCCGGTCGAGGAGTTCGCGAAGGTCGGACTCCTGTCGCAGAATCCGGTGGATCTGGGCACGCGCTGTACGGTATTCATGAATTCGATGGTCAAGCAGGCACAGAAAGAGGGCGCGAGCATCGGCGACATCGCGGCCGGCCTGTCTTATTCGGTCATCAAGAACGCGCTGTACAAAGTCATCAAGCTGCGTAATCCGGACGAAGCCGGAGAAAAGATCGTCGTGCAGGGAGGAACGTTCCTCAACGAGTCGGTCCTGCGGGCGATCGAAAAGGTGCTCGGCAAGGAAGTCGTGCGTCCGGATATCGCCGGCCTGATGGGCGCTTACGGCTGCGCGTTGCATTCCAAGACCAACTGGCATTACGGCCATGTATCGAGTATCCTGCCGCTCGCAAAAGTGCAGAAGTTCCACGCCGGAAGCTCCAACGCAAGGTGCAGAGGCTGCGAGAACCAGTGTATGCTGACGATCACGCGCTTCAATGACGGCGAACGGTTTGTAACCGGCAATCGCTGCGAGAAAGGCGCGGGAAAAGAGAATAAGGCGAAAGATCTGCCGAACCTGTACGCTTACAAGCTGAAACGGCTGTTCAGCTATCAGCCGCTGCCGGAGAGCGAAGCCGTGCGCGGTCATGTGGCGCTGCCGCGTGTCCTGAACATGTATGAGGACTATCCGTTCTGGTTCACGTTCTTTAACAAGCTGGGATACCGCGTGGTACTTTCCCCGATGTCTTCCAAGGAACTTTACGAAAAGGGCATGGATACGATCTCTTCCGATACCGCGTGCTATCCGGCCAAGCTGGTGCACGGACACATCAAGACTTTGGTGGAAATGGGCGAAAAATGGATCTTCTATCCTTGCATCAATTATGAGCAGTGGGAGACCAAAGACGCGCAGAATCATTACAACTGTCCGATCGTCGCGACGTATCCGGAGGTCATCGCCAACAATATGAATGAAGTGTTTACGGAGAACGACGTGGAATTTTCGCATCCGTTCGTACCGTATGATGACGACAGCCGCCTGATCCCGCGGATGTATGAGATACTCAAGGCAAAAGGGATCACCAAAAAAGAAGTCAAAGAAGCCGTCGAAGCAGCCAGAACAGAGCAGCTCGCGTTCAAACGCGATGTGGAAGCGGAGGGCGAGCGTGCGGCAGCTTATGCCAGAGAACACAACAAAAAAGCGATCGTGCTCTCCGGCAGACCGTATCATCTGGATACCGAGATCAATCACGGCATCGACAAGATGATCACTTCTTACGACATGGTGGTATTGTCGGAAGATTCCGTCTGCCATATGGGCAAGCTCCCAAGGCCGATCCGCGTTCTGGATCAGTGGGCTTACCATTCCAGACTGTACCGGGCGGCGGATTATGTCTGCCAGCATGACGGCGTGGAACTGGTACAGCTGAATTCCTTCGGCTGCGGCGTTGACGCGGTCACGACCGATCAAGTGGAAGAGATCTTGGAAAAATCCAATAAGCTCTACACGCTGCTCAAGATCGACGAGGGCAACAACCTCGGTGCGGTGCGCATCCGCATCCGTTCTCTGGCGGCAGCCATGGAGGAACGGGATAAGAACGGCGTCAAGGCGATCCATAATCTGAAACCGTATACGCGTAAGTACTTTACCAAAGAAATGCGGAAAGACTATACGCTGCTGATCCCGCAGATGTCACCGGTGCATTTCCAATACCTGGAGGTCGCGCTCAAGGCAAGCGGCTATCGCGCGGTGGTCATTCCGACAGTCGACAAACACGCCGTGGACGAGGGACTCAAATATGTCAACAACGACGCCTGCTATCCGACGCTGGTGACACTGGGCAAGATGATCAGTACGCTCAAATCCGGCGAGTATGATCTCGACCGGACGGCACTGGTGATGTCGCAGACGGGCGGCGGGTGCAGAGCCAGCAACTATATCGCGCTGCTGCGCAAGGCGCTCAAGGACCTCGGCATGGAACAAGTCCCGGTGGTTTCCTTTAACATGGCAGGACTGGAAAGCAACCCGGGCTTCAAGATCGACGCGCCGATGGCCAAGCGTCTGCTGATCGCGGCGATGTACGGCGATCTGTTCCAGCGGCTGCTGTACGCGACCAGACCTTATGAAGAGGTGCCGGGTGCCGCGGAAGCGATCATGAAAAAATATGAGGCTCGCATTTTCGAAAACTGCCGCGACGGTAAGATCAGCACTTACAAACGGCTGATCCGCGAGATCGTCCGGGAGTACGACACCATGCCGCTCAAAGATATCAAAAAGCCAAAAGTCGGCGTTGTCGGCGAGATCCTGGTCAAATATCATCCGGACGCCAACAACAACATCGTCGATATCATCGAAAAAGAGGGCGGAGAAGCCGTCGTGCTGGATCTGGTGGATTTCTTCCTTTACGGCATGTACAGCAAGAAGTTCAATTATGAAAACCTGTCCGGTTCGTATAAACAGTATAAGCTGAACAAAATCGGCATCGATCTGATCGAACAGTTCCGCAAACCGCTGCGGAAAGCACTGCGGGAAAGTCGGCGCTTTGAAGAGCCGTCCCGTATCGAAAAGACGGCCGAAGAAGCGTCTCAGATCGCCTCTATCGGCAATCAGTGCGGCGAAGGCTGGCTCCTGACCGGCGAAATGATCGAGCTGATCAAGGACGGCGCTACCAACATCGCCTGCCTGCAGCCATTCGCCTGTCTGCCGAACCACGTGACCGGAAAAGGCATGATGAAAGCGATCCGCGAACGTTTCCCGAAAGCCAATATCGTGGCAATCGACTATGATCCGGGCGCCAGCAACGTCAACCAGCTCAACCGGATCAAGCTGATGATGGCCACGGCGCACAAGAACCTGCGGGAGGAAGAAGCCTCTTCAGAAGTCACCGCCTAAAAAATATCTGAAAAAAACTTGAAAAAGCAGGAGACATGTCGTATAATTATTTCTGCTAAATACATAGTGAAAAATCAAATCAGTTAGGAGGTGTCTCCATGGGAAGACACGGTACAATCGCAGGCAGAAAGGCCGCACAGGACTCCAAGAGAGCCGCAATGTTCACAAAATATGCAAGAGCTATCACCGTAGCAGCAAAGGCTGGCGGAGATCCTGAATACAATGCGACACTCAGACTGGCAATTGAAAAGGCGAAAGCCATTTCCATGCCGAACGACAATATTACGAGAGCCATCAAAAAGGGAACCGGAGAACTTGCCGGTGAAACATACGAAGAATTAAGCTTTGAAGGATATGGCGTAGGCGGCGTGGCTGTCATCGTAGAAGCGCTGACAGACAATACAAACAGAACGACTTCCGCAGTCAGATCCACCTTTGATAAATACGGCGGCAATCTGGGAACACCTGGATGCGTATCCTATATGTTCTCCCGTAAAGGCATCATCATTGTCGAAAAGACAGACAGCGTAGATGAAGACGCACTGATGGAGACCGCTCTGGAAGCAGGCGCCGACGACATGGTCGTACAGGAAGACAGCTTCGAGATCGTGACCGATCCGGCAGCTTATACCGATGTACATCATGCGATCGCAGAGGCCGGCTATGAGATCGTGGAATCCGATGTGGAGTACGTACCATCCATGGAAGCAGCACCGAAGGACGAGCATGATATCGCCAAACTGGCAAAGATGATCGAACTTCTGGAAGACAACGACGACGTTCAGAAAGTATACACAAATTGTTCCATCGATCTTTTCGAGGAATAACAGACAGAAGATAAGCTTATAATAGAATCAATCCTGGGTTATGCGTTGAGGACATATAATTGAACCTACACTTGAACTTCGGGAGTCCGGGTTTCTCCGGGCGTTATGTCAGGCCGCCGCACGAGCGGAAGACAGAGGCAGGGAACAGGACACCCACCTATCGTAAGATAGGGCGTCAATTATATCCTTGACGGTAATTTGGGATTTTCTTATTTCTTAAGATATGAGGTTTAACATGAAAGAAACCATCGTCATCATCGACGGAAACAGTCTGATCAACCGGGCCTATTATGCGATGCAGAGACCGATGATCACCAAAGACGGCATTTATACACAAGGCATTTTCGGCTTTGTCAATATGCTGAACAAGATCATCGGCGACTATGGACCCGCCTACCTGACCGTTGCGTTCGATCTGAAAGCTCCGACATTCCGCCATCTGGAATACGATGCCTATAAAGCCGGCCGCAAACCGATGCCGCCGGAACTGGTCATGCAGATGCCGCTTTTAAAAGACGTCCTGCATGCGATGAACATCAAAACTTTGGAGCTGGAGGGCTTTGAAGCTGATGACATCATCGGAACGGTCGCGCGGGCTGCCGAGGGACAGGGGATGGACCCGCTGATCATTACCGGCGACAAAGACGCCCTGCAGCTGGCTACCGACAAGACCAAGATCCTGATCACCAAAAAGGGGATCTCCGAGTTTGAACTGTTCGACTATGATAAAATGGTCGAGCATTACGGCCTGACTCCGACCCAGTTCATCGATCTGAAAGGGCTGATGGGCGACAGTTCCGACAATATCCCGGGCATTCCGGGCATCGGAGAAAAGACCGGCATCGCGCTGCTCACGCAGTTCCATTCGGTAGAGAATCTGCTTGCCCATACGGACGAGATCGCCAAACCGGGCCTGCGCAAAAAGGTTGAGGAAAACATGCAGCTCGCACTGATGAGCAAACGTCTGGCGACGATCAACCGTTTCGTACCGATCGAGATCGATTTCGAGACGATGCGCTTTGTCGAGCCGGATTACGATCGACTGATCGAACTTTATCAGAAGCTGGAGTTCAACAGCTTCCTGAAGCGGATCGCGCAGACGATGCCGCAAAAGGAGGCTGCGCCGGAAACCTTCCGCATTACGCCGGAAGACGTGCAGGTCCGCAGCCTGACAAAGGAAAGCGACCTTGCTGCGTTGGACACGCTCTCCGGCAAGGAAGTCTTTTTGAAAGTGTTCGGTGACTGCAGCCATGTGCGGCCGCCGCGGATCGACGCGGTGTTTGTGCAGAGCGGAGCGGAAGCCTGTTTTATCGACACGGCGGCGATCGAAACCGAGCGCATCATCGAAGCGCTGGATCAACAGCAGCTTTCCCTGTGGGGACATGACATCAAAAATGATCTGTACATGCTTGTATTTTACGGATACCGCAAGTTTCGGACCTGCTTTGACACGGCCATCGCCGCGTATGTGCTCGATCCGGCGCGCAGCCAATATGAACTCAAGAATCTGGCGTTTGAACAGCTGCATCTGAGCATGCAGAGCCTGGATGAGTTCTTGGCGGAAAATGGCCAGATAGATATGTTCACGTCCAAGGCCGCAGGTTATGCCGACTATGGCGTCCTGCTTTCCGGCATTGCCGCCAAACTGCGGGAAGTGCAGGAAGCGCAGGTCCGCGAGCGAAAGCTGGACAAGGTGCTGTATGAAGTGGAACTTCCGCTGATCGAGGTGCTGGCCGGGATGGAGGCGGAGGGTATCCGCACCGACAGCGCGTTTCTCGATAAGACCGGAAATGAGCTGAACGAGCAGGCCAAAAAGCTGGAAGAACAGATCTATGAATACGCGGGATGCCGTTTTAATATCAAATCGCCGTATCAGCTGGGGGATATCCTGTTTGAGACCCTCAAGCTCCCGGCGGGCAAAAAGAGCAAGCGCGGGTACAGCACCAGCGCGGACATTCTGGAAAAGATCCGCGATCTGCATCCGATCGTTGACGCAGTGCTCACATACCGGAACCTGACCAAGCTGAACTCCACCTATGTGGAGGGGATGAAGCCGCTGATCGGCGCGGACGGCAAGGTCCGCGCACATTTCCAGCAGACTGTTACGACGACCGGACGGATCAGCTGTACGGAACCGAACCTGCAGAACATTCCGATCCGGCAGGAAACCGGACGCAGCCTGCGAAAGGCTTTTGCCGCGTCCGATGACGCGCACATCCTGATCGGCGCGGACTATTCCCAGATCGAACTGCGGATCCTGGCGCATTTATCGCAGGACCCGGGACTTCTGGAAGCGTTCCGGCAGGGCGAGGACATTCACAAGATGACCGCGGCCAAGGTGCTCGGCATTCCGCTCGAGCAGGTGACTGCCGCGGACCGGAGCCGCGCCAAAGCCGTCAACTTCGGCGTCATCTACGGTATGAGCGGGTTCGGATTGAGTGAGAACCTGCACATCACCCGCAAAGAGGCGGAAGCTTATATCGGCGAATATTTCAAAAAGCACCGGAAGGTCAAGGAATATATGGACGCGCAGATCGCGCGCTGCAAGGAGACCGGCTACGCGGAGACGATCCTGGGCAGGAAACGGGCGATCCACGAGATCAATGCTTCGGCCTATATGGTCCGGCAGGCGGGGGAACGGCTGGCGATGAACACGCCGATCCAGGGCAGCGCTGCCGATATCATCAAGCTGGCGATGGTCAAGGTCTACCGTGAACTGAAAGAAAAGCATCCGGACTCGAAGTTGATCCTGCAGGTCCACGACGAACTGATCATCAATGCCGCGAAGACGGAACTTGCGGAGATCCGCGAGCTTTTAGAAAGAAATATGGAATCTGCCATGAGCTTGTCCGTAAAACTCGAAAGTGAGGTCAGCACGGGCGAGAACTGGTATGATCTGAAATAGAGGACAAAACATGAAAGTGATCGGACTTACCGGCGGTATCGGGACCGGAAAATCCACGGTTTCCGCTTATCTTAGGGAAAAGGGATGCCGGATCATCGACGCGGACCGCATGGCACATCAGATGACGGAAAAGGGCAGCCCTTGTCTCGCGGAGATCGAAGCGGCTTTCGGCAAAGAGGTTTTTTCGGAAGACGGAAGTTTGGAACGCAAGAAACTCGGCGAAGCTGTTTTTGCGGATCCCGCAAAAAAAGAAAAGCTGGAGCAGATCATCACACAAAAGGTGATCGAGAAAACCCTTGCGGAGATCGAACAATACCGTGACCGGCATGAAAAACTGGTGGTGCTCGACGCGCCGCTGCTGTTTGAATGCGGCATGCAGGACGACACCGACGAAAACTGGCTGGTCGTCTGTGACAAAAAAATACGTTTTGCGCGCATTGCCGCGCGCGACGGTCTCAGCGAAGAAGAAATTGAAAAGCGCGTGCGCAGCCAGATGCCGACAGAGCAAAAGGAGAAACTGGCGGACCGCGTCATTGACAATTCGCGCAACCTGCCTTGGCTGTATGCGCAGGTGGACGCACAGCTTGTGCGATTAAAACAGGAGGAGAATGCGCATGAAGGATAATCGCTTACTTCTGCTTCTAAAAAAATATTGGGTGATCCTGGCCGTGGTCCTGATCGCACTGGCGGCTGTTTTTTCCAGTGTGGAGATCTACAAAGAGGAAGTGCTGAACATCGACCCCGACGTCAAATACCAGAAGCAGAAGACGCTTTATTTCGCCGCGGAGAGCATCGATACGCTCAACCCGCTGATCTCACAGAGCGAAGATACTTATTATCTGTCTAAACTGATCTACAACAGTCTTTTTGAATACGACGAAAACCTCAGCGCGGTGCCGGAGCTGGTCAAAAGCTATAAAGTCAACACCGACCGCGCCTACATTGAAATGACGCTCAAAAAAGGGATCAAATGGCATAACGGCAAAACGCTCAAAGCGGACGATGTGCGATTTACGGTCAACGCGATCAAGGCAGCAGGCAGTACCTCGCCGTATTACGCCAAGGCTTCCAAGATCGTGGCGGTCAATGTGACCGGGACCTACCAATGCAATATTTACTTTAACAACAATTACAACTGCTCGCTGGATGATCTGACGTTTCCGATCGTGCCGAGCAGCCAGTACGGAAACGCCTATCAGTTCGCAAAAGCAAAGGATGGGTTCAAACCGGTCGGAACCGGCATGTATCAGTACCGGTCCTACAATTACCTCAAATATCTGCGTCTGAACCCGAACGAGGACTATTTCAACAAGGAGCAGAAAGCGGATAATAAGATCTACGTGAACGTCATACCGAAACGGTCTCTGGCGGAAAATCTGATGGAGATCGATACCGTGACCTGCTATCTGGATGATTCCTCTGCCCGCAGATCGATCGTTTCGGATAAGGACTATCAGATGTACGACGTGCTTTCCAATCAGGTGGAAATGATCGTCTATAATACCAAGAGCAAGATACTCAAGAACAAGGACGTCCGGCAGGCGGTCTCTTACGGCATTGACCGGGAAAAGATCCTTGCCAACGCTTATATGGGCGGCGGCGTTCTGTCGGATACCATCTATTATCCGAATTATCTGGGGGTTGCCGATGAGGGGAATGCTTATGCCTATGACTATCAGAAAGCGCAGCAGATGCTCTTGAGCGCGGGCCTGGCGGACCGCAACGGAGACGGGACTTTGGAAGACATGAACGGCGACGCGGTCACGCTGCGGATCGTCGTGAACAAAAAGAACGCGACCCGCACGGCAGCGGCGCGTCTGATCGAAAAGAACCTGGAGACCATCGGCATCCGTTCCGAGGTCCGGGCGCTTACGACCAAGGAATATCAGGCGGCGATCAGCGCCTGCGATTTTGATGTCCTGCTCACCGGCTACCGAATGGAAGAAAGCTATGATCTGCGCAGCTTCTTTGACCGTACCAATCCGTGGGGTTATATCAACTATGATCTGCTGGCGAGCGTGCGGGAGCTTTCGCGTCTGCATACCGAGGCGGAATATCGAGAAGCTTTTGCGGCGCTGAAAACGCAGATGCTGGACGAAATGCCGTATTATCCGCTCTGCTATCGCTATACGGGGCTGATCGGCGTGACCACGTTCAAGGCGGAGATGCTGCCGATGTTCAACGACGTCTATAAGAACTGCAATACCTGGAGCTGGAGCAAAGTCATCAAACCGGATACCGCGGAAACGGACGCCGAAACTGCACAGGAATCCGAACAAAATTAAAACAAAAATCGAAAAAAATCAAAAAAGTATTTGTATTTTCAGCTTTTTTATGCTATGATTGTTCTGCTACCTCGAGTTGAGGCAGCAGACTCTATGCCGGCGTGATGGAATTGGCAGACGTGCAGGACTCAAAATCCTGTGGTGGCGACACCGTATGGGTTCGACCCCCATCGCCGGCACCATTTTTATGGAAAAGAAAAGTACACGAGAGGAGCGTTCAAAACATGCAAGCATTAGCGCAGTTAGTACCTTTGATTCTTTTGATCGTCGTGATGTATTTCTTAATGATCAGACCGCAGAAGAAAAAAGATAAACAAATCCAGGAAATGAGAAGAGCTTTGACCGTCGGAGACGAGATCGTTACCATCGGCGGTATCTGCGGCAAGATCGTAAAGACCAAGGATGAATCTTTCATCATTCAGGTCGGCGCAGACAAAGTCAAATTCGAAATGATGAGATGGGCTGTTTCCTCTGTGACCAAAGAGTCCGCAAGACGTGACAGCGTAAAGAATGACGTTGTGGAAGACGACGAACCGAAGAAGGCTATGCCGAAGAGACTGAAGAAGAATTCCGACGCGGAAGAACCTGTAAAGGATGAACCGGTTACGGAAGAAGTGCTCGAAGAGGCAGTCAAAGAAGCGGAAGAAGAAGCTGCAAAAGCAGAATAATCGCAAGTCCGCAAAAAAACACGGATATACAAAGACCCTGAAGCGCTCAGGGTCTTTTTTCGCTGCTTTTTATTTTTTGACCATTTTTTTGTTGAAAAACAGAGGTTTTTACTTGTAACAAGGGAAAAAAAGTAGTAGAATGTAATGTAAAATAAAATGCCCTTTTATGGGCATTCCGAGAAATTATAGTTATGAGAGGTTTTTGAAAAATGAGCTTAAAAGTGAAAAGAATACTGGCTGTGCTGGTGATCGTTGCACTGGTCTTCGGCTGGTATGTCACCCTGTTCGGAATCGGTGACAAGACAAAAGATGGAGCTGTTACTTCTGTAAAATCCGCATTGAAGTACGGCTTGGATATCGACGGCGGCGTCTATGTGGTCATGGAAGCACAGACCGACCTGACCGGCGATGAGTTAAAGACGCTGATGGAACAGACCAGAGCGGTCTTAGACAACCGTGTCAACCAGATGGGTGTTGCGGAATCTTCCGTGACCATCGAGGGTACGAAACGCCTGAGAGTTGAGATCCCGGGCGTGGAAGACGCGGACGAGGCGATCCAGGCCATCGGTAAGACGGCACAGCTGTATTTCATCCTGGCAGACGGCAGCGTCGTGCTGGACGGCAGCAATGTCAAGGACGCGCAGATCGCGACAGACGGAAGCTACTATAAGATCCTGCTCGAGTTTGACAGCGAGGGCGCGACAAAGTTTGAAGAAGGCAGCCGTAAGGCATTCTATCAGGAAGTGACTCCGTCCATCGACGGTCTGCAGGCAAACATGATCGCGATCGTTCTGGACAACGAGATCATCACCAACCCGGTCGTACAGGGCGTCATCAGCGGCGGAAGCTGTGAGATCGAAGGTAAATACAGCAAAGAAGAAGCTTCCATGACCGCGGCTCTGATCCGCGGCGGCGCGCTGCCGGTAGAGCTGAAGGAAGTACAATCTTCGGTACAGGCTGCGACCATCGGCGCGAACGCGCTGGACAAGTCCATCGTGGCAGGCGCGATCGGTCTGGGCATCGTATTCCTGCTGATGCTGATCTTTTATGGTATGCTGGGCTTTATCGCTGATATCGCGCTGCTGCTGTATGTTGTCATGTTCCTGTGGTCCATGGTCGGCTTAGGCGTGGTCATGACCCTGCCGGGCATTGCGGCGCTGATCTTGTCCATCGGTATGGCAGTTGACGCAAACGTCATCATCTTCGCGAGGATCAAAGAAGAAATCTGTGCCGGCAAGTCCATCCGTGTGGCGGTCGACGCCGGTTTCAAGAACGCTTTGACGACCGTATTGGATGCGCAGATCACGACGCTGATCGCGGCAGTCGTCCTTTACGAGATCGGTACAACTTCCGTCAAAGGCTTCGCGTTGACTCTGATGATCGGTATCATCATCAGCATCTTTACCGCGGTTGTGATCACCCAGCTGTTCATCTCACTGCTGGCCAACAACCCGAAATTCGCAAAAAATAAATATTTTGGTGTAAATGATGATTTGACACCAAAGCAGATGTTGAACAAAACTTTCTCATTTATCAAACATAGAAAAGTTTACTACATCGTCAGCTGCGTGATCATCATTGCCGGCCTGCTCTTCGCGGCGATCGGCGGCATGAATTACGGTATCGACTTCACCGGCGGTACGACCATCCAGGTGGAAATGGGCAAGCAGGTACCAATCGAAGATGTAGAAAAAGCGCTGGAATCCTATGAACTGGATCCGCAGATCATCTACGCGGGCGAGAACAATACACAGATCGTACTCAAGACGATCAAGTCTTTGGACAATGCGGCGCGTAACGAGATCATCGATACACTCAGCGCCGATTACGGTATCACGCAGGACGACGTACTGGCATCCGAACAGTTCGGACCGTCGGTCGGCGATGAGCTGAAGACCAATGCGCTGAAGGCGGTGATCATCGCCTCCATCGGTATGCTGATCTACATCATCTTCCGCTTCAAATCCTGGAAATACGGTGTAACGGCGATCGCCGGCGTTGTTCATGACGTACTGGTCGTTATCGCGTTCTACGCGATCTTCGGCTATACGGTAAACAATCCGTTCATCGCAGCCATCCTGACGCTGGTCGGATATTCCATCAACGATACGATCGTAATCTTTGACCGTATCCGTGAAAACAAGGCGATCCATACGAAGAACAACAACGAGGCCAACATCGATCTGAGTATCAACCAGACGCTGAACCGGACGATCATGACATCCCTGACCACACTGGTCGTTATGATCCCGCTTTGCATCATGGTCTCCTCGGCGATCCGCGAATTCATCATCCCGCTGATGGTCGGCGTCATCGTAGGATGCTATTCCTCCATCTTTATCTGCAGCCCGCTCTATTATGACCTCTGCAAAAAAGATGAGACGTCCAAGTACGTGCTGAGCACGACGAAAAACGCAAAGACAAAGAAGACAAAATAGGAGTGATTATCCATGATCACAAAAGCTGAATTTTTAGAACGAATTTTAAATATCAATTCTAAATATGACACCGAGCTGATCGGAAAGGCATTCGACACAGCCCAGAAACTGCATGAAGGACAGCTGCGCAAGAGCGGGGAACCGTATTTCATCCACCCGATCAACGTCGCGCTGATCCTTGCGGAAATGGGTATGGACGACGCTACGATCGTCGGCGGGCTTTTGCATGACGTGGTAGAAGATACACCTTACACCAGAGAGCAGCTCGTCGCCGATTTCGGCGAGGAGATCGCGCTCCTGGTGGATGGTGTTACGAAACTGGGCACCATCAAGTTTGAATCGAAAGAGGAGATCCAAGCCGAAAACTTCCGCAAGATGTTCCTGGCCATGTCCAAGGACATCCGTGTGCTGATCATCAAGCTGGCGGACCGTCTGCACAATATGCGGACGATGGAGTATATGAGCCCGGAAAAGAAGATCGAAAAATGCAACGAAACCCTGGAGATCTACGCGCCGCTTGCCAGCAGGCTCGGTATCTCCAAGGTGAAATTCGAACTGGAGGACCTGGCGCTCAAATATCTGCACCCGCAGGAATTTCAGGACCTCAAGGAAAAAGTCAACAAGCGCAAGGAAGAACGGGAAGCGACCATCAATCTGGTCATCAGCGAGATCCGCGACGCGCTCGACGATATGCATCTGCACTATGATATCTACGGCAGAGCAAAACATTATTACAGCATCTATAAAAAGATGAAATACCAGAACAAGCAGATCGATGAGATCTTCGATCTGATCGCGGTCCGCATTATCGTGGATAACGTCAAGGACTGCTACGCTGTGCTCGGCATCGTCCATACGATGTGGAAACCGATCCCGGGCCGATTTAAAGACTATATCGCGATGCCGAAGCCGAACATGTACCAGTCACTGCATACGACGGTCATCGGCGACAACGGCGAGCCGTTTGAGATCCAGATCCGCACCTATGAGATGCATCAGGTCGCGGAATACGGTATCGCGGCACACTGGAAGTATAAAGAGGGCGATACTTCCGGCAAAACATCCAACGACGACATCAAGCTGGCCTGGCTCCGGCAGTCTCTGGAATGGCAGAAGGATATCAACGATCCGAAAGACTTTTTGGAGACCATGAAAATGGACCTGTTTGCCAGTCAGGTGTTCGTATTTACGCCGCGCGGTGACGTGATCGAGCTTCCGGCCGGATCCACGCCGCTGGACTTCGCGTTCAAGATCCACTCAGCCATCGGCTGCAAGTGTGTCGGCGCGAAAGTCAACGGCAAGATGGTGACGATCGACTATACGCTGCAGAACGGCGACATCGTGGAGATCGTTACTTCCGCCAACTCCGCGGGACCGAGCATCGACTGGCTCAAGATCGCCAAAAGCTCGAATGCGCGGAATAAGATCCGCAGCTGGCTCAAAAAAGAAAACAAATCCGATACCATCGAAAAAGGTAAGGATCTTTTAGATAAATATATCCGCAAAAAGGGCTTTGACCCTGCGCTCTGCGCAAAATCCGTGTTCTTGAACCGGGCGATGAAAGCGATGAACTTTGCCAATTCGGACGAATGCTTTACGCAGCTTTCCAACGGCGGAACACTGGTCAGCAAATTCGCGAACTTGTTGTTCGGCTATTTCTCGGACGAAACGAAAACCGAGCTTCCGAAGAGCAACGAAGAAGTCATCAGTGAGATCAAAGAGGCTGAAGCGAGAAAAGCGCGGGAACGCCGCAGGTCGGCGGACAATCCGGGCATTGTCGTGGAAGGCGCCGATAATCTGATGATCAAACTGGCCAAGTGCTGCAATCCGGTACCGGGCGATGAGATCGTCGGCTTCATTACCAAGGGCCGCGGCATCTCGGTCCATCGGCGCGACTGTTCCAACATCGTCGCGCTGCCGGAGCACGAAAAAGCCCGCTTCATCAAGGTCGACTGGGAAGACCTCAAGGTAGGAAAGTCCTACAACACAGATATCTGCATCATCGGTACGGACCGCAAGGGAATACTTTCTGATATTTCCCGTGTCTGTGAGGATATGGACATCCATCTGTCCGGCGTCAACGCCAAGAGCGGCAGAGACGGCAGTCTGACGATGACGATCACGCTGTCGATCTCCAGTACGCAGGAGATGCAGAAAGTCCAGCGCAGCCTGCGCAACATTGAGGGCGTGACCCAGGTCTACCGGGCAAAATCATAAAAACAGAGAAATTACAGAAAGAGAAAGATAAAAAGGAGTACGCAGCGCATGAGAGCAGTGGTACAGCGCGTCACACAGGCAGATGTGACCGTGGAAGAAAACAAGACCGGAAGCATCGGACAGGGACTGGTGGTCCTGCTGGGTGTGCAGGAAGGCGACACCGAGAAAGACGCGGATTATATCGCCGAAAAAGTGGCGGGACTTCGTGTCTTCGACGACGCGGAGGGCGTGATGAACCTCTCCGTGCAGGACATCGGAGGGGGTGTTCTCTCCATCTCGCAGTTCACGCTGCTGGGCGACGTGCGCAAGGGCAAACGCCCGAGCTACAGCCATGCGGCAAGACCGGAAGCCGCGAAAGAACTTTACGCCTATTTTAACCGGAAACTGACCGAAAAAGGCATTCCGGTCGGAGAGGGCATATTTCAGGCAGAAATGCTGGTGCGGATCTACAACGACGGTCCGGTGACCATTCTGCTGGACAGCCATAAATTATTTTAGAGGAGATGCTATGAAGATCATTCGATACATGACAGGACCGATCCAGGTCAATACGTACCTTGTGTACGACGAAGAAAGCAAAAAAGGTTTTATCGTCGATCCGGGCGGATACTGTAAAGAATTGACCGCAGAGGTCAAAAAACTCGGACTGGAGATCGAGTATATCATCTTGACGCACGGACACGGCGATCATATCGGCGGGGTCAGCGGGCATCATGCGGACTTCCCGCAGGCAAAGATCGTGGCGCACGAACAGGAAGCAGAGCTTCTGCATGACGGCAATCTCAACGCGTCTGCGGAAATGTTCGGAAGACCGATCACCGTCGAGCCGGACCTTTATGTCAAGGACGGCGATGAACTGACCGTCGGCGGCATGACTCTGCACATCCTTTATACGCCGGGGCATACCAAGGGCGGCATGAGCGTCTATGTGAACGGTCATCTGTTCAGCGGCGACACACTGTTCCGCTATTCTATCGGCCGGACCGATTTTTACGGCGGCGATTTCCGCGTGCTGATGAATTCCATCAAGGATAAGCTTTTCCTGCTGCCGGACGATACGGTCGTACTGCCGGGACATATGGGATTCACCACGATCGGCGATGAAAAGAAAGGAAATCCTTTTGTATAAGATTTTACTTCACGGGATCACAAAAAAATACGATTTGCAGGAGCTGATCAAGGTATTTTTGCCGCCGGACACATTCGTAAGCTATACGGACGAAGAAGCGGAAGCACAGGCAGATCCGGAAACAAAGGGCGTGCAGGCTGTGATGTCAGAAGACGAAACGGTCTGCATGGAGATCAACCGGGAACTGACGGATGATAAAAACGCGATCAAACGAGAACTTTACCGGAAACTGTCTGCAGTCACCGGGTACACGCCGGAGTGGGGCATCCTGACGGGCGTGCGTCCGGTCAAGCTGACCGGAGAACTGCTCGATCGCCTGCAGGATATGGAAGCTGTGCGCAAGACGCTGCGGGAGGACTATCTTCTGGCAGAGGAAAAGATCGATCTGCTCACGGACACGTTGTCCTATCAGCGTGAGATCTGCGGCAAGGCAGAGCCGGATTCCGTCGGCGTTTACATCGGCATTCCGTTCTGTCCGACCCGATGTCTGTACTGCTCGTTCACCTCAAATCAGGTGCCGGACGCAGAGATCGCGCGTTATCTGGAAGCACTGAAGCAGGAGATCCTCTATGTCGGCAGGCGTATGCAGGAGACCGGCCTTTGGCCGGAGAGCATTTATATCGGCGGCGGTACGCCGACGACCCTGACGGCAGAGCAGCTTGACGATCTGCTGGCAACCGTACGGACAGCCTTTGATCCGGCGCGGCTGCGGGAATTTACCGTGGAAGCCGGACGGCCGGAAACCATTACCTATGAGAAACTGGAAGCCTTGAAAAAACATGACGTCTGCCGGATCAGCATCAACCCGCAGTCCATGCACGCGAAGACGCTGCGGCTGATCGGCCGGGAGCATCAGCCGGAGGATATCGTCAAGGCTTTTCAACGCGCGGACTGGGTAGAAATTCCGATCGTCAACGCGGACCTGATCACCGGACTGCCGGAGGAAACGCCCGCGGATTTCGCGGAAACCATGGATCAGATCCTGGCGCTGGATCCGGAGAACATCACCGTGCATACGCTGGCGGTCAAACGCGCGTCCAGACTGGTGGAAGTGGATAAGGACTTTCACTATAAACAGGGAGAAATCGTTAAGAAAATGCTGGCTATTGCACAGCAGAAACTGAAAGCAGCAGGATTCCGACCGTATTATCTGTATCGGCAGAAGCATATGGCCGGAGCCTTTGAGAATACCGGATATTGTCAGGGCGATACGCCTTGCATCTACAACATTCGCATCATGGAGGAAAAACAGACCATCCTGGCGCTCGGCGCCGGAGGTATCAGCAAGATCTACTATCCGGACGAAAACCGTCTGGAACGGGTGCCGAATGTTTCCAATTACGAAATCTATATTTCCAGATTAGAGGAAATGCTGGATAGAAAAGAACAAAATATTTTTAAGGAGGTAGAAAAAAGATGTTAACGAACGCACCAAAAGGCACGAAAGATATCATGATGGATCAGGTGTACAAGTGGCATTACATCGAAAAAAAGTGGAAAGAAGTATGCCAGCGCTACGGATTCAAAGAGATCCGTACCCCGATGTTTGAACATACAGAATTATTCCAAAGAGGCATCGGTGATACCACAGACGTTGTACAGAAAGAAATGTACACGTTCAACGATCACGGCGGACGCTCTATCACCCTGAAGCCGGAAGGAACCTCTCCGGCCGTACGCGCTTTCATCGAGCACAAACTGTACGCGGAAGTGCAGCCGATCAAGCTGTATTATGATATTCCGTGCTTCCGTTATGAAAAGCCGCAGTCCGGACGTCTGAGACAGTTCCACCAGTTCGGCGTGGAAACGTTCGGCACACCGAATATGGTAGCGGACGCGGAGATCATCGCGATCGGCTATGATTTTCTGACTTCGATGGGCGTGACCGATCTGACGCTGGAGATCAACTCCGTCGGATGCCCGCACTGCCGCGCGGAGCACAGAAAAGCGCTCAAAGAATTCTTAGCGCCGAAGTACGATCAGCTCTGCGATACCTGCAAGTCCAGATATGATAAGAACCCGATGCGGATCCTTGACTGCAAGAGCCCGATCGACCAAGAACTGGTCAAAGGCGCGCCGATGATGATCGATTTCTTATGTGATGACTGCAAAAAGGCGTTTGAAGAGCTGCAGCAGAATCTCGACGCGATCGGCATCCCGTATGTCGTGAACCCGAAGATCGTCAGAGGACTGGATTACTACACCAAGACCGCATTTGAATTCGTGACCAACAGTCTCGGCGCGCAGGGCACCGTCTGCGGCGGAGGCAGATACGACAATCTGGTACAGGAAGTCGGCGGACCTCCGATCCCGGGCGTCGGTTTCGGACTGGGCAAGGAGAGACTGCTGATGCTGATGGAAGCCAACGGCGTGGAGATCCCGAAACCGTCCGAATGTGATGTTTTCATCGCCACCATGGGCGAAAAAGCGAGACTCTACGGACAGAAACTGCTGTTTGACCTGCGCAGGGACGGCTGCAAATGCCAGATCGACGACCTGCAGAGAAACTTCAAAGGACAGTTTAAATACGCCGATCGGCTGGGTGCGAAACTGGCGATCGTGATCGGCGACAATGAGCTGGAAAACGGCGTCGCAACGTTCAAAGACATGACCAGCGGCGAGCAGACCGAAGTGAAATTTGAAGATCTGAAAGCTGAGATCGATAAGCGTATATAAAATAAGCGGATAGAAATTAGGAGAAACAAGAGAAAATGAGCAATATTTTTAAGAGAACGCATATGTGCGGCACCTTGAACATCAGCCATGTCGGACAGGAAGTCGTATTGAACGGCTGGGTCGCCAAGAGAAGAAACCTCGGCGGTCTGATCTTTGTGGATTTAAGAGACAAGACCGGCATCGTGCAGGTAACGTTTGACGATCAGATCCCGCAGGAACTGTTTGAAAAGGCTGACGCGCTCAGAAGCGAATATGTCATCGGCGTCAAGGGCATCGTAAAAGAGAGGAGCGCCAAGAACGAAAATCTGCCGACCGGTGAGATCGAAGTTTTCGCGACCGATCTGGTGCTGTATTCGGAAGCGGATACGCCGCCGATCTATATCAAGGATGATGACAATGTCGACGATAATCTGAGATTGAAATATCGTTATCTGGATCTGAGAAAGACCAAGATGCAGCGTAACCTGACCTTCCGCCACAAAGTCTGCAAATGCGCCAGAGACTATTTCGACGCGAACGGCTTTACGGAAGTAGAGACCCCGATGCTGATCAAATCCACACCGGAGGGCGCCAGAGACTATATCGTGCCGTCCCGTGTCTATCCGGGCGAATTCTACGCGCTTCCGCAGTCTCCGCAGCTGTTTAAGCAGCTCCTGATGGTCGGCGGTACCGATCGCTATATGCAGATCGTCAAGTGCTTCCGTGATGAAGACCTGCGTGCCGACCGGCAGCCGGAATTCACACAGATCGACCTGGAGATGTCTTTCGTGGATCAGGACGATGTGATCGCGATCCAGGAAGGATTTTTGGCTAAGGTGTTCCGTGAACTCAAGGGCGTGGAGATCCAGCTTCCGCTGCCGCGCATCACTTGGGACGAAGCGATGGAGCGTTACGGCTCCGACAAGCCGGATACGAGATTCGGCTTTGAATTGAAAAAACTGAATGACACCGTGAAAGACTGCGGCTTCAAGGTCTTTACAGACTGCTTGGCAAACGGCGGCGACGTCAGAGGTATCTGCGTGACCGGCGGTTCCGAACAGTTCAGCCGCAAGGATATCGACAAACTGACGGATATGACAAAAGCTTACGGCGCGAAGGGTCTGGTCTGGATCCGCGTGCACGACGGCGAATATAAATCCTCCGTCGATAAATTCTTCTCACAGGAAGAACTCGCGGAGATCGCAAAGGTGTTCGACGCGAAGAAAGACGATCTGATCTTTATCTGCTCCGACCGGGCGAAAGTGACTTATGATTCTCTGGGCTTCCTCAGAAGAGAATGCGCAAAGAGAATGGACCTTTTAGATGACAACCGGTACAATCTGCTGTGGGTCGTTGACTTCCCGATGTTCGAAGAAGATGAGGAAGATCACTCCCTCAAGGCGATGCATCACCCATTCACCTGCCCGAAGCTGGATCAGCTGGATCTTTTGGATACTGATCCGCTGGCGGTCAAGGCAGACGCCTATGACATCGTTTTGAACGGTGTGGAACTGGGCGGCGGTTCCGTCAGGATCCATGACAAGAACCTGCAGGCCAAGATGTTTGAAGTGCTCGGCTTGACCAAGGAAGAATGCGACGAAAAGTTCGGCTTCCTGATCGAGGCGTTCAAGTACGGCGCACCGCCGCACGCGGGTCTGGCTTACGGTCTGGACCGTTTCGTGATGCTGCTGCTCGGCGAACCGTCGATCCGCGAGGTCATCGCGTTCCCGAAGAACCAGAACGCGCAGTGTCTGGTTTCCAGCGCGCCGTCTCCGGTCGATCAGGCGCAGCTTGACGAACTGGGCATTACGACAAAATAATAACCAAAGTGCTGCCTGAAGCCCTGCGATCCCGCGCAGGGCTTACAGGCGATACAAGAGATGAACAGAATCTGCTGCACGACAGAACATGGAGAAAGGATCTCGGGGCATATGGCGAAAGAATGTATCAACTGCGGCGCGAGCATCAAATTTTATCAGGATTATTTCTGTTTGATGAACCAGGGCGTTTACTTTTGCGAAACCTGCGCGAAAAAAGCAAAACCGCTCCTGCAGGACATCAAGATCGCGCTGTCGGACGCGTCTTATCAGAGCGCGAAAAAGAAGTTTGATGAGGAACTTCCGCAGTCCGGGTTCAGCGACCGCGCGCAGAAGTATCTGCAGCACGAATTCGACGATATCGCGCAGGGCATTCCGGGCGTCGCAAGCGAAAAGCTGCACAGCGCCAAGACCTTCTGCGGTTCGTTCCAGGCCTGCTGCGATGCGATCTATCAGGCGGGCAAGACCGTTTCAGGCAGCGACCCTGTGATACCGATGCAGTGCATCAAGCTGCCGGTCCAAGGAGGAGAGTACTGCGTGGTAACGGCTGTTTTTGAGAGCTATTTTATGCGGAGCAATTCCTATGCCAGCCTGTCGCTTACCATGGTGTGGAGCGCAAACATGTTCCACAAAGGCGACGCCGTTGTCACGGCGGTCGGCTCCGGCGGCGGAGATGGCATCTTCAACATCAGTTTGGGCGCGGAGGATGATTTCGTGGCTTCCTTCTGGCGGGCGCTCAGAGATCAGAATCCGGAATTTGAACTCAAAGAATACGGAGAATCGTTCTGGGACGGCTTCATTAAATTTCAGAGTCTTCCGCATGGCGAGAGCGGCAAAGCCGCGGCGCGCGATCCGGAAGATCCCGGCAGTCGGATTTGTCCGCGAAATTCCGAACCTGCGGTGCACGAAAACCGTGTCGGCGTACTGGGCGGGACCTTTGATCCGATCCATATCGGTCATGTTGCGCTGGGGCAGGCGGCGATCAAAGAAGCAGGCCTTGCGAAGCTGATCGTGATGCCGGCCTATATCCAGCCGTTCAAACAGGGCAAACGCGTGACCGACGATGAGCATCGGCTGGCGATGGCCAGATTGGCGTTCGCACAGATCCCGCGCGCGGAGATCTCGACGTTTGAGGTCGATCGTATGCGGATATCTTACACCTACGATACGCTGACCGCGCTGCAGAAAGATCTGCCGGACAAGGAGATTTTCTTCATTACCGGGACCGATTCGTTCCTGGACATCGACAGTTGGTACAAGGGCGTCGACCTTTTGGAGAATTTTTCTTTTATCGTCAGTGTCCGTCCGGGCTATCGTGAGAAAGAACTGGACCGCAAGATCGGCGAATACCGCGCTGAATACGGGACCAACGTCATCAAGCTGGCCGCGCAGATGCCGGACATCTCGGCGACCGAAATCCGCGAAAAATATCAAGCAGGCGAGCCTGCGACAGGTCTGGTTCCCGAAACTGTAGAGAGGTATATCACAGAACATGGACTCTATCAAAGAGATTAAGGATTATATCGAGAAGAATTTCTCAGAAAAAAGGAAGATTCACACCGAAGGCGTGCGGACAACCGCGATCGAGCTGGCGAAGCGCTACGGCGCAGATCCGCAGAAAGCGGAGATCGCCGCGCTGTTCCACGATATGTATCGGGGCGTTTCTGAAAACAGCCTCAACTATTACGTCAAGCACCTGGGTCTTGACAGCAAGTATCTGAACAACTGCAATCTGGCGCACGGAAAGATCGCGGCAATCATCATGCAGCGTGATTTTGAGATCGAGGATCCGGACATCCTCAACGCGGTATCCTATCACACGACCGGACGACCGGGCATGTCGCTTTTGGAAAAGATCATCTACATCGCTGATGCTGTCGAGCCGAACCGTTCTTATCCGGGCGTCGAAGCGCTGCGCAAAGAGGCCTATATCGATCTGGACAAAGCGTGCCTGATGTCGCTTTCCAGTACGATCGATTTTGTCAGATCCAGCGGAAAATATTTAGACGAGGAAACAATACTCGCGAAAGAGTATTTAGAAAATACGATCAAGCAAAAAGGAGGACAACCATGACCAACAGAGAGTACGCGCTTCTTGCAGGTAAAACTTTATCCGACAAAAAAGCACAGGACATCGTGATCATCGATATTCAGGGCAAGGCGTCCTTTGCGGACTATTTCGTGATCTGCTCCGGCACATCCGAGCGGCAGATCAACACGCTCGTGGACGAGGTGGAGGAAGCATTCGCAAAAGAAGGCTTACTGGTAAAGTCTGTAGAGGGCAAGCAGAACTCCGGATGGATTTTAATGGATTTCGGCGATATCATCGTCAATCTGTTTACCAAGGAAATGAGAGAAAAATACAGCATCGAAAAAATTTGGGGCGATTGTGATTTCATCGAAGTGGAGGAATAGAGCAAACATGAACGAGAAGTATAATTTTAATGAGATTGAAAAGAAGTGGCAGGATTACTGGGAAGAAAACAAGCTGTTCAAATGCACGGAAGACGAAACAAAGAAAAAGTACTATGTGCTGGAGATGTTCCCGTATCCGTCAGGCAAGCTGCATATGGGCCATGTGCGGAACTATTCCATCGGCGACGTGGTAGCCAGATTTAAGAAAATGGACGGCTATAATGTCCTGCATCCGATGGGCTTCGACTCTTTCGGCCTGCCGGCAGAGAACGCGGCGATCAAGCACGGGATCCATCCGAGCAAATGGACCTGGGACAATATCCACGAAATGGAAGAGCAGCTGCGTGAACTCGGCCTTTCCTACGATTGGGACAGAGAAGTAGCTACTTGTCACGAGGATTATTACCGGTGGATGCAGTGGATCTTCATTCAGTTCTTTAAAAAAGGACTGGCTTACAAAAAAGAAAACCCGGTCAACTGGTGTCCGAGCTGCCAGACCGTACTGGCTAACGAACAGGTGGTCGACGGCGCCTGCGAACGCTGCAAGACCCCGGTCACCAAGAAAAACCTTTCCCAGTGGTATTTCAAGATCACCGATTACGCGGATCGTCTGCTGGAGAACCTCGACAACGGCAAGCTGGACGGCTGGCCGACCAAGGTCAGAACGATGCAGAAAAACTGGATCGGCAAGTCCTATGGCTGTGAAGTCGACTTCAAGATGAAAGACTCCGACGAGAAGCTGACCGTGTTCACGACCCGTGTGGACACCATCTACGGCACGACTTTCATGGTTCTGGCGCCGGAATATCCGACCGTTCTGGAAAACGTCAAGGGAACGGAATACGAAAAACCGGTTCTGGAATATATTGATAAAGTAAAACACATGAACGAGATCGAACGTACTTCCACCACCAACGAAAAGACCGGTGTGTTCATCGGCAAGTACGCGATCAATCCGTTCACACACAAAGAAATGCCGATCTATATCGCGGACTACGTTCTGATGGGTTACGGTACCGGCGCGGTCATGGGCGTACCGGCACACGACCAGAGAGACTTTGACTTCGCGACCAAATTCGGCATCGACATCATCCCGGTCGTCGATCCGCAGGACCCGGAAGTCGATGTCAACAACCTGACACAGGCCTGCGCGGCGTCCGGCATCATGATCAACTCCGGCGAGATCACCGGCATGAAATCCTCCGACGCGATCCCTTACATGATCGACAAGGCGGAAAAAGAGGGCCTTGGACACCGCAAGGTCAACTACAAGCTGAGAGACTGGCTGATCTCCCGTCAGAGATACTGGGGCTGCCCGATCCCGATGGTCTACTGTGAGGAATGCGGCTGGGTTCCGGAAAACGAAGAGAACCTGCCGGTACTGCTGCCGACCGACGTGGAATTTACCGGAAAAGGAGAATCCCCGATCGCCACATCCCCGACGTTCAAGGACTGCACCTGCCCGCGCTGCGGCAAGAAAGCGACCAGAGAAGTAGATACCATGGATACGTTCCTGGATTCTTCCTGGTACTTCCTCAGATACTGCGATCCGAAGAACGACAAGGCGCCGTTCGATTCCGACAAAGTAAACTACTGGATGAATGTCGACCAGTACATCGGCGGCGTTGAGCACGCGATCCTGCATCTGATGTACTCTCGTTTCTTCCAGATGGCACTGCATGATCTGGGCATGGTCAGAGACGAAGAACCGTTCAAGAACCTGCTGACCCAAGGTATGGTCAATAAGGACGGCAAGAAGATGAGCAAATCCCTCGGCAATGTCGTCAGCCCGGAAGAGATCATTAAGAAATACGGCGCGGATACCGCAAGATTGTTCATTCTCTTCGCGGCGCCGCCGGAAAGAGAACTCGACTGGTCCGACGCCGGCGTAGAGGGAAGCTATCGTTTCCTCAACCGTGTCTGGAGACTGGTTTACGAATTCCAGGCCAAATATCCGGAAGTACCGGCAGAGTTTGAGATCAAGACCGAAGCCGACAAGTCTCTGAACTTCATGCTGCACACCGCGATCAAGAAGGTCAGCGAAGACGTCGGCGGCAGATTCAGCTTCAATACCGCGATCTCTTCGATCATGGAACTGGTAAACGAAATGTACCGCTATAAAGAGGGCGACGTCAACGTCGGCTTCTACGGCAAGGCGATCAAAGACCTGATCTTGATCCTGTCCCCGTTCACACCGCATATCTGCGAAGAAATGTGGCATGATATCGGACAGGAGGGCTCCGTGACCGTGATGTCATGGCCGGAATTTGACGAATCCGCACTGGTGAAGGACGAAGTGGAAGTCATCGTGCAGATTAACGGCAAATTAAAAGATAAGTTAAGTGTTGCCAACAATCTCGATAAGGCGGCACTCGAAAAGACAGCGATGGAGAGTGATAGAATTCAAGAATTACTGGACGGAAAGACAGTTGTCAAGGTGATTTCCATACCGAACAAACTGATCAACATTGTAGTAAAATAGAACGAAACGTGAAATATCATAGCGGGAGGGAGCGCCGCAGTGCAGAGGATGCGGCGGCGCGGTCCTGTCCCAAACAGGCTGTCTTTTCATAAATAGAGAAAAAGGACGGAGAATTTATGAGAAGAAGACAAACAAAACCAAAAAAAGAAAGCCCGATGCTCAAGGTGATTCCGATAGGAGGACTGAACGAAATTGGCAAGAACCTGACGCTCCTGGAATACCAAGATGAGATCCTGATCATCGACTGCGGACTTTCTTTCCCGGAAGACGAAATGTACGGCATTGATATCGTGATTCCGGATTTTTCCTACTTGGTCGCGAACCGCAGCAAGATCGTCGGCATGGTGATCACGCACGGACATGAAGACCATATCGGCGCCATTCCGTATCTGCTCAAGCGGATCAAGGTCCCGGTCTACGGGACCAGGCTGACGTTGGGACTGGTGGAAAATAAATTAAAAGAACATGAAGTTATCGGAGATCTTCGCACGATCAACGCAGGCGACAAGTTCAAGCTCGGCAATTATTTCGATATCGAAACGATCCGTACGACGCACTCGATCGCCGATGCGATCTGTCTGGCGATCACGACGCCGGCCGGCGTGGTCTTCCATTCCGGCGACTTTAAGATCGACTATACGCCGATCGACGGCGAACCGATCGATTTTTCCAAGCTGGCGCAGATCGGCAAAAAGGGCGTGACCCTGATGCTCTGTGACAGCACCAACGCGATCCGGCCGGGCTATACGGCGTCCGAGCGCGTGGTCGGACAGACGATCGAGAACATCTTCCGCAATTCCAAGAACCGTATCATCATCGCGACGTTCTCCTCGAACGTGCATCGTGTGCAGAAGATCATCGAAAACGCGGTCAAAGTCGGCCGCAAGGTGGCGGTTTCCGGAAGGAGCATGGAAAACGTGGTCGCGCTGGCGATCGAACTGGGTTACCTGAATATCCCAGAGGGGACGCTGGTCGACCTCAAAATGACCAAGAACATCCCGGACGACAAGCTGGTCATCATCACGACAGGCAGTCAGGGCGAACCGATGTCGGCCCTTTCGCGTATCGCATCCGGTGATCATAAAGCGGTAAAACTGAAAAAAGGCGATACGGTCATCCTGTCATCGACCCCGATCCCGGGCAATGAGAAGACGGTATCCAATGTTGTAAACAAATTATTCGAAAAGGGCGCGGAGGTCATTTATTCCGATATCGCGGACATCCACGTTTCCGGACACGCCTGCCAGGAGGAACTGAAGCTGCTGCATTCCCTGATCAAACCAAAATTCTTCATGCCGGTGCACGGCGAATACCGTCATCTGGTGCAGCATGCCAGGATCGCGGAGTCTTTGGGAATGAAAAAGGATCATATCTTTGTGCTCAACAACGGCGACATCCTGAACGTCAATACGCGCAAGGCGTTTGAGGAAAAAGATCAGGTGGAAGCCGATGCGATCCTGGTCGACGGACTCGGCGTCGGCGATGTCGGCAACATCGTGCTGCGTGACCGGAAGCTGCTTTCGGAATCCGGACTGATCATCGTGGTAGCGGCGATCGAAAAGGAAAGCCATTTGGTAGTTTCCGGACCGGATATCATCTCCAGAGGCTTTGTCTATGTCAGAGAAAACGAAAAGCTGATGGACGAGGCGCGCAAGGTGGCGATCCAGGCGCTGGAGCGCTGCCAGAACCGCAATATCAAAGACTGGAACGCGATGAAGTCGCAGGTAAGGGATTCGCTGAGCAGTTTCATCTACGAAACGACCAAGCGCAGCCCGATCATCCTGCCGATCTTCCTCGAAGTGTAGCGCGCATGCAGAAAATGCAGCAGGGCGGTTTTCGGGGACGCAGCGCAAAAGCACTGCTTAAGTCCTCGCCGCTGTGCATGGCTGCCGCAAAATCACAAGCAGCAGCGAACACCTTTGCGTTCTAGCTGCGTCGTGAGGAATTTCATCTGCTCGCTGCGGCGAAAATGGGCGGAATTTTCTGTCCAGCGCTGCTGTCAGAACAATTCCGGGCACCATTCTCCTGCCTTGCTTGCGCGTGAAATTCTTTCACTTTACAGCAGAGGAACGCATCGCTGTTGCTGCTTGTTTGTGATTTTCTGCGCGCAGGCAAAACGTTCTGCATGATTTCGCAGGAGCTGCCTGCATTGCCTGCAAAGTGATGCAGATGCGCAGTTTGCGCGGGAGCAATGTCTGAGCATTGAAGATGCGAGTTTGATTCGCGGCACTGCGCAGCAAATCACGTGCAGTTGCAATGCACAGCGCCGAGGACAAATGACAGAACATTTTGACAGTGCGCAGAGATTTTTAAATATGCAGAAAAACGGAAAAGGAGAAATGCAAGTATGAACGTATATGATCAGGCACACGGACTGGCGTCCGCGATCAAAGCATCCGAAGAGTTCAAACAGTACGATGCCTTAAAAAAACAGATTGACGCAAACGAAGACCTTTCCAAGATGCTCAAGGACTTTCAGGCAAAACAGCTGGAATTCCAGACGAAGCAGATGATGGGCGAGCAGCCGGACGCGGAAGATATGGCCGGTATCCAGCAGCTTTACGCCATTATGGCAGCCGATCCGCTGACAGCACAGTACCTGCAGGCCGAGATGCGTTTTTCGCTGATGATGAAAGACGTTTACGGGATCATCGGAGAAGCCATCGGTGTCGGCGATCTTTTGGGCTGAGTTTGCGGGAAATGACTGAAAATGTCAGATTGAGGACTTGGCAATCGAACGATTTTTTGATATAATATAGTATCAATATGTCATAAATAACAGACTTAATTAAAGAATGGAGAGATAAAAAATGATTTACGCTAGTGATTTCAGAAAAGGCAGAACATTCCAGATCAACGGAGAACCGCATGTTGTTCTTGATTTCTTACATGTAAAACCGGGTAAAGGCGCTGCATTCGTAAGAACCAAATATAAGAACATCATCACCGGCGCGACCAGAGAAGAAGCGTTCAATCCGGACGACAAGTTCGAAGAAGCGATCATCGAAACCAAGAAGATGCAGTATCTGTACGATATGGACGATCTGTACTACTTCATGGACCCTGAGACTTACGAACAGATCCCTCTGGGCAAGGAACAGGTTGAAGACGCGATCAAATTCATGAGACCGAACGACGAAGCAACCGTAAAGTTCTTCCAGGGCAACGCGTTCCTGGTAGAAGCTCCGAACTTCGTTGACCTCGAAGTCATCGAAACCGAACCGGGCGTAAAGGGCAACACCGCTACCAACGTGACCAAGGCGGCAACCGTAGAGACCGGTGCAGTCGTACAGGTTCCGATCTTCATCGAAACCGGCGAAAAGATCCAGATCGACACCAGAACCGGCGAATATCTGGGAAGAGCAAAATAAGCGATACGAAAAGCTTGAGTGGCGGAAGGACGCGCAGCAAAATTCTGCCGTCCTTCCGTTTTTCTTAAATTATTGTGAATACAATATCAAAAGCCACATCACGCAAGAATCAAGCAAAGGATACAAAAGGGGATAAACATGAGATCAACAAAGAAACTTGCCAGAATTCTGATCCCGTCGCTCATCGGCGTACTGGTCATCGCAGTCGGCTTCTGGCTGTACTTAGGCAGTATGGGCAAACCGCTCGACCGTGAGGACGCGTCGTCGGTCAGCATCGAGATCCCGTCCGGCTCCAGCGCAGCCGCGATCGCGCAGGCTCTGGAAGACAACGGGGTGATCGCCAGCGCGGACAAATTCCGGTTCTGGTCAAAGACCAAAGGATGGGACAGTCAATATAAAGCGGGGACTTACGCGCTGTCGCCGTCCATGGACTATACCGAGATCGCGGAGATCTTAGTCGGGGGCAAGGTCAGCATGAAGGCGTTTACCGTGCCGGAGGGACTGACCGTGAAGCAGACGATCCAAAAACTGGTCGATCAGGGCATGGGCGATCAGGAGACGTTTGAGAATGTCGTAAAAGACAAAAAATGGTTCGATACATATGAATTCCTTCGCTATGCAAGCAATGAAGAAGCCATGCGCAGCAGTCTTCCGGACAACTATCTGGAGGGCTATCTGATGCCGAATACCTATTACGTCGCGGAGGGCAGCTCGGAAGAAGAGATCATCAACACCATGCTCCGCCAGTTCGACAAGGATGTCTTTGAGGGCATTTTCCAAGGACAGGAAAGCGAATGGAGTGGTCTTCGGGACCGGTACGGCGCTTATCTGACGACCGAGTACGGCGTACAGCTGCGTGATATCATCAAATACGCTTCCATCGTGGAACGGGAGACCGTGCTCGACGACGAACGTCCGAAAGTCGCGGCTGTCATTTATAACCGTCTGGAAAAGGGCATGAAGTTCCAGATGTGCTCGACGGTACAGTATGTGCTCGGCAAACAAAAAGATAATTTAACCTACGCAGATCTTGAGATTGATTCGCCGTACAACAGTTACAAGTACAACGATATCCCGGGGCCGATCTGTTCTCCGGGCATGGCGTCGATCAAGGCGGCGTTTTATCCGTCGGATGAAAACTATCTGTATTTTGTCGTCAGCGAAAAGCTGGACGGAAGCATGAACTTTTCCTCCGATTATAACCAATTCTTAAAAGATAAGGCGGCCTATGACAAAGCTTATCGGGCTGCCCACTAGAAATATGGAACTGACACAGAATATTACGAATGAACTCGTTACGAAATATATCAACAGCTTTTATCGGCCGCTGACGCCGGCGCTGGGCGCGCTCCGCGCGGAAGCGGAAGCGGCAGGCGTCCCGATCATCCTAAAGGAGACCGAGCAGTATCTCACAACGATGCTGGCGATCGTGAAACCGAAAAGGATCTTGGAGATCGGCTGCGCGGTGGGCTATTCCGCGATGTTTTTCGCGGAGTGCTGCGGCGCGGAGATTCTGACCGTTGAGAAGGACCCGGAGGTTTATCAGACAGCAGTCGACAATATCCGCAGACTCGGATATGAGAACCGTGTCACCGTGCTGTGCGGTGACGGGGAAGAAGCTGTGCACCAACTGAAACAAAGGAAAACCGCGTCTTTTGATCTGGTATTTATCGATGCGGCAAAGAGCCATTACCGGCGTTTCTTGGACGCGGCGCTGACGGTCAGCTGCGAGGACGCGGTGATCCTCTGCGACAACGTCCTGTTCAAGGCAAAGGTGGCGGACGATCGTTATGATCCGAACGGCAAACATAAGACCAATGTCCGCAGGATGCGGGAGTTCTTGGAATACATCGGGCAGCATCCGGGCATGGAATCTTCGGTGCTGGCTGTCGGAGACGGGATCTCCGTGACAAAGCGGAAACCGGCCGCGGCTGCAGACGCGGAACAGAAAAAATAGGAATACAGAAATATAACAGACAGAAATAGATAGAAATATTATGAAAAAACCTGAACTACTTGCCCCGGCAGGGGATCTGGAAAAACTGAAGATCGCAGTGCTTTACGGGGCTGACGCGGTTTATTTCGGCGGCGAGATGTTTTCGCTCCGGGCCGGCGCCGGCAATCTGAGCCTTGCGGATATGGCAGAGGGTATTGCGTTTTGCCATGCACATGGTGTAAAATGTTACTTAACCATGAACATCTTTGCGCATAACGAGGATATCGAACCGCTGCGCGCGTATCTCGCGTCGATCAAGGATCTTTCGCCGGATGCCTTTATCGTCAGCGATCCGGGTATCATGGCGCTGATCCGGGAGATCATCCCGCAGGCGGAGATCCACCTCAGCACGCAGGCAAACATGACCAATTACGAGACTGCGAAGTTCTGGCACCGCATGGGCGTGAAACGGATCGTGCTGGCAAGAGAGCTGACCTTTGAAGAGATCCGCGAGATCCGTGAGAACACGCCGCAGGATCTGGAATACGAAGCTTTTGTCCACGGCGCGATGTGCATCTCCTACTCGGGAAGATGCCTTCTGAGCAATTTCATGATCGAGCGGGACGCGAACCGCGGACAGTGCGCGCATCCGTGCAGATGGAAGTACGCGCTGGTGGAAGAGCAGCGTCCCGGACAGTATTATCCGGTCGAAGAAGATGACCGCGGGACCTATATCCTGAATTCTCGTGATCTGTGCATGATCGGATCGATCCCGCAGCTTGCAGAAGCCGGGATCTCATCCCTCAAGATCGAGGGACGCATGAAGAGTGTCTTTTACGTGGCGACGGTCGTTGCGGCTTACCGGCGGGCGATCGATGCTTATTATGAAGATCCGGAGCACTATGTTTTCCGGGAAGAATGGATGGCGGAACTCAAAAAAGTCAGCCATCGGGAATTTACGACGGGTTTCTATTTTCATAAGCCGACGAATCTGGATCAGAATTACCAGACGAGCGCTTACACCCGCGACTATACTTTTACCGGGATGGTCCGGTCCTATGATCCCGAGACCGGCTATGCGATCGTCGAGCAGCGCAATAAGATGGTGATCGGCGATGAGATCGAAGTTTTCGGTCCGCATACGGACTTCTTTACACAGATCCTGCGGGAGATGTATAATGAAGACGGCGAAGCAATCCAAGCGGCGCCGCACCCGCAGCAGATCCTTAAGATCCGCATGGAACAGCCGGTAGAGGCAAATTTCATGCTGCGAAAAAAGAAAGATGCATAAAAGGAGAAACAGAATATGTCAAACGACAGTACCGGCGGCCCCGGGCCGAAAGAACATAAGGACAAAGGAATCAAAAAATTCTGGAAGAAACTGACTAATCAGGCGGACAGCGCTCAGATGGAAGAAGAGGTCATGTCGATCCTCGAAGCGGGACAAGAGTCCGGCGTGCTCAAGGAGGAAGGCAAAAAAATGATCAATTCGATCTTCGCGCTGGATGACAAACTGGCCTATGAGATCATGACGCCGCGGACCGATGTCTTTGTCATCGACATCGAGGATCCGCCGGAGGAATATCTGAACGACCTGATGACGCTGCGCTATTCCCGGATCCCGGTGTGCAGAGGGGAAACCGATAACATCATCGGCATCCTCAACATCAAGGACTACCTGATCAAGGCCTGGGAAAAGGGCTTTGAGGCGGTGGATATCGAATCGATCCTGCGCAAACCGTATTTTGTTCCGGAAACGAAGAACATCGACGCACTGCTGTTTGAACTGCAGAAGATGAAGCAGCAGATCGCGATCCTGATTGACGAATACGGCGGTTTCAGCGGTATCGTCACCATGGAGGACATCATCGAGCAGGTGGTCGGCGATATCGACGACGAATACGATGAAGAAGACGAGATCATCGATAAGATCGACGACAAGACCTATCTGGTCGACGGCGATGTCAGTCTGGAGGATCTGGATGAAGAACTGGGGATCGACCTGACGTCGGAGACCAGCGAGACGATCGGCGGCTTTCTCATCGACATGCTGGGCGAGATCCCGGATGAAAATGACGTCGGCAGGATCATCGAGTTTGAAAACTATCAGTTCAAGATCATGGCCATCCAGGATCGGCGCATTGAGCGCGTCAAGATCTATATTCTGGATCCGCAGGACGAAAACAGCGAAGAAAACGCCGAAAAGTCCGACGCGGAGTAAACTTGTTTTAAATTATCCAATTTGGATGTAATTTATAATTAAGAGGTGCAAAAATGAGTGAAAAAACATGTAACTGCAATTGTGCCGAAAACAGAAGAGAACAGTTCAAGGAACTGCAGCCTGTTTTAGACCAATATGCAAAGGTGCCGGGTAGTCTCATCACTATTCTGCAAAAAGCTCAGGAAATCTACGGTTATCTGTCCATCGACACGATCAACTACATTTCTGATGCGACAGGGATCAAACCTGCCAAAATCTACGGCGTAGCGACTTTCTATGCACAGTTCAGACTGCAGCCGATCGGCAAGTACCTGATCATGCTCTGCCAGGGCACAGCATGTCATGTTAACGGTTCTGAAATGATCGAAGAAGCGGTCTGCGAATATCTCAACATCAAGGATGGCGAAACGACGGAAGACGGTATTTTTACCCTGAATAACGTCGCGTGCCTGGGCTGCTGTTCCTTAGCGCCTGTTATGATGGTTAAGAGTGCTGAGGGTGATGAAACCTACGGCAATCTGACCAAGGATAAGGTAAAACAGATTCTGGCCGAAATCAAAGAAAGAGCATAGGAGGTGCCCGCATGAAAGTAGTAGTTGGACAAGGCAGCTGCGGTATCGCAACCGGTGCCAAGAAAACTGCCGCAGAATTGGAAAAACAGATCGTAGCGAAAGGCCTTGACGTCAAAGTTGACATCACAGGCTGCGTCGGTACCTGTTATCTGGAGCCAATTGTGGATGTATATGACGATAACGGCGAAATGACCAGATACGTCAAAGTGCAGCCGGACAAGGTGGCTGAGATCGTCGAAAGTCATTTAGTGAACCATAAAGTCTGTCAGGCGTACGCGATCACACCGGAAGACGAACAGTTCCTCGACAAACAGCAGAGAGTTGTATTGAGAAACTGTGGTAAGATCAACCCGGAGAACATTGATGAATACCTTGCAGTAGATGGATACAAAGCCATCGAAAAAGTACTTAAGACCATGAAGCCGGAGGAAGTTATCGAAGAAATCAAGATCTCCGGTCTGAGAGGCAGAGGCGGCGCGGGCTTCCCGACCTGGTTCAAGTGGAATGCTGCCAAAGCAAGTCCGGGAAAGGAAAAATATTTAGTCTGTAACGCGGACGAAGGAGATCCAGGTGCATTCATGGACCGTTCCGTTCTGGAAGGCGACCCGCATTCTCTGCTGGAAGGCATGATCATCGGCGGTTACGCAATGGGCGCATCTCAGGGCGTAATCTACTGTCGTGCGGAATATCCGCTCGCGATCAAGAGACTGGAGATCGCAATGGCACAGGCAAGAGAAAGAGGCTATCTGGGCAAGAACATCTTTGGCAGCGGTTTTGACTTTGACATTTACATCAAGGCCGGCGCAGGCGCGTTCGTATGCGGAGAAGAAACCGCGTTGATCGCGTCTCTGGAGGGCGAAAGAGGTATGCCGCGTCTGAAACCGCCGTTCCCGGCAGCGAAAGGCTTCTGGCAGAAACCAACCGACATCAATAACGTAGAAACACTGGCAAACGTGCCTTGGATCATCTTCAACGGCGGCGCTGCTTTTGGCAAGTTCGGAACAGAAGCTTCCAAGGGTACCAAGGTATTCGCGCTGGCAGGCAAGATCAAGAAGGGCGGTCTGGTAGAGGTTCCGATGGGCATGACTTTAAGAGAAGTCCTGTTCGGCATCGGCGGCGGCATCAAGAATGACAGACAGTTCAAGGCTGTGCAGATGGGCGGACCATCCGGCGGCTGTATTCCGGCAAGCCTGATCGACACGCCGGTTACATACGAAGATATCAACAAGACCGGCGCGATTGTAGGCTCCGGCGGTATGATCGTTATGGACGAAGATACCTGTATGGTTGACATGGCGAGATACTTCCTGAACTTCACCCGCGACGAATCCTGCGGTAAGTGTAACTACTGCCGGATCGGCACCAAGAGAATGCTGGAAATCCTCGAAAGAATCACCAGAGGCGAAGGCAGAGACGGCGATATCGAACTGCTGGAAGAACTGGCAGGCAAGATCAAGGACGGATCGCTCTGCGGTCTCGGACAGACAGCTCCAAACCCTGTTCTTACGACGATCAAATACTTCCGGAACGAATACGAAGACCATATCTACAACCACAAGTGTACAGCAGTCTCCTGTAAGGCGCTCGTAACTTATACGATCACTGACGCATGTAAGGGTTGTACCGCTTGCGCGCGCAAGTGTCCGGTCGGCGCGATTTCCGGTGAAGTCAAGAAACAGCACGTCATCGATCAAACAAAGTGCATCAAGTGCGGCAAGTGCTTAGAAACCTGCAAGTTTGGCGCGATCGAAAAGAAATAGGGAGGAGGAAAAAGGTAATGAATAAATATAGATTAAACATTAACGGCAAAGAAGTTACCGGATTTGCCGGACAGACTATTCTTGAAGTTGCCAGAGAAAATGATATTTTCATTCCGACTCTTTGCTACGATGAAAGAACAAAAATTTACGGTTCCTGCGGTTTATGTATGTGTGAAGTGGACGGCAATCCGAAGCTGTGCAAAGCATGTGCAACAGAGATCGCACCGGGCATGATCGTAAACACCAATACCGATCGTGTCATCGAATCCAGAAAGACAAACCTTGAGCTGCTGCTTTCCAACCATACGGGTGACTGCAGACCGCCTTGCGTACTGGCATGTCCGGCGCATACCGACTGTCAGGGCTATGTCGGTCTGATCGCGAACGGCGAATTTGAGGCTGCGCTCGAGCTTGTGAAGGATAAAATTCCGCTGCCTGCAGCGCTGGGCAGAGTATGTCCGCATCCATGCGAAGAAGCCTGCAGAAGAGGCCTTGTGGACGAACCAATCTCCATTCAGCAGTTAAAGAGATTCGCGGCGGATCAGGATCTTGACGGCGACAGATTCATTCCGGAATGTGACGAAGACACCGGTAAGAGTGTTGCCATCATCGGCGGCGGCCCGATGGGCTTATCCGCGGCATACTTCTTAAGACAGATGGGACACAGAGTCACCGTATTCGAATCCATGCCGAAGGCAGGCGGTATGCTCCGCTACGGTATTCCGGAATACAGACTTCCAAAGGCTGTCTTAGATGAAGAAATCGCAACCATCGAAATGATGGGCGTGGAAATCATCACCAACACCAAGATCGGCGTGGATATTCCGTTTGAAACCGTTCGCGCGGACTTCGACGCGGTACTCCTCGGCATCGGCGCGTGGGTATCTACCGGCGTAGGCTGCAAGGGCGAGGACGCGGAAGGCGTGATCGGCGGCATTGATTTCCTGCGTAAGGTTGTCAGAAACGAAGAGATCGGCATGGGCGAAAAGGTCGCGATCGTCGGCGGCGGCAACACCGCGATGGACGCATGCAGAACCGCGGTCAGACTCGGCGCGAAGGAAGTCTATAATATCTACAGAAGAACCAAGGACGAAATGCCTGCGGATATGGTAGAAATCGAAGAAGCCGAAGAAGAAGGCGTTATCTTTAAGAATCTGACCAACCCGATCGAAGTCGTCAAGGACGAAAACGGTCATGTCAAAGAAGTCATCTTACAGGTGATGGAACTCGGCGAACCGGATGCCTCCGGCAGAAGAAAACCGATTCCGGTAGAGGGCAAGACCGAAACACTGGCGATCGACACCATGATCCTTGCGATCGGACAGGCCGTTGACGCTTCCATCTTTGACTGCGACAAGACCAGAAAGAACGCGATCGCTTACGATCCGGAAACCTTCATGACCAGCATGCCGGGCGTATTCGCAGGCGGCGACTGCGGTAATGACAAGATCTCCATCGCCGTTGAAGCCATCGCAGACGCACGCAAGGCATCCGACGTGATCGACGCTTACCTTGCAGGCGAAGAAGTAAAATATGAAAAACCTTTCGTAGTTGAAAGAGACGATATTACCGAAAAGACCTTCGAAGACAGAGAAAGACTTTGCAGACAGACGCTTCCGCAGCTCAGCCCGGAAGAAAGAAAGAACAACTTCAGCGAAGTCATCCCGTGCGCGTTCACCGAAGAACAGGCTATGGCGGAAGCTTCCAGATGTCTGGAATGCGGCTGTCATGATTACTTCGAATGTAAGCTGATCGACTTTGCGAACCAGTACGATGTACATCCGGAAAGATTCGCGGGCGACAAGAACACCATCGAGTTTGAAGATGAGCATCCGTTCATCGTCAGAGACCCGAACAAGTGTATCCTTTGCGGTCTCTGCGTCAGAGTCTGCGACGAAGTCGTCGGCGTCGGCGCTCTGGGCCTGGTACACAGAGGCTTCGATACGGTCGTTAAACCGAACATGGAAAAACCGCTGGCAGAGTCCGGCTGTATCTCCTGCGGTCAGTGCGTCAGCGTTTGTCCGACCGGCGCTCTGCAGGAAAGAACCACGATGATCAAGGAAACACCGCTTCCGGCAGAAGAAACCGAAACGACCTGTTCCTACTGCTCCGTCGGCTGCTCCCTGAAGCTGGAATCCTACGGCGATATGCTGATCAAGGCAAATCCGGACAAAGAGGGCGCTGTCAACAAGGGCCTGATCTGCGGTAAGGGTAAATGGGGATTTGACTGCTCCGTACTGGAAGACAAGTTAGAAGATCCACAGGTAAAAGAAGACGGAAACTTCAGAGAAGCGGATTACCACGAAGCACTGGTACTCATCGCGAAGAGAATGCAGTCCATCGGCGCGAAATACGGCAAAGATGCGATCGCAGTTTCCATCTCTGACAGATATACCAACGAAGAAGCTTACGCGATCAAGAAGATGGCAAATGTCATCGGTGCGAAAGTTCTCTGCATGAACGCAAGAGAAAACGGTCTGGCTGAAGTCTTAGGCTTCGATGCTTCCCCGAACACCATCGACGAGCTGCTTTCCACGAATGTGATCTTAAAAGTCGGCTTCAACGATGAAGACTCCAGAGTCATTTCCCTGAAGCTGAAGCAGGCAGCGGAAGCAGGCGCACGCATCCTCGATGTATGCAACGGCGAAAACAGCCTTGGTTTCCTCAAGGAGATCGCAAAAGCGATCATTGACAGCGGCAAAGCGAAGAAAGCGGAAGGCTATGATGCATTCGCAGCTTCTCTGGCAGACGTGAACGTTTCCGATGCAGCCAAGGAGATCGCAGACGCATACCTGGGCGCTAAGAAAGCGATGATCGTTTACCAGCAGAACAACCTGACGGTTGATGCGGCGAAACTCATCGGTGACATCGCGCTGTTATCCGGTCACATCGGCGGACCGAGAAACGGTATCCTGATGATCAGACCGAAGAACAATTCACAGGGTCTGGTCGACATGGGCATCCACGCAGGCAAGGAAGCACTGGACGGCGTGAAAGCGTTATTCGTATTCGGCGAAAACGCGGACATCGACACCGATGCTCTCGAATTCCTGGCGGTATGCGATACTCATATGACTGAGCTGGCAGCAAAAGCAGACGTTGTCCTTCCGGGAACCGGCTTTGCAAGCACAGACGGTACTTACACCAACACCGAAAGAAGACTGCAGCCTGTTAACGCAGCCATCGACGAGGATATTTTCCTGTCCAACTGGGAGATCGCGGCAGAGATCGCAGAGATCTTCGAAGAAGTATTCGGATGGGAAACCGAGCAGGATATCTCCGACGAAATGTGCGACACCGTACCGGCATATAAATATGCAGAGATCGGTGAAGTACTCGGCGGCGCTCTGGCTCCGACAGACGAAGCGAAACTGGTCGTTGTCGGCGACGGTGCGGCATTTGATGTACTTCCGTGCACAGACAGCCTGATGCAGTGCATTACGGACAGACTGCCGAAACCGGCAAATCCGACAGCATAAGGCACATAAATCGAAAATAAGATCGGCGGATTTCACCGATCACTTACGAAAAACCCCTTAGAAATGAGGGGTTTTTCTTTTTGGCACAGGTGATCCGCGGCTTGATCCGACACAGGGTATCGCGCTAAGATTTCGTAAAATATACTGGACAGGTTCGGACTTTTGTGGTATGCTGATATCTGTATTTGTTGTTTGTACATACAAAAATATACAGAAAGGGTAGGGGGAAAACACAAAATGGAACAAGCACAAACACAACCAAACGAATCGCAGAAACCCACCGAAGCTATAAAAAGTATCCGCAAGAAAGCGTTTATCAAAACACTGCCGGTGATGTGCAGCTATCTGTTTATCGGCATGGCGTACGGTATGCTGATGGAAAACGCCGGCTTCGCCTGGTACTACGCACTGTTTACCAGCGCGGTCGTTTACACCGGCGCCTTTCAGTTCGTACTGGTGACCTTTCTTTCCGGCGGCGCGTCGCTGCTCACGGTTGCGCTGACCGCGCTCCTGATGAACAGCCGCCATACTTTTTACAGTATTTCTTTTATAGATGCTTTCCGCAGCATGGGAAAGCGCAAAAATTACATGATCCGCACGATGACGGACGAAACCTATGCCTTGAACTGTTCGATCGACAAGGAGGATCCGGATCGGAATGAGATGATGTTCTGGATGGCGGTCTTCAGCAGGACCTACTGGCTCGCGGCATCCGCGGTCGGCGGCATCATCGGACAGCTGATCCCTTATGATCTGACCGGCATTGATTTTTGCATGACGGCCTTGTTTGTGATCCTGTTCATCGATCAGTGGGAGCAGGCGGAAGACCATAAGCCGGCGATCGTCGGTTTGAGCATCGCGACTGCCTGTCTGGTCATTTTCGGAACGACCTCTTTCATGCTGCCGTCTCTGATCCTGGTATCCGCCATTTTGATGGTCACCATTCAGTACGAGCGCAAACCGAGTTCGTTTGAGGTGAACGATGAGAAAGGAGAGATGCAGGAATGAGCAGCAGTACCAAAGCCATCATCATGATCGTGACCGCCGGCGTCATCACATTGGGCCTGCGGGCCTTTCCGTTTCTGGTGTTTCGCGGCGAGCGGCAGATGCCGCAAAAATTAAAGGAGCTGGGGGACGTTCTGCCCGCGGCTATCATGGCGGTTCTGATCATTTACTGCCTAAAAGACGTCAGCACCGATTTTTTAGGGACGGGACTGTGGCAGGTCATCGCAGCGCTTGTTACGGCAGTCAGCTATAAGTGGAAACATAGCACCTTTTTGAGCATCGTGCTCGGGACCGCGTGCTATATGATCCTGATCCGGCTTGCAGTTTAAAGCCTTTGACGAACTTTGACGAACGTATGAAAAAAATGTGAAAAAAAGTTGAAAAAAATATTTTTTCCTTGTAACCTTTTGCGCTTCTGCGGCGAGTATATTATGTAAGCGTTAAAAACGGGGACGCTGCAAAAGACATTTCTAAAATATAGAAACAGATCAAAGTACAAGGAGGAATAAGAAATGAAAAATTTACTGCCATTAGTATTTATCACCGGTATCATGCTGTTATTCTCCGCTTGCGGTACTTTAATGTAGGACATAAAGTATTCAAAAGGGGAAAACAAAAGAGAGTAAGGGGACTTCGCAGAAATGCGGAGTCTTTTTTTGTTTTTGCTTTTTGTCATAAAACCTTGTCCAACGCATAGAATGTACAAACCTGAAAAAAGAAAAGAGGATAAGGTTATGGAACACTTCAGACAAATCTTGAACCGGCTGCCGCCGTCCATCGGCCGGGAGCTGGAAGGGCTGCCGGTCAGCGTCCTATGCAATTTGGAGGAGATCCGTCTGCGCTGCGGACAGCAGATTCGCCTTGAGACCGGCAGGGGCACGCAGCGTGTCCCGCATCTGGTTACGGCCGAGGAACTGCAGGAAACGCTGAACCGGCTGATACGCTTTTCCTATTACGCTTATGAAAACGATCTGGCAAAGGGCTTTGTTACCATTGAGGGCGGACACCGGGTAGGCGTCTGCGGCAAGGTAGTTCAAAAAAACGGGGAGATCGCGCTGATCAAAGAGATCAGTTCGATGAACATCCGCTTTGCCAAGGAGATCAAGGGCTGCAGTAACCATTTGTTCCACCGCTTGTATGAGCGGGACGGCAGGGTGCGGCCTGCGAACACGCTGATCGTATCACCGCCGGGCTGCGGCAAAACGACCCTGCTGCGTGACCTAGCCCGTAATTTCAGTCAAAATCGTATCAAGGTCGGCATCTGTGATGAAAGATCGGAACTTGCAGGCATGTATCAGAGCCTTCCAAGCTTCGATCTGGGGCCCTGCTGCGATGTTCTTGACCGCTGCGAAAAGACGGCAGGCATCCGGATGCTGATCCGGTCCATGTCGCCGCAGGTCGTCTTTACCGACGAGATCGGCAGAGAGGCGGACGCGGCAGCCATGGAGGACTGCCTCAACGCGGGGGTCTGTCTGATCACCTCGATGCACGGAAATTCCAAGGAGGATGCGGCGGCATCCAAGATCGGCAGACTGCTCGCGGAAAAAGCCTTTCGCTATCTGGTGATCCTGACGAATACCGACGGACCGGGCACAGTGAAAGAGGTGCAGGATGCTTAAAGCCGCGGGACTTGTGGGGCTGGTTGTTTCGCTCGGCCTGTACGGCGTCCTCAAAAGCCGCGAACTGAAACAGCGCATCATCTTGCAGCGGGAATTTTGGCAGATGATGCTGCAGATCAAAAGCGAGATCGAGTATCTGCAGGAGCCGCTGCAGAGCGTTTTGCGGCAAAAAAAAGGAGGCATCGAGAACCGAGATTTTCAACTGCTCTTTGCGGTACAGCAGAAACTCGCGGAAGAACAGACCGACCTGCAAAGCGCGTGGGAGCAAAGCGTCAAGAACGTCTACGCCGGAACGCCGCTCACCGCGCAGGATATCGAGGTGTTCTGCTATCCGGGAACGTTTTTGGGACAAACCGACTGTGAAAATCAGCAAAAGCAGTTTGAATATCTGCAAAGCCGGCTGCAATTACAGATACAGGAAGCCGAAGAAACTTACCGCACGAAAGGACCGCTGGCGCGCAGGATCGGTTTCTTTGCCGGAGGGCTCATTGCGGTCATACTGCTTTGAGTCAGGGGGATGAAAGGAGAAAACATGTCGTTTGATGTGGATGTTTTGTTTAAAATCGCCGCGATCGGCATTGCCATCGCGCTGCTGAACCAGATCTTGAATAAAGCAGGACGGGAAGAAGAGGCGATGATGACGACGCTGGCCGGAGTGATCATCGTGCTGGCGATCATCATCAAAATGATCAGCGAATTTTTTGATACCATCAAGGTTTTTCTGACATTTTAGAGGTGCGGCATGCTGATCGTATTGAAAATCTGCGCAGTCGCAGTTGCGGGGCTGATCCTCGTCGCGCTGATCCGGACCTATAAACCGGAGTTCACGGTGGAAGCGGTGCTCTGCACCTCGATCATCCTGCTGTACTATGTGCTGGACAGCCTGCGCTACGGCTTCATCTACATGGAAAACCTCTACAGCCGCTTGACCTGCGGACAGGAATATTTTCCGATCATCCTCAAGGTGCTGGCGATCGCCTACGCGACGGAATTTACCGCGGCGCTTTGTGAAGACGCCGGCGAAAAATCCATCGCTGCCAAGGTCGAGCTGGCCGGCAAGATCGCGATCTTTTTCGCGGCGATCCCGATCTTCACCTCATTGATGAACTTGCTGGACACGCTGGTTTGACCGGAGCGCGGCAGGAAGGAAACTGGGAAAAAGGACTATGGACTATAAAGAGATACTCAGAAAACAGATGGAGGAAACGCTGGACGCGAAGCAGTTCGACGCGCTTTCCGAGCAGGTCCGCGAATATTCGGCGGGTCTGTCCGACGATTTCACGCTGGAAAAGATCCTCACGTCCGCGCTGGAGGGGGAAAGTCTGTTCGATGCTCCCGTGCTGATCGAAAATCTGAAGACGCTGTTCCTGTATGAGGTCAAAGGAGCGCTGTTCCTCGCAGTACAGATCCTGACCGTCTGCATTGCCGTCGGACTTTTGCAGAGCCTGGCGTCCTCGTTCGGCAAAAAGTCGCTGGCGGGCATCGGGCAGCTGATCTGCACGATGGTGATCATCGGGATCTCCATCAACAGCTTCCGGCTGATCTATGAGCTGAGTCTGGACACGGTCGCGACGATGGTCAACACGATGACGCTGGTGGCGCCGGTCCTTTTCGGGATCTTGATTGCCACCGGCTCGATCGCCTCAGGAACGATCCTCAATCCGATGATGCTCGGCGCGGTGACCGGCTTCGGGCTGATCATCAAGACCATCATCCTGCCGGCGCTGTTCGCGGCGACGATCCTGGGACTGATCAACTGTCTGACGGAGAAGAACTATGTAAACAAGCTGTCAAAGCTGATCCGCAATGCCGCGGTGATCGTCACCGGCATGATCCTGGCGCTGCTGTCCGGGATCTTCAGCGTGCAGGGGCTGCTGTCCGATACCTCAGACGGTCTGCTGATCAATGCGGCGCGCTATTCCCTCAGTACATTCATTCCGATCGTCGGCGGGTTCACGTCAGACACCGTGGAGTTGTTCCTGCGCTGCATGCGCTCCATCAAAGGCGTGGTCGGCATCTTCGGGATCCTGACCTTGATCCTGCTGACCCTGGTGCCGCTGCTCAAGATGCTGGCCGCGGCCGTCATTTACAAGCTCACGGCCGCGGCCGCGGAACCGATCACGGATTCCAAGATCGCGGACGGACTGAACGATATGGGCAGCTGCATGATCTCCATCGCGTCCATCGTGTTCTTTACGTCGCTGCTGTTTATCATTTTTATCAGCATCGTGGTCGGGATCGGAGGCGGATGATGGAAGCAGTACTGACTTGGGTCAAGGACATTTTCTTGATGATCCTGTCCCTGACATTCTTTCAGATCTTGGTGCCGGATTCGTCGATGGAAAAATATCTGAAGCTGATCTTTTCCCTGATCATCCTGCTGATGATCTTGGATCCGGTAATTCGGTATATTTGCGTCTGAAAATCATATATATGGAGTAAAGATTATGTTTGACAAACTGATAGGAAAAGGGGCCATGCTGCGCCTCATCACAGTCCTGCTGCTCGCGTCGGTGGCGATCCTGGCGCTGAGCGTTCTGGCGGATTCTAAAGACGTCAGGAAGCAGATCATCGACCGGGACGGCGGCAGCGAAGAACAGCTCTGCAGCATTTTGTCCGGCATGAAAGGCGTCGGCGCGGTGGATGTGATCATGGAATATGATGAAAACAACCGCGTGACCGGCGTGATCGTGACGGCGGAGGGCGGAGCGAACCCCATCGTTGCCAATGATCTGACCAAAGGCGTCGCGACCCTTTATCAGATCCCGGTTTCCAGTGTGATCGTCTTTGAGAAAGAACAGGAGGAGTGACTTTGAAAAAGAAGTTCAGTTATAAGGATATTCTCTATAAGAGCAAACGTCTGACCGCCTTGGCGCTGATCGTCGTGTTCGGCACCGGACTTTTGGTAACGGCCGGCATGCAGGATGAGATCCCCGTCCATGACGGCGATGTGCTCGTAGACAGCCGCACGGCCACCGAAGAAAATCTGCCGCAGGAGGGTACGTTCGCGGAAATGCGCGCGAGCTTGGACCTTGACCGCAGCAAGCTGCTTGCGAGCCTCGATTCGACGATCAACAGCAGCGAGAACGAAAATGAGAAGAAAAACGCTTCAGCCGAAAAGACCCGCATCATGGACGCCATGGAAAAAGAACTTTCCATCGAGAGCATGATCAAATCCAAAGGCCTGCCGGAATCTTTCGTCATCCTGACTGACAGCAGCGTCAGCGTGACTGTCGATAAGCAGGAACTGGACAGCAACACCGTAGCCAAGATCTGCGACATCGTGATGCGCGAAACCGGCAAGACCGCCGACAAGATCGTGGTGCAGAGCAAATACTGACCGCGGCGGCAGAGCCTTGCGAAGCGCACTTACATCAAAAATCGCGCACTTACAACATTCTCCTTGCATCTGCCGGAACTTTTCGGTATCATGAAATAGAAAAGGGATATTGAACATAGAAAGGAAGATGCGAGATGCGGAAGATCAATGTGCTGATCTGTGATGACCAGCCGGAAATCGTGCGGGAAACAGAAGAACTCCTGCTGCGCTACGAAGAACAGTACGGGCGGGCCATGCGGATCTTAGGCGTGACCGACTATGAAGAAGCGAAAGACTTTGCGGCGGATCTGCTGTTTTTGGATATTGAAATGCCGGGCAGAAGCGGGCTTGCGATCCGGGACGAACTGGAAAAGAAGAGCGCGGAAAGCCTGATCATCTTTGTGACCGGTCACAGTGAAGCCGTCTGGGATGCCTTTGGACGCAATGTGATCGGTTTCTTTGAAAAACCGATGGATTACGAGCGGCTTTGCCTCTTGATGAAAAAATTCTTCGACCTGTACAGCATTTATGAGACTGTGGCGCTTGACGACAACACATCCTTACAGGTCGGCGACATCGTCTGGATCCGCGTGCAGGATATTTACAGTCAGGTCCATCTGGCATCCGGGGCGGACTATACGGTCCGTCGCTCTCTGAACGTATGGGAAGCCATGCTTCCGGCAGAAGACTTCTTACGCATTCATGATACCTGCATCGTCGGCTGCCGCTATATCGCCAAACTGGACAAAAAAGGAGTCCGCTTGGACGACTGCGAAGAACTCTTTCCGTTCAGTACGCGCAGACGAAAGGCTTGTGAAGAAAAATATATGCATTACGCAAGAAAGATGGCGAGGTACGGCAGATGATCTGGATGGGGATTGCACTGCGGTGCCTTTTGCTGCTTTTCAATTTTGTCATGTTCCGTTATGTCCTGGGCTATGAAATACGCGAAAAAGCCTGCTGGCCGCTGGTGGCACTGACCGCGGCAGCGGCAGTGCTGCTGCCGGTGATGTTTCCGAATTGGTTTTCGGTTAATGCAGCAGTTCAAATCTTATCATGGGTCAATCTTTTTTTGCTTTTCGCCCATTTAAAAATCGGAGTGGTTCTCACATATGATTTATGCAGATCATCTGTATACAGTTTTTTTTATGGGTATCCTAACGGCCGTTTTGCAATTTGATCGAGACGTGATGCTTGACTGGTATCGCGCGACCTTGATTTGCAATGCGTTCATACTGCTTTTTTTTGTTTTGTTAGCGATCCTGCTTCGGAAGAAACGAGAAAAAATCCATGCTGCGCTGCTGAACATTCCGCTTTGGACCTATTTGATCTTTACGGCGATATTAACCATTCCTACATTCAGCTACTACAGCACCGCCGAGGAGGATGTACTGAAAGTGGAAGGCATTTTGACGATCGTGGATGGCCTAACCGGAATGATCCTCACCATTACGATCGCGCTCGGCGTGTGGCTCTATTTTCAGCGCAAGGAACTGCGGACGCAGGTCGAACTCAATGAACGCTGCATCAAGGAACAGACGGGGCAGTATCATCTGCTCTATGAGAAGCAGCAGGAGCTGCGGCGTTTCCGTCATGACAGCAGTGCGCATTTGCAGGCTATCGCGTCCATCGCGAAAGACACGGGAGACCAGCGTGTGCTCGCGTATGTTTCAGAACTGATGGGGCAGCAAGCGGAAATGAAGCACCTTGCGACCGGCAATCTGATCGGCGACGCGGTGGTAAACGCCTACTACAGCAAAGGACTGCGAGATGGCATCCATGTAGAATTGGTTGGACAGTTCGCGGATAACTTTAACGTTTCGGAGACTGCGCTTTGTGTGATCTTTACGAATGTGATCGCCAATGCGTATGAAGCAGCGCTAAAATGTGAAAAGAACCGCAGCGTTCGGATCTCCTTTACGAACTTTCGTGACAATCAATTCATTCGAGTAAAAAATCCGACGAGCGAAAAACCCGTTATCGAAGACGGTATCATCCAACCCGGCCAAACGACCAAAGCAGACAAAGAAAATCACGGTCTCGGTGTGCGGAATATCTTAGATGCGGTAAAGCACGCAGGCGGACAAGTACAGTGGAATCTGGAAGAGCAAGATGGGCAAATCGATGTATTTACAGAAATCCAGCTCCCAATACATCCAGATACTGTAAAAAATCAAGCACTTACAACAAAAACCGCGCACTTACAACATTACACTTGAAACCGGGGTGATAAAACTGGTATGCTGAACTCACAAAAGGGACAGCATACCGTTTTTATTTCGGAAGGGAGGAATCCTATGATTACATTTAAAAGCATGGAGCTTATAAGATGGTTCGGTTTCAACGAGATATGGTTTATCTATCCGTTGCTCTTTATGCTTTTCTTTACACTTGCGATAAAAAAATTCATAGAAAAAGACAATTTTGACGGAGTAGGCCTTTCTATTCTAGCGAGCATTGTTTTCACTGTCATGTATGGAACGTTATTGTGGGTTGCGTTTTGATAGGAAGACGGAATAAGATTTCGCTTGAAGCAACAAGGATAAAACTGGTATACTCTCATTTTCGACAGTTAGGAAATCAAAAGGAGACGTTAATGGTTGAAATACCAACGGTTGCGTCTCCTTCACGTCT
>CAKQQT010000021.1 GCA_934271235.1 uncultured Clostridia bacterium | reverse complement strand
GTTACGAATTCCTTGACGGCATCACGGCCGGAGGCGGACGTGACGAGGGTGTGGCAGGGCAGTATTTTGCCTATTCGTTTAAGGATACGCTGCTCCCGGACGGCAGCAACATGGTAGACCGCTGGGGCGAGTATGACGATCAGGGTAATCAGACCAAGGGACCGGATGATCCTTACTTCGATCCGCTCAAAACGCCGATTATCCTGGAGGTTCAGCTCGATGAAACTACAAGCTATCAGCGTGAGATGAAGATTACGGGTATCGTGAAAGAGGACTACGGCAGGGGTTATGAAACCTCAGAAGGGCTGATGGTCAGCACCGCAACCTTGAAGGACATCATCGAAAAGGCGACCGGACAGCCGCAGACAAAAATCACTTACAGCGGCATGAATGTCAAAGTGACAGATATCAGCCTTGTCGCGGATGTGGAGAAGTCGATCAAGGATATGGGCTATAATACCTGGTCGATGTCCAGCATGCGCGAGGAACTCGAAAAGAGTTCCCGCCAGATTCAGCTCCTGCTCGGCGGACTCGGCGCGATCTCTCTCTTTGTCGCGGCGATCGGCATCACGAATACGATGATCATGTCGATTTCCGAAAGAACCAAGGAAATCGGCATCATGAAATCGCTCGGATGCTACATCCGTGACATCCGCACGCTGTTTTTGATGGAGGCAGGTACGATCGGACTTTTGGGCGGCATCGCGGGCAGTATCGTCAGTTTGATGATCTCGTGGCTCATCGATCTCATATCGATCGGACAGGGCTTTACCTGGGATGCGTTCAAGCTGGCAGTATTCGGCGGCGAAAACATCACGCGGCTTTCAGTCGTGCCGCTGTGGCTGATCCTTTTCGCGATCGTATTCTCCATTTTCATCGGTCTGGTGTCAGGCTATTATCCGGCAAATAAAGCCGTGAAGATCCCGGCGTTGGAAGCGATCAAGAGCGAATAGAACATACAAAGTTATAAAAAAAATCATACCAAAATGACAAAACAGCAGCTGCGGCGGACTCTTACGATCCGATTCGCGCTGCTGTTTTCGCTGTCTTTCGTCGGCATGCATAGAATCAAAAAAAGTGCACAAAATAGGCATGGATAAAAGGAAATGAAAGGAGCTTGCTTTTATGAAAAAGAAAACCATGACAGTTCTGCTCGCCATGATGCTGATCTTTGTACTGGTGTTCACCGGGTGCGCCAACAATGCCGATGACGGCATTAACGACGGTGTTAATGACAATCCGGGCACAACGGATGGTCTCGATGATAACGGCACGAACGACGGAACGCTTGATAACGACGCGAACACGTCGGCAGACCATGACAACAAATCGGACGGCAGCGGGACCGAAGACGTTGACGATGCCAACCGCAGCGACATGGCAGATGATGACGCTGCGAACAACCGCACCAACTAGCGCGGGGAACAAAGAATGCAGAAGCGGCCGCTCTGACGGAAAACAACCGTCGGGACGGCCGCTCCTTTTTGCAAATCCTTGACTTTCGCCCCAAAGACTCGTATACTTTAAGATGTATGTGTTGACAGAGCCGCATGACGGCTCTTTTGTATGCGCGCGTCTCCTGTGGAGCAAAGTCCGGACAGCCGCGTGCGTTGTGTGAATGATGTGAGGAGAAACATGAATTGGAAAAAGGACTATGAAGCAAAGCGGACGAGCGCTGCGGAAGCGGTAAAGCTTGTTCGGTCCGGCGACAGAGTCTATGCGGGGACCGCGTCCAGTGTGGCGTACGGTCTGCTTGCCGCGCTCTGGGACCGGAGACATGAACTGGAAAATGTAGAAATTCAAAGCAGTCAAGCCTTTGAACCTTCGCCGGTCTATGATGAGACCGAGGATAATCCGTTCCGTTATCTGACCTATTTTGTCGGCGTCGGAGAACGAAAGGCCTATCGAGGCGGACTCCCGGTCGATTTTACCTCGGTGCACCTTTCGCAGGTGAACATCTGGGCGGGGGAGACCGCGAAACCGGACGTGGCTTTCTTTGAGGTTTCCGCACCGGATGAAAACGGATACTGCTCTTACGGAGCTTCCGGCGTCGCCTGCGGAGAAGCGATCAAAGAAGCAGCAAAGACCGTGATCCTGCAGGTCAATCAAGATGTTCCGTATGTGCTGGGCGAGCACAACCTGATCCATATATCCGAAGCGGATGCATTGGTGGAGATGGATCGCCCGATCCAAAGCTATGATGTGCCGGAAAGCGATGAAACTGCGAAAAAGCTGGCAGATCTGATCTTGCAGGAGGTCCCGGACGGCGCGACGCTGCAGCTGGGACTGGGCAATATCTCGACAGCCATCGGCTACGGACTGAAAGAAAAAAACGATCTGGGGATCCACACGGAACTGTTCAATCAGCCGATGCTGGACCTGATCGAGAACGGCAATGTCACGAACAAGTACAAGGGATTTCTGGACGGTAAAAACGTCTACGCGTTCGCGCTGGGAAATGCGGAGCTGTACCGCTTCCTGGACAAGAATCCCGCGATGTACTGCGTCCCGTTCCCTTACGCGAATGATCCGCGGATCATTGCGCAGAATAAGAAGATGATATCGATCAACAGCACCATGTCGATCGACCTTTACGGACAATGCGCTTCCGAGTGCATGGCATGGAACCAGCAGAGCGGGACCGGCGGGCAGGCAGACTTTGTCCGCGGGGCACAGTGGTCGGACGGAGGAAAATCTTTTATCGTCACGACTTCCAGTTTTATGAAGAACGGAAAACGCGTGAGCAAGATCGTACCGGCGTTTCCGGCCGGATCAGTCGTGACCACGCCGCGTTCCGACGTACAGTATGTGGCGACCGAGTACGGCTGCGTCAATCTGAAGCCGCTGACCATGGCAGACCGCGCAAGAGCGCTGATCCGCATCGCGCACCCGGACTTCCGGGAACTTCTGACCGACGAAGCGAAAGCGCACGGCCTGCTGTAAACGAAACAGCAGAGGATGCGGCGTACAGGCAGGAACGACAGCGCGGCGACGGAGAAAAAACAACATGAGAGGCAAACATGAAGCATAAAAGAACAAATCCAACCAAGGCTGCGCGTCATCGCCGCCGCAATATCGCAAACGGGCATCGCACAGACCGCGCGCCGAAGCCGCTTCGCGGCATCGGCGCTGACGGTACCTTTCGGACCGATGCGTTTCTTCCGGAGGAAAATGCAGAAACCTCTGCAGAACCGGTTGTTGGCATCATTGAAAAACATGCGCGCGGATTCGCGTTCCTGCGGCGGGAAGAGGGCAGTGACATCTTTATCGCGCCGGGCAATCTGGGCGGCGCGATGAACGGCGATGCGGCGGAAGTGACGCTGCTGCCGCCGTATCTTTGGACGAGATCCAAGGAGGGCGTGGTGACGAAGATCTTGAAACGCGCGGTGACCGAGGTCGTAGGAACGTTTCAGAAAAACCGCAGCTTCGGCTTTGTCGTACCGGATGACCGCAAGCTGCAGGAAGATGTCTATATTCGCAAGGACGCCTTTCGAGGCGCCGCGAGCGGGGACAAGGTAGTGGCGAAGATCACGCAGTATCCGGACGGACAGCACAGTCTGGAGGGAAAAGTCACAGAGATCGTCGCCAAAAAAGGGCAGACCGGCAGCGACGTGCTCGGCATGATCCGCAGCTACGGATTGTTTCAGACGTTTCCGAGCCGTGTCAACGCGGAGACCAAAGCGCGCGCCAAAGAGGAGATCACCGCGGAGGAGATCGCAAGGCGGTTGGATCTGCGCGAAGAAACGATCTTTACGATCGACGGGCCGGACGCCAAGGACCTGGACGACGCGGTATCGGTTTCGAAACTTGCGAACGGCAATTACCGTCTCGGCGTTCACATCGCGGACGTCAGTCATTATGTGGCAGAGGACGGCTGGCTGGACCGCGAAGCCCTGAAGCGCGGCACCAGTGTTTATCTGATCAACCGTGTGATACCGATGCTGCCCAAGGCGCTTTCCAACGGTATCTGCAGCCTGAACGCGGGAGAGGATCGTCTGACGCTTTCCTGTATCATGGAGATCGATGCGCAGGGGATGGTCGTCGATCATGAGATCAGGGAATCGATCATCAGCTCCAAAGCGCGCATGGTTTATGACGATGTTTCAGATCTGCTGGAAGATACGGAGCTGCCCGAGGATCCCGCGGATGGCGGCAGGCAGACGGAAGCGGAACATATGCGGGTGTTGCGTGAAGAATATGCGTTCCTGCTGGACGATCTCCGCACGATGGGAGAACTGGCACAGATCCTGCGGCACAAACGGAAGCAGCAGGGAAGTCTGGACTTTGATCTTGCGGAAGCGGAGATCGAGCTCGACGAAAACGAACATCCGACATCGATCCATCCGGCAGAGCGCCGCAGCGCGAACCGTATGATCGAGGAGTTCATGCTGATCGCCAACGAAACCGCAGCGGAACATTTTTTCTGGATGAACTATCCGTTTGTCTATCGCGTGCACGAAAAGCCGGACCTTGAGAAAATGATGGACTTAAAAGCTTTCCTGATGAATTTTGGGATCCACCTCAAAGGCAATCCGGACAACATCTACCCGAAGACACTGGCGGACGTCATCGCGGCCATTGAAGGCGAACCTTATGAGGGTGTGGTCAACCGCGTCATGCTGCGGACGATGAAAAAGGCCTATTACAGCCCGGAATGCGGCGGACATTTCGGCCTGGCGTTCCGCTATTACTGTCACTTTACATCGCCGATCCGGCGCTATCCGGATCTGATGATCCATCGCATCATCAAGGAATCCGTCAACAATCACATGACCGAGGCGAAACTCGCAAAATACCGGGATGACGTCGTGCAAGCCGCGGATATTTCCTCCCGCACCGAACGCAAGGCGCAGGAACTGGAACGAGAAGTCGATAAACTCAAAAAATGCCAGTATATGCTGGATCATATCGGCGAAGAAGCGGAAGGGATCGTCAGCGGCGTAACGGAATTCGGCGTCTATGTCGAGCTTCCGAACACCGTCGAAGGCATGGCTTTTGCGCGTGACCTCAGACGTCCGTATCAGCTCGGCGAGCGCGTGCGGATCCGCGTACTGGACGCGCGGCCTGCGGAACGGCAGATCGACTTTGCGATCCTGGAGGATTGAAAAGCTCTTGACAAGGAGCTTTTTCTTTGCTAGAATTTAAAACAGATGTTGCAAAACATTTGTTTCAAAACATGGAGGATAAAACGAAACGAAGCAAAAGGGGTATTGCAGGATCGATATGCAGAAAGGATGGTGCGTGATGCCGCCGAAACCGAAATTTACGAAAGAAGAAATCCTCGACACCGCATTCCGGATCGTCTGTGAAAACGGCATGGAAGCGCTGACCGCGCGGGAATTGGGTGCCCGCCTGGGAAGCTCGGCGCGGCCGATCTTTACAGTCTTTGCGGATATGGAGGATCTGAAACAGGCCGTTCGCGTCAAAGCGAAGGAGCGGTTCGACGCCTACATGAAGATCGCCGAAGCCTATACGCCGGCCTACAAAAAGCGGGGGATGCAGTGGGTGAAATTCGCTTCCGAAAATCCAAAGCTTTTTCGGCTGCTGTTTATGAACAGCGCGCAAAAAGCGGAAAACTTTGAGGAGGCAGTTCAGATCATGCCGTTCGGTATGGAAGACGATATCCGCATCATCATGCGCGACTATCATGCTTCGCGCGAGCAGGCAGGACATCTGTTCCAGCAGATGTGGACCTATACTTACGGGCTGTGTGTCTTGTGCGCGGCACGGGTCTGCACGTTCAGCGACGAAGAGATCGCGCTGCGGCTGGGGGAGATCTTCCGCGGTATGGTTTATGTCATCACATCTGCAGAGAAGCCGTTCACCGGATTGACACCGGCGGAAAACGGCACGGAGGAGAGCCGGGAGATCGAAAAGCTGCATCCGGATTTTGCGGAAGCAGACGAAGAAAGAAAGGGGTAATATTTTATGCTGAAGATCGAACATCTGACAAAACAATACGGGGAGAAAAAAGCGGTCGATGATCTGTCGCTGACGATCGAGGCCGGAGAAATCTACGGCTTTATCGGCCATAACGGCGCAGGCAAGACGACAACCCTCAAATCCGTCGTCGGGATCCTGCCGTTTGAGGAAGGGCGCGTTGAGATCGACGGGGTCTCCATCACGGAGGATCCGCTGAACTGCAAGAAAAAGATCGCCTACATCCCGGACAATCCGGATCTGTATGATTTTATGACCGGGATCCAGTATCTGAACTTTATCGCCGATATCTTCGGCGTCGGAGCGGAAGAACGGCAGGAACGGATCCGGCGCTATGCGGATCTGTTTGAACTGACCGCGGATCTGGCACAGCCGATCTCCGCTTATTCCCACGGCATGAAACAGAAGCTGGCGATCATTTCCGCCTGGATCCATGAACCGAAACTGATCATCATGGATGAACCGTTTGTGGGACTGGACCCGAAAGCCTCGCATCTGCTCAAAGAGATGATGCGTGAACTTTGTGACCGCGGCGGCGCGATCTTTTTCTCCACGCATGTGCTGGAGGTTGCCGAAAGACTCTGTGATAAGGTCGCGATCATCAAGGGCGGCCGGCTGATCCGTTCCGGCACGATGGAAGAAGTCAAAGGCGACGACTCTCTGGAAGAAGTTTTCCTGGAACTGGAGGGAGAGTCATGCTGAAGATCTTGTTAAAAAAACAGATGCTGGAGCTGAACAAATCTTTCTTCTTTGATCAGAAAAAAGGCAAGGCTCGTTCCAAGGCAGCCCGCATCGCGCTGATCCTGCTGTATGTACTGCTGATGGTCGGCGTGATCGGCGGGATGTTCGGAGTGTTGGCTGCTGTGATCTGCGGCCCGCTGGAAGCCGTCGGCATGAGCTGGTTCTACTTCGCCATCTTTACGATCATGGCGTTGGCGCTGGGCGTGTTCGGCAGCGTGTTCAATACCTTTTCCGGGTTGTATCAGGCCAAAGATAACGATCTGCTCTTGTCCATGCCGATCCCGGTGCGCAGCATTTTGGCGGCGCGCCTGACCGGTGTGTATCTGATGGGGCTGATGTTTTCCGCGGTCGTGCTGCTTCCGGCGCTCATCGTTTATTATGTCGCGGGCCGTTTCAGCGTTCGTATCCTGATCGGTACGCTGCTCCTGCTGGTGATCGTTTCCGTCCTGGTGCTGGTCCTGTCCTGCGTCTTTGGCTGGGCTGTGGCGAAGATCAGTCAGAAGCTCAAAAACCGGAGTTTTGTCACAGTTTTGGTTTCTCTTATATTTTTTGCCGGCTATTATCTGCTCTGCTTCCGGGCAAACGAGATCATTGCAGATCTGGTGGCGAATGCCGAGGAGATCGGCAGCAGCCTGCGCGGCGCGGCTTATCCGCTCTATCTTTTGGGGATGGCCGGGACCGGGGATCTGGGCGCAGCCTTGATCATGGCGGCGGCATCGGCGGCCCTGCTGGCGGTGGTATTTTACGTACTGTCGCGGAGCTTCATCCGCATTGCGACGGCAAAGACAGCGGGAGCAAGGCGGGTCTACCGGGAAAAAAGCACGAAGCGCAGGACGGTTTCGGGCGCGATGCGCGCAAAAGAGTTTGCCCGGTTTTTTGCGAGTCCCAATTATATGCTGAACTGCGGACTGGGCGTGATCCTGCTTCCGATCGCGGGTATCCTGATACTCGTCAAAGGGCCGGAAGTGCTGGATCTTTTGTACAGTGTCTTCGAGTACGGCAGCAATACAGCTCCGATCCTGTTCGGAGCGGCAGTCTGTGCAGCGGCTTCGGCGAACGATATGAGCGCGCCGTCCGTTTCTCTGGAGGGAAAGAATATCTGGATCGCGCAGTCACTGCCGGTCCCGGCATGGGAGGCGCTGCGGGCAAAGCTTTCCGTCCATCTGATCCTGACCGGGATCCCGGTGCTGTTCTGCGATATCTGTGTCCTTATCGTTCTGCAGGGTTCGGCCTTGACCGCGATCCTGCTGCTGGCCATGACCTTATTGTACGTTCTGCTGTCGGCGCAGTTCGGTCTCTTCATCAATCTGAAACGTCCGAACCTGACTTGGACCAGAGAGATCACACCGATCAAACAGAGCATGGGCGTCATGCTTTCTCTGTTCGGCGGCTGGGCTTACGCGGCGATCATCGCCGGGGTATTCTTGCTCCTTGGCCATCGTCTGGGCGGAGACGCCTACCTTGCCGTGTTCAGCGTCATCAACGCCGTTCTGAGCATCCTGCTGTACCGCTGGCTGAAAGGAAAAGGCGCGGAGATCTTCGCGCATCTGTAGCGGGGAGGATCAGCGGTTACTGATCTCGTAGATGATGTGGCCGATCTCCGCGATGAAAATGCGCTTCTTGGCGAGATCTTTGAGAGATAGGATGCCGACCAGCTTTTCGTTTTCCACGACCGGAAGCCGCCGCACGCCGTGCGCGGAGAATTTGAGGGCGGCGGCGTGGACGTCCTCTTTGGGCGATGTGGTGATCGGGTCGGGCGTCATGATCGCCTGCGCGGTTTTACCAAAACCGTCGCGCATCAGGATGTCGCGGTCGGTGATCACGCCCAGCAGATGGTTCTGCACATCGCAGACCGGGATCAGGCCGACATTTTCACTGCGCATACGCGCGATAACGGCTTCTGCGGGATCTTCGGCGCGGACCGAAGTGATATAGGATGACATCAGATCTTTTACAAGCATGACCAAACCTCCGAAGTAAGAAAAAGACGCTTTGCAGCGTCTTTTTGTTTTTGCTAGTTTATGCATTTGCATGGATCCTATACGCGCGATCCGGACTTTTGCACGCGGTGCGGACTACAGCGTTTTTACGCGGTCCAGGCTCCAGAACGTCCGGGAGAACAGCAGCAGAACGGCGTAGATCTCCAGCCTTCCGGCGATCATCAGGAACGTCATGAAGATCTGCGAGAAGCCGTTGAACATACCGAAGTAGCCGCTGCATCCGGCCTCGCCCATGGCCATGCCGGTATTGGTGAACACTGCCAGCGCGGTCGACAGCGTGGTTTCCAGATCAAAGTTGTTCAGCGACAGCATCAGGCAGGAAAAGAAGAACACGCCGAAAAACAGCAGGATATGCGTCGTGATCGCCGAAACCTTGTCTGCCGAAACCGCCTTGCCGTCGAGGACGACCGCTTTAACGGCGTTGGGATGGATCTGTTTGAAAATGCCGCGCTTGATCAGCTTGAGCAGCACGATGATCCGGAAGACTTTCAGCGAGCCGGAAGTGGACATGCAGCAGCCGCCGATGAACAGCAGGCTGAACAGCACCACGATCGTAAAGGTCGGCCATTCCGGATAATTGCATACATAATAACCGGAGGTAGAGATAAAGGAAACTACCTGACAGAGTCCGTCCTTGACTGCCTGCCACAGGCTGGAATAGGTGCCCGTGATCCACAGGGAAAAGGCGACCAGCAGCGTCGCGGCAGAGATGATGATACCGAAGCCGCGTACCTCGATATTCTTGAAAAACGAGCGAAAATCACCCTTGAGCATAGCATAGTAAAGCGTATAGTTTAGGGAAGAAAGGATCGTGAACAGCATGATGACCGCCCGCACATAGGTGGAACTGAAAGCAGCGGTCGTATCGGACGTGATCACGAGTCCGGCGGTGCTGATGCTGCTGAAGGTGTTGATCAGTGCGTCGAACGGACTCAGCGGCCCCAGCGAGAGCAGGATGAATTCTGTCGCCGAAAACACGATATAGGTCGTGTAGAGGAATTTTCCCGTATCGGAAAAATGGCTGCCGATCTTTTCGAGGGTCGGGCCGGTCGCTTCCGCCGAAGCAATGGACTGTCCGCTGATCCCCAGCGCCGGGAAGATCGAGACGAGCAGGACGAGGATCCCCATACCGCCCAGCCAGTTGGAAACGGATTTCCAAAGAAGCAGGGAGCGCGGCAGCAGATCGAGATCAAAGACCGTGCAGCCGGTCGTCGTAAAGCCTGCCACCGATTCAAAGTAGCAGCTGATGAACGAAAGATCCTGTCCGCAGTAATAAAACGGAAGGGCGCCGATCACGGAGCAGTAGATCCAGCTGAAGCAGGCGATCAGATAGCCCTCATAAAAATGCAGGTGGATCTTATAAAAATGGAACTGAGTCAGGATCACAAAGCCGACGCAGATGCAAAAAAGGCCGACCACAAAAAGAGGGGAAGCTGCCGCCCACTCTTCGAACTGGATCGCCGCAGCTGCGCAGGGCATCATAAAAAGCCCTTCCAGCAGGGTCAGGATCCCCAGTATTTTAATGAATACACGAAAATTGATATGCATGACAAAGCCTCTCTACTTTGTTTTGTTCGGATTCCAGTAATACTTTGAGAACAAAGCGAAAACCGTGATCAGTTCCAGTCTTCCCGCCAGCATCAGAAACGCGCATACGATAGTCGAGAAGTCCGAAAGGATCGAAAAATTGCAGGTCGGTCCCAGCAGGTTGAAGCCCGGACCGATGTTGCCGACGCAGGTCGCCGCGGCAGAAAAACTGGTAATAAAGTCCAGACCATCCACCGAGATCAGCAGGGTGCCGACAAAGATCACCGCGATATAAGTCAGTACAAAATTTGTGATCTTGATCACCACCTCGGTCGGAAGCTCCGTATCATTGAGCGTGATCGGCACGATGCGGTTCGGATGCAGCCGCAGAGAAAAACTCCGGCGTATCAGTTTCAGGCAGACCAGGACACGGACGCATTTGACTCCGCCGGAAGTGGAGGAAGAACTGCCGCCGAAAAAGAACAGACAGAGGATGACCATGCGCGAAAAGGTCGGCCAGATGTCGTAATCGGCGGTTGCGTAGCCGGTCGTCGTCATGACGGATACGACCTGAAAGGCGCTGTCCAGCAGCGACTGCAGCGGCTGCCGGAAATGCGAAAATACCTGATTGGCAGCGAAGACCAGCAGCGCCGCGGCACCCATGACCGAAAGATAAAAGCGTGTTTCTTCATCTCGCAGCAATAGCGAGAGCCCGCGTCTCCTGACCAGATAGAGCAGGTTAAAATTCATACCGGCCAGGATCATGAAGATCAGGATGACGATCTGGATATACGGACTGTCAAAGTGCCCGACACTGTCGTTGTAATTGGAAAATCCACCGGTTCCGATGGTGCCGAAACTATGGATGAATGCGTCATAAAATCTCATGCCGCCGAGCTTGAGGAGCAGTACCTCCGCAAGCGTAAAACCCAGATAGAGCAGGTAGAGGTTGCGGGCAGTGTCTGAAAAATGCGCGGTCAGCTTGTCCTTCGTCGGGCCGGGAGTTTCCGCGTTGGCCGCGATCTGTCCGCTGATGCCGAGCACCGGGAGCAGCGCCATCACGAAGACGACGATCCCCATGCCGCCCAGCCAGTGCGTAAAGGAACGCCAGAACAGGATCGATCTTGGCAGCGCTTCGATATCGGAAAGGATCGAGGCGCCGGTCGTGCTGAAACCGGAGCAGGACTCAAAGAACGCGTCCGCGGCGGACGGGATCGAGCCGGACAGCCAGAACGGAAGCGCGCCGATCACAGAACACAGCAGCCAGCTGATCGACACGACAAGAAAACCGTCCCGGACTTTCATTTTTACCCGGGATGGTTTGCAGAACTGTCGGATGATGAGCCCGATCAGCAGACATACCGCGAGGACCGCGGCAAAAGCCTGCATGGAACTGTTTTCGTGATAAGCGACCGCCAGAAAAAGCGGCAGCAGCATCGAAACGGCCAGGATCAGGAGCAGAGCGCCTTGGATCCGGACCAGATTCTGAAATCGACTGTTCATGGACATCCTTTCTTTTAGGGAATCGGTTTAACGCTGCCCCAAAAATCCGCGTTTCACGGTCATCAGCTTTTCCAATTCGCCGATGTCGGAGAGCAGACAGAAGATCGTGACTTTGTCGTCCTCCTGGATCATAGTCTGCCCGTTCGGAATGATGACCTTGTTGCCGCGGTGGATCGCGGCGATCAGCACGCCGTCCGGCAGCTCGATCTCATGCAGCGGGATATTGGCAAGTTTCATATCGTTGGTCGCAATGATCTCCATGATCTCTGCCTGTCCCTGGATCAGCAGGGAAGAAATGATGCGTTTGGAGCCCTGAATATAGCGCAGGATGGTACTGGCGACGATATCGAGCGGATTCAGCACCATGTCGATGCCCATCTGTTCGATCAGATCTTTGTAGCTTTCTCGGCTGACCTTGGAGATGACGTCTTCCACTTTAGCCTGCTTGGCGATCAGCGCCAGCAGCAGATTTTCCTCGTCGAGTCCGGTCGCCGCCACGAAAGCGTCCATCTCGTCAAGATTTTCCTCCTCCAGCAGCGATTTGTCCGTTGCATCGCCGTGGAGCACCATGACATCGTCCAGATGGGTAGACAGATAGTAGCAGCGGTTTTTATCCTTTTCGATCATTTTGACGGCGATGCCGAATTCCGAAAGCCGTTTGGCCAGATAGAACCCGGTTTTACCGCCGCCGGCGATCATGACTTTTTGCAGATTGGTATATTTGCCGCGCTCATAGACACGGTTGTGCAGTTCGGTGATCTCACTTTTTTCTCCGATCAGATAGACGGTATCGTGATCTTCGACGGCTGTATCACCGTGCGGGATGATGATCTTGCCGTTGCGGGAGATGGCCACGATCAGCATGTTCGGCAGGAGCTTCGGTACCTGACGCATGGTGAGGTTGATCAGGCGGCTCATCCTGCGGACGTTGAACTGCACCATGGCAACCTTGCCGCTGGAGAAGATCCCGTTGGTCAGGGTGTATTTTTCGACCAGATATTTGTAGATCTCCAGAGTGATGGAAAGGTCCGGATTGACGATATGGTCAATGTGCAGCGTTTCTTTGATGAAGTCGATCTGGTTCATATGCTCCGGATCGCGCACACGGGCGATGACCTTGGAGCAGCCCATTTTTTTGGCAAAAGAGGCGATGATCATATTTTTTTCGTCACTGTCTGTACAGGCAATGAGAAAATCAAACGTGTTGATGGAATTTTTCTTGAGCAGGCTGACCTGCTTCGCGTTGCCGACAACGGTCATGACATCGTATTGCTGCGCGATGCGGTTGATCACAGCTTCGTTCTTATCGATAATGGTAATGGAATGGTCGCCGCCGACGAGTGCGTTGGTCACTTTCATCCCCAACTTGCCGGCTCCGACAATGGCTATTTTCATACAAACCTCCCGCATGGATCCCCGGCGCACTTACAAAGCGCTAAGATTTTTCCGGAATCTGATAATGAATATATTCTAACACATTATTTATAATTTGCAAGTCTTACCTATTTCATGTACAATGTAAAATGTGAAACGGGCGCGGAGCGAGGATCTTCGGGACGCGCCGAAAAAATGAAACGGAAAGGCAGAAAGTCAGGTATTATCATGAAGATCAAACGATTCATCGGCGGAAGTCTGGAAAGCAACGGGTATGTGATCAGCCGCAGCGGCGGCGAAAGCTGTTATGTCATCGATCCGGGCTATGAGCCGAAACGGTTTATTTCTTATATCGAAGAAGAAGGATTTGTGATGAGGGGCGTGATCCTGACGCATCATCATTACGATCATGTGGGCGGTGTGGAAAAGATCCGCGATCATTTCGGCTGTCCGGTCATGATGCACGGGCAGGATGCGTTTGTCTATCGGCAGCCGGTCGACCGTCTGCTCGCGGATGGGGATGAGATCGATCTGGACGGGGAGATCCTCCGGGTCTATCATACGCCGGGACATACGCGCGGTTCGATCTGTATTCTTTCGGAAAAGAGCAAGGTCGTGTTCACCGGGGACACGATCTTCGACACCGATCTGGGGCGGACCGATCTGGCGGACGGCAGCCAGGCGGACATGATCCGCTCCTGCCGGGAGGTGATCGACCGCTGGTCGAACGAGTACACGATCTACCCGGGTCACGACGGCTCGGCGACCATGAAGCAGGTGCGCAGATATAATCAGGAATTTTTGGATTGTCTGGAGGCGGGAAAGCAGTGATGACAAGCAATCGGAACAACAAGCGGGAAACGGTCCCGCAGCTTTGCGCGGGGCTTGACAGCCGCGTTGTGTTTGATCTTGACTTTCACACGCTGCGCATGATCGCGCTGGATCTGGACGGTACGACGCTGACGCGCAGCGGTCTGACCCGGCGGACCAAAGAAACGCTGGAGGAAGCGATCCGGCGCGGGATCCACGTGGTCATCGCGACCGGACGGGTCTACGCCGCGCTCCCGGAGCGCGTGAAGCAGATAGAGGGTCTGCAGTATATCATCACCTCCAACGGCGCGCATATTTCCGACGCGGCGACAGGGGAATTCCTTTATTCCGATTATCTGCACCCTGCGGCGGTGGAGGCGGCACTGGATATCCTGCCGCAGGCAGGGCATCCGGTCGAGGTCTTTACGGGCGGCAAGGCTTATATCGACCGCAGCGTGTATGATGACCTCGCGCAAAACGGTTCGGATTTTATGAGCGCCAAATATGTGCTGCGGACGCGGATCCCGGTGGACGGCATCTACGACCTGCTGCGGGAGCACCGCGCGTGCATTGAGAACATCAACATTCATTTCGCGTCGCAGGAGGACCGCATGGCGATGTGGGCGCGGCTGGCTGCGCTGCCGCATATGACCGTGACCTCGTCCACGCATCACAACGTGGAGATCGGCGGGGAGACGACCAGCAAGGCCAGCGCGTTGGCGGAGGTCTGCCGTCGGTTGGGTCTGGGACTGGATCAGGTCATCGCGTTCGGCGACAGTCCCAATGACAAGGCGATGATCACGAAATGCGGCTTCGGCGTCGCGATGGGAAACGCGACGGACGATGTGAAAGCGGCTGCGGACTGCGTGACACTGAGCAATGAGGAAGAGGGCGTAGCCTATGCGATCCGCACCCTGCTCTTCGAGGAAAAAGACGGCGCCGCCCCGGCTGTGCCGCTGCGCCGGCGGCTGGCAGCATGGCTGCGCGGCAGCCGCTGAGAGTTGAGGAATTCCTTGCGTAAATTAAAAAGACTTTTTCAAAAACGCAACGACCTACCTGGTTCGACAAAGTTCAACACGGGTTTTAAGGTCTTTCTTGCGTTTTTTCTTTTGCCTCAAAAAAAATTACAACGAGGCAACGTCACTTGTACCGCTTTTGAAGAGGACCCAAGATCCTTGCACAAAATATAGAAAAAATTCCCTGAAACATATTGACATTAAATGTAAAATAATGTAGCATTTAGAAAAACAATGAAGACGAGGTGTGTAACGATGGAAGAGAAGAAAAACAAGCGGGATTATCGCAAGGAGATCGGCAGAGCCGGGGAAGATCTGGCGGAGCTGCTGCTTCTGCAGCGGGGATATCGGATCATCCGGCGTAATTTTTCCTGCCGTCTGGGAGAGATCGACATCATTGCGGAGCGGGACGGACTGCTGTCCTTTGTGGAAGTCAAAACGCGTTTCAGCCAAACGTACGGTGCGGGACGGGAGGCAGTCAACCGGCAGAAGCAGCGCCATATGCGTGCGGCCGCGCAGGTCTTCCTGCAGGCGAACGCTTTCGGGCGCGTTCTGAAATCCAAGCAGGAATCTGGTATAGGCTCTGACTTAGGGGCAGAGGTGTCCTACCGGGAAGTGGAGTTTGCGGTGATCGAGATCTATGCCGAACACCTGACCGGCCTGGCAATGTAGCGAGAAATTTACAGGGAAACGGAGGAACAAGGAGGAAACGAACATGCTTGCAATCACCAAAACAGCCGGGCTTTCGGGAATCCGCGGTATGGAAGTGACGGTGGAGGCTGCCGCGGAACATGGGCTTCCGGCCTATCACGTGATCGGTCTGGGCGATACCGCCGTCAAGGAGTCCGCGGAACGCGTGCGCGGGGCCATTCTCAACAGCGGCTTCACGTACCCAAAAGGGCGGATCACGGTCAACCTTTCACCGGCGTGGGTACGAAAGAGCGGAAGTCATTATGATCTGGCGATCGCGGTCGCGATCCTGGCGGCGCAGGGGCTCATCCGGCAGGAGGCACTGGTCGGCAGAGCCTTTCTCGGAGAACTGAACCTGAGCGGAGAAGTACAAGGCGTGCGCGGCGTCTTGCCGATGATGTGCGGGCTCAACGGCAATATGCGGGAGGTCTATCTGGCTCAGGCAAACCTGCGGGAAGCCGGTCTGGCAGCCGGAGATTCCGGAACGACCGTTTTTGCGGTGCGGGACCTCAGGCAGCTGATCTCCGTGCTGCGCGGAGAAAAAGCAAAACCGGGCGAGGGTCCGCAGCATGTGCCGCAAGGCGCGCGGGCGACCGAGATCTTTGCGGGAGACGCCGCGCAGAGCACGGAGCTGGATTTTGCGGATGTCAAAGGACAGCCGGCAGCCAAGGAGGCTATCGTCACGGCCGTTTCCGGCGGACATGGGATCCTGCTGATCGGTTCCCCGGGAACCGGCAAGACCATGCTGGCCCGCAGGATCCCGACGATCCTGCCGGAAATGACACAGGCGGAGCAGCTGGAAACCTCCATGATTTATTCGGTCGCCGGTAAATTGGACGAAAACACGCCGATCATCCGCAGACGGCCGTTTCGGGAACTGAACCGCACGATCACACCGGCAGGGCTGCTCGGGGGCGGCAGCGACCCGCAGCCCGGAGAGGTCTCGCTGGCACATAACGGGATCCTTTTTATGGATGAATTTCTGGAATTCGGACGTCAAAAAACAGAACTGCTGCGGCAGCCGATGGAGGAGGGCGAGATCCGGCTGCTCCGGCGCGGACAGCGCTATGTGTTCCCGGCGGCGTTTTCGCTGGTCGCCGCGTCGAACCCCTGCCCTTGCGGCTATCTGGGTGATGAAACGCACCCATGCAGCTGCAGCCGTACGCAGATCGACAAATATCGCGCGCATCTGTCGGGGCCGCTCTGCGAACGCATCGATATGTGCGTGGAGATCCGGCGGGCAGACTACGAAGCGCTGCATGCGCCGACGACAGGCTCCTCTGCCGAGATGCGTGAAAAAGTCCTGCGTGCACGCGAGATACAGAAAAAACGTTTTGCCGGGAGCCGCGTCCGCTGCAACGCCGCCATGCACGAAGCCCAGCTGCAGGAATTCTGCACGCCGGATGAAGCCGGAAAAGCTTTTTTGCGTCTGGCGTATGAGCGATACCATCTGAGTCCGCGGCGTTACCATAAAATATTGAAACTGGCGCGGACGATCGCGGATGTACAGGGCGACGCGGTCATCGGACAGCCGCATCTGGCAGGAGCGCTGCAGTACACCCGTTTCTTTGAAGAGGGGGACGAAGCATGAAGCCGGTTTTGAAGATCGAAACGATCCCCAAGGAAGATCCCCGTTACCCGGCCATGCTGCGCCCGATACCGGACCCGCCGCAGGCGCTGTACGGCATCGGCGATCTTTCCCTGCTGCAGCAGCGGGGTCTGGCGGTGGTCGGTTCCCGCAAATGCAGCGAATACGGCAAGCGGGTCGCCATGCAGATCGGAAAGACCGCCGCGCAGAACGGGATCGTCCTGATCAGCGGCATGGCGAAAGGCATCGATCGCTTCGCACATCTGGGCGCTCTGCGCGCAGGCGGCAAAACCATCGCAGTGCTGGGAAGCGGCGTGGACATCTGCTACCCGTCAGAGAATCGGCAGCTTTACGAAGAGATCGCGCAAAAAGGTCTGCTGCTTTCCCAGTTTCCGCCCGGCATGCAGCCCAGACCGTACACGTTCCCACAGAGAAACCGCATCATCGCGGGTCTTGCCGAAGCGACCGTTGTCGCGGAAGCCGGGACCAACAGCGGCGCGCTGATCACAGCGGAACACGCGGCGGCGCTCGGGCGGGAGATCTATGCGGTCCCCGGCAACATCACCAGCGCCTGCAGTCTGGGGTGCAATAAACTTCTGACCGACGGCGCGGCGCCGGTCGCCGTGATCGACGATATTTTCCTCGGTATGGGGATCGCGCCGATGCTGGCGGCGGAAGAAACCGAGAAGCTGGGCGCGGATGAACAGGCGGTCTATCGTCTGGTAAAAGAACAGGGAGAGACCAGCATCGATTTTTTGTGTGGAGTTTTGCGAAAAGATCCCGTATATATTACCGGGATCCTCGGGGTTTTGGAGATCAAAGGGCTGGTTGCCTACCATTTCGGAAAAATTTTTATTGCAAAATGTTGAATTTCGTACTAATATATGTTTTTATGAGGATACTGATTTGTGTGTACAGCAAAATATCAATCATAAAAGTAGGAAAATAACATTTTGTGGAGGAACCATGGCAACTCAAACAGCGAAAAAGACGACAGCGGCAGGCAAGACAGGCACAGCAAAGAGCAAGGCGAAGACGAGCGCTGCCAAAAAGACTCTGGTGATCGTGGAATCCCCGTCCAAAGCGAAGACGATCGGGAAATATCTCGGCTCATCCTATAAGGTCATTGCTTCCGTCGGTCACGTCCGAGACCTGCCGAAGAGTAAGCTGGGCATTGATGTGACAAACGATTTTGAACCACAGTATATCCCGATCCGCGGCAAGGGCGATCTGATCAAGGAATTGAAAAAAGAGGCGAAGGCAGCCGGCAAGATCTATCTCGCAACCGACCCGGACCGCGAGGGAGAAGCAATCTCCTGGCATCTGGCTTACCTTTTGGGACTGGATCCCGCGCAGCCGTGCCGGATCGTATTCAATGAGATCACCAAAGACGCGATCAAAAAAGCGGTGAAAGCGCCGCGCGCCATCGACATCGGACTGGTGGACGCGCAGCAGGCAAGACGCGCGCTGGACCGTCTGGTCGGTTACCAGATCAGTCCGCTTCTGTGGCGTAAGATCCGCAGGGGACTGAGCGCGGGCAGAGTGCAGTCCGCGGCGCTGAAGATCATCTGCGACCGCGAAAACGAGATCAAACGTTTTGTGCCGCAGGAATACTGGAACATCCAGGTCAAATTCAAAAAAGGAAAGGTCTTTACGGCAAAAGCCGCGGAATATCAGAACAAAAAACTCAATGTGACGAGCAAAGAAGAGGCCGACCGCGTGCTGGCCGATCTGGACGCCGGAACCTATACGGTGACGAGCATCGCCCGCAAGGAGCGGCAGCGCAGACCGTTCGCGCCGTTCACGACCAGCAGCCTGCAGCAGGATGCTGCCAACAAGCTGAATTTCACGACCAAGCGGACCATGATGGTCGCACAGCAGCTCTACGAGGGCGTAGAAGTCAAGGGCGCGGGGACCGTCGGTCTGGTGACTTACATCCGAACCGACTCCGTGCGGATCTCCGAAGAAGCCAAAGCCATGGCACATGCGTATATTGAGGAGAATTTCGGAAAGAATTATACCGCGAACAATCTTTACACGAATAAGAAAAAAGATATCCAGGACGCGCACGAAGCCATCCGTCCGAGCCGGATCACCCTGGACCCGGAATCCATCAAGGATTCACTCACCAAGGAACAATACAGCCTGTATAAGCTGATCTGGACCCGCTTTCTGGCCAGCCAGATGGCGCCGGCGGTGTTTGACAGCATGCAGGTCAGCATCGCGAACGGCGGTTACGGACTCAAAGCATCCGGTTCCAAGCTGATCTTCGACGGTTATCAGAAGGTCTATTCACCGAACTTCGACGAGGACAAGGATAAACTGCTGCCGGAACTGGCGGAGGGGGAAGAACTGAAGGCCGAGCAAATCCTGCCGGAACAGAAGTTTACTGAACCGCCGGCCCGATTCACCGAAGCCAGCTTGGTCAAGGAATTGGAAGAAAAGAACATCGGCCGCCCGAGTACCTACGCGCCGATCATCGCCACGATCTTGGAGCGAAAATACATCGGCCGCGAAAAGAAAGTGCTGGTGCCGACGGATCTGGGATTCCTGGTCACGCAGCTGATGGAAGAATACTTCAAAGAGATCGTCGATACCGGCTTTACCGCCGAAATGGAAGATAAGCTTGACGATGTCGAGACAAAAACGTTAAACTGGAAGCAGGTAGTCCGTGACTTTTACGGACCGTTTGAAAAAGAATTGGAGGCTGCCGACAAGGCGATCGAAAAGGTCGAGCTGCCGGAACAGATCACCGACGAAGTCTGCGAACTCTGCGGCAAGCCGATGGCCATCAAATCCGGAAGATTCGGAGAATTTCTGGCCTGCACGGGCTATCCGGAATGCAAGAACACCAAACCGATCGTCAAAGCGACCGGGGTCAAATGTCCGGACTGCGGCGGCGAGATCGTCGCCAAACGCGGACGCTCCGGCAAGATCTTTTACGGATGCAGCAATTATCCGACCTGCACACGCGCTTACTGGTACAAACCGACTGACCGCAAATGTCCGCAGTGCGGAGAACTTTTACTGGAAAAACACACAAAGACCACGAAATATGCATGTTCGAATGATAAATGTGGATATAAGGAATAAAACAGGAGGAGTAGAAAGATGGTACAATTTCATGCAACCACAATCTGCGCGGTAAGACGCGGTCCGGATGATATCTGTATCGGCGGTGACGGGCAAGTAACGATGGGCGAGCACACCATTATGAAAAACGGTGCGAAAAAAGTAAGAAAGATCTATAAGAATACCGTTGTGACCGGATTTGCGGGCTCCGTAGCGGACGCGTTCGCGCTGACGGAAAAATTCGAGAAAAAATTGGAAGAACACTCCGGCAATCTCAAAAAGGCAGCGGTCGACCTGGCGCAGATCTGGCGGTCCGACAAGGGCATGCGCAGTCTGGAAGCGCTGATGATCGTCGCGGATAAGGAATCCATGCTGGTCATCTCCGGCAACGGCGAGGTCATTGAACCGGACCAGGACTTTGTAGCCATCGGTTCCGGCGGCAACTTTGCCTATTCCGCAGCCAACGCGCTGTTCAATAATACCGACATGGACGCCGAAGCCATCGTGCGCGAATCCCTGCGTATCGCAAGCTCCATCTGTGTCTATACGAACAGCAATATTTCCGTAGAAAAGTTATAAGGAGGTTCCAACATGGCAGCAAAGAGCAAATTGTACAGCATGACTCCGAAAGAAATCGTAGCGGAACTGGATAAATATATCATCGGGCAGGAAGAGGCCAAAAAATCCGTAGCGATCGCGCTCCGAAACCGGTACCGCAGAAGCCTGCTTTCTGATGAGATGCGAGAAGAGATCACCCCGAAGAACATCCTCATGATGGGTCCGACCGGCTGCGGCAAGACCGAGATCGCGCGCCGTTTGGCCAAGCTGATGGATGCGCCGTTCGTCAAAGTGGAAGCGACCAAGTTCACGGAAGTCGGCTATGTCGGCAGAGACGTCGATTCCATGATCCGCGATCTGGTAGAAGCGTCCATGCGCGTGACCAAGCAGAGCAAACTGGAGGAAAAGTACAGCATCGCTGACGAGATCGCCGAGGAAAAGATCGTCGAAGCGATCATTCCGGGCAAGAACAAGAAAAAACCGGGTCAGAGCAAGAACCCGTTCGACTTTATCATGAACAGCGGCGGCTACACCAGCCAGAAGCAGCAGTATCTGGACAGCCAGGCAGCCAAGGAGGACGCGGCTCCGGAGGAAAACAGCGTGGAAATGGCCAGAGAACAGGTGCGCCAGCAGCTGCGCCAGGGACTTTTGGAAGAGCAGTATATCGAGATCGAAGTGACCGATACGCCGAAGGGCAACCAGCTCGACATGAGCAACGAGGGCATGAGCATCGCCATCGGCAATATTTTCGGCGATATGATGCCGTCGAAGACCAAGAAGAAAAACTGCAAGGTCAAGGACGCCCGCAAGATCCTGCGTGAGCAGGAAGCGCAGAAGCTGATCGATATGGATCAGGTGACCGACGAAGCGATCGAAAACGCGGAACAGAACGGCATCATCTTCATCGATGAGATCGACAAGATCGCTTCCGGTTCCCGTATGACTTCCGGCGCGGACGTTTCCCGCGAGGGCGTGCAGCGTGACATCCTGCCGATCGTAGAGGGCAGCGTGATCAACACCAAATACGGTCCGGTACGTACCGACCACATTCTTTTCATCGGCGCCGGCGCGTTCCACATTGCCAAACCGACCGATCTGATCCCGGAACTGCAGGGTCGTTTCCCGATCCGCGTGACGCTCGACAGCCTGAGCAAGGAGGATTTCGTAGAGATCCTGACCAAGCCGGAAAACGCGCTGATCAAGCAGCATAAAGCGCTTTTGGAAACCGAGGGCATTGAAGTGGAATTCACCGAGGGCGCTATCGACCAGATCGCAACGATCTCTTTCATGATGAACGATCAGACCGAGAACATCGGCGCGAGAAGACTGCACACGATCCTCGAAAAACTGCTGGAAGACATTTCTTTCAACATTCCGGAAATGGAAGAAGAAAAGATCACCATCGACGAGGATTACGTCAAGGAAAGATTCCAGGAAACCATCCATGCGGAGGATCTGGATCGTTATATCTTATAGTTCACAAAACCGAAACGACGTGCGGAACGGGCGGCAAGTCCGTTGTCCGCGCGTTGTTGTATAGAAAATCGACGGAAACATGGGCAGAGAATTTTTAGAGAAAATCAGAAAAATGAACTGGGTGCTCAGCGAAAGCACCACCGGCAAGCTTTCCTATACGGATCTCAGCCGGATCATGAGCGAGCTGGTCAACGCCAACGCCTACATCATCGCCGCCGACGGCCGCGTGCTGGGCGCGGGCTACACCGACGCGGAAGATACCTCGACCTATATGGACGAGCGCGGTTTCGAGAAGATCTCCGAGGAAAACAACCGCAATCTGCTGAAACTGCCGGAAACGCGGGTCAATCTGCTCGGCGAGGAACTGCAGGCCATTCTGGGCGAGGATTATCCGATGACGGAAAAGTATCATCTGTTCATCCCGTCGGTCTGCGGCGGCCGCCGTCTGGGCACGATCCTGCTGGCCAAGTATCAGGAGGCTTTTTCGGATGAGGACGTGGCGATCGGCGAATACGGCGCGACAGTCGTGGGACTGGAGATCCAGCGCAACGACCAGTTGGAGATGATCCGGGAACGCAATCTGCGCATGGCGGTGGACATGGCGGTATGCAGTCTTTCCTATTCGGAGCACGACGCGCTCGAAAAGATCATCGGTCAGATGGAGGAGGACGAAGACGTGATCGTCGCCAGCAAGATCGCGGCCAAATACAAGCTGACCAATTCCGTGATCGTCAGCGCGCTCAAAAAGATGGAGAGCGCCGGCATTCTGGAAACCAAGTCGCTGGGCATGAAAGGCACTTACATCAAGGTGCTGAACCCCTATCTGAAAAAGACTCTGACCGCCTGACGATACCGTTCCTGCAGACACTGCGGCCCAGAGCCTGCCGCCCAGAGCCTGCTGAAAAAGCGAGGCCGCGGTCCGGAGCTTGCCGCCCCGGAAACAGAAAATCGGAACCAACCCCCTGCGGGCAGCATAAACTGTCTGAGGGGGTATTTTTGTGTGAAGTGCAGAATCCTGATCGTTTTACTGGGCATCCTGATGGTCATCGGCGGCGGCCTGTGCCTGTTCAAGGACGCCTACGGAAAGAATATCGCAGGCACGGCGGAAGACATCGCCGTCAATCTGGTGGCCGTCAAGATCAACCAAAGTCTGAAAGACGGGTTTTACAGCAAGGAGTTTGAGGAACCGCTGCTGCGTGTAGAACGCGATGACAGCGGCGCGATCCAATATATAGAACCCGATACAAAGCTCATAAATCGCCTTGTCATGGAGTTTGCGGGCGGCGTAAAGGAAAATTATGATCCCGATGAGATCGAGTGCTGTGAGGTGAATCTGGGCGTGATCACCGGCAGCCGTTTCTTATCGCAGCTGCCGTTTCGCGCGACGGTCAAGGTGCAGCCGCTGAGCCTGACAAAGATCACCTGCAGCACGGGTTTTGAGACGCAGGGTATCAATCAGACCCGCTATTATGTGCAGTGCAACGTGGAAAGCCAGGTACGCGTGCTCGCGCCGTTCACCAACAAGACTGCCGAGATCCGGCGAAGCTACCAGATCGCCGAAGCCGTCATCGTCGGCCGCGTACCGGACAGCTACGTCATTGTGCCGGAGGAAAGCATCCTCGACGCGGCAGAGTTCTGAGGCAGGCTGCGGGCCGCAGTGTGTGTTTGCCGGACCACCGGAGCATGCCGCAGACCGAGCAGCGGCGTGCAGAAAGAATGCAGCTTTGCACGCTTTGGTGCAGCCGCAGCTCCGCTATAACTTGACATGACCTTGCAGCGATGCCGGATTGCATAAAATACGGGCGTATGATATAATGTCCTTGCTCAGCGATTTGCAGCCACAGCCCGCTGACCGGCGAGCGATCGCGATCGCCGAGCCGCAGGTGAAGGCAGAGCTTAGAACTTATGGTATACCAAGGAATATATTATGTTAAGATTTACGGAAAACAACGAAGTCATCAGAGATGACGCATACAGTGCCATTTTGGTCGGTCTGCAGACAGATGAGGACATTTCCTATTCCATGGAAGAATTGAAAGGACTGGCGGAGGCGGCGAACGTGGAGGTGCTGGGACAGATGATACAGAATCTGGAACGGCCGAACACAGCTACCTTGATCGGAAAGGGAAAAGTAGAAGAACTGGCAGAAATGGTGCAGAATATGGAAGCGGATACAGTCATTTTCAACGATGAACTGACCGGGATGCAGCTGCGCAATCTGGAAGACGCGGTCGGCGTACGGGTGATCGACCGGACGATTTTGATCCTGGACATTTTCGCGTCGCGGGCAAGCTCGCGAGAGGGTAAGCTGCAGGTCGAGCTGGCACAGCTCGCGTATCGCATGCCGCGTCTGACCGGATTCGGTAAGTCGCTGTCTCGGCTCGGCGGCGGCATCGGCACCCGCGGACCCGGTGAAAAAAAGCTGGAAACCGACCGCAGGCATATCGAACGACGCATGTACGACATCAAGGCGGAGCTGGCGCAGCTCAAAAACACCCGGAACGTACAGCGCGCGCGCCGCGAAAAGAGCGAGATCCCGGTGGTCGCGCTGGTCGGCTATACGAACTCCGGCAAATCGGCGCTGATGAACCGCATCCTCTCCATGACGGAAAAAGAGGACAAGACCGTCTTTGAAAAAAATATGCTGTTCGCGACACTCGATACACAGCAGCGCAGCGTGGTGCTGGACACGAATCATCAGTTCATTCTGGTCGATACGGTCGGCTTTGTGAGCAAGCTGCCCCATGCACTTGTGGACGCGTTCAAGGCCACGCTGGAAGAGGTCTGCTACGCAGATCTGCTGCTGCACGTGGTCGACAGCGCCTACGAACACAGCGATTTTCATATTGCGGTCACCGACAAGGTGCTGAACGAGATCGGCGCGGGCAATAAGGAAAAGATCATGGTCTTCAATAAGATCGACCTCGTCCCGGAAAACGTGCTCGTCCCGGCTTTCGGCGCGCAGAGCGTCAGCATTTCGGCGAAGTACGGCACGCATATGGACGAACTGCTGGCGGCAGTCAAGGCGCAGATCTTCAAGGACGAAGTGCGGGTCTGCCTGCTGATCCCTTACACGAAGGGCGATGTCAGCTCTTATCTCTGCGAAAAGGCAAAGGTCAACCAAATGGACTATCGTGAGGACGGGACCTGGTTTGACGTCGAACTCAAGGAGGCGGACTATCAGCGGCTCAAGGAATACGAGGTGACAGAGTCATGAAGCTATACAGTACGGTGCGCGGCGAGGCGAGCGCAGAGCAGACCATCGAAAGATCGCGGTTCATCGCTTATGTCGCGCCGGCCGCGGATCGGGAAGAGGCAGAGGCCTTTATCGCGTCGATCCGCAAAAAACATAAGGACGCCACGCATAATGTACCGGCGATGGTGCTGGGAGACAAGATGCAGATCCAGTGGGGATCCGACGACGGCGAACCGCAGGGCACGTCCGGCGCGCCGATCGTGCAGATGCTGGTCGCGCAGGGCATCACGAACGTGGTCGTTGTGGTGACGCGCTATTTCGGCGGTATCAAGCTCGGTACCGGCGGGCTGGTGCGCGCGTATACGAGCAGCGCCAAGCTGGGACTGGAGGCAGCCGGTATCTGTGATGTCTGCCAGCGCAGTGTGCTGACCTATGCGCTGGATTACACCTATCTGGCGAAGCTGCAGAATCTGGCGGCGCAGAACGCGGATGCGGGCGCGCTGTTCGCGATCGAGGATCTTGCCTATACCGATGTGGTGCAGGCCGAGCTTTCGTGTGTGCCGGAGCGCGCGGACGAGGTACGGGCGCTGATCGCCAATCTGACCGGCGGGCAGGGAAAACTGCTCGGCGAAGAACTGCGCGTGGTGCAGGTGTAAAGCCGCGAGTGAAAGCCGCGAGCCAAAAGTCTATTGACAAGGGCAGCATTTTAAAGTAAGATCAATAAATGTCAGACGCTTAGACGCAGTGCAGACCGAACGAACGGTTTGCACTGCGTTATTTTTGTTCCGGACAGCTTGACAAATTTTATTTGCCGATATATAATTCAGATTATACATAATTTGAATTATATATAAAAACGCTGGAACAGATAAAGTTGGAACAGGCGTCTTGCGGCGCGGTATCGGCCCCAAAGGAGGAAACATTGTGAAAAAGTTATATGAGAAAAACGAGCTGACCTTTGCGCTCGTATGGATCGCGATCTACTGCGCTCTGCAATCTTTCGCGAATCCGCTGAATAAGATCATCGGGATCGAATACGCCGCAAGCGCTGCTTTTTGCGTTTTGCAGGCTGTTATTGTTTTTTCCTTTATCCGAAAAAACAAGCTGCAGAAACGGTACGGACTCTGCAGATCGCCGTTTCCTGCGGGGCGATTCCTTTACTATGTGCCGCTGCTCATCTTAGCGTCGGGAAACCTTTGGAACGGCGTCGCGGATCATTACTCGCCGGCGGAAACCGTCTGCCGTATCGTGTGCATGCTTTGCGTCGGGTTTTTGGAAGAAGTGATCTTCCGCGGCTTCCTGTTTGCGGCCATCGCCAAAGAAAATATCCGATCCGCGATCGTGATCTCCAGCGTGACTTTCGGCATCGGGCATCTGATCAATCTGTTCAATGGCAGCGGTATGGACTTGACAAGCAACCTGTGCCAGATCGCCTTTGCGATCACGGTAGGCTTCTTATTCGTAACGATCTTTTATCGCGGCGGAAGTCTGATTCCCTGCATCCTTGCCCATTCTGCCATCAACACGCTCGGTACGTTTGCCGATGACACAGGTCTTACCGCGGGAACGCAGCTGCTCCATATCGCAGTTCTGATGCTGATCACGGTCGGCTATACCTTGATCCTCACAAGAACACTCCGCGAGGCGAAACAGACCGGAGAAATAAAGAAATAAAGAGGTAACAGAGATTTTATGAAGGGGGAAAAACATGAAAAAGAACCACAAAATTTCGGCAGTGCTGCGGATCGCGGCAATCTTACTGATCGCCGTTTTTATGACGGGATGTACGAAACTGTCAGAAGCAAAAAACAACCCATCGTCAGAGCCGGATACGCCGGCCGGATCCGATGGAGCCGGCGTGTATGTCAGATTGGAGCGCGATGACGCCGACTCGATCTATCTGCACGGCGGCAGTTTCACCAAGGTGTGTGAGAACGCGGACGGCTCCCTGCTGAAAGCCGGGGAATGGATCTTTACGGGAGATGACATTGTGCAGCTTTCTAAAGAAGAAAACCGCGCGGTCCTCTTTGCGGTCGGAGCGCAGGCTGCGAATGGGACGACTTTGGGCGAAGCTTCATTCCTTTACGATGTGTCGCAGGAAAAGCTGTATGTGACGATCGCGGAAGACGGCGTGACCTGCTCCACTTCCGACGCGCCGGACGCACCGGCAGATGTGCAGCCGGTCCTGACGCTCCCGATCCTGGATGAGATCAACGCGAATGTTGCAGTCGGGACATCCGGATCTTCGCTGTCCGCAGTGCGGGCGGCCGCCGAGCTGCTGGACTGGGGCGTAAATACCGGACTCGACGCGGACGAGATCAGCGACGCCGCTTCCACATGGCTGGCAGACCAAAATGACGGCTTGACCGATTTTCTCCACAAGCTGGAGCTCGTGGATGACGCATACAAAAAGCTGCGGACCGATCAGGCACGGGAACTTCTGGACAGCGCCGGGTGCGAAGATACCGAGATCACTTGGGGCAGCGAGCCGGTCGAAGCAGTCGAGGCCATCCTGCAGGCAGCGGGAATGCGATAGAGAAAAAACAGAGGAAGCATCAAGTCCCATGTCCGCACCGTCAAGGTGTTGGGTATGGGGCTTTTGCATATCAGGAGCGGATACAATAATATCAAAATGCAGCACACTGGACTTTGTACCAAAGCGTGTGCCAAGGGGGGTGCTTCTCACCTGCCGCTTCGGTCGAATCGCTGCGTATGCAGTAAGACGGTCAATTTATTTCATCAATAAGTAAAATATATCTTTTTTTTTGGAGCGTTATGGTATAATTAGCTTAGCAAATCGGGATTTAAAGGAGGTTAAAATATGTGGTTGTTTTTTGGAGTTTCTGCAATTATCTTTACGTTACTAAATTGGTTCCATTTTTTTAACAATAAAAATGCAGAATGGTTTAGATTTGGTGCTATATCTTTAACTGCGTTAACTGTGTGTGCGGCTTATTCAGCTGAAGCTTTTCGTGTAACACAAGAAGACTGGGGAGGTTTGATGGATATAATGCCAACTATGAGCAAAACTTTTTGGGTATGTGTAGGGATATCTATATTCTTAAACTCTATTTCACTCTTTAGGGAAAAACAATAAAATCCCAGTTTGCTGTATTGGTTTCACGTAGGGTTTGGGGCAGGCAAGCACCAGACAGAACATTTCGGAAACACGCAGGAGCTGAAGATCAAAACGAAAGAGGGATGTGCTTTAACGGATCGTTTGCGTTAGGGCGCAGCCCTCTTTTTGCATGCTATCATTTTTTGAAAAAGATGTTTGATAAGAAAAACGACGGGGTATACTATGTACGTGCAAGGATACCCCTAAGGGGTATTTGCGAAAAGGATCCCGAGACAGAAACGGGACATCCGATCGATTTTTTGATGAAACAGACGATAATCACATAGAAAGCGGGGAATCCTATGGAAAACGAAAAGAAATGCTGCTGTTGTTCGGACAAGACGACGATCCGTTCCGACGAACAAAAGAAGGCGCTGATCAACCGGCTTAAGCGGATCGAGGGTCAGGTGCGGGGCATCCAGAGCATGCTGGAAAGCGACGCGTACTGCAACGACGTACTGATCCAATCGGCGGCAGTCAACGCGGCGATGAACGCGTTCAACCGTGAGCTGCTCGCAAGTCACATCCGCACCTGCGTGGCGCGCGACATCCGCGAGGGTCATGACGAGGTCATCGACGAACTCGTGGCGACCCTGCAGAAATTGATGAAATAACGATACAGAGAATCCTATGGACCATAGACAGAACGACAGAAAAAGGAGGCAATCTCAAAAATGGAACAATTTAATGTAAAAGGCATGAGCTGCGCAGCATGCAGCGCGCGTGTGGAAAAAGCGGTTTCCAAGGTGCCGGGCGTGACGTCCTGTACCGTGAGCCTTTTGACAAACTCCATGGGCGTGGCGGGCACCGCGAGCGCGGAGAGCATCATCAGCGCGGTGCAGAAGGCCGGATATAAGGCTTCCGTCAAAAAGAACCACGGCGGTGCAGGAAAAGATGCAGGCACGAGCCGGGCCAAAGCCGGGAGCACCGCAGCAAATGCGGCAGAGGGCGGCGCGGCGTACGCGGAGGAAGAGGCGGCGCTGGCGGATACCGAGACGCCGCTGCTCAAAAAGAGGCTGATCGCATCGAGCGGATTTTTGCTGGTACTGATGTATTTTTCGATGGGGCATATGATGTGGAACTGGCCGATCCCGGCCTGGTTTCACGGCAATCACGTGGCGATGGGGCTGCTGCAGCTCCTGCTGACCGTTATCATCATGGTCATCAACCAGAAATTCTTCATCAGCGGCTTTACCAGCCTGTGGCATCGCGCGCCGAACATGGATACGCTGGTCGCGCTCGGCGCGTCGGCGGCATTCGGCTGGAGCGTGGCCGCGCTGTTTTTGATGACCGACGCGCAGGTCAAAGGAGATATGGCACAAGTGATGGTCTACATGGACGAATTCTATTTTGAATCCGCTGCCATGATCCTGACTTTGATCACCGTCGGCAAAATGCTCGAGGCGCGCTCCAAAGGCAAGACGACCGACGCTCTCAAAGGCTTGATGAAATTGGCGCCGGAGACGGCGACCGTGGTCCGAGACGGCAATGAAGTGACCGTTCCGATCGCAGAAGTCGTCAAAGGTGATATTTTCGTCGTCAGACCCGGAGAAAACATCCCCGTCGATGGGATCATTCTCGAGGGCAGCACCGCAGTCGATGAGTCGGCGCTGACCGGAGAAAGCGTGCCGGTCGATAAGGAAGCGGGGGCGCAGGTCTCGGCGGCGACCATCAATCAGTCCGGCTTTATCCGCTGCCGGGCATCCCGTGTCGGCGAGGATACTACGCTTTCGCAGATCATCCGGATGGTCAGTGACGCGGCGTCGACCAAGGCGCCGATCGCCAAAGTAGCGGACCGTGTATCCGGGGTGTTCGTTCCGGTCGTCATGGGGATCTCACTGGTGACGCTGATCGTTTGGCTGCTGATCGGACAAGGCTTCGCTTACGCGCTGGCCAGAGCGATCTCCGTACTGGTCATCAGCTGTCCTTGCGCGCTCGGGCTGGCGACGCCGGTCGCGATCATGGTCGGTAACGGCGTCGGGGCCAAGAACGGGATCTTGTTCAAGACGGCGGTATCCTTGGAAGAGACCGGCAAGGCGGCGGTCGTTGCTCTGGATAAGACCGGAACCATTACAAAAGGCCAGCCGCAGGTAACGGACATCGTACCGGCGGACGGCGTTTCGGCGGACGAACTGCTGCGCAAGGCGGCGGCTCTGGAGGCGAAGAGCGAACACCCGCTGGCGAGAGCGGTGCTGGATCACGCGCAGGCACAAAAAACGGACATCGCGGAGGTCAGCGCGTTCACGGCGCTCCCGGGCAGCGGATTGGAAGCTGTGCTGGACGGCAGGAAACTCCTCGGCGGCAGCATGAAATTTATCAGCGAGCAGCTGGGGATCGGCAGACAGGATACATCCGACGCACAGTCGGCACAAGGCCAGGACGCCGACCGAACGCTGCTGGCGCAGGCCGAAAGCTATGCAGAAGCGGGCAAGACGCCGCTGCTGTTTATGGAAGACGGCAAACTGCTCGGTATGATCGCGGTTGCGGATACCATCAAAGAGGACAGCGCGCAGGCAATTCAGGATCTGCGCAATATGGGTATCCGTGTCGTCATGCTGACCGGCGACAATGAAAAGACCGCTAACGCCATCGGCAGACAGGCAGGTGTGGATGAGGTGATCGCGGGCGTACTGCCGGACGGCAAGGAGAGCGTGATCCGTGACCTCAAAAAATACGGCAAGGTCGTCATGGTCGGCGACGGCATCAATGACGCGCCGGCGTTGACCGGCGCGGATATCGGGGCGGCCATCGGCGCGGGCGCGGATGTGGCTATCGACGCGGCGGATGTCGTGCTGATGAAGAGCAGTCTGGCAGATGTACCGGCGGCGATCCGTCTCAGCCGGCAGACCCTGCGCAATATCCACGAAAATCTGTTTTGGGCGTTCTTTTACAATACCATCGGCATTCCGATCGCCGCAGGCGTTTTCGTCGGTCTGGGGCTGACTCTGAACCCGATGCTGGGCGCTGCGGCGATGAGTCTGTCCAGCTTCTGCGTGGTCACCAACGCGCTGCGGCTGAATCTGTGCAGACCGTATGACAACAGCAGGGATCACAAACACGGCAAATGATGGATCTGCGGAGAAACACGTGAACAGCAAGATAAAATCCGACCCATGCGGAAGACCGGCGGCAGCGGATTTTCCCGGGCGGTAAAAATATGGATAAAAAAGAAAACGGAGGAACATAAAATGACAAAGACAACTTTAAACATCACAGGCATGGCGTGCAATATGTGCGAATCACACGTAAACGAAGCGATCCGGAACAATTTCAAAGTAAAGAAAGTCACTTCGTCGCACGCGAAGAACCAGACCGAGATCATCAGCGAAGAACCGCTGGACGAGGCAAAACTGAAAGATATCATCGCAGAGACCGGATACGAACTGCATGAGATCACCAGCGAGCCGTATGTCAAGAAAGGCCTGTTCGGCTTCGGAAAATAAAGCTGCGGCAAATGCTGCAGTGGCGGCGTCCTATGCGGCGGATGAACGGCAGCGAGGGAAAAGCACTGCGCGCGGGACCGGCGGTATCTGCCGGTCTTGTGCACATGCTCTCTCAACGTTGAAATTTCAATCTATGCGGGATGCGGCTGAGGACCCGGACAGAAAAAGCTCGAAAAAAACAGGGGAAATGTGAAATTTCCCGTTGACATTGTTTCCTGATTATGCTAATATAGTTTTCGGCTCGAGAAAAGGCGGCGACGCCTTGAACGGAGCCAAGCTTCTGAACGATGTTTTTGAAAGGCACCGATCAGAAAAAAGTTTGAAAAAAATGAAAAAAGTGCTTGACATTTTGGACAAGATACTGTAAAATAAGTAAATGTGTCGAGCAGATAAAAATGACGCTGTGGGAGTTTAGCTCAGCTGGGAGAGCATCTGCCTTACAAGCAGAGGGTCATAGGTTCGAGCCCTATAACTCCCACCATTTTACCAGATTTGATGGCCTGGTAGTTCAGTTGGTTAGAATGCCAGCCTGTCACGCTGGAGGTCGACGGTTCGAGCCCGTTCCAGGTCGCCAACTTTTTTAAACGATTTGCTGGTGTGGCTCAACGGTAGAGCAGCTGATTTGTAATCAGCAGGTTGGGGGTTCGATTCCCTCCACCAGCTCCAATATTTATCATTTATCGAGGGATTCCCGAGTGGCCAAAGGGGGCGGACTGTAAATCCGTTAGCTGAGCTTTCGATGGTTCGAATCCATCTCCCTCGACCAATTATGCGGAAGTGGCTCAGGGGTAGAGCATCGCCTTGCCAAGGCGAGGGTCGCGAGTTCGAATCTCGTCTTCCGCTCCAAACAAAAAGAGGAAGCGTAATGCTTCCTTAATTACGCGGGTGTAGTTCAATGGTAGAACTTCAGCCTTCCAAGCTGATAGCGTGAGTTCGATTCTCATCACCCGCTCCATTGAAAATGTGGGCTCATAGCTCAGCTGGATAGAGCAACGGCCTTCTAAGCCGTGTGTCTGGGGTTCGAATCCCTATGGGCTCACCAATTTTTTTAGAACTGAACGATGGGGTATAGCCAAGCGGTAAGGCAACGGACTTTGACTCCGTCATTCGTAGGTTCGAGTCCTGCTACCCCAGCCAGTATTTTAGGGATTTATATGACCCATTAGCTCAGTCGGCAGAGCACTTGACTTTTAATCAAGGTGTCCGGAGTTCGAATCTCCGATGGGTCACCATTTTTCAAAAAACCAAATAGCGTTGGATAGTAGTAGAACTCATGATGGAGAGGTGTCCGAGTGGTTTAAGGAGCTGGTCTTGAAAACCAGTGATTCCGAAAGGGACCGTGGGTTCGAATCCCACCCTCTCCGCCATATAACATGCAAGTTTAGCCTGGAGAAGTACTCAAGAGGCTGAAGAGGACGGTTTGCTAAACCGTTAGGGTTCGTTTAGGGCCGCATGGGTTCGAATCCCATCTTCTCCGCCACAATTTTTGAGCTGATTTGAATAGGAATCTTCTCCGATACGATCTAGGGGTATAGCTCAGCTGGTAGAGCAGTGGTCTCCAAAACCACGTGCCGTGGGTTCGATTCCTACTGCCCCTGCCAATTTTTTAAAAGACTTGTGCCGGGGTGTAGCGCAGTTTGGTAGCGCAACTGGTTTGGGACCAGTGGGCCGCGGGTTCAAATCCTGCCACCCCGACCATACAAAAACATATGGGCCTTTAGCTCAGTTGGTCAGAGCATCCGGCTCATAACCGGCAGGTCCCGGGTTCAAGTCCCTGAAGGCCCACCATTTACCAATTTCATCACATGCCCATTTAGCTCAGTAGGTAGAGCAGGGGACTGAAAATCCCCGTGTCTCTGGTTCGATTCCGGAAGTGGGCACCACAAAAACCGTTGATGTAAGTCAACGGTTTTTTCGTGACAAAAAACAGGGCGACCGGGCAGCTAAACTTCGGGTAACCAGGCAGCCAAACTTTCGTGTGGCTCCCAGAACAAAGAGCAAAGGATAACCCTGAGTAACCCGGAAACAATACGCAGCAAAGACATGGACAAGCATGAAATATCGGACAGACATGAGATTCACCCAGCTGAGATATCCAATAAACATGAGATATCCAACAAACATGAGATATCCAACAAACATGTGATATCCAAAATATGTAAAATTGTGCATACGGCTAGATCCTTTTGACGTTTTCCTTTGAAAAAAAGCATAGATGGAGGCAGCGGCACCTGTTTTTCGGACCGATTTCGATAAAATTTGGGCACCTGTGCTAAGAAAACCAAAATATTGCGTATAAAATTTGATGAAAACTTATTAAAGATATATTTGTTGACAAAAAAGAGCAAGACGAAGCGATCGATTGAGCCGGCCGGGGAGCCGACGGATGCTTTTTTTCACGGAAAATCACGATTTGATAGCAGTTTTATGCATCATACTTTTTTTGCATGGTTTCCCCAACAAAAGCTTGTGGCTTTTACCATGGACGTATCCTTGAAACCGCGGGTAATCGGGTATATAATAGAGCTTCAGAGAAACAAAAACAGAAAGGAACAGCGGGCAGGCAGACATGAATCAGACCAATCGAAAGCAGGATCAAACGGAGAATCAAGTGCAGACCCTGAACTGCAATGCAACGCGGCAGGCAGTCATCGTGAACAGCATCCGGGCAGCTATCGGACTGGCGATGTGCGGGACCGGGCTATATCTTACCATTCAGGCCAATATCGGCGTGATCCCTTGGGACTGCTTGTATCTGGGGATCCATAACACATTCGGCTTTCAGTACGGAAATATTTCCGTCTGTGTGTCTCTGCTGGTCATCGGGATCGACCTGCTGCTCAAGGAGCGGATCGGCGTCGGTACGCTGATCGACGCACTGCTGGTCGGCAAGATCGTGGATCTGTGGAATTACTTGGATCCGGTTCCGCTCCAATCTTCATTTGCCGTCGGGATCCTGTGCATGCTCGGCGGTCTGCTGCTGCAGGGATTCGGACAATACGTCTATATGAGCGCGGGACTTTGCTGCGGACCGCGAGACGCCTTACTGGTGGGATTGAGCAAACGCCTTGTACGGATTCCGCTTGGAGCCGTCGGCGTGCTGCTTTTGGGCATCGTCCTTTTGTTCGGCTGGCTGCTCGGCGGCCCGGTCGGGATCGGTACCCTCATCGGCACGCTGCTCATGGGGCCGCTCTTGCAGACTATATGCGGATGGTTCCGGTTCGTACCGGAAGAAGTCCCGCACCAGGACCTGCTCCAAAGCTTGCAGGTGCTGAAGAAAAAAGAGTGATAAGAAGACACTTTCGGGTGTCTTTTTTGTTGTGCGGAATGCGGGAGCAGCGAGGCTTTCGGGATCGCAGCGATAAGCCTCGCGGAAGAAAAAAATCCTAAAGATTTTTTAAGGGTTTTTAGGGCGGAAATCGACAAAATAATGAAACTTTTGAGTAGAATCCGACGTCGAATTATAGTAGAATAAAGAATATCCGACACAAGGGGGGGAGAAACGGCATTATGAAACAAGAGAATTTGAGAAAGCGGGCAGCGCGCAGGGCTTTTACAGGAGTTCTGGTGCTTCTGGCGGCGGTGCTCGCCATGGGGATGCTGACCGGATGCGGCGGTACGGACAATCAAGGACAGGTGAAATGCGTGGACATCGTCAAGGCGTGCAAGGAGGCGGCTTCCGAGGGGACGCTGGACGAATGGTACAGCTATGGGGAAGAGCTTTATGATGACAGCTTTGACAGTCTTTACGGCGTGCAGTTCGACATGATCGACGACGGCGCTGTGCTGCAGACTTCGAGCGGCGGCACGGCAGACGAGGTGTCGGTGCTGCATCTCAAGAAAAGCGAGGATGTTTCAATCGCCAAGCAGAAGCTGGAGGACCGCATCACGGAGCGCAGGAACGAATTCAGCGGCTACAAGCCGGAAGAGGTCTACAAGCTGGACAATGCAAGGGTCGTTGTGCAGGGCAATTACGCGGCGCTGATCATCTGCGATGACGCGGACACGATCGAGGCGGCGCTGCGCGGCGCGATCAGCGGAGACAGTCAGGACGCGGCATAGACTCGCGGCAGACAGACAAAGCCGGGCAGAGATGTTTTCCCGGGAAACAGCAGAACAAACGGATAGGGGGATGAAGAAATGATCGATAAAGGTGAAAAGATCGCGTTTGCGGAGAGAAAACGGCTTGCGAAAGAACATTTTGCGGATTTTCGGCGCGAAATGAAAAGAAAATGTAAAGGAAAGGGTGGTCTGGCGCTGCAGATCCTGATCCTGGTGCTGATCGTCGGGATGTTTGCGCAGAGCAGCGGGATGATCGATAAGATGAACAAGCTGCTTGGCGAGTCGGAAACGACGGTACATGAGATCTATGATGATTCGGCGGTCATTGAGGCATATAAGACAGGAAATCCGGATAAACTGAATGCGAAGGATCGCTTCGTATACGATAAGATGGTGGAAGTCATCGGCGAGGTGATCACCGATGATATGACGGATTATGAAAAAGAAAAAGCGATCTACGACTGGCAGGTCAAATGGATCTCCTACAGCAGCGACAATCTGAACCCGATCACGGACGGACAGAGCGAGACACATACGCCTTACGGGGTTTTCCGCACGCATAACGCGATCTGTGTCGGCAATACGACGACGTTCAAGCTGTTCATGGACGCGCTGGGGATCCCGTGTGTGATCATCCATTCGACGCAGAACGGGGAACATGCTTGGGATGTCGTACAGCTGGACGGGGAATGGTATCATGTGGATGTGACCTTTGACGGTTCCTATAACGGCGTGCCGAGCTACAGCTATTTTAATGTGCCGGATTCGATCAAGGACGACGGGTCTTGGCCTTGGGATCACAGTGAGATCCCGGCGGCGAACGGCACGAAGTACTGTTACTTATATACGAACGCGGTGACGGTGGACGATTTTTACGGGATCCCGGCGGCGCTGCGTGAAAAGATCGACGACGGAGAGCGGGTCGCGGCCTTTATCCTGAAAGACAACAAGGGGTTTACCCGCGATGTGGCGAATTATATCGCCAACGGCATGGTCGTGGACAACGGTTACCTGTATTTTGACAACGCCTACGCGCTGAACGGTCAGGTGGTCTACAAATATACGATCGAACGCGATAACGGAGATGTGGAAGATCCACTGAGCCCGGACGTGACGGCGCGGCTGGATGAGATCCTCAATGAAGTCAATTTCGGCGAGGGATCCGGCGGAGGCGCTGTTTACTTCGATCCGAACGCAAGCGCGACGATCGACAGCGTGGATGTCTGGGACAGCAGTTATTTTACCAGCTAAAAAATATTAACGGAAGGCAGCAGCAGCGAACATGGTTTTTAGCAGTTCAGTGTTTTTTATGGCATTTTTGCCGATCACAATTTTAGTTTACTTTTTGATCCCGGCGCGGTTTTTGAAAGCGCGGAACCTCTGGCTCCTGATCGCCAGCCTGCTTTTTTACGGGTGGGGCGAGCCGAAATACATCGCGGTCATGGCGTTTTCCATCGTGTTCAACTATGTATTCGGACGCGTGATCGGGCGGCTGCGGGAGTCGGCCGACGGATGCGATGCGCAGTTTGCGGCGGCCGCCGCGGAGGCAGCGCAGGCAGGCAAAGCCGGCGGTGCCTCTGCGGGCACTGACGGAAACGGCAGCGGCGGACAGAACATGCGCCGCGCGAAGCTCGCGATGGTGCTCTGCGTGATCGGCAATCTGGCGATCCTCGGGTTCTTCAAGTATACGGATTTTTTGATCGGGACGGTGAACGGACTGATCGGCGGGCAGCTGAGCCTGCTGAACATCGCACTGCCGATCGGGATTTCGTTCTATACGTTCCAGACGATGTCCTACATCATCGACGTGTACTGGGGAAAAGTGCCGGCTCAGCGTGATTTCATCGCTTTCGCGGCGTATGTGACGCTGTTCCCGCAGCTGATCGCGGGACCGATCGTGCGCTACGCGGACGTGGCGGTGATGCTGGTCGGCCGGACGACCAATGTGGAGCAAGTCGCGGAGGGCATCCGCCGCTTCATCGTCGGTTTCGGCAAGAAAGTGCTGCTGGCCAATCAGGTCTATGTCATCTGGAATGAGATCACGGCTATGGACACGGCGCAGATCAGTCTGGCGACGGCCTGGCTGGGCGCGATAGCCTTTACGTTCCAGATCTACTTCGATTTTTCGGGTTATTCGGATATGGCCATCGGTCTGGGTAAGATCTTTGGCTTTGACTATCTGGAAAACTTCAACTATCCGTATATCTCACGCAGCATTACCGAGTTCTGGCGGCGCTGGCATATGTCGCTGAGCTCCTGGTTCAAGGAATACGTCTACGTGCCGCTGGGCGGCAACCGCAAGGGCCTCGCGCGGCAGATCTTCAATATCGCCGTCGTCTGGGCGCTGACCGGTCTGTGGCACGGCGCAAGCTGGAATTTCGTGGCTTGGGGCGTATATTTCGGCGTGATCCTGATCATCGAAAAGCTCTGGCTGCTGCGTGCGCTGGAAAAATGTCCGGTGTTTGTCGGGCATCTTTACAGTCTGATCCTGATCGTCCTCGGATGGGTCATCTTCGGACTGACGGATTTTTCGCAGATGGCGGCCTATATCGCCTGTATGTTCGGCAGCGCTTCGGCGTTGGTGGACGGAGACTTTCTGTATCTGGCGACCAGCCGCATCTGGCTGCTGCTCTTCTGCGTGATCGGTTCGACGCCGCTGGTCAAATGCGTATGCGAGCGGATCGCGGCTCGGCTTGCAAGAGTGCGGGGCGGCGAGACGCTGCTGGGCGTACTGGAATCCGCGGTGCTGCTGGCGGTATTTGCATTGTCGATCGCATTTTTGGTGAGCGGATCCTATAATCCGTTCCTGTATTTCAGATTTTAGGGGGGTGGATGAAGCGTGAAAAGAAGAAGCTGGATCTTGATCATCACCTCTGTGGTATTTTTGGCGTTTCTGTGTATCGGAACGCTGGTGACGCCGGAAGTCGGCTTTTCGGAGAACGAAAACCGTTATCTGCAGGCGGCGCCGAAACTGACGGTGCAGAACGTGCTGAGCGGGCGCTTTGAAACACAGGCCGAGGACTATCTGAACGACCAGATCATCGGCCGCAGCCTGTGGGTACGGACGATGGCAACGACCGAAGCAGCCTTAGGCGTCGGCGATATCAACGGCGTGTATCTGGCGACGGATGGCAGAGTCGTCAAGCGTGTGACGGAGACCGATTTTGACTGGGACCGTTATCGCAGAAACCTCAAGCAGGTGGCGGAGCTTGCGCAAAGCTGTGAGGCAAACGGCAGCAGGCTCTACGCGATGCCGGTACCGACGGCGGCCTATGTCTATCAAGAGGACCTGCCGGACCACGCGATGCGCTTTGACGAGGACCGTGCCTTTGCGCAGGCGCGGGACGCATTGGGCGATCGGCTGATCGACCTGCGCGAAGCTCTGCGGACGGCGGTGAAAGACGGCAGCGCGGCGCGTGAGAGCGCGGACGGCGGCGTATTCTTCCGTACCGACCATCACTGGAGCGGCTACGGCGCGTATCTCGGGTATGCGGGATTCTTGCAGGCGCGAGCCGAGGATCTGCTTTCGGATGACGCGAGCAGGAATGACGCCGCAGACGGAAAAGCGCCTCAGAGCGCGAGCAGCGGGGTCATGATCCCGGCGGCTGCGCCTTACGCGGAGCTTGCGCCGACGGTGCTTTCCGATGATTTTTACGGCACGCTGTACTCCAAGGTGCTGCTGACGACGCTGACCAAGGACAGCGTGGAAACGCCGGGGGCGGCCTTGACGGCAGCGTACCGGGTGAGCTTGAACGGTAAGACTTATGACTCGCTGTATTTCAACGAGTATCTGAGCAAAAAAGATAAATACGCCGTCTATTTCGGCGGAAATTATGACAAGGTGGATATTGAAGTCGGGGGAGCCGCAGTCCAGTCAGGGCAGGCGGCGAGCGGCAGCGGCAGCGAGGCTGCCAACGGCAGGAGAAGCGGAGGCAGCCTGCTGATCCTCAAGGATTCCTTTGCGAATTCCTTTGTACCGTATCTGCTCGGTCATTACAGCAAGATCACGATGATCGACAGCCGCTATTACCGCGGCAGCGTGGAAGAGCTGGCACGCGATTACGACGAAGTGCTCGTGCTCTACGGCATCGACAGCTTCGCAGGCGAAAAGCTGAAACTGGCGAACGCGCTGCTGAAATGATCGTTTTGCGGAAATGTACTTGAAAAAATGAGCTTGCGGAAATACGCTTGCGGAAATGTGATGGTGAAGATTCGCTTGGGATAAGGATTGGAAAAAATAAGGTGAGGTGCGAAAAAACGCAACATTCGCCCCAAAATGGATAGCGAAACGTGTCGAAATGTGTCGACCGTTGCGTTTTTGATAAGGCTTTGTTGATTTACGCAAGGTTTTTCCCGTTTTCTGGAAAAAACCTTGCGTTTTTGTAATGGGGAATAAAAAATACGCAACAGCGGATGCCTTTAGTGTATCGACTGCATGTGAAGGTTTGCGTGCGCTGCGGGCTGTTCAGATTCGGCCTGTGCGTCGGTTTGGGCGACGGTGCCGACAGCTGCGGCTGCGTTCTCTGCGTTTGCGGGGGTGGTGGTTCCCGCCGCGTCCGCGCACGCTTCGATGGCGGCGATCTGCTGTTTCACACTTTCGTAGGAGGTGGATCCGAACGATTTTTTGGCACGGATGCAGGTTTTGACGTCGATCTGTTCGTAGATATCGTCGTCAAAAAGCGGGGAAAAGCTGTGCAGCTCATCCAGGCTCAGATCTTCCAACGCCTTGCCGTTTTCGATGCAGTAGAGCACCATACGGCCGATGATCTCGTGGCAGTCGCGGAACGCAAGGCCTTTGCCGACCAGATAATCAGCGGCGTCGGTAGCGTTCATGAAACCGTTCTTGGCAGACTGCGCCATGCGGCCGACGTTGACTTTCATGGTCGAAAGCATACCGTCCATCATCTCCAAGCTGGTCGAAAGGGTGTCAAAGGCGTCGAACACCGGCTCCTTGTCCTCCTGCATGTCCTTGTTGTAGGCCAGCGGCAGTCCTTTCATAACGGTCAGCAGCGTGACGAGATCTCCGTAGACTCGCCCGGTCTTACCGCGGATCAGCTCGGCCATGTCCGGATTTTTCTTTTGCGGCATGATGCTGCTGCCGGTCGCGTAGCTGTCATCCATCTCGACGTAGCCGAAGTCCGGGCTTGACCAGAGGATCAGTTCTTCGCAGAGACGGGAAAGATGCATCATGGCCGTGGAGGCACAGCTTAAAAACTCGATTGCGAAATCACGGTCGCTGACCGCATCCATACTGTTGGTGCAGAGAGCCGCAAAACCCAGTTCTTTCCGCACAAACTCCCGGTCGGTATCGTAAGTGGTGCCGGCCAGCGCGCCTGCGCCGAGCGGCAGAAAGTCCGTGCGCTGACAGCAATCGGCAAAACGCTGGCGGTCGCGCGCGAACATATGGTAATAGGCAAGAAGGTGATGCGCGAGGAGTACCGGCTGCGCCTTTTGCAGATGGGTGTAGCCGGGAAGTACGGTTTCCTGATGCTCTTTCGCCAGCGTGAGCAGGGTGCGCGCAAGCGCGGCAAGCTTTGCATCGAGCTGGGCGATCATCTTTTTCTGATACATGCGGAAGTCCAGCGCCACCTGGTCGTTGCGGCTTCTTGCCGTATGCAGCTTCTTGCCGGGTTCGCCGATGCGCTGGGTCAGCAAGCGTTCAATATACATATGGATGTCTTCATCTTCCGGTTCGGTAAAATCCTTGCCGTCCGTCAGATCTTTCAGGATGCCCGCAAGACCGTCAAGGATCTTTTGACAGTCTGCCTGCGGGATGATCCCTTGTTTGGCAAGCATTTTGGCGTGTGCCATACTGCCGGTGATGTCCTCTTCCCACATGCGCCGGTCAAACGGCAGAGACGCGTTGAACTCGTTCGCGGAGGCGTTTTCCTCCTTGGCAAATCTGCCTTTCCAGAGCTTCATTGAATAAATTCTCCTCCCTTCAGTACTTTCTTTTCCAGCTGATCGCTGTATTTGGAGCCGCCTTCAAGCTGCTCTTTCTGAATGGCCCGGATCTTGAGCGGCAGCGAGAACAGGTTGATAAAGCCCTCCGCATCGTGCTGGTTGTAGACTTCGTCGGCGCTGAAGGTCGCGAACTCTTCGCTGTAGAGCGCGTAGTCGGACTTGCTGGCGACCGGAAGCGCGTTTCCTTTATATAACTTCATTTTTACGGTACCGGTGACCTGCTGCTGGGTGACGTCCACAAAAGCGGAGATCGCTTCGCGCAGCGGGGTGAACCAAAGGCCGTCGTAGACCATCTGCGCGAATTTCTGCGCGACGATGTTCTTGTACTGCATGGTATCTCTGTCGAGGATCAGTCTTTCCAGATCGGTGTGCGCCGCGTAAAGGATCGTGCCGCCCGGGGTTTCATAGACGCCTCTGGACTTCATGCCGACCAGACGGTTTTCGATGATATCGATGGTGCCGATGCCGTTCTTGCTGCCGAGTTCGTTCAGCTTGTTGAGCAGGGAGACCGCATCCATTTTTTCGCCGTTGAGACCGACCGGAACGCCTTGCGCAAAGTCGATGTCCACATAGGTGACTTCATCCGGCGCGTCTTCCGGTTCGCAGCTGAGTACGTGAATGTCTTTGAGATGTTCGTTCCAAGGATTTTCGAGATTGCCGCCCTCGTGGCTGATATGCCAGATGTTTTCGTCTCTGGAATAGATCTTTTCCACAGTCTGGTGGATCGGAATATCGTGCGCTTTGGCATATTCGATCAGGTCTTCTCTGGAGTGGAAATCCCAGGTTCTCCAAGGAGCGATGATCTTGATCGCCGGGTTGAGCGCTTTGATGGTGGTCTCAAAACGTACCTGGTCGTTGCCCTTGCCGGTGCAGCCGTGACAGATATAGAACGCGCCCTCTTGTTCTGCGATCTCGACCAGCTTCTTGGCCATCAGCGGTCTTGCCATGGATGTGCCGAGCAGATAAGCATCTTCGTAGATGGCACCTGCTTTCATGGTCGGCCAGATGTAATCTTCGACGAACTCCTTCTGGATGTCGAGGATGTACGCTTTGGAAGCGCCGGTCTTGTACGCTTTTTCTTCGATCTCTTTGAAATCTTCTTTTTGTCCCGCGTTGCAGCAGACCGCGATGACTTCACAGTCGTACTGCTCCTTGAGCCAGGTTAAAATAATGGATGTGTCGAGTCCTCCGGAATACGCGAGGACGATTTTTTGCTTAGCCATAATTGTTCCTCCGGTTTCTGCATTTGCTGCTTTGGCTGATCCGCAAAAGCGATGCGTCATTGTTCGTATAAATATTTTGAAAAGTGAATATTAATTAAAAACAAGACTCATTATACTACATAAAAACAAAAATACAAGAGGTTTTTTGTGATTTTTTCTGAAAAATTTAAATATTTTTTCATAAACATGAATAAAAACACTTGAACATTCGATGAACCTGGTGTATAATGCAAAACGAACCGGAGAAAATGTGTGTATTTACAGCGATACAATGCATAAAACTCGGAATGCGATGAATAAAAATACGTATTATGTATAAAATGCAGCAAACACAGCAGAAGATAGCAGACAGCAAAGGAGAACAGACAGCATGAAAGGACAGTTATATCTTGCGGACGGCAGCCTTTACGAGGGAGAGGGCTTCGGCGCAGCGGCGACCTGCGTGGGAGAACTTGTTTTCAACACATCCATGACCGGATACCAGAAGATCCTCACGGACCCGTCCTATTGCGGGCAGATCATCACCATGACCTATCCGCTGATCGGCAACTACGGCATCAATGCAGAGGACGATCAATCGGACAAGATCTACGCGTCGGGATTAGTGGTACGGGAGGTTTGCGGCGAGCCGTCAAACTATCGCAGTGAGAAGACACTTGACGCCTGGCTGCGTGAAATGGGGATCCCGGCCGTTTCGCATGTGGACACGCGGCAGATCACGAAACGCATCCGGCAGAAGGGCACGGTCAAATGTGTGATCTCGACGGAGAACAAAAGCCATGCGGAGCTGAAAAAACTCTGTGAGGAAGCAGAGCTGCGCGCGGACTATATGAAGGAAGCTTCTTGGGCGGCAGCGGACTATCCGGATTATGACGGAGGAAAAAATCTCCGGCCAAGTGGTGCGGCGCCTGCGGCGAACGGCAGAAACTATCGCGTCGCGGTGCTCGATTTCGGCGCAAAGCGATCGATCCTCGAAGATCTGACGGCTTGCGGCTGCGCGCTGAAAGTTTTTCCTTACGGGTTTACGGCGGAAGAAGTGCTGGCGTCCGGACCGGACGGCGTGTTCCTTTCCAATGGGCCCGGAGATCCGGAGGCTGCGGCGGAAGCCATCGCGGAGGTGAAAAAGCTGATGCAAGCCGAGCGTGCGGACGGCAAACCGCTGCCGATGTTCGGGATCTGTATGGGACATCAGATCCTGGCGCTGGCGGCCGGCGGCGAGACCTACAAGCTCAAGTACGGTCATCGCGGCGGCAATCACGGCGTCTATAATAAAGAAACCGACCGCAGCTATATCACTTCGCAGAACCACGGCTATGCGGTCAAAGCCGAGAGCATGATCCTCAAAAATATGGAAGTGACCGAAGTCAATCTGAACGACAAGACCGTAGAAGGCATGAAACACCGAGAGCGGCCGATTTTCTCGGTTCAGTACCATCCGGAAGCGAACCCCGGACCGGCGGACAGCCGTTATCTGTTTGAAAAATTCGTCGAACTGATGAAAGCATAAAAAGAAAGGCAGCAGGGAAATGACAAAAAAGCAAATTAAAAAGGTCCTGATCATCGGATCGGGCCCGATCATCATCGGACAGGCGGCGGAATTTGACTATGCAGGCACACAGTGCTGCAAGGCGATCCGCGAGGAGGGCATCGAAACCGTGCTCATCAACAGCAATCCGGCAACGATCATGACCGATCAGGGGATCGCGGATAAAGTTTATATCGAACCGCTGACTGCGGAGACTGTGGAGGCAATCCTGCGCAAAGAGCGCCCCGACGGCATTCTGGCAGGTTTCGGCGGTCAGACCGGACTCAATCTGGCAATGGAACTCGAGAAAAAAGGAGTGCTGGAGGAACTGGGCGTGCAGCTTCTGGGCATCAATAAGGAAGCGATCGAAAAAGCGGAAGACCGTGAAAAATTCAAGACGCTGATGCAGGAGATCGGGGAGCCGATCCCGGCGTCCGCGATCGCGACCAGTCTGGCCGAAGCGCAGGATTTTGTTTCGGAGGCGGGATTTCCGGTCATCATCCGTCCGGCCTTTACGCTCGGCGGCACAGGCGGCGGCATGGCGGCGAATGCGGATGAGTTGGAAAAACTGGTGCTGCGCGGCATTGAAAAAAGCGCCATCGGGCAGGTCCTGATCGAGGAATCCGTAGCAGGCTGGAAAGAAGTCGAATACGAGGTCATTCGTGACCATAAAGATAATTGCATCATTATCTGCTCCATGGAAAATCTCGATCCGGTGGGCGTGCATACCGGCGACAGCATTGTAGTCGCGCCGACGCAGACGCTTGCGGATCACGAGTATCAGATGCTGCGGAACGCTTCCCTGAAGATCATCCGCGCGCTGAAGATCGAGGGCGGCTGCAACGTGCAGTTCGCGCTCGACCCGGACTCCGACCGCTATATCGTCATCGAGGTCAACCCGCGTGTAAGCCGTTCTTCCGCACTGGCCTCCAAAGCGGCCGGCTATCCGATCGCCAAGATCGCGGCCAAGATCGCGCTCGGCTACAGTTTGGAAGAACTGCAGAATTATATCACCGAAGAATCCAGCGCGCTGTTTGAGCCGACGATGGACTATTGCGTCGTGAAGTTCCCGAAATGGCCGTTCGATAAATTCCGCACCGCTTCCCGGCGGCTCGGCACGCAGATGAAAGCGACCGGCGAGGTGATGTCCATCTGCCGGACATTTGAAAGCGCGCTGCTCAAGGCAGTCACCTCGCTGGAGGTCAAATGCGACGGACTGCGGGTGCCATATGTCACCGGATTGGACGATCGCGCATTGACAGAAAAGCTTTCTGCCTGCGATGACGAGCGGATCTTCGTGATCGCGGAGCTTCTGCGCCGCGGCGTTATGACGCAGGAGGAGATCCATGCGGAAACGAAGATCGATCCTTGGTTTCTCGCGAAGATCGGCAATATCGTCAAGATGGAAAAACGACTGTCCGGTCACGTCGTAACGCCGAAGCTGATCGGAGAAGCCGAAAAAATGGGTTTTACCGATTCGGAGATCCTCAGCCTGACCGGCATGAAGAGCGAAGCGCTGCGTGATCTGCGTGACTACAACGGCATCTATCCGGTCTACAAGATGGTCGATACCTGTGCGGGCGAGTTTGAAGCAGCAACGCCGTATTACTATTCCTGCTTTGACGCGGAAGATGAATCGCTGCCGACCGACCGGCCAAAAGTCTTGGTCGTCGGATCCGGGCCGATCCGGATCGGACAGGGGATTGAGTTCGACTACTGCTGTGTGCAGGGCGTTTGGGCGCTCAAAGAGCTGGGCTACGAATCGATCATCATCAACAACAACCCGGAGACCGTCAGCACGGATTTTGATACCGCAGACAAGCTGTATTTTGAAGCGCTGCACATCGATGACGTGATGAATGTCATCAAAAAAGAGCGGCCTTACGGCGTCGTCCTGCAGTTGGGCGGGCAGACCGCTCTGAATCTTGCCGAGGGACTTGCGGAACGCGGCATCCGCATCTTGGGAACGAGCAATCATTCCATCGATCTGGCAGAGGATCGCGAAAAATTCTCCGCGCTGCTGGAAGAACTGGAGATCCCGGCGCCTGCGGGCGGCGCGATCACGCATGCGGACGAGGCAGCCGCGATCGTGGAACGCCTCGGCTATCCGCTGATCGTGCGGCCTTCTTTTGTCATCGGCGGCCGGGCGATGCAGGTCGTCTACAGCGATGATGAACTCTATAAATACCTCAAAGAGGCTGTTTCGCTGTCCGCAGAACATCCGGTGCTGATCGACAAATATGTGGAGGGCGTGGAGTTTGAGATCGACGCCATCGCCGACGGACGAGATCTGTTGGTGCCCGGCGTAATGCAGCACATCGAGCGTACCGGCGTGCATTCCGGCGACAGCATTTCGGTTTACCCGGCCTATTCGCTGCCGCACGCGGTGGTGGACAAAGCGGTGGAATATACGAGAAAGATCAGCGCGGCGCTTTCGGTCTGCGGGCTGATGAACGTGCAGTACGTTTATGACGGAAAGGAGATCTATGTGATCGAAGTCAATCCGCGGGCGTCACGGACGGTGCCGATCCTCAGCAAGGTCACCGGCGTGCCGATGGTCAAGATCGCGATGGCCGTTATGCTCGGGAAGAAGCTCAAAGATCTGGCGTGGGGCACGGGACTTTATCGCAAATCCGGCTTTTATGCCGTCAAGGTCCCGGTCTTTTCCAACGCGAAACTGACCAATGTCGACGTAGCGCTGGGACCGGAGATGCGTTCGACGGGCGAGGTGCTCGGCATGGACCGGGAACTGGATCTGGCATTGTACAAAGGTCTGCTCGGCGCCGGCATACGGATCTTTACGGAGGGCGGTGTCTATGTTTCTCTGCGTGACCATGATAAAACAGAGGAAGCCGCGGCCTGGATGAAGCAGTATGCGCAGGAGGGCTTTGCAATCTACGCTTCCGCCGGAACCTGCCGCTTCCTGACCGACCATGGGATTCCTTGCACGGCAGTGCCGTTCGGCGCGGTCGGCGGTATGATCGGTGATGAGATCCAGGTCATGATCAATGTGCCGCAGGTGACGAACAAGATCTCGACGGATATGTTCCCGCTCCGCAGACAGGCCATCGAAAAGGGCCTGCCGGTCCTGACCTGTATGGATACGGCAGGCGCTTATCTGGCCGCCGTAAAGCTCAAAAAAGCCGGCGTAACCCCGGAATATCGGGCGATCTTCGGCGCATAACCGGAGAATGCAACCGCCGGTTGACAAATTTTACAGCCTGCTTTCTTGCGCGCAACTGCCGGAGATGGTATGATTTCCTTGACAATGTGATCGCGGAGAACGCATCGGACCCAAAGCAGCCGCAGCGCTGCCCGGGCGACGGATGCGGCCTTGCGCAGAAGGATACGGCCTTGCGCAGAAAAATACGACCTTGCGCAGAAGAATACGGCTCCGCACGAGAAAGGGGAATTTTACAATGATATTAGCAGACAAGATCATAGAACTTCGTAAAAAAGCAGGTTGGTCGCAGGAAGAACTGGCCGCGCAGCTCGGCGTAACGCGGCAGTCTGTTTCCAAATGGGAGGGCGCGCAGTCGGTGCCGGATATGGAAAAGGTCGTGCAGATGAGCCGTCTGTTCAGCGTTACGACCGATTACTTATTAAAGGATGAGATCGAAACGATCGAGCAGCCGGATACCCGGATACCGACCGATGACGCGGCGGTGCGGATGGCTGAGCAGCCGGAGGTCCTGCGGCGGGTGAGCATGGAAGACGCTTCCCGGTATCTGCAGCTCCGTCTGGCCGCGGCGCCGAAAATGGCGATCGCGACATTCTTATGCATCGTTTCGCCGATCTGCCTGATCCTGCTCGCAGGCATGAGCGAAGCACCGCGCTTCGGTATTTCGGAAAACATGGCCACCGGCGTCGGACTTTGCGTACTGCTCTTGTTCGTGGCGGCCGCAGTCGCGATCTTTATCAGCTGTGCGAGCAAGGTGAAGGAATTTGAGTTCCTGGAGACGGAACCGTTTGAGACTGCTTATGGCGTAGCAGGAATGGTCAAAGCGCGCAAAGAGGCGTTCAGAGACCGCTACACGCAGTTGAACATCCTCGGCACGGTGCTCTGCATTTTGGCAGCCGTACCGCTGTTCGTCGCGGTCTGTCTCGATCGCTCCGACCTGACTTATATCGCAGCAGTCTGCCTGCTGCTGCTTCTGGCAGCGATCGGCTGTCTGGCGTTTGTCTACGGCGGGACTTATCAGAACGCCATGGCGAAGCTGCTGGAGGAGGGCGATTATACGCGCAGGAATAAAAAAGTAGCCGGACCGATCGGTAAGATCAGCACCATCTACTGGCTGTGCGTGACCGCGATCTTCCTGTTCTATACGTTCGGCCCGAACGGAAACGGCCACCCGCAGTACAGCTGGTTCATCTGGGCGATCGCCGGGGTGCTCTACGGCGCCGTGATCGCAGCTGTCAAACTGCTGCGCAGGAAGTAACTGCAGCCGGTACAAATGCAAAATCTATGCTTGACAAGAGTCTGAAATCGGACTCTTTGTATTCTTTTTTGGAGGTAACGCATGGAAATTGCAGCATATATCAAAAAAATCGAACAACAGCAAAAGGAGATGGATGCGATCTATCACAACGCGGCGATTCGTTACGGCTTGTCCGACAGTGTGATGTGGATCTTGTATCAGATCGCCGACGCGAAAGAAACCGTGACGCAGCAGGATCTCTGCCGCCAGTGTTTTTTCGCGAAGCAGACGGTACATTCAGCGGTGGCGAATCTGGTGCAGAACGGTTATGTGCGGTTGGAAACGATCCCCAAGACCCGCAACCAGAAGCGTATCGTGCTCACGGAGGAAGGACAGAAGCTCTGTCACGATACCGTCGATCACTTGCGGAAAGCCGAGATCCGCGCTTACAAAAAATTGACCGCGGAGGAATTACAGGCTTATCTGCAGTTAAATGAGAAACTTAACGCACTGCTGCGGGAGGAGATCGAGCAGCACAAGATCGAGCAGTTTGCGATCGAACCGCTGCAGAAACAGATATCGCAGCCCACGCGGGCGAAAGGAGCAAACGGCTGATGAACATTCAACTTTCCGATCATTTTACTTATAACAAGCTGATCCGTTTCACCCTGCCGTCCATCGGCATGATGATGTTCACTTCTATTTATGGGATGGTGGACGGGTTTTTCATCTCGAATTTTGTGAGCAAAACAGCGTTCGCGTCCGTGAACCTGATCATTCCGTATCTGCAGATCCTCGGCGGGGTCGGCGCGATGCTGGGTGTGGGCGGCAGCGCTTTGACGGCCAAAACACTGGGCGAGGGAAAGATCCAAAAAGCGCGCGAATATTTTACGATGATGTTCCTTTTGATGATCGGCACAGGCGTCCTTTTTACCGTTCTCGGCATTCTGTTCCTGCGCCCGATGGCCTATGTTTTCGGCGCAAACGACAACATGATCGAAAGCTGTATGATCTACGGCACGACCTGCCTGGCGTTCAACACCATCCTGCTGATGCAGTACGGATTCCAGAGCTATCTGATCGTAGCGGAAAAACCGAAGCTTGGACTTTTGATCATCATTGCCGCCGGCTGCACCAATATGGTACTGGACTATCTGTTCATGGCTGTTTTTGATATGGGGATCTTCGGCGCGGCGCTGGCGACCGGACTCAGCCAGTGCGTGGGCGGTTTCTTGCCTGCGGCTTAGTTTTTGAGCAAGCGCAATACTTCGGCGCTGCGTTTTACGAAAACGAGGTTTGAGATCAGGCCGATGCTGTTGGCGTGTGCCAACGGCTCGTCGGAGATGCTTTCCAGCGTTTCCGCTTCGATCACCGGCATCCTCTATAATCGGCAGCTGATGCAATACGCCGGGGAGGACGGAGTTGCCGCTTACGGCGTGGTCATGTACGGCGCGTTTATTTTCATCGCCATTTACGCCGGCTATTCCTCGGGCAGCTCGCCGATCATGGGTTACCATTACGGTGCGCAGAACCACCCGGAGATGAAAAACGTGCTCCGCAAGAGTCTAACGCTGTTGAGCTGTGCGGCGCTGGTCTTGACCACCATCGCCATGCTGTTCGCCGGAAACATCGCATCGCTTTTCGTCGGCTACGACGCCGAACTGCTGACGCTGACCACACGGGCATTCCGCATCTGCGCGATCCCGTTCCTCTTCATGTGGTTCAATATGTACGCATCCTCGTTTTTCACCGCCCTCAACAACGGCGCGGTTTCGGCTGCCATTTCATTCCTGCGCGCACTGGTACTGCCGATCATCTGCATCACGGTACTGCCGCTGCTGTGGAAACTGGACGGCGTCTGGATGTCTCTGGTGACCAGTGAACTCATCGGCGTCATCGCCTCCCTGGCGTTCCTGCTCGGCATGCGCAAAAAGTACGGATACTGACTGCGCGCATGTCATAAACAAAGAACCACTTAACTGCATGATACCATCTGCGCATGTCATAAACCAAGAACCGCTTAAACGGATGCATAATGTACTGCTTTTAAGCGGTTTTTTTCATTTTTGTACGGGGCATTCTTGAATCGAGCCTGAATTGGTCCTGAATTGGTGCCTTTTTCTTTCCGTTTTAAGATGAATATGGAAAAACATGTATATAAAATCAGATTGTAGAAGAAATAATAAAAGTAAGAAAAAGGGAGATGTTGAAAAAATTGCATAAAATTCAAAAAATCATCAAATAGAAAGACCTGACGGAGAGGCATTTCCGCGAATTTTCCTCGGAGCCGCGTACATTTTTTCTAAAAACCCCAAAAAAGCGGTACATTATGCATCCGGTTTTTAATTCACGCGTTTGCAAACTTCAAAAGATCCGAATCTCCGCCACGTAAACAGCTCGCCCGATCGAGGAGCTGCGCGGCGAAGTACAATTGATCAAAAAACGGTGGATGGTTCGCCGGAAATAAGTTATAATAGTTGGAGAAAAGAGCATTGAAAAGAAAGAAGTTTTCAAAGCAAGATCCATCCGGAACCGTATACAGAACAAGCTGAATTAAACAATACTATATACAGCGGTCGCACCCCGCAAGGGTGCGTGAGTAGAAATGCCTGTTCTCAAATCCTGTCCACACTGTTCATGGGTCGCACCCCGCAAGGGTGCGTGAGTAGAAATGTTCATGTTCTGCTCCTAATAAATCCTAATAAAAGTCGCACCCCGCAAGGGTGCGTGAGTAGAAATCGCCAGATCGTTGGAGCCGGACTCCGTGAGCCTGGTCGCACCCCGCAAGGGTGCGTGAGTAGAAATCACTCCCGAAAATTTCGATAGTAACACCTTCAAGTCGCACCCCGCAAGGGTGCGTGAGTAGAAATCCGTCTCCGGGCGGTTAATAAGTCGGGCAATCCAGTCGCACCCCGCAAGGGTGCGTGAGTAGAAATTTTGATCCAGTCGTATCGCTTGTAATCCCATCAAGTCGCACCCCGCAAGGGTGCGTGAGTAGAAATAAAATCTCCCGGATCTTTGCCTGCTCAACGCCCGTCGCACCTCGCAAGGGTGCGTGAGTAGAAACCCAGATCGCGCAGCTTGTTTGCCATCTTCATAAGTCGCACCTCGCAAGGGTGCGTGAGTAGAAATGCCAAGGCGGCAAAACAGGCGGGATTTTGCTTCAAGTCGCACCTCGCAGAGGTGCGGGAGTAGAAATTGCTTGGTGGAGACCAAAGGCCAGTCTACAATTTGTCACACCTCGCAGAGGTGCGGGAGTAGAAACGGGAACCACCAAGTCTTTCGCTTTTGCTTCACAGGTCGTATCTTGCAAGGGTGCGTCAGTAGGAATATGGTTCAACTTTTTACCTTTGTTGTACCTTTATAGGCGCACCTTGCAAAAGTGCGTGAGTAGAAGCATGCCTTTGTGCGGCGATTTAGAAGTCTGGGTTCCTATGGGGAGTGGATACGAACGTGCAGAAAGGAAAGCACCACAGCAGAATTTATGAAATTTCAGAAAAATGTAAAAAAAGAAATCAGAGAGGAATTATCCAGGCAGTTAAGAGAATATGAGCAGGGCCTTACTTTGACCAAAAAGGAACGTCAGCATCTGTATGAATGGGTTTCTTCCGGACACAGCCCGTATGAGAATGAAGACTGCCTCTACGACGGTGCATTTCCCCTTGATTTTATCAGCGCATTGCGTTTCAAGCAGGCGTTTATGGACAAGCTCAAAAATCTTTCGGCTGAAGAGCAAGAAAATGAGATCCGGAAAATAAGCTGCCAATATGATACCGTCGCTGAGGATATTGCGTTCGACATATCAGACTGTTTATTGACAGCAAAGAAACACGACGATCTCCCGTTTTAAGGAAAAATCTTTTCTTCCGCTTCGTTTTTAGACAATAATAAAAACAGAGGTTACCACTGGCAATATCGATGAAAGTTAAAACTAACAACGAGGGAAAGCCCATCGCCTCTGTTTATGTCAGCGTACCATAATTACATAAGAATTGCAATAGTATCCAGTCAATTTGACTTTTTCAAAATATCTACTTTCAACATTTCAATCTCCGTTTTTCACAATATAGAAAGAATTTCCATCCCAATATTTAAACAGCCCATCAATTAAGTCATGCGGCTAGGCACAAAGATGAAAACCGGTGGATGGTTCGCCCTAAATAAGTTATAATAGTGAGAGAAAAGAGTGCTGAAAAGAAAGTACTTTTCGAAGAAGATCCATCTCGCAGCGATGCATGGATAAAGCTAAATACAACCGGTATCAAGTCAGAAATGTAAAGGGACAAAAGTGAGGCAGCGAATATGAAGCAAGACCCATTCAAAGAATATTTAAAAGCGGCTGAGCCTGATAAAGCCACCAAAAGCTATGCGTGGAGCACAGCGGTTGGGCTTCAGGCTGTTGATGGTTTAACGCCATCTCAATATTTGATCGACACCGCAATTCATAATATTGAGGGCAAGATCACTCTAAAAGAGGCCCAGAATCTAATCGACAGCTATTATGAAGAAAGCCGGAAAAAAATGGAGGACTCGAACCGTACCGAGGAAGCGGACAAAGTATCCGCGCGCATTACCGAAATCCTTTCCGAGCCTGCATTCACTTTTTCGCCAAGTGCCTATCTCGATATTCATCGCAGATTGTTTCAAGGTATTTATAAGCATGCCGGAAAAATCAGAGATTACAATATCACAAAAAAAGAATGGGTACTCGACGGAGCGTCGGTTGTGTACGGCAGCGCGTCCGAATTAAAGGAAACTCTCGAGTATGATCTTTCTCAAGAAAAGAGTTTCAGCTATCAAGGTCTTTCGATGGAAGAAATTATCCGTCATTTGGCAGTATTCGTTTCGTGTCTTTGGCAGATCCATATTTTTGGAGAGGGAAACACCAGAACGACTGCAGTTTTTTTCATTAAATATCTGGGGACGCTCGGCTTCACCGCAACCAATGACATTTTTGCTGAGCATGCGTGGTATTTTCGAAATGCACTTGTTCGTGCAAACTATACTGATCTGCAGAGGGACATCCATGAAACGACAGAGTATCTGGAAAGATTTCTGCGAAATTTACTGCTGCACGAAAAAAATGAACTTCATAATCGGGATTTGCATATCAGTGGAAGTTTGCATATGCAAAAACCGGACATTACAGAAAGAAAGCCGGATGTTGAGATGCAAAAACCGGACATTGAGAAAGAGAAACCGGACATTGACTCTATACTCAACGAAAAGGAAAAAACGTTTTCTGCAAAGACCAAGGCACATATTCAGACACTATTTGCGGCGTTCGGACTGCAGGGTATCTTTGGCAGGAGCACTGTCATGGAAACGCTTGATCTGAAGACTTCTGCGGCATCGGATTTGATTCAAAGACTGCTGCAGGCAGATGTGATCGAACCTATTTACGGTTACGGAAAAGGAAAATACAGATTTAAAAGATTTAAAAATACGTAGTTCTTTTACATCATGTGGTTGTGCGGCGAACCGGAAAAGATGAGAAAACTGCAGGTGGTTCGCCTGAAATAAGCGATAACAGCGGAACAAAAAGTTCCGAAGAGAAAGAATTTCCTCGAAAAGATTTAGCCTGGAACTAGATTTCGAAGAACGCGAATTCACCGAGGCTATATATAGCGGTCGCACCTCGCAAGGGTGCGTGAGTAGAAATGGCATATCTGCAATTTCTTCCCATGTGGTCTTAGTCGCACCTCGCAAGGGTGCGTGAGTAGAAATGGAAAAAGTAGTCCCAGAACATGAGTTCCCCGTACGTCGCACCTCGCAAGGGTGCGTGAGTAGAAATTTTAGTAAAAGCCAAAGGCATGCACATTGATCAGTCGCACCTCGCAAGGGTGCGTGAGTAGAAATTTTTATTTCCACCAACTCTTGACAATGTATGTACAGTCGCACCTCGCAAGGGTGCGTGAGTAGAAATTGCTGATGAAAGGAGACTGATTTATGAATCGGGAAAGTCGCACCTCGCAAGGGTGCGTGAGTAGAAATGCGTATAACGGTATCATGAAAGTCAAAAAAGGCCGTCGCACCTCGCAAGGGTGCGTGAGTAGAAATGGGTTCGGTATGTAG
>CAKQQT010000020.1 GCA_934271235.1 uncultured Clostridia bacterium | reverse complement strand
CTTTTTTTAAGAAATTGTCGAGAAACTCTCCGCTAATTCGTTCGTTTTCACTTACCAATTCGCTGATTGTTTCAAATTTTATTTGACTAAATTTCTACACTATGAAATTTTCAAGGTTCAGGTTCAGCAATTTGCTGAACGTTATTATATTAACACAATCGGTTAATATTGTCAAGTGCTTTTTTCCATTTTCGCATCTTTTTTAAAGAAGCGAGGATCGGAATTTCGCACTGCTGTTTTTTGTGACAGCTTGATTATTATATCAAACCGTGCATCGTTTGTCAAGAACTTTTTTCAACTTTTTTCGACGCAACCGATCCGCTTCCGCGTGGCTAACGGGAGTAAAGCGAGCTGTTCTCAACGACAGCTTTTCTATATTACCACTCTTTCCCCCGGATGTCAAGGGTGTTTTTCGATTTTTGCCAAACTTTTCTGCAAACCTTTTTTATAAAGATTTGTGCCGGTGTTTTCGCAAGGTCTGCTCCTCAACGTAAAACACTGCGTTCTTCCATGATCTTCCAAGTATGTATAATGTACTGCCTATATGCCCTTTTTGAAAAATCTGCACAGCTTTGCACGGGATTTTTTCCAATTCCTACACGTTTTTATAAGTCAAACCGGGCTGAGAAGTTTCCAGATGAATCCACAGCGACACGCATCGAGTATTTTCGACAAAACTCGACATAGCTTGGCAAAAGAAGGTCTTCAAAGTTCTTCACTGATGGAAGTTTTCTTCCTCTATCTGTAAATTTTTTCACTCGCACAGCCTTGCCGCGTACAATTTTTCGAAAAGCCGCCGAAAAGCAGTACATTATGCATCCGGTTTTCTTTCCGGGCTTTATGGACGTTTCTTTCCGGGCTTTATGGGTGCTTCTTTCCGGGCTTTACGGGCGGTGTTCTTTCTTTCTGCATCCGCAAGCTCGATCAAACATCCGCAAGCTCGATCAAGCATCCCGCTAAGCCTCTCTTGCGCGCTCCTTACGCATGCTCAAGATCCCGCTTCAGATAGGCCGGGGATTTGATGTCGTTGTCAAGGTGCGCTTTGACCCACGCCGTGCTTTCTTCATCTCCGCCGTCCAATTCCATTTTGATGTCCTGCCCGGTCACAGGGCACGCCTTGAGGATCCGGCCGTCCCGGCTGAGCACCACGATCTGCCCGACAGCGCCAAAAAAGTGTCGGACATTTCCCTCTTCATCCCAATCCATAGCGTCCGTGAGAACCGCATCCGGATCGGCTTTCATCACATATTCAAAGTCGAAGATCTCCACCAGCACATCGTCCGCGATGCCATACTCCGCACATTTATAAAAGGATTCCAAGTCAAAACCCTTGATTGCCGGATCCGATCTCTGCCAGCTCGCGTAGAGAGATCGCGTAGCATATTTCAAAACGCCCGCGTATTCATTCAAATATGTCTCGTCGATCGTGCCGTCTCGCTGAGGAAAACAAGTTGCCTCGCCGTTTTTAGCCTCGCTGGCAGCTTTTTTCCGGTCATAGCGGATGCTTTCCGCTGCCCGCACCATCTCGTCCAGAGAAACATTCCCGCCCAGCAGGCACAGCGCGTTCTGCTCCGCATCCTGCCAAGTGAGGATCGTGAGGCTGCTGTCGTTCCCGGACAAGTTTTGATAAACCGTCGCTTCTTTGTTTCCCACGGTCGTCTTGCTTTTGGATCCCGCGTAGTTCGCCAAAAATGCAGGGTCGAACGTGTCCGGTTCATAGCAGTCCAAAGAAAGGAACGCGCCGCCGTTTTTATAAGTTACTTCGCACCAATCTCCCGTATCGATGGTGCTCGCATCCGCGCACACAAATCCGTCCGGTACCGCATTCAGCGACGGAAAGCCCATCGCGCGGACCTCTCCCCCGGAAGTGTTCGTATAAGCAAGCCATCCCGCAGCCGCAGCCAGCAGGACCAGCAGCACAAAAATGATCGATCTGTTCTTCTTCATTTAATTTTCCCCCCTGTATCCGCTCAGTCAGCCTTATCCGAAAGCTTCTGCACTTTTTCATTCAATTTGCGGTAGATCCGCTCCACAAACCACGGTTCCGTCGAAGCCGCCAGCGCCTCTTCCGGCGTAAACCACGCCACGCCGCTGTTTTCGTCTTCTTTTATGTACAGCAGTTCCTCTTCATCCGCCTCGACCAGATAGGTCACGTTCAGATGCAGATGCGACGGCACATACGCGCCGCGCTTTTCGTGCCCATCCACCGTCAGCACCTCGAGAGAAAAAATGCCGCCCGCCGTATCCGCCGACCACACGTGCTGCGCCGCAAGCCCGCTTTCCTCCGAGACCTCCCGCAGTGCCACCGCAAGAAGATCCGCATCCCCGTCCGCGTGCCCGCCGAGCCAAGACCAAGAGCGATAGATATTGTGATAAGCCATCAGCACTTTCGTGCGCGCCCGATTTACGACCCAAGCCGACGCGGTCATGTGCGCCAGCCGATTTTCCCGGGAAAAAATGTCTTCGTGCGCAGTCAGGCATTCTAAGATCAAGGCCCGATCCGCCGCCTCCTGCTCATTGTACGGTCTATACGCGGCCAACTGCCGCAGAAGCTGTTTCCTTGCGTCTTTCGCGTCGTTTGTGTCTTTCAAATCCACTCACCTTTCCTTCCTTATGATCTTATCGGGCGTCCGCGTCCCGCGCGAACTTGACCGCCAGCCACGAAACGTAAGCCTCCGCCACATTGCGGCTGTCTTCGGAATAATAGGTTTTCGCGTCCCGCTTGCCCGGTTTGATCTGCTCCATCCAGTTTGTAAAATCGCGGTCATCGGTCCACCCCTGCAGATTACTGTACAGCCGCCCGAAGTAGGCCAGACCGTCCGCGTTGTAGACCGCGACATCCGCGCCGCCGCTGACGCCTCCGTCCCAGCCGTAGACTACCGGCTCCGTGGTCTGTACCGAAGACAGTTCCGTCAGTGCCAGCCGCTCCCCGTCGTAATCCATCTGCTCCGCCATCGAATAGCACGGTACTGCAGGCAGATCTTCCAGAGAAAGCGTCTTCCGATACCGCCCGTCCTCATAGGTCAGGACACAAAGACGGGATACGCCGTCCGAAAAAGTCAAATAATCCCCGCCGTTACGGGAAATGATCGAGTCCAGACCCCGCAGGACCTCCTGCGCTTCCTCCGCTTTTCGGCTCGCCAGGTCGATCGTTTCCGCTGTCAGGATCACCGCATCATACGCGCGGTCCGGCTCCGGTGTCCGCACCAGTTCTTTCCATTCTGCCGAACCCGGCTCCAACGGGATTTTTTCCTGTCTCTGCAGCAGCAGCTTGCGCCCGTCCGGGCTTGCCGTCAGGCCGACGTACCGCTGATCCGGATCGAGAGCATAGATCATTTCCAGTTTCTCGCTGAGGAAAATCTCCTGCTCCCGGTCATACGGCAGCCGATAGATCCCGTATCCGCCGGGGATCCTCGACAAGTCCACCAGCTTGCCTTTTTCTGTATGCGGATCAAAGGTGAAGTAGACCGCGTCTGCCGTCCTGCAGGAGATCGTATCAAAGTTGAAATGGTCGCTTCCCGCCCCGCCGACCAGACTGTTCCAGCCGTCCGGTTTCAGATACAGGTCGTTTTGGGCCTGCGGATAACGTTTGACCTGATAGCCCATGCTCTCGTTTTCCAGCATCGAGATCCGAAAATAGCGGTTCAGATCCGCCCACGCGGACGCGGCGGCCGCACGATGCGGAAAAAAAATCCTGGTCACCATCTCAAAGGTCTTGCGGTTTCCTTTTTCGTCGATCAACGCGCCGGAAAGCGGGTAGTACCGCAGCAGCTCGTTCATTTTGATAGTTTCGGCTGTCGTCTCATCCGCAGGCAGGCGGTCATGAAGATCCTGCATTTTTTGCACGGCGTCCGCGGTAAAGAACTCCGCTGCCAGCACCGCCTTTTGCACGGTGCTTTCGGTACGCAGCGCGTCATCCGCGTTTTCTGCCGCGAGCTCCTGTAACAGCGGCAGCATTTCCCCGTTGATCGCGCTGTGGTCCACGGACAGATACAGGTTCTGCGAATAGGTGGTGCGATCCTCCTCGGTTTCTCGGCTGAAGGTCGTCGACTGCGCGTCTGCGCTGCCGAACGTATATTGATGCAGCCAGCCCAGCTTCGTTGGAATGCCGCCGCCGCAATGGTTCTTGCTTTCATCCTCTTTCCTCCTGCGCAAACTCGATCGCCAGCCACGAAGTCCTGGCGTGGAACGTGTTGAACCGATCCGCCGTATAGTAATTCTTCTGCCCTTGTTTATTCGGCCGGATGCGTTCCATCCAGTCGGTGAAGCTGCGGTCATCGGTCCACTCCTGCAGATTACTGTACAGCCGCCCGAAGCAGGCCAGACCGTCTGCGTTGTAGACCGCGACATCCACGCCGCCGCTGCGATCCTGATCCCAGCCGCCGATCCCGGTCTCCTCGGTCGATACATAAGACATTCCTGCCAGCACCAGCCGCTCGCCGTCGTAAGCCATCCGGTTCAGTATCCAGTAACAAGGCGTTTCATCCGTAAGACCGCCGTCCAACTGCAGATCCGCAAGCGAAAGCGTCTTCCGGTACCTGCCGTCCTCATATGCGAGGACGCAAAGGCGGGACACGCCGTCCGAAAAGACCAGATAGTCCCCGCCGTTACGGAAATTGATGGAATCCAAACCCCGCAGCACCTCCTGCGTCTCCTCCGCTTTCCGGCTCGCCAGATCGATCGTTTCTGCCGTTAAGGTCGCCTCATAAAAGACTTCCGGATCGACCTCGTTTTCTTCCTGCTCCGTTCGGTTTACCGTCAGATCACGGTAAAGCTCGGTCCCCGGCTCCAGCGGGACACATTCCTGCCTTTGCAGCAGCAGCTTGCGCCCGTCCTGGCTCACGGTCAGGCCAACGTACCGCAGTTCCGGGTCGAGGGCATAGACCATCTCCAGTTTTTCGCCGAGGAAAATCTTCCGCTCCCGGTCATACGGCAGCCGATAGATCCCATATCCCCCGGGGATCCTCGAAAGGTCCACCAGCTTGCCGTTCTCCGTATGTGGATCAAAGGTGAAATAGATCGCATCGTCCGCCGCGCAGGAGATCATCGCGAACGCGAAATGATCTTCACCGGACTTGGTGCTCACCGTCCAGCCGCTCGGCTCCGGATATAAGGTATCATCGCTTTCCGAAAACCGGGTGACCCGATAACCCATGCTCTCGTTTTCCGGCATCGGGATCCGGAAAAATCGGTTGAAGTCCGTCCATAAAGAGTTTCCCTCCGCTGGGCGGGCAAAGATGCCGGAGGTCAGGTCGAGCGACTCGTTTACGTCGCTTTCAAAGCTTGCCGTTCCCGAAATCGGGTAATAGCGCAGCAGCTCGTTCATTTTGATCGTTATCGCCGCTTCCTCACCGGCCGCAAGGCTTGCGCTTCCTGCTTTCGGCAGACGCGCGTCCAGTTCCTGCAGCTTCTGCTGCGCGTCCGCGGTAAAAAATTCTTTTGTCAGCGCCAGCGTTTCTTCGTCATACGCATTCAGCTTGCCCGCCGCGGCTTTCTCCGCAAGCTCCTGCATTTGCTCGATCGTATCATAATCGACGGCGTTTTCGGCCGCAGTCAGCGTAAGGTCGGGAACGTAAGTTTCCGACTCTGCTTCGAACTGAACGTCATTATATTTCAGTTTCTTATATTTTACCGTCTGCGCGGCGGCGTCACCGAACGTATAGGACTGCAGCCAGCTGAGTTTCTCACCGATGCCGCTGCCGAACCGGATCGTGATCCCCGCGGCTGCGGACACGTCTCCGATGATAGTGGTTTCCCGGACCTGCGCGTCCCGCATCTGTCCGCTCACGCCGCTGCAGGTGAGGATACTCCCCGTCAGGGCCAGCGCCGTCACGGCCGCAGCCAATCTTCTTATTTTCCTCATCTTCTATCCCCTCTCGCATTGATCACGCGTCCGCGGACGGATCGCCGATCGTTACCTTGATATCCGTCGGCCAAGTCATCACATTCAGCGTGCTTTCCGGCGTGCCGTAGTAATACGCGTATCTTGCCGCCGGCAGCTTGATCTTCAAGGCTTCCGCCCACTGTACGAAGCCCTGTTCCTCGGTATAATCCTGCAGATTATCCGTCAGTCTGCCGAAGTAGGCAAGGCCGCGCCGATCATACACCGCAAGCTCCGCGTCGCTCTGCGGACTCCAGTCCCAGCTTTCCTGCACGCGGTCTGCCTTTACATAGCTGTAACCGGCCAGCACCAGCCGCTCGCCGTCGTAAGCCATCTGTTTCAGATAGCCGTAGCAAGGCAGCTCTTCATCCGGACGGCTCGCCATCGCAAGATCCGCAAGGTCCAGTGTTTTGTGATAGCTTCCATCTTGATATGCGATCACGCAGATCTTGGATACCGCGTCGCTGAACACCAGATAATCGCCCTCGTCCCGGCATTGGATCTCTGAGCGGCTCTGGAGGACATCCAGCGTTTTTTCGCGGGTCATCGAGGCAAGGTCCACGACCTCTGCCGTCAAACGGCGCTCCCGGTCAAATTCCGTGACCGGCTCCGGATCCGCAGCCTCGTACCGACTGCTTTCTTTGGTATCGCCAAACTGCCACGCCCGGCTCGTCAAAAGCAGCTTCTGCCCGTCCGGGCTGCTGTGGACGCTCACATAATCACGGGCCGGATCCAGCGGATAGACCATTTCCAGCTTTTCCGGCAGGAAAACCTTTTCGGTCGAGTCATACGGCAGCCGATACAGGCCGTAGCCTCCCGGGATCTGCGACGTATCGACCAGCTTGCCCCGATAGCTGTGCGGGTCAAAGGTGAAATAAACCGCTTCCGGCGTGCCGCAGGCGATCGTTTCAAAAGAAAAGTAGTCCAGATCGTTCTTGGCCCGATCAAGTTCATACGAAAGCCACGCTCCGCCGCCGATCGGATCGATCGAATCTCGCTTGGCTGCAAGAACGCGTTTTTCGCTCTCCAGTACCGGGATCCGGAAAAAGCGGTTCAGGCTTTCCCATAAGGCAAAGCTTTCCTGCCCGGCGGTACTGACAAAATTTTTGTATTCTTCCGTATCCGCGTTATAGTCGGATTCTCTGCACCAGACATCCAGGACATGGTTATCCTGCCCGGTCAGTTCCAGTTCCAGCCGGTAATACCGCAGCAGATCCTGCATGCGGATCTCCGCCTTGGTCTTCTCCCCTGCGTCAAACGCACGCTGCAGATCTTGCAGGATCGTCGGCGTTTCCTCCGTAAAATAGCTCCGCACCGCGGCGCGCCGCTTCGCGCCCTCGGTCTTGCCCGCGCGTTCTTCCTCGGTCAGAGCCGCGTTGTCCGGATCGATCGGATTGCTCCAAAGGAACCGCAGGCTGCTGTTGAGCGATCCGGTATCCACGCAGGCCCTGAGATCCGGCCATGCGCGCGTGACGGTTTCCTGTGGGCTTCCGTAAGTAAACGAGGTGCTCTGCGTATGCTGCGCGTTTTGCCGCGCGCGGTCCGCATCCGTTCCGGTGGTTTCGGCTGTCCCGGATCCCCCGAAACGCCAGCGATGCTCCCAGGACAGCTTGCCGTCGGAGGTCCCGCCGAAGCAGAGCTCGACTCCCTCTGCCGCGGACACATCGCCGAACAGCGTTGTTTCTGTAACGGCGGCGTGCCGCATCGTGTCCTGTATGCCGCAGGTCACCGCGGCAGTTCCCGCCAACGCCAGCAACAAAGCCAGCAGCGCGATCGTTCTTGGTCTCCTCATCCGTACTCTCCCCTTTTTCCCATTCCTTCTTGCTTTTTAAAAAACCTACATATTATATAGCGGACCAGATAGCTTTATCCAGGTAGCTTGTGAAAGTGCTTGCAGGGCTGTGCGCATAGGTCTTGGCCTCGCTGTCGCGCGGTTTCACATTCTCTTTCCACATCTGATATTCTGCCGCGTTGCAAAAATCCTGCAGGTTCGTCTGCAGCGTGCCGTAGTAGGCAAGCCCTGACGCGTTGAGCACCGCGACATCCACGGTTCCGGCCGATTCCCAGGTATACACGGTCTCCTCGCTGTCCTCCGCATCCACATCCGCCGCGTACAGGATGCTCAGCCGCTCGCCGTCGAAAGCGGTGCGGCAGTAGCCGCTGTCGTAGAACAGGCTTTGGATCGCCGCCCGGCGGTACGGAACATCGGTCAGCATCAGCTGCTTTTCGTAGCTGCCGTTCTGATAAGCGTACAGACAAAGCTGGTGCCAGCTGTCGCCAAAGACCAGATAGTCCCCCGCGTCATAGCCGAGCGCGGTATCGGCGCTGCGAAAGATCTCTTCCCGGCGCTCACAGCGCATGGTGCGGGCGTCGATGATCTCCGCAGTTACCCGGATCTCTTTGCCCCCGGATGCGGCCGGGACCGCTTTCTGACTGACCAGAAACAGTTTCGCTCCGTCCGGTGAAGCGTACAGGTTCGTATATTCTTTCTGCGGATCGAGCGGATAGACCGTTTCCAGTTTGTCACTGCGGAAAGCATCTTCCTCCCGATCGTACGGCAGCCGATAGATGCCGTAATCGCCCGGGATCAACGAGGTATCGACCACATGGCCGTCGTCGGTATGCGTGTCAAAGGTGAAGTAGACCGCGTCCTGCGTGCTGCAGGCGATGCTGTGAAAATCAAAATGTTCTTCCGCCAAAGACTGATTTTCTTTCCATGGATAATAATTAAAATTCAAGCTGCCGTCCGGATATTTTCCGACCGAAAATCCGCTGCTCTCCGTTTCCGGGATCGGGATCCGCAGGAAACGGTTGAGGTCCTGCCAGAGCTCCGCGGAATCTTCCGAAGCAAAGACTGCATTATCCAGCGACGCTGCCCAAATGGTCGTACCCGTCAGATCGCCCTCGATCGGATAATAACGAAACAGCTCCTTGAGCTTCAGGTCCTGCGTCTGCTCACCGTTCGCGGGGAGAATCTGCTTGATCTCCTGCACCCGCTCCGCCGCGCCGGCGGTAAAGAATTCCTGCCGCACCTGCGCGAGCAGTTCCTGCCGGATCGGATCTCCCTCGGCGGGATCGGTCAGGATATCGTCTAAAGCGTTACCGCTCGTCATATAGCCGGTAAGCCGCACAGACGGTACAGTTTTTTTCCGGTAGTCCGGAAACGGATTCTTGCGGCTGAACGCCGTCTCCTGTGTGCCCGCGCCGTCATAGGTGTAGGCATTCTTCCAAAAAAGCTTTTCCCGCAGGCCCATGCCGAACGACGCGGTCAGACCCGCGGCCGCAGACGCGTCGCCGACGATGGTCCTCTCGGTGATCCGGCAGTCTCGCATCTGTCCGTGCACCGCCGTGAACGTGAAGCTCGCGGCGCCCAGCGACAAGATCATGACCGCCGCTGCGATCCTGCGCAGTTTCATGACTCTTCCTCCATCTTGGCGATCGCCTGCCCGACGCGGTCGGCCCGGTAGCGATAGCTTTCCTTGATCAGCTCGACCAGCGTTTTGCCGGACTCCTGTATTTCCTCCAACTGCAGGTCGCGCAGCACTTTTCCCTTATGCAGCAGCACGGCCCGGCCGACGAAGTTCTCGACCTCTTCGATCAGATGGGTGGACAGGATCACCGTTTCGTTCGGCTCCAGCAGGCCCAGCAGCACCTTATAAAAATCCTCGCGGTTAAAGATATCATTGCCCGCGAACGGTTCATCCATCAGGATGTAGTCCGCTCCCTGCGAAAGCGCCAGCAGCACCTCGAACTGGTTCTTCTGCCCGGTCGAAAACTTCCCGATCGCGCGGTTTTCCGGCAGTTCGAAAAATTCCATCAGCGCGTCGAAGCGTTTTTCTCGGAAGGTCCCGAAATGTTCCTGATAGAACGCCTTGTGCCCCGCGGCGTCCATGGCCGGGAAAAACGAATGCTCGCTGGTCGCGAACGCGATGCGGCCGATATTATGCCAGTCGATCTTTTCGCCGTCCAGCGTGATCTCCCCGCTGTACTTGAGCAGGCCCAGGATCGACTTCATCAGGGTCGTCTTGCCCGCGCCGTTTTCTCCGAACAGGCCGACGATCTCCCCCTGCGGGAAGCAGAGGCTGACATCCTCCAGCGCTGTTTTGTATTTATATTTTTTGGTTACGTTTTTTAACTTGATCATTGTCTCATCTCCATTTCTCCGATCTGCCCGGCTCTACCGCAAAATCCCCCAGCCTGCCGCCTGCAGCTTTTGCCACTGCCCCGGCGTCAGGCAAGCGTCCGGCGTGATCGCCATATAGTACCCATAGAACACGAACATCATCCCGACCATCAGTACCAGCATCGCCGCCGCTTCCAGCAGAGGCAGGCTCCAGCAGTAACGGAACCGCGCATGCCTCTGCGGCAGTCTGCGCAGGGTATAATCCGCCCGCGCGCCTTGCTTGAAATAACGATAGCGGCTCCATATCTGAACCACCAGAAGCACCAAGGCCATCCACCAGTACATCTGCAGATTACTGCCGAGCACCTCGGCAAAGTCTTTCATGACAGCTCCCGGCAGCAGTACCTGCCGGTCGAGAATGTCCGGATCGCACAGCAGCCGGTAGGCGGCACGGTAGGACTGACTGAAATCCAGGATGCTGTAAAACAGCACGATCACCATCGATCCGAAAAAATTCTTTTTCTCTGTACTCCGGTTATAACCCGGCGGCAGAAGCGACGCGAGCCGCTTCTTAAACCTGCGCGCCGGGACCGAACGGGTTCTCGGCTCTTGCTTCTTCTGCATCTTCGACCATCCTTTCCGCATTCTTGTTCTTCCGACCGTTCTTGCTGCTTGCCGACGGCTCTGACTCCGGCTCCTTTTCCTCAGAAGCGACGGTGCCGCAGGCAAAGACGAAGCAGAGAACCATGAGCGCCGCGAGCAAAAAATTTGCTGTCATGTCAACGCCGGTGGTGCGGTAACTGCTGAAGAGCAGCGCCGCGCTGATGAGGACGAACACGACCCGGGTCTGGTTCTTCCGCGCATAATAGCTGTACCTGGCGATGCAAGCGGAGAGCGCCAGCACACCGGCGATGTTGCGGATGCAAAAGGTCACATTTTTGATCGGCAGCAGCATGTAGAGCTGCGGCGTGCGCACAAACGCGAGCAAAATCCCCATTTCCCGGTTCGGCGCAGTCGAGATCTGCGAAGTAAAATAGGCTCCGAACGCATAAAACAGCGTTACGTTCAGCGCCCAGAACACGAAGTACGCCAGCAGTACATAAACCATCTCGACCCGAAAAATATCCAGCGGCCGGATATGCAGCCTGCGGATCGTATAGTCCACATTGCTCTTCTGTGCCTTGAGCGGATCGAGCAGTGCCAGCGTCAGCAACAAAAACCCGATACCGAACGGCAGCGCCGCGCCCCGCGCGAACAGATTTTCATAATACATCGTTTCCTCCTGCATCAGCACCGTGATCGTGACCGCTTCCGCGATCAAGGTCAGCACGATGACCGCCGCGGCTTTGATGCCCCCGCTGCGCAGGATCAGATCATAAACGGACAGATAGTCCTCTTTTCTTGTTTTCTGCTTTTCTTCTTTTTTCATTTTTATGTCGCACCCCTATCTTTCTTCTTATTTTTCGGTTTCCTCTTCGGTATCCCAGTACCGCTCGATCATCGCGATGGCTTCCTCCTTGGTATAGCCCGCAGCTTTCAGTGTCTGCACGGCGCGCCGCCCCCCTTCTTCGGCCAGCGTGCCCTTGATCTCAGCAACTTTCTGCGGCGTGGCGCTGATACAGCTCTTTGCCCCTGAATGTGAACTGATCAACGCCTCGGCTTCCAGCATGGCGTACGCTTTCTGGACGGTATTCGGGTTGATCCCCAAAAGTGCCGAAAGCATCCGCCGTGACGGCAGCTCATCCCCATAAGCGATGGTCCCGGCTGCCAGACCGCCTTTGATAAAGTCGATGATCTGCATATAGATCGGACTGTTTGCGTCCAGCTTCATTTCTTCAAATCGGATCATCTCTGTCTGCGCCTGAGCCCCCTTTCCGTCTTTCTCAAATCAGTTTTATCGGATGGTGAAGTACTTCGTTCAAACCGTACTACTCGTGTGATACAGTTCCCTTAACCGTATTATATGGGTAATACAGTTTTGTGTCAACTCCTTTTTTGCGTTTTTTCTGCTGAAAATTTATGCGCGTTCCATTGACGGCGGGGCGGAAGAAGTGTATACTGGATAAGTATGCAAAACGCAGTGATCCATTCGTGAAAGGGGGGGGGGCTATTTCAATGAAACACATCGAAACGATCGAAACGCGTGATCTCGCAAAGAGCGTTGCAAACGGCGGATGCGGTGAATGCCAGACTTCTTGTCAGTCTGCCTGCAAGACATCCTGCGGCGTAGCAAATCAGGCTTGCGAAAACGAGGAAAAATAAAATCGGGCGAAAGTCCTGACCGCCTGTACGGAACCGGTACAGGCGGATATTTTTTTGGAAAGGAACGATAACTTTGATCCATCAATATCAGTTAAACGGTTACAATATCGTGCTCGACACCTACTCCGGCTCCATCCATGTCGTCGATGAGATCGCCTATGACATGATCGCCATGTTCGAAAACGCACCGAAAGCGGAGGTCCTCGCCGCGCTGCTGTCCAAGTACGGCGGCACGCGCACCGAAGACGGCATGCCGGTCACCGAGGCCGACCTCGCCGACTGCTACGCGGAGATCGAGCAGCTCAAGCAGCAGAAAAAACTTTTCGCGCCGGACATCTATGAGGGGATCTCCGGGCAGTTCAAAAATAATTCCCGCGATATCAAGGCGTTATGCCTGCATATGGCGCACAGCTGCAATCTCAACTGCAGCTACTGTTTCGCAGGCCAGGGAAAATATCATGGAGAAAGCGCGCTCATGCCGCTGGAAGTCGGCAAGCGGGCGCTGGATTTTCTGGTCGAAAATTCCGGCAGCCATACCAATCTGGAAGTGGACTTCTTCGGCGGCGAACCGCTGATGAACTGGGAAGTCGTCAAGGAACTGGTCCGCTACGGACGCAGTCTGGAAGCGCCGCATCACAAGCGTTTCCGCTTCACGCTGACCACCAACGGCGTAAACGTGAACGACGACGTCATCGAATTCTCCAACCGTGAAATGCAGAACGTCGTCATGAGCATCGACGGCCGCAAGGAAGTGCATGACCGCTTCCGCGTGGACTATCTGGGCCGCGGCAGCTATGATACCATCATCCCGAAGTTTCAGGAGTTCGCAAGACGCCGCGGCGAGCGCGACTACTATGTGCGCGGCACCTACACCCACGCCAACCCGGATTTCACCAACGACATCCTGCACCTTGCCGACCTCGGCTTCACGAAGCTTTCCATGGAACCGGTCGTCTGTGACCCGGACGATCCGTCGGCGCTGACCGCGGAAGATCTGCCGATCCTCTTCGAGCAATACGAAAAGCTGGCCGAAGCCATGCTGCAGCGGCAAAAAGAAGGCCGGCCGATCACGTTCTATCACTATATGATCGATCTGGACCACGGTCCGTGCATCTATAAGCGCATCGCGGGCTGCGGATCCGGTACCGAGTACTTTGCCGTCACGCCGCAGGGCGACCTTTATCCCTGTCATCAGTTCGTCGGCGACGAGGCTTACCGGATGGGCAGCATCTGGGACAGCGTGACCAACACCGAGGTCCAGGAAAAATTCCGCAAATGCAATGTGTATTCGCGCAGGGAGTGCGATGACTGCTGGGCAAGGCTCTACTGCTCCGGCGGCTGCGCGGCCAACGCCTACCACGCCGCGGGCGATATCAACGGCGTTTACGAATACGGCTGCGAGCTGTTCCGCAAGCGGATGGAGTGCGCGATCATGCTCAAGATCGCCGAGCGGGCCTTTTCTTAACAATTTATTAACACGGACGCAAATCCAGCAAATCAGCGGACTTGCGTCCCTTTTTTTGACAAAATCTTCAATACTTCTTCAAAAAATCTTCACATTTTTTCACTGTTTAGTTGACAAAATTTTAACCACAGATTATAATGGCTCTAGTGTCAAGCACAGACACGATTCTTTATTTATTTAACTTCATATTATTAAGGAGGACTTTATTATGGGTAAAAAGATCCCTATGTGGCAGACCATCCTGGTTATGCTCGTGATGATCGGCTTATTGATGTGGTCAATCATCAAAGACTCAGGAGGAGAACCTCACATCGCACTTATCCTCGCAGCTTCTTTCGCAGGCATCGTTGCTTGCTTAAACGGCTGGAAATGGGCTTACCTGGAACAGGGTATTCTGGCATCGATCAACCGGTCCATGCAGGCGATCCTCATCCTTGCGATCTTGGGCGCGATCATCGCTTCTTGGATGGCAGCAGGTACGATTCCTTCCATGATGTACTATGGAATTAAAGTTATCAGCCCGAAGGTATTCTTACTTACTTCTTGTATCCTTTGCTCCATCGTATCTCTGGCAACCGGTTCATCTTGGTCCACAGCAGGTTCCATGGGCGTGGCTCTGATGGGCGTAGGTGCAGCTCTGGGCTTCCCGCCGGCAATGACTGCAGGTGCAGTTGTATCCGGTGCTTACTTCGGCGACAAGATGTCCCCGTTATCCGACACGACCAACCTTGCTCCGGCAATGGCAGGCGCAACCCTGTTCGGACACATTAAGCACATGGTCTACACCACAGGTACTTCCCTGGCGATCGCTTTAGTTGCTTACGCGATCATGGGCTTCATGCACGCTTCCAGCAACGAACCGGATATGTCCGTTATGCAGGAAATCCTTGATTTCATTCAGGCATCCTCGAACATCAGCGTTGTCACTCTGATCCCGCCGCTGTTCGTTATCATCGCGGTTGCTATGAAGCTTCCGGCAATCCCGGCTCTGGTCGGCGGTGCTGTCATTGGTGTTCCGTTCATGTTCATGAACCACGTGGCAATTGAAAACGCGCTCGGTGACAAAGTCATCAACAATGTATTCTATATCATGAACAACGGTATCTCCTTAGGTGCTGTTCCGGAAGATGCTTCCCCGGTTATCGAAAATCTTGCTAACCTGTTATCATCCTCCAGCGTTCAGGGTATGATGTGGACGATCTCCATCATTCTGTCCGCAATGTGCTTCGGCGGTATCTTAGACTGCACCGGCATGATGGCTTCCGTAGCTGCGATCTTCCTGAAGGTTGCGAAGGGCAGAGGCGGTCTGGTCCTCTCCACAGAGTTGATGTGCCTCATCACAAACGCTGTATGCTGCGACCAGTACTTAGCATTAGTACTCCCTGGCAGAATGTTCAAGGAAGCTTTCGAAGATATGAGACTGCGTCCGGAAAACCTGTCCAGATGTCTGGAAGACTCCGGTACGATCACATCCAACTTCTTCGCATGGAACACCTGCGGTGCTACCATGAGAAACTTCCTGGGTATTGACTCCAGCTACATCCCTTACGCGATCCTCAACTGGCTGAACCCGATCGTATCCGTAATCTTCGGTTACACCGGCATCACCATGACAAAGCTGACAGAAGAAGAATACCAGAAGATCTTAGAAGAAAGAGAAGAAGAAAAGAGACTTGCATTAAAGGCTCTGGAAGCTTAATCAGCACAAGATCTACTCGATCATCTTCAACCAAATCAAGATTTCAACTCCCGGCTTCGGCCGGGAGTTTTGTTATTATTCCGGAAATATCGCTGTGCGATATTTCCGGAATAACGACAAAGGTTTCCCCTATGGCGCTGCGCCTTGCCAGACGGCGCCTACCCCACCCGTATCGTCCAGTCGAGCCGGCCCGCTCATGCCTCGCTTCGTACAAGGCCACCTCTCCAAGGCCCCCTCTCCAAGGCCCCCGCCGGACAAACGTTCTTAGTTGTCGACCGTTCACGCCTCGCCCCGTACAAAGCCTCCACTGCAAGGCCGCAAGTCCTCCACTGCAAGTCCTCCTCCCTCACCTAAAAATTCCAGAAAAAACCTTTTGATGCATAGAACTGCTATCTTTTTGCGGTTTTGCTCAAAAAAAAGCATGCTGAAGCCTTTCTACCCTCAGATTTATCCCATCGCCCGCTTACTTCTCCCCCTGCGTTCCTCTTTTTTTACAATTTCCGACATTCTTCACGCTTTTTCGACCTTTTTCTCGCGCGTTCCCATGCTCGCACCGCTTCTCGCCGCCCAACCATCTGCTCTTTCTCTCCTTCACGATGCTTTTTTTCGGAGTAAAGTGCGATTTGGATCTAGTTTTATGCAGCAAGACTTTATCGTATTTCTACTTTGCACAAAGCTGCGAGCCCTGTGATCGGTGCGCTGCCTCGCGCAGCTGGCAGGGGCACACTGCCGGCTGCACGGTTCTTCAAAAGGCACACTGCCGGCTGCACAGCTATGCAAATGGTACGATGCCGCAAGCGATGCCGTTTGGACGCGTAACAGCACGCATCCAAACGGAGAAGGTGCCGGGCGCACATGGCGCACGCAAACAAAAAAAGTGCCGGACGCGCAGCAGCACGCATCCAAGCGGAGAAGGCGCCTTTCTCATGGCGTGTCGCAACGAAAAACAGCACCTTTCGCATGGCGTGCCCAACGAAAAAAGGCGCCTTTCTCATGGCGTCTTTTTTCGTTTACATTTACATTTTACATAACCGCAGAATTAGAATCAAACACTTCTGCTACCTTTATTCTAACTCTTGTATACAGTATATGTCAAACGTTTTCCGTCGGTTTTCCTGTTCTTTTTTCTGTACGTGAAAGGGGCTTTTTTCCTCATATTTCAAGCGTTTTCCCCTCATACTATCCTTAGGAGGAAATGTGAAGATGCAGAATTTTTTTCTGGATGCGGCGGACTTTTTGATTGGCCTTGTAAGGGGTCTGCTGTCGCTTTTAAGCCCCTGTTTCATCGCTTTGATACTTGCCTACCTTTTGAATCCGGCAGTCACCTGGTTTGCCGCAAAATGCAAGAGCCGCATTCTGGCTATCGCTGTCACGTATCTGCTTGCATCCGCCGCGGTCTGCGGACTGGTCTGCGGTTTTGTCGTGCTCATCATCGGAACACTGCCGAAAGGCAGTCCTGCCGATATCGTGCAGCAGGTCTTTGCCTATTTTGAAAATGCGTACCGGGCAGCGGACGCCTTTTTCGTCGGGATCCTTCCTGCCGGGGCTCCGTCTCCCCTTCGTTCTGCTCTCGATGCGATGCGGACGCGGCTGACGCATAGTTTCTCGGTCGATGCGGCGGTCGCCTTTCTCAGCGGGATCAGCGGCACCCTGATCAGCTTCTTTGTCGGGCTGGTGGCTTCCGTCTATCTGCTCAAAGACAAAGACTATTTTATTTCTCTCTGGGAAAAGTTTCTCTCCCTGATCTTGAGGCAAAAAACGCATGGGATGCTCAGTGAAGCGCTTGACGAGATGCATCAGGTCTTGTCGACGTTCATCAAAGGCGCGCTGATCGACAGCCTGATCATCGCGTTCCTGTCCTCGGTCGTTTTGACCGCGCTGCGGGTGGATTACGCGGTCATCATTGGGATCTTGGGAGGTTTCCTCAATATCATCCCCTATTTCGGGCCGTTTTTCGGTATGATCCCGGCCTTTGCGGTTGCCGCCGTGACCGGAGGTCTGGCACACGGCGCGCTGGCGGTCCTCGGTCTGTTCGCGGTGCAGCAGCTTGATTCCAACTATATTTATCCCAAGATCGTCGGCGCAAGCACCGGTCTTCACCCGCTCTTTATCCTGCTTGCAGTCTCTTTTTTCGGATCTTTGGGCGGCATTCTCGGTATGCTGCTGGCGGTTCCCGCTGCCGGCATTGCGCAAATATTCATCAAGAAATGGGCATTCCACAAATAGGTGTAAAGAAATTGTTGACTTTTCACAATTTTATTCATTTTTTCTCTTGATTTTTTATATTTATTCATTTATAATAGGGCCATACCTACTAAGAAATATACACTAGTTTTAATAATTATCCAACTATCCCATATCAGACAAACACAGAAACGAACAAGGGGGCCTTTAACATGATGAAACTTTGGAAAGGTAAATATTTAGACGAAGAAACATTGATCGCGGATCAGTTCAGCGCATCGATCGCGTTTGATCAGAGACTTTGGAAACAAGACATTTTATGCAGCATCGCCCATGCCAAGAAGCTGGCGGCACAGGGGAAACTGACGGATGACGAGTGCGACACGATCGTAGTCCATCTGCAGGAGATCCTCTGGGATATGGAGGCAGGCAGACTGCATTTCACCACAGAAGACCACGATATTCAGAACGCCGTTGAAAAACTGCTGAAACGCCGGATCGGAGAAATCGCGGATAAAGTTCATCAAGACCGTGATCCGGCCGTACGCACGGCTCTTGCGCTGCGCCTGTATCAGAAAGAGGCGATCCAAAGCCTTTACAGCGCACTTGATAAGCTGACTGCTGAGCTGCATACACTGGCCGCACAGCCGGCTGAATCGGTTCCGGGGCAGGATCCGATGGCGTTCACTGCGCTGGCTGACAGTCTGGCACAGGACAAAGCTAGGTTTGCGGATTGCGAAAAACGGACGCTGGTGAACGAAGCCAATGCTTCTGCCGCAGCACAGGTCGCCATCTGCGATACCGCTTTCGCATCTGAATTTTTAAGTGCCTGTGCTTCTTCTATGGCGCATCTGGCCGCATTCTGCGACGGATTGGTTCTTACGACACACTTCGGCGAAAATCCGCAGGCGCCGTCCTTGACCGACGCGCAGCTGCATATCTGCAGACTGATCAGCAACAAGACATCCCGTGTCACCGGCGATCTGATGTCGGTATTGACCACTTCCGGCTCTTTCACCGTTTCCGCAGCCGCAAAACTGCAGGAGACCTGCCCGCCGCTGTTTGACGGTTACGACTCTCTGAAAGACACGCTCAAGGTGCTCAAAAGTATCTTACAGACCAGCTGCCCGACAGCCGCAAAAGGTGAACAGACCGCATAACCGACAACCTGCAGTGCCGGTATAGAGTCGGTATAGAATGGTACGCATACAAAAGCCCCGCAGAAGGTGCAAACACGAAATGCATCCCGCAGGGCTTTGTTTGTATTGTATGTTGTATATTGCTATGCAGACAACTTGATCGTTATGCAGACAGCTTTACGCGAATGTGATCACGGTTCCGGTCTTGCCCTCCAGTGCATCGATCGCCTTGTCTAAGGACGTGATGATGGCTTTCTTGTCCGGATTTGCTCTGACAAACTTCATGGCAGCCTGTACCTTCGGCAGCATGGAGCCAGGTGCGAACTGACCTTCTTCGCAGTATTTCGCCGCGTCTGCCAGAGACATGGAAGACAGGTTCTCCTGATTCGGTTTGTTGAAGTTGATCGCAACTTTTTCAACTTCCGTCAGGATCATCAATGCGTCAGCGTCAACCTGCTCTGCGAGCAGTTCCGCCGCGAAGTCCTTGTCGATAACCGCTGCCACGCCTTCCAGTGTACCGTCAGCGTTTTCAACAACCGGAATTCCGCCGCCGCCGCAAGCGATGACGATCGTGGAGTCCCAAAGCTGCTTGATCGCATCGATCTCGACGATCTTTCTCGGCAGCGGGGAAGCAACCACTCTTCTCCAGCCTCTGCCGGCATCTTCCTTCATCGTATAGCCCTTTGTGCTTTCCAGTTCTTTGGCTTCTTCTTCGCTGTAGAACGGTCCGATCGGCTTGGTCGGGTTCTGGAATGCAGGGTCCGCTTTTTCAACGACCATCTGCGTTGCCAGTGTTACAACCGGGATGTTCTTGTTGCGGATGTTCAGCGCATATTTTAAAGACTGCTGCAGGTGATATCCGATATATCCCTGAGACATCGCGCCGCACACGTCAAACGGCATAGCCGGTGTGACGTCCTTTGCGGTTTCGGATGCGAGCAGGATTCTGCCTACCTGCGGTCCGTTGCCGTGAACAACGGCGATCTCATAGCCTCTCTGGCTGATCTCTGCGATGCGTTCGCAAGTCTGTTTTACAACCGCCAGCTGTGCTTCCGCGGTCGGTTCTGCTTTGCCGGACTGCAGCGCGTTGCCGCCGAGGGCAATTACTAATCTCTGTGTCATTCGTTTCTTCTCCTTATAAATCGTCTCTGTTGACCGGGCAGGACATGCATCTTGGGCCGCCTCTTCCTCTGGATAATTCCGCGGACGGGATCGCCAGTACTTTGATGCCCTTCTTGTCTAAGAGATCATTGGTTACATAGTTTCTTTCATAGGTCACAACGGTACCCGGCGCGATGCAGAGCGTATTGGAACCGTCGTTCCACTGTTCTCTCTGTGCCGCGATCAGGTCGCCGCCGCCGCAGCGGATCAGATCCACTGCCGGGAGTTTGAGTTCCAGAGCCAAGACTTTGGAAAGCTCGTCTTTCATGGCGTTGTACTTCATCTCGCCGTTTTCGCCGAGTGTGATCTCGTAAACGCCCAGCGGGCCTTCGATCTCCGGATGAATGGTGAACTTGTCGAAGTCGACCATCGTAAATACCGTATCCAGATGCATGAAAGCTCTGCACTTCGGAATATCGAAGACGAGCACTTTCTTGAACGAAGAATTCTTCAAAAGGTTCGCTGCGAAATTTTCAATGCCGGCGATCGTTGTTCTCTGGGAATAGCCGATCGCTACGATATCTTTGGAAAGCACCAGTACGTCGCCGCCCTCGATGGAATAATTGTCATAAACATCATACCACTGCGGGGTATCTTCCAGCGCGAAATCACGGTTGTACTTGAGCATATATTTGAGGAGCAGGGCTTCTCTTCTTCTTGCCGGTGTCGACATGTGATGGATGTTGATACCGTTGCCGATGCAGGCACCCGGGTCTCTGGTAAAGTACAGGTTCGGCATCGGATCGCTGGCGAAAGGTTCTTCGCTGACCGCAACGTCGTACAGGGAGTTCGTCTTGATGTGCGCGATCTCCTCCGTGAAAATACCCGCGATGCAAGCTTCTACCAGATCTTCCGCATTCTTGGAGAGCAGATACTCGATAATTGCTTCCTTGCGGCCCTCGGAGTAGATCTCCGAAAGCTCTACGAATTCTCTGACAAAGTTATATTTGATCTTTTCATCTTTGAGTGCTTTGGCGGTTTCCGTCTGATAATAAATGACTTCCACGCCGTTTTCTCTCAGTACTTCTGCAAATCTGTCGTGTTCGGCCTGTGCTACTTTTAAAAATGGGATGTCATCAAATAACAGTCTTTCGAAGTTGTTTGGAGTTAATTTTTCCAGTTCTCTTCCCGGTCTGTGAAGCAGAACTTTGTTTAATTTTCCGATTTCCGAAAAATTATGGATTCCAGGATGCATAGGATCCTCCCTTCTTGTTCTGCGGGGAAAAGAGCGCAGTGCCCTTTTCCCCGCCTTAGGTCATTGATTGACGAATTGCTGCGGATGCTTTTTTCTCAGCAGTTCCTTAGCCCATGGTTGCAACCATAACAGCCTTGATGGTGTGCATTCTGTTTTCGGCTTCGTCGAAAACTTTGGAGTGTCTGGACAGGAATACTTCATCGGTCACTTCACGAATGTCGTATCCGAGATCCATCTGTTCCTTCGCCATAGTGGTGTCGAAATCGTGGAAGGACGGCAGGCAGTGCATGAAGATCACGTCGCTGTTCTCGGTCTTGTCGAGCATTTCCTTGGTTACTTTGAACGGGGTCAGCATTCTGACTCTTTCCGGGATCTGGTCTTCTTCGCCCATGGATGCCCAAATGTCGGTGTAAAGAACGTCTGCACCTTTCAGGCAAGCTTCGTCGGAGCTTACTTCGATGGTCGCGCCGGTGTATTCCGCAACTTCTCTTGCTCTTGCGATCACGTCATGGTCGATCTGGTCTGCCAGTTCCTGCGGACCGTAAGCAACGAAATGCATACCCATCTTCGCGCAGCCGTACATCCATGCGTAAGCCATGTTGTTTCTGATATCGCCGCAGAATACGACTTTTACCTTATTCAGCGGTTTTGCGATGTGTTCTTCGATAGTCAGCAGGTCTGCCAGGATCTGTGTCGGGTGGTCAACGTCGGTCAAGCCGTTCCATACCGGTACGCCTGCGTTGTTTGCCAGTTCTTCTACCACAGACTGCTTGAAGCCTCTGTATTCGATACCGTCATAGAATCTGCCGAGAACCTTCGCGGTGTCAGCAATCGTTTCTTTCTTGCCCATCTGGGAGCTCTTGCTGTCCAGGAACGTAACGTGCGCGCCTTCGTCCAGTGCCGCGACTTCAAACGCGCATCTGGTTCTGGTGGAAGTCTTTTCGAACAACAGAACGATGTTCTTGCCTTTGAGGACTTCGTTGTGGATGCCGGCTCTCTTCTTTGCCTTTAAATCATGTGCGAGGTCCAGCATATATCGGATTTCTTCCGGTGTGAAATCCATAAGTGTTAAGAAACTTCTTCCCTTTAAATTTACTGCCATTTTTTGCTCTCCTTTTCCATTACTTTTCGTTACAAATAGCATTTACAAATTCTTTTGCGTTATTCCGCTCTTTTCTATACTTCAGATTGTACTATATCGGCTAAATTTTGAAAGTGCCAGCTGTCTCTGTTTTTTATGTGCCAGTCGCTTTTTTTGATTCTTTTTCCAAGAGTTCCCGCAAAAGACGCAGTCCTTCGCGGAGCCGTTCCTCCGTCTCAAACGAATAATTGATACGGATATGATCTCGGCCGCCATTTTTGAACGGATAAAACACATAGCCCGGCAGCAGCGCCAGACCGTTTTTATACGCATCGTTGATAAACGATTTACTGTCGACGCCGTCCGGAAGCCGACACCAGATATACACCCCGCCGCGCGGTCTGTGATAACAGATCCCCAGCGGCTTCATCTCGTCGAGCGCCCGGCAGACCAGCTCCTGTTTTCGCGCGTAATTTTCCCGGAAAACATCCAGAAGCTCGTAGTAAGTACCGTCGTCGAGGTAGCGGGCGATCAGTTTCTGGGCGACCCAGTCCACGGACATCATGCGCACAGGGACCAGATAGGACAGTCCCTGGATGACCTCTTTATCCGCTACGACAAAAGCCAGGCTCAGGCCCGGCACGAAAGTCAGGGAGAACGAGTAGATATAGATCACATTGCCCTCCGTATCAAAGGCTTTGATCGGCGGCAGCTTTTCGCCCTCGTAGACCAGTTCCGACGCCGCGTCTTCTTCCACGATCGGAATGCGCCAGCGGCTTGCGATCTCCACCACTTTTTTGCGTCGTTCCAGCGAAAGGATCGCTCCGGTCGGATCATGAAAGCTGGAATTGATGAAAATCAGACTCGGATCATGTGCCTCCGCCAGTCGTTCCAGCGCTTCAGTGTCCATGCCGTCTTGATCTACCGGCACGGTCATGATGCGCGCGCCGGCCAGTTCCATCGCGCGGTAAGCGTCCGGCGAAACCGGTTCTTCCATGATCACCGTATCGCCCGGTTTCAAAAGCAGGGTCACGATAAAATCCAGCGCCTGATTGGTCTCCGTCAGGATCTGGATCTGTCCGGTCGTCGCCCGCACGCCTTTGGTGCTGAGCAGCGAGACGATCTTTTGCCGCAGCATGCGGTCGCCCTTATACGGACTGTAAAAATACTGCATTCTTCCCTCTTCCGAGATCAGAGAAGACAGTACCCGCGCGATATTTTCTTTGTCATAAATGCCGGGACCGGCGATGCCGCTGCCCATGGAGATCACGTCCTTATCGCCGAACCGTTGGAACAGGTCGTCAAAGGTGACTTCCATATCCTGATATTCATCCTTGATGCGCGCTTTCCAGTTGACTTTTTTGCGTTTGACCTCTTTTTTGCCGCTGTTCCTCTGGTTTTCGTTTTGGAGCGGCAGAGGATCCGCGGCATGCACCAGATAACCGACTCCTTGGCGGGAATCGATCAGTTCCTCCGCTTTCAGCTCATTGTATGCCTTGGCTACGGTATTGCGGTGCACGCCGAGGATCTGCGCCATGGAGCGCTCCGAAGGCAGACTGCTGCCTGGCGCGCGCTTGCCGGATAAGATCTCGGCTTTGATCTCATCTGCCAGTCTGCGGTAGACCGGGATCTTTTTTGTTTGCTTCGTTTTCATGCAGTTTACCCTATTGTGTCATGCAGTCTGCCTCACGGCAGCTGCTGCTTATCGTTTCTGCGGCTTCTGTCCGTGGAACTGGTAGTAGCAAACTTCCAGCCTGCCGTTGTACAATTTGCGCCTGCGGTCCGCCGGACGTCCGAAGGCCTTGCTCTCGATGGTCTTGTCCGCTGTGATGGCAAACAACGACCAGCTCGGATGTTCTGTGAAAAATCGCCGGTAGACCTCGTAGATGCTGTCGATGCTCGCGCGGTCGCCGATCCTCTCGCCGTAAGGCGGGTTGGTCACGATCACGCCGCTCTCCGCGCGGAGAACCTCAAAAGGTTCGCGGGAAGCCGTCTGCGCGCGGGCGCCGCGCGGCGCGTCCTCCGCTGCGCCCAGCGCGGCGGCGATATCCGCGTTCCGAAAGACGATGCAGTCGTCAACGCCGGCTTCCTCCGCGTTTTCCTTTGCCGCCTTGACCGCTTTCGGGTCGAGATCGGAAGCATAGATCCGCAGTTCACATTCCTGATCGATGGCGGCAAACGCAGCCTTGCGTTCCTCTTTCCAGAGCGCTGCCGGAATGGCCTCCCACGCCTCGCTCGCAAAGCTGCGGCTGATGCCGGGCGCGATGTTGCGTCCGATCATCGCCGCCTCGATCGGGATGGTGCCGGAGCCGCAGCAAGGGTCGACGAGGATCCGGTCTTTTTTCCAAAACGAAAGCTGCAGCATCGCTGCCGCCAGCGTTTCCTTGATCGGCGCTTCCACGCTCGCCTGCCGATAGCCGCGCTTGTGCAGTCCCGGCCCGGTCGTATCCAAGGTGACCGTCACGCGGTTTTTGAGCAGGGTGATCTTGATATCGTACAGCGCTCCGCTTTTGGCGAAACGTTCGATGCCGTAGCACTCTTTCAGCTTCTCGACGATCGCTTTTTCGGCGACGGACTGACAGGCCGGCACACTCGAAAGCTTCGACTTGACCGAGGACCCGTTGACGATAAATTTTCCCTCGGGCGGGATCCATTCCTCCCAGGCGATCGCCTTGACCTGCTGAAACAGGTCTTCAAATTCCAAGGCTTCAAATTCCGCCATTTTGATCTGCACACGGTCTGCCGTCCGCAGCCACAGATTGGCGCGCACGACTGCGCGTTCGTCGCCCAGAAACGTGATCTTGCCGTCTTCACTGCGGAGGATCTTATACCCCAACGCCTCGATCTCTCGTTTTGCGACTGCCTCCAGTCCAAAGGTCGTTGCCGCGATGATTTCTAATTTCATGTTGCTCCTGCTGCTCTCTTTCGTTCGATTTTTTGTGTTTCCTGCCCGGTACGTTCCATGGCCCGCGCCTGTGACTGCACAGGTGGATCGCCTCCGCCGGGTCTGCCGGGCACGCCGGGTCTGCCGGATCTCCGGGCGCGTTATGCGAAAATAGCGTCCCGTCGGGGACGCTATGTGATCTTGCGTGATTGCCGCTTACAGGTAAGGGGCTCTGCGGTTCAGCGCGTTGCTTTCCAGTTTTTCCAGCATGTCTAAAGATTTGCCGGTCCCGATCGCCACGCAGGATTTCGGATCTTCCGCGATGGTCACCTTGATGCCCGTGCGTTCTTCGATCCTGCGGTCAATGCCGTACATCAGCGCGCCGCCGCCGGTCACGATGATGCCGGAGTTGCTGATGTCCGCCGCCAATTCCGGCGGAGTACGTTCCAGTACGTTGTGAACAGCCTCGCAGATGGTGGTCAGCGGTTCCTCCAGCGCTTCTATCATTTCGTCGGAAGTGATCTCCACGCTCTTCGGCAGACCGGTCACCAGGTCTCTGCCGCGGCATTCTTTGCTCACGCTCTCTTCCCGCGGATAAGCCGTACCGATGGTCAGCTTCAGTTCTTCGGCGGTCCTTTCGCCGATATATAATTTATGCACTTTGCGCATATATTTAATGATGGATTCGTCAAACTTGTCGCCTGCCATCTTGACCGAGGTGCTGGCAACGATGCCGCCCAGCGAGATCACCGCGATGTCGGTCGTACCGCCGCCGATGTCGATGACCATCACGCCGTCCGGCTTCGAAATGTCAATGCCGGCGCCGATGGCTGCCGCAACCGGCTCTTCCATCAGGTAGACGTCCTTGCCGCCGGCCTGGGTCGCCGCCTCTTTGACCGCGCGCTTTTCCACTTCGGTCACGCCGCTCGGTACGCAGACCATGATCTTCGGCTTAAAGAAACGTCCGCTTCCGCAGGTCTTGCGGATGAAGTACTTGAGCATCCTCTCGGTGATATCGTAATCGGAGATCACACCGTCGCGCAGCGGTCTGACCGCGACAATGTTCGACGGAGTTCTTCCGAGCATCTGTCTTGCTTCTTCCCCGACGGCCAAGATCTCGTCGGTATCGTTGTTGATCGCGACGACAGACGGCTCATTGAGGACGATCCCTTTTCCTTTGATGTATACGAGTACATTGGCTGTACCTAAATCTATCCCAACTTCTGATGCAAATCCCATATCTCTATCTCCTCTTTTCTGCTTCTGTCATTATTTTATACAATTCTGAAAATATTATATAAAATTTTCTTGCTTTTTTCAATTTATTTCTTCGAAAAAGATATAGAAGTTTGTGTGAAGAAAAAATCTGTGCTAAACTGAAAGCAGTCGCCGTCCTGCTCCGATGCGGGCAGCGGCCATCCTAAGGAAAAGGAGCGTTTCCGTACTTATGAAAAAACACGCGATCATCCCGATCTTCATCTCCCATCGCGGCTGTCCGAACGACTGTGTGTTCTGCAACCAGAAAAAGATCACCGCGCGCAGCGGCGACGTCACGCCTGCCGACGTGTCGAAAACGGTCGAAACCTGGCTCACTACCCTCGGCGGTCTCCCGCCGCAAAATATCGAACTGGCTTTTTTCGGCGGCTCTTTCACCGGCATTCCGGCAGAGGAGCAGATCGCTTTTTTGCAGATCGCCAAGGCGTATAAGGAAGTCAGGCGCATCGGCAAGATCCATCTTTCCACCCGCCCCGACTATATCGATGAAGAAATCCTGGACCGCCTCAACGCATACAGCGTCGACGTGATCGAACTGGGCGTACAGTCCTTTGATGAAGACGTCCTGTGGCTTTCCGGCCGCGGTCACTGCGCGGACATCGTCTATCAAAGCGCCTCCCTGATCCAGGACTATGGCTTTACGCTCGGCATCCAGCTGATGATCGGTCTGCCCGGCGACACCTTGGAAAAGGATATTTTCTCGGCAGAGGAAACAGTCAAGATCGGCCCGCAGATCGCGCGTCTGTACCCGACGGTCGTCATCCGCGACACCGCGCTTTACGATGCCTGGCAGGCCGGCACGTACACGCCGCTTTCGGAGTCGGAAGCTGTCGAACGTACAAAGGCGATGTACGAAATCTTAGACGGCGCTGGGATCAACATCATCCGTGTGGGGCTCAAATCCAGCGATATCTTGGCAGAGGAAACTGCCTTTCACCCGGCGTTCCGCCAGCTTGTCGAGGGCAGCATCGCCCGGGATCGTCTGGAAGCGCAGCTTATGGTTCTGCTCGCCGGACCTGCGGAGACAGACCTGCAAGGCAGTCCGGCAGCCACATCGCCTGCCGCCCATACCGCAGCCGGCATGCAGCAAACGGACCGCCGCGCCGTTGTTTTCTCGGCAAATCCGAAGTCCTATAACAACCTTTTCGGTCACCGCGGCTGCAACCGTGCCTATTTTACCGAAAAATATCCGAACATTGTGATCCGCTATGCGTGTGATGATACGCTTGTGGACGGGATCTACCGCGCGGAGTCGGTTTCCTTATCCGAAACCTAGCGAAAAGAGATTGCCCGCGGCGGCAGGATATTGTATAATATTCCTATCGATCGTCCTTTCGGCTCTGCCGCAAGACGTAAACCGCGGACACGCCGGTTTGTTTCCCGCTCCGGGCAGCGTGATCCGAAACCATCGCAAATCAAAACAAAGGAGAACAATAGATATGAAAGCAGTCGTAACTGTCATCGGCAAAGATATGGTCGGTATCCTTGCCAGCGTCGCGCAGGCGTGCGCGCAGAAAAACGCAAACGTACTGGAAGTGACCCAGTCCATCCTCGAGGGATATTTCTGCATGGTCATGGTCATCGATATCAGCGCCATGACCTGTGAGATCGACGCCCTCCACGAAGAGCTCAAGACCGCGGTTCCGGATATGGTCGTTCATGTGATGCATGAAGATATTTTTAATTCCATGCACCGGATTTAAGTTGGGAGGGAACGGATGGCTATGCTTAATTTTAACGACATCATGGAAACCATCACGATGATCCAGGAGGAAAATCTCGATATCCGGACGATCACGATGGGGATCTCCCTGCTCGACTGCGCAGACAGCGACATCGACCGCGCCTGCGAAAAGGTCTACAACAAGATCTACACGAAAGCAAAGGATCTGGTCGCCACCGGCGAGCAAATCGAAAAGAAATACGGCATTCCGATCGTCAACAAGCGCATCAGCGTGACGCCGATCGCGATGCTGGCCGCCGTCAGCGGCGGCGATCCGGTCAAGTACGCCAAGACGCTGGACCGCGCCGCCAAAGACGTCGGCGTCAATTTCATCGGCGGCTATAGCGCGTTGGTACAAAAGGGCTTCAGTGCCGGGGACCGCGAACTGATTGCGTCCATTCCGCGCGCGCTCGCGGAGACAGATTTCGTCTGTTCCTCCGTCAACATCGGTTCCACCAAGGCCGGCATCAATATGGACGCGGTTGCCATGATGGGCAAGGTCGTACGCGAAGCATCGGAACTGACCAAGGACCGGCAGTGCATCGGCGCGGCTAAGCTGGTCGTATTCTGCAACGCGCCGGAGGATAATCCGTTTATGGCAGGCGCTTTCCATGGCGTCGGTGAACCGGACGTCGTGCTGAATGTCGGTGTTTCCGGTCCGGGCGTGGTACGCGCCGCGCTGGCTAAACTTCCGGATGACGCGCCGCTGCACGAAGTCGCGGAGCTCATCAAAAAAACCGCCTTTAAGATTACCCGTATGGGACAACTCGTCGGCAGTGAAGCGTCCCGCATGCTCGGGGTTCCGTTTGGTATCATCGATCTTTCACTGGCGCCAACACCGGCAGTCGGTGACTCAGTCGCCTACATTCTTGAGGAAATCGGTCTGGAGCAATGCGGTACACATGGTACGACGGCAGCGCTGGCGATGCTCAATGACGCTGTCAAAAAAGGCGGCGTGATGGCGTCCTCGTCGGTCGGCGGGCTGTCGGGCGCTTTCATTCCGGTGACGGAAGACGCGGGCATGATCGCCGCGGCAAGAAGCGGCTGTCTGGAAATTGAAAAATTAGAAGCGATGACCGCGGTCTGCTCCGTAGGTCTTGATATGATCGTCATTCCGGGCGAAACCCCTGCTGAAACCATCTCGGCGATCATCGCCGACGAGGCGGCTATCGGTATGGTCAATTCCAAGACGACCGCGGTTCGCGTGATTCCTGCCATCGGCCTTGCTGAAGGAGAGGAACTGGATTTCGGCGGTCTGCTTGGGAATGGACCGGTGATGAAACTGCATACACAGTCCTCCGCCAAAATGATTCACCGCGGCGGCAGGATTCCGGCTCCGATGCAGAGTCTTAAAAACTAAGTAATCTACGAAGTGACAGCGTCGGCGTGGGTCCGGCGTCAATATCGCATGAAAGGAGCATGCGCGAAATGCTGCAATGACGGCGACGCGCTATATGTCATGGATCAGGCGGCTTCCCGCGAGGCGCGCAGCGCCGCAGGGTCCCTGCCGAATATGAAATGAGGATTTTATTTGCATGAACATTGTAACTTATGCCGCACAAAATATGAAACCATTTCAAGATCAGGCTTTCCATTCTGTGGACAGCCTGATTCTGTCTTGCGTCGTTTATATGCACTTTCCGCGCGCCAATCCTGCGCTCTGCGATTGGGACGGCGTTCCTCTGCCCGCGCTTTTTCACGCGGAAGATTTCGACACAATCTTTGAACATGTCTATGACGCGCCGGCAAGCAAGGAACTGCTGACCGCGCTGGTTGCCAGTCCCCGCTTCCGCGAAATCCGCGTGAAGGGCTATGTTCAGCAGAGCGATCGCTCTACTGAAAAACAGTTTGCCGCCATGACCTTTGATCTGCCGGACGGCTCGTCATATATCGCGTTCCGCGGAACGGATGCCACGATCGTCGGTTGGAAGGAAGATTTTAATATGGCGTTCCAGTATCCGGTCCCATCGCAGGCGGAAGCCGCGGACTATCTGAACGAAGCCGCCCGTCATTGCCGCGGTAGGCTGTATGTCGGCGGGCATTCCAAGGGCGGCAATCTGGCCGTTTACGCTGCCGCCAACTGCCGGCCGGATGTGTCGGCGCGGCTGGCACGTGTCTTTTCACACGACGGACCGGGCTTCCTCGAACAGGCGCTGCAAAGCGAGGCTTTCCGTCAGGTGCTCCCCAAAATCGAAAAAACACTGCCGCAGTCTTCGATGATCGGCATGCTGCTGGAGCACCAGGAAAACTATAAAATCGTCAAAAGCAGCAGCATCAGCATCTGGCAGCACAATCCGTTTTCGTGGGAAATCAACGGGGATGATTTTAGCTATCGCTCAGAGCTGACCGGAGATGCCCGCTACCTCAATGCGACGCTGAATCAGTGGATCCGCGCCATGTCGGCGGAGGAACGCGCTCAGCTGGTTGACACCATTTACGGCCTGATCGATCTGGACAACATCGCTACCTTCGCGCAGCTGCGTGCTGAGTGGCAGACGAGTTTTCCGGAAATCTTCCGGAGCTTTTCCGGTTTGAGTCCGCAGAATAAGGCTTTTCTGCTGCAGATGCTCAAAGAGCTGGCATCGATGGGCATTAAAAATTTTCCTGAGTTATTCGAATGAAACGGAGAAATAAAATGATGACGAACAAAGAGACAGAATTTTCGTGCGTGGACTGTCACGTGCAGAAGTGTGAAGAAAGGCCGGACCGCAGCGGTTCGCGAGAGGGATTCCCGCAGTTTTGCGTAACGCCGGAGATCCGCGGTGAGCAGAAAGAGGAACTTCTAAAAATTTACAGTGAGGCAAAGAACGCGCAGATCATGAAGGCCGCCGCCGAAGTCGAGTTTGAAGGCTACGGACAGCTTACCAGAGTGCAGGAGATCATGGAATTCGCGCGCAAGATCGGCGCGCGTAAAATCGGCATTGCCACCTGTGTGGGTCTGATCCGAGAAAGCCGGATCTTTGCGGAGATTCTGCGAAAGCACGACTTCGAGGTTTACGGCATGGCCTGCAAGGTCGGGCAGATTCCCAAGACCGAGGTCGGCATTCCCGCAGAATGTGAAGCGGTCGGCGTGACGATGTGCAATCCGATTCTGCAGGCGCGAAAACTCAATGAGGCCGGTACAGAGCTCAATGTCGTTGTCGGACTGTGCGTCGGTCACGACAGCCTGTTCTACAAATACGCGGAGGCGCCGACAACCACGCTGGTCACCAAAGATCGTGTACTCGGGCATAATCCGGCCGCCGCGCTTTATACCGCCAGGACTTATTACAGCAAACTGTTGGACAAAAGTGCGCATAACGAAATATAGATTTCTACGCACACATCTCGCGCATGCGTGACGCTTTGCAGAGTGCTTTTGTCGATATTCTGGAAATATCGCTGTGCGATAGTTCCAACATAATCAAGAAACATGCATAGAGGAATGTATGCGCAATCTTATCAGGAGGTGCCTTCATGACAGAAGAAGAAAAAATCTTTGCCGGCAAGATGTTCGATCCGCGCAAGCAGGAGCTCAAAGACCTGAAACACAAGGCGCACGAGGCCTGCCGCAAATTCAACATGATGGATGAATACGACCCGCAGAGGCAGCAGCTGCTCCGCGACATCCTTGGAGGTGTCGGCAAGACCTGCTATTTTCAAGGGCCCGTACAGATCAACTACGGCAGCCATTTGTTCATCGGTGAAAACTTTTTTGCCAATTTTAATCTGACCGTCATGGATGACGCGCGCGTCTATATCGGCGATAATGTCGCGATCGGCCCGAACGTTTCCATTTTGGCGACCAACCATCCGCTGATTGCCGCGGAACGCATGGGCATGGACGCGGACGGCAGGACCACGATGGCAGAATATGCCGCGGATATCCACATCGGGAATAACGTCTGGATTGCCTGCAATACCGTCATCATAGACGGGGTGCGTATCGGCGACAATGTCGTCATCGGCGCAGGCAGCGTCGTTACCAAGGACATCCCCGCCGGTTACCTTGCCTACGGCAATCCTTGCAGACCGATCCGCCCGATCACGGAAGCCGACAGCAAACGTGACCTGATCCTGGAAGAAGACCGGGAACACTTCCGCTATAACCTGCTGTAACCCACCGCAGCCTGCTGCAATTCGCGCCGCAGCCTGCTGTATGCCGCCGTAAGCGCTGTATGCCGCCGCAATCCGCTGCAGTCTGCTCCGCGAACTTCTGTATGCCGCCGCAAGCCGCCGCAGCCTGCTCCGCAAACTTCTCTGCATGCGTGCTGTATGCGGATGACGGCACGGTTCTGTCTTCTTTGCATTCAGGACCGTGTTTTGGATCGCCGCAGCGGCAGCAGAACGCCGTATACCAGTCGTTTGACCGCTTCGACATCAAAACTGCCGTCCGGTCCGTCCTTGGTAACGATCAGATTCTTCGGCTCATAAATGCCGTTGCGGTGATAAAGCTGCATTTTTCGCTGGTCTCTTTCAAAGTACTCCGCATCCGCGAACAATCCCTTATGCTCCCAATAAAAGACCAGCTCCTTGCTCAGCAGGATCCAAAAATCCGGGTATACCACGCGGATGTTCCCATTTTCGTCGATCAGCCTCAAGGCTTTCTCATAATAAAAATCCAACCCTGCCGCAAACAGGATCTCTCCGATCATGACCTCACCCTTTGACCGCACCGCAAGCCCGAACGATGTCTTGTGGATCAGTTCCTCCCGCCGATACGGATTCTCCGACTCCCTGAAAACTGCGCCGGTCTGAAACGGCATCGGATCGTCAAAGTCATAGCGATACGCCTTTGGAAGCTTTGCATTGATGGTCTCAAAATCGGCCGGCACATACTTATCCAAAAACTCCCTCTGCAGCCGGATATTCCGTTCCAGCGTCTCCCTGCTCTCCTTTAAGAACCGCGCCAATCGGATCTTCTCCACCTGCTTCCTCTTCTTCTTCGTTACATACTTTGGCCCGGCCTGTCCGTCCTTCCACAGATAATAGGCCTTATACCCTCCGTTCATCCTGACCGTCAGCCGCCCCTCCGGCGCCGTTACCCGGATCCGGTCGACCTGCTCCAACAGATCCTCTTCATATTGCAAATTCAGCCTTACGATATCCTCCAAACTCATCTTTCATCCTCCTCACACACATGGGCACCCTTGGCACCCTTGATACCCTTCGATCGTCGCTTACGGGTCGCTTCGGTATGTAAGATTGTACCATATTCTTTTGTTGTTGTAAATATTTCCCTGAATTTTTTATAAATTTTTACAGATTTTTTCTTTTTTGAACCTGGGAAAAATTTCAAGATGCATACGACTGCTATCTTTTTGCGATTTTGCTCAAAAAAAAGCATGTCCTCCCTCAGTTTCCGGTCGATCTTGCGCGTTGACAGCCTCTTACGCCTTGCAGGTTCCCGTGTTTTTTACAATTTTCGACATCGTTCGACTTTTTTCGACCACCGTTCTGCAAGGATCCGCGGTCCCAATCCCTTTCAGAGGCCATGTTTTCTCCTGCGCCATGCTTTTTTTCGGCCCAAAGCGCGATTTAGATCTAGTTCTATGCATCAAGCTTTTTTGTGCGGGTTCCAGGAACGAAAAAGGTTCCTGCAGAATGTCTCCTGCAGATAAAAAAATTCCCGCAGAGCGTGCTCTGCAGGAACTTTTTTTCTTGCCGGGGATAGGTGTCATGCTACTCGCTTTCCGCAGCTGCCTCTTGGTATACGTGAATTTCTAAGCCGCCGTCATCCGGGTCGAGCGTCTCTGCGCCGGCCGCGATCTCAATCTCCGCTGCGTTTTCATCATCGCCGAGCTTGAGTTTGTAGGAACCGTCTTCCTGCTGGGTCAGCTGCCCGGACACATCCTGTCCGTCGATGAAGATCTTCACGGCAGCCACCGGATTGACCGTTTCTCCTCCTGTTGCGGCATAAGCCATCACGGACATCATGCACAAAAGCGCTGCCAGCAGCATGCACAAAAAGGCCATACGTCCGACACGAACATGCGCCGTTCGATTCTGTTTCATATAAAAATCCTCCCTTTTCACCTTTTCAGAGGCATGGAGCCCCGCAAACGCCGCCTGATACAAGATTTTTTCCCGATCACGGCTTTCTTCATTCCGATCTGCTTCATACATCTGCTAAAACCTCCTTCAAAATTTTGCGGCCGCGTGCCAATCTGGTCCGCACCGTCGCTTCGTTCATACGCAAAAGTCCTGCGATCGCTTTCGTGTCATAGTCTTCGTAGTAGTAAAGATGCAGGATGAGCCGATACTTCTTGGGCAGACCCAGGATCGCCTGCAGGATCTCACCGCGGCGCACCGCCGTCTCCGCATCGTCCTCACAAACAGCCCCGCAGGCTGCCTCGGATGTCGTCTCAAAATAGTTTTCCAAGGACACCTGCCTGCGATGCCACGCAGAAAGCGAGATCTTTTTGCACTGGTTCACGGCAACCCGCAGCAGCCAGTGTTTGAGATGCGCTTCACTCTCAAAACCGCTCTCGTTTTGGTACAGTTTGAGCAGTACTTCCTGCACAATATCCTCCGCATCGTATGGACTTTTGAAATAGTTGAACGCCACCGCGTAGATACGGTCCGCATACCGCTGCGCAGCCGCTTCGAATTCCGCACCTTTCAAGACTCGCGTACCTCCCTTTTGAAATGCATTTCACCTATCATATCCCATAGCACGTCAAAATGTTTCATTTTGGCAAAAACTTTTTTGTCTGCAAAAATGCACCCAGAAAAAACACCCATCCGCGATAGGTGTTTGGGTTGTGTGTATTCGGGCTCGATCCTTACTTTCCCTGCTGTCTGCACCATGTCCGCATGACAAGGCTTACCGGCAGATGTTTGACTGCTCTTACCTGCATGCGCACAGGAAAACCTTTGATGGACACGGCTTTTTTCTTACGCAGATCTTTCATCGCGCGCGCGACAACCTCTTCTGCAGTGTAAAACCGATCATAATACTTTATGGTATCATCGTGAACAGCATGGTCGAAGAATTCGGTCCTGATCCACCCGGGCGCTGCCGCCATCACATGAATTCCTTTCGGTTTCAGTTCGACGCCGAGTGCCCTCGAAAAACTCATCACATATGCCTTGGTCGCTCCGTATACATTGATGTACGGAACCGGCTGCCACGACGAGTTGGATGCCAGATTTACAATATGACTCCCGCGCGGCATATACGGTATGCTCATGTGACACATTGCCGTAAGGGCCGCCGCATTCAGATCGATCATCTCGAGCTGCTGCTCCATATCCATATCCGCAAAAGTTCCGAACAGTCCGAAACCCGCTGCATTTACAAGCACCTGCACAGTCGGTTTTTCTTTTTCGAGCAGGTCGGCGTATACACGGAAGCCGGCTCGATCCTTAAGATCCAGTACGATCGGCCTGACTTTCGCGCGGCACTTCGCGCCCAATTCCTTGAGCTTATCTTCTCTCCTTGCAATAACCCAGATTTCGTCCGGCGCAAATTCCCTGTCCATAGCAAAAACAAATTCTCTGCCCATTCCGCTTGATGCTCCGGTGATTACGATGACGTTCATCGATCTGCTCCTTTCTGCTTTGCTGCTTGATCATTCCTTGATGTGTATATCTGTTTATCTATGTGCAAGAAGTTTGCGAAGACTCGGGGTTTCTGCAATCCTGTAGATGCCGGAGATGTACATGCCATCTTCCGAATGCGAAGGATTGACCTTCAGAAAAAATTTTTTCATCATATTCATTCGTTTTCCCTCTATTTTTCTGCCTCAAAAACAATATGGCCATCTGTAATTTTCATCGACCACCTGCCTTTATAAACCATGTCATCTTCCCATTCCCCTGCCAGAGGTTCAAACTGTATTTCATCCTGCGTTATTTTCATCTTATAAAGCTCCATCGACTCATACATTTTCTGAAACCAATCGAGCGTATAGGAAGAATCCCGCAGCAAATATCTTTGACCAATTTCTACTGACACACTGCTCCCCTCTAAAAGTTCCTTCGGAGTACTTGCAAGCGCAATGTCCGGAAACAGAACACTTCCTAAATATTCATCATGGTCCTTGGTGTATAGGGCAACTGTACCATTATAGATCAAGAAAGAGTTTCTTGTTTTGTCGTCAAACGGCTCATCGCGCACATAAAGAGAAAAGAATGATGTTTTGTTCTCCTGATTCACAAGCATATATCCCTTTTGCTCATCCATTTCCATTTTTTTAATATCCAAGCTTTCCCTTATGCGGCTCAGGATCTCCGATGTCTTTAGATCTGTACCAAAATACAGATATGACGGGCAGTACATTTCGTACCCGGAAATCGGTATCTCCAGGCTGTATCCATCCGGGAATGATGTATAGAACACCGTTTCCCTTTTTCCATAGCTCCGCGAGTGTGAATTTTCCCTGATAAACAGAAATATGCCTGCAAGAATGAGTAATAACAGAATCACGCTTATTGTTTTTTTCATGATCAGCAACTCCTTTCTTTCAAAAGCTGAAAATGGATTCTCAGTACTTATCTGTGCAGCGATGATCAGCTCAGACAATTGCAATTTGCCTGCCATCACCTGTTGTGATTTCTATCTGTTCGATCGTAACCGGTGATTTAACCGCAAAGAGCTTCCAGCAGAATGGTTCCATATCAAATAGGGATTTTGCATTGTCATAGCAGTTCATCACAAGTTTACTGCCTTCTAAACAAATGCTGATATCTGCATCCTTCTTACTATTCCTGTTGCAATAGTAAATCCAGTATACGTCATCGATCTTATGAACCATAAGACCGTCTTTGTCTGCCCATTCACTTTTATATATCTCCCGAATTTCTTTTTTGACTTCATCCGAAACCTTGAGATCTCCGATCACGTCAGGTTTTATCGATGTATTGGTATCGCCTTTGGCCCTGGCCTCTCCGGTGATTAGGTCATGCAGAATATATCTGCAGTCCCATCTTGGCACCATGCCGCCGTTTATACCGTAAAGGTCGCTCGCATCTTTCAGATAATCTTCTCCTGCGGAATTCTTCGAAAAATCATCGTAAAAAAGGATGTCGTATGTTTTGTCATCGTATCCGATCATTTTCGCTATAGGAATCGGCGACGAAATCTTTTCCAGACACCATACACCCTTCGCTTGATTTACTACAGGGGCATCGGTATAGCATACGCGTACTTTTAGCTCCATTTCGTCGGTCAATTCAGGCTCACACCAGATAGATAAGCCACTGGCAGCCTTGTTATAGTATAAGATCCAGTAGTCATTCCCCTTTTGACAACACAGCCCGGCAAAGTCTTTCTCTGCGTTTTGGCCGCACCATCTGCGGATTTCGTCAACAAGTTCTTTTCCCTCTGCTTCTTCCAGTTCTTTGAGGTCGGCTTTCCGCAATTCCATCGTTTTTTCGGATGCTTTTTCTCTGAAAAAATCCACAGCGACAGCCTGATAATCCACAGGCTTGATGTAGTAGCCGACGCCGTATTCCTCCAGACCCTCTGCCCAGTTGGGATGACTCGTTTCAAACCGGTCTTGATAATCGTCAAGCCGGACAGATGCTATCAAAGGATCTGCCGTAACCGAAAGCGTGCCGCTTAGTTCTTTGACTTCTCCGTCGGCGCTTAACTCTGCATGGAAGCCGTAGGAAGCAGCCTCGGAAGTGTCCTGAATATCCAATGCGGTAATTTCCCAATTGCTTCCCGCGCCGAGAAAGGCCGCGTCAAGTTTCCACATGGTTCGATCGGCGATCAGTTGTTCGAGACATTCATCGGTGAGATATTCCGATACGCCACGATAATATTCTCCTAAAGCATCGTTCAAAACAGCTTCGTCCGTAAAGAGCGCAGGATCGCTTTGAAGATCTGTCATCAGTGCATCATTTCTTCCGTCACTGTTCATCGTAAGGAATTCCGTCAGAAAGCGATCCTCCAACGCCTTGTTTTCTGAATCACTGCCCTTAAGCGAGCAGCCCGTAAGCGCTGCGGCGCCCAATCCGACACATAAAAGCAGGATGAATATCCAATGTTTTCTCATTTTCGTTCCTCCTTTTTCAAATTCATACGATTATCTTGGCCGCAGCTTTTTCATGATCATCCGCGAAAACTCCCCTCCGTTTCACTTATTGCATCATCAACCGCTCTTAACTTTTAAGACGTCATTCTTGTGCAAATATTAGAAAAAAGGTTCTAGGATCGCGCGACATACTCCATGTTTTCCGCAATCTTCACGATCTCCTGCTCCGGAATTCCGGCGTCAAATCGGAACTCCAAAATCATCGTTTCGGTCGGGTAAACAATGTAGGTATGATCTTCAAAGGCGATTCTTTTTCCGAGGTAATTTAGGATTTGAATGTCAGAAATCTGTGAATGCTCCGTATCATATGACAGCACCGAGTCTTGCGGATATTCCGTAATGATCAGAGACTCTTCACCCGTACCCGGCTGGATCAAAAAGCACTTTGCCGGAGTTTCTTCCGTATCAGTAATCTGATAACCCTCCGGCAAATAGGCCGGATACCAGTAATCCTCCCACGACCCTATCATGTCCGGTTCTGCGGGATCATGAATCGTAATGGAACCGTTCTCCTTATTTTCAAACACCTGAAACACAAACTGGCGGTAGGCATGCGAAGTCCCCATTGCAAGGGTATTGACCGAAAGAAAGATGAGAAGGAAAACCGCTGCCTTTTGCAAGATCTGCCGACTTTTTCTTTTCTTCTGCCCTGCTGCATATTGCTTGTCGTAGAACTTTGCTGCTTCCAAAAGCTTCTCATCAAGCTCTGGGGAGAACTCTTTTCCCGCTTCGTTAAATTCTTCGTATTCTTTCTCAAACGCATCCTCTGTTTTTCGTGCTAAGGCTTTCATGATCTTTTGATCCACAGTTTTCACCTCCTTTCCTCATTTCTTTTTTTCATCCGGTTACGCAGTTTTTCGTTAATCCTGCTCAGACGCATACGCACCAGCGATGGCGAAATTCCGATGGCCTCCCCGATTTCCTTGCTGGTATGGCGACCTTCGTACTTGAGCGAAAGTATGATCCGCTCTTCCTCGCTGAGTTCTTTGTAAACAGCCTCAATATCGTCCATCGCATCTTCAGGGAAAGCTTCCTCGTGCACCGCGTTTTGCCCGGTATTGTCTGCCTCCAAAAGATTTTCAAGTTCCCGCATTAAATCTTCGGCTTTTTGCGTGCTCCGCCAATAATCAGCCACTGCATGCAAAATCATGCTGCGAAGATAGGCCCGCACCACTTTTTCGTTTGCCAAATTCAAATTCTCATAATTCTGAAAGAAACGCAGCCAAAGTGTCTGTGACAAGTCCTCTGCGATCTCTACCGCTCCCGTCTTTCGAAGAAAACTTCCATATACCCAATACCTGTTTTCAAGATAAATTTCTTCCATGCTTTGTTTTTTACTCATTTACCATGCCCTCTTACACGTCCCTTACTGTGTAAGAAGATTTTAACAAATCAAAGGTTTCTGCGCAAGCATCGTTCATTCATTTTGTTCCTCCTTTTTCCCCTTCTATATAGAAAGACGGAAAAAAGCGCAAAGTGCAACAAAGAAAAACAGAAAAAAAGAACCCTGCTCGCCTAAGAGTAGGATCCTCATTGAAATCGATTTCGCATGTTAAAATCCGCAAGCTTATTCGCATGTTAATTTGCAGCATTTTGTCTTCCGCACTGCACCGATCTGCCCCTGCAGGAAGCTCACAACTTATTTTCATCCCTTCTGCCAGCGATGGATTTTATCCTCCGTGAAGTGCATATAAACTGTCTGCTGCTGCTCCATTTCACAGTCTGCACAAACGGTAAATCTGCCCTCTTCGCACTGAACTTCACCGATCCACTGCACACCGTTAAAATATCCGGTCAGCAGAATTGCTTTTTCCCAGCCATGCACAAAAGATTCGGAAAGGGAGATATCCTCGGGCCTGATTCCGCAGATCATATTGTCCTCCTCCCATAGATTCATCGGCAAACTGCCAAAGAATGCTGCCACAAAAGGATCCGCCGGGCTGTTGTATATTTCCCTCGGTGTTCCGATCTGCCGTATTCTCCCATGATCCATAACGATCACTCTGTTTGCCAACGCCATGGCCTCACCCTGATCATGTGTGACATAAATCGTTGTGACACCGGTTCTTCTTTGCAGCTGCCTGATTTCCTTTCTCAGCGCAAACCGCATCTTCGCATCCAGGTTCGAAAGGGGCTCATCCATCAGAAACAGCTTCGGCTCCCGGACGATGGCCCGTCCCATTGCCACTCTCTGCTTCTCTCCGCCGGAAAGCGCACCCGGTTTTCGATTTAACAGTTCTGAGATTTTCAGTATCTCTGCCGCCGCGGTAACTTTCGATGCGATCTCCGTCTTTTTGAGTCCTCTCACTTTTAAGGGAAAGGCGATATTTTCAAACGCCGTCATATTTTCATATAGCGCATAATTTTGAAAAATCATGGCCATATCCCTCTTCTGGGGCGGCAGATGATCGATCGCCATGCCGTCAAGCAAAATACTGCCGGCCGACGGCTGTTCCAGTCCCGCGATCATTCGCAGCGTTGTTGACTTGCCGCAGCCGGAGGGCCCCACGATGACGATAAACTCCCCGTCCCTCGCCTCAAGGTTAAAATCTCGCACGGCCTCAAAGGTGCCCCCATATTTTTTGCATAAGTTTGTTATTTTCAGCTCTGCCACTTCATTCTCTCCTTACTCTGTCGCCATCAGAAAGCGCATCTTCCCTGACAGCACTTTCCGCAAGTCAGCCGTCTGTTTCCGGATGCATGGTCGTTGCCTCAGGTAAGCGTGCGCTGGCTGTAGCTGTAATGCCGGCTTCCAATGATTCCTGTCCCAACCGAAAGATCAGAACCGACGGGATCAGCGACAGAAAGGCTGCCGCAAAGGCGATGCCCGCGTTCTCCATGCTGATATGCGGCAAATATAACGAGAGGGGCAGTTTTTCCTCACTGTCAAGGAAGATCATCGGCTGTTCGACGATATTCCAATATTCAAGAAACTGCAAGACCATGGCTGCCGCAATCCCTGATCTGCCCGCAGGTATTCCGATGCTGAAAAAAATCCGGAACTCTCCTGCTCCGTCCAGGCGCGCTGCCTCGATCTCCTGCTCCGGAATTCCTTTGAAGAAATTGTAAATAATAAACACCGGAAACGTCGAAAAAACGCCGGGCAGTATCACAGCCCACAGCGTGTCGATCAGCCTAAGCCTCGAAAGCACCATATATTCCGGCAGCATAAGCACCTGAAAGGGCAGCATCATAAAGATGATGTACAGCATGAACAGAATCTTCTTCAAGGGAAAATCATACATGGCGAATCCCCATGCAGCGGGAACCGCGATCAGCAGCTGCCCGATCATAACGCCTGCGCATATTTTTACGGTATTCCAAAACAGTACAAAGAATCCCGGTTCAAACAGCATGAGCTGTTTATAGGATTCTACGGAACATTCTTTGGGGAGCAATGACCAGGACGCATAACTGTCAACGCTTTTATCTAAAATTCCGGCTAAATTGCCTGCCAATTCCTCCTCACTCATCAGAGAACCTATGAGAATAAACAGCGCCGGATAAAGCACGATGCATGCGAAAAAGGAAACACAGATCACCCCTGCTTTACTTTTCATAACTTGGTTCCTCCTTTTTTCCAGCATTTCTGCAAAATCAAAACGAGTATGATCAGAACGGCAGAGTCAATTACAGCACCGGCGGCCAGTTTATTCAGTTCAAGCTCTCTGAACCAGTTATGAAACAAATGCTGGATCATATAAATACTGTCATGGGGATAGTCGCCCGCGACAAGATATACTTCTCTGAACACCTTGAAAGAATTAAGTATCGCAAGAACCACTACGATAAAAGTCCCATTTTTGACAGATGGCAGTGTGATCCGAACCAGCCGCAAAAGTCCGCTTGCCCCATCCAGCTTCGCCGCCGCTTGCACCTGCGGATCTATGGTGGCCAAGGCCGCCAGCCACAAGATGATATTGTATCCGAGATTTTTCCATATGTAGCTGCCCACAAGGATCCAGAACGCCGCGTTTCCGTTCATCCAGCTCACGGTATTGATGCCCAGGCTGTATAGAATCCCGTTCAAAATGCCGTTGTCATCAAACAAAAATCGCCACATCAAAACCACAGATGTAACCGGAATCGCCATGGGGATCAAAAAACTCGTTTTCAACATACTGCCCAGCCTCGGGTTTTCGTAAATGTAAATAGAAAGCGCCAAGGATAATAAGAGCAGCAGCGGTATGCACACGATGATAAAACGCGCGGTATTTTTCGCTGCGGCTTGAAACGCCTCATTTTGAAGTACCTGCTTAAAATGATCCAGACCCATGGCTTCTCCGCCAGTTACGGGGGAAAACGCTCTCAATAATATATCCAGATACGGCAGCATCGAAAAGATGCTTACCCCTGCCAGACTCAGCAGAATAAACAGATACCCTTTCTTGTTATTCCGCAAAATAGATCCCCACCTTCTTCCGTGTCTGTGCCGCCGCAGCATCAAGAGAAAGATCTCCGTTCAGATAATCCTGCGCTCCCAGCATAATGATCTCCATCAATATCCCATCGGTAGTCACACGGTAACTGTTTTCATGGAGCATGTTGCAGATTTGCTCCGCATCTTTTTCTGTAAAAGGTTTTGCTTTATAGGAACCTGCTCCTCCGATCACATATTCCCGTTCTTCGCTGTTCTCCATTGCAGACCGCAGTACCTTACTGTTCACCGGAATACATCCCGTGCGTTCCGCGATCTGCTGCTGTCCCTCTTCAGACAGAAGATACTTTATCAGCGCAGCCGCCCCTTCAGGATTTTGGCTTTTGGAGCTTATGGCCATTCTGTTCATCGGAATATACATGGTCTTGTCCTGCCAACGGCAAAAGCTGAAGTCAAGTCCTCCCTCATTTCCCATGGAGCACAGCATCTGCAGATAGGATAGGGTGTCAATATACTCTTTGGCAGCCCCGATCTTTTTGAAGAAAACATGGGGTGCGGCCAGTCCGGAAAGCGCCTGCAGATTGATCTGCTGAAACGATGCAAATCTGCTCTCTTCATCATTTCCATATATCATATCCATCTGTTCATAAAGAGCCTGATAAAAGGTCTTCAGTTTCTCCTCTGTGATCCCTTTCTCCCATAAAAGTTCCGGCTCTATCTGCGTTCTGTACCACAGCGCAGCCTGCCGATCAAAGCTTCCAATAACCGCATGCTCCGCCTTTATGCTTTCATTGAACTTTTCCAAGGAAGAAAAACCAATGGAAGCGTCTGCCCTGCTGATGTTCGCCATCAGCGTTACGGAAAGTGGAATGGTGTACACCTTCCCATTGTATTTAGAATTTTCTGCCACGCCGGAAGCCAGATTGTCTGCCTCCTCCACAATGTCTGTCAATTCCAAAAGCTGCCCGGACTGCAGGTAGGATTCCGATCGAATATCGTCCATCAAAATAATATCCGGTCCGTTTCCCGCTAACAGCCTTGTATTGAGTTTCTTCAGCGCATCCGAAACCGTCGTATCATAATCCGGCACACCGACCTCGATATCGATTTCAACATCCGGCGCCACGGCCGCATAACAGGCTATGGCATCTCTGACATTCTGATTATCATTCAGCATATAGATATTTAGTTTGCCTGCTTCAACATTTGCCGCAGGCGAATTAGCACCGCAGCCCGAACCTGATAGTGTAAGCGCAAGCATCAAAAAAAGTGCAAATATTTTTTTCATATACCCCTCACCTCGTTTCGTCGTTTATGATTCCTTTTTTTCTAAATCAATTTTGTCAATTCTCATATGACTCTTATTTCCATTTAAACCGGTGTAATATACCAAAAGCTCTTCATCACTGAGCACCGCAGCCTTTTCAAAGTCCAGCTCTTCGTTTTTGCCCCACGGCACGCTTGCGCTGATTTTTTTGCTTCCGGAATCATCAAATTCAAACACGCCATCAGAACAAACATAGCGGTATATTTCTTTGTCCTCCTTCATGCAGGAATAAAACCTGACGCCGGTGATCATGCGATAACCCTTTTTCCCAAGTTCCTTGACCATCGCCTCAAATACCGGCGCATCCTCTATCCTCTGCTCCAGGACATTATATTTCATGCCTGTGTACGCATACTCCCTTGACAAATAAATGATATAAGCAGACGGTCCATCAAATACAACATCAAGGAGCATATCCACATCATCAAACTGCGTTTTCTGTACAGTCCCTTTCTTCAGATCTAGGCACAGCAACTCGCCGCTCATAACATCCCATCCATATAGATTGTCTTCATTAAGGAAATAGGTACTCCCTAAATTTTTCATGTCGCGATCCGATTTGACCTCTTCCATTGATCCATTTTCCAAGTCGTTTAAATAATATATTTTGCTGTATTCTGCCTTCGCATTATCCTTCGGCCACTGATGTACTTGGAGGATACCGCCCTGTCCGATAAAATGTATCACCGCATTTATGTAAATTTCACCCGCCTCGTCTGAAACAAACTGCTCCTCAAACACTTTTTTCCAATGCTCTCCTTCATCTGCAGACTCCCAAATCGTCGCAGCTGAAGTGGAAAAATCCTCGGCGACACTGATCGTTGAGAACATTAGTTTCTCTTTATCAGCCTTTACATCAACAATAAACCCGTCCTCACAAGGCAAGGAGATGCCCCCTTGGCCGTCCTCGGCCTCTTTATCCTCCCCTGTGCTGTTTATATTTGCGCAGCCCGTCATCAGACATAAGATCAAAATGACTGAAATGAAAATCAGCTTTTTCCTTTTCATGGTTCCTTAACTTAAGTTCTTAAAAGCAGAACTTCGGCTCTCCTCCTTCTCATAATAAACTCATTTTCTGCCCTTCTATAAAGAAAGACGACAAAAGGGAGTAAGTGCAACAGACTTTCTATAAATTTTTCAAATTCGCCCAGGATTCTGCGACATACTCCATGTTATCTGTTAATACTGTCTTCCCTCATGTTTTTATCATATAACAGTATTGTTGTATTGTCAATAATGCATTGTTTAATATAGTATTTACATTTTTGAAATGATATGTAATAATACATTTGAAGGGAGGTCTCCCCGTGCGCACAAAAACAAATTTTAGGTTCAGCTTTGCTGAACTGATCATTTTAACTTTATTGGAAAAGAAAGATATCTATGGTTACGAGTTTGTTCCGCTGTTGGAAACCGTTTCCGGCGGCAGACTTGTGGTAACCGAAAGCACCTTATACCCGACGCTGTACAAACTTCTTGACAGCCATTATATTTCGGACCGCGAAGAACGGGCAGGCAAGCGAAGGATCCGCGTGTACTATCACTTAGAGCCGGAAGGACTTGCACGTCTAAACAATTTGCGAGAGGAATATCAAAATCTCAGGGATGGGATCGACGCGATGCTGGCATGTGAAGCATTACCATGTGAGGACGGTGAATCATGAATCAAAAGGAACTTGACATTTACATCAGACAGATCAAATTACTGCTCCCACTCTACACGAAGAAAGAAAAGCAATTTTTAAGAGATTTCAAAGATTCTGTCAACGAATTTTGCAGTCAATCACCGAATTGCACCATGGAAGAGGTCATTGAGCGGTTCTCCGCGCCGGAAGAGATCGTCCATGATTACATTGTGGAGACACTGCAGACGGAGGATTTGTGCAAAAAGATCTCTCTTAGCAGATCCATCAAACGAGCCATTGCCGTCCTGCTGCTCCTTGCAGCATTAAGCACCGCTTTTTGGGGTATATCCTGCTACAAGGCTTACTTAGACAGTAAAGAAAGCATCATTCATGAAAGAGTTATTGTAATTGAATAAGAAAGTTTTGAGGAAGGAAATGTAGACTCTATTTTGACAGTGATCGAATCAATTCCTTCTTGTGATATTGCAGCGTTCGCCACTAAAACGGAAACGAAGTCTAAGACTTCCTACTACCGTAATTCCAGCGGAACAGTCCTGTGGTATGCGATATGCTCAATTTCATGCTTCAAAGTACGGTGTAATCTATATTCTGACAAAAAATTATTTAATATAATTGTATATTCATATCCTTTTTTAGGGCACCATGTAGTAGCCCCTCGCACACTGTCCGGGAATTCGACGGATGGCGTTGATGAGATCCGCAGGGTCAATGTCCAGCAGTAAGCACTTGATTATATTAGAAAGCAACAGCATAATAACAGCGTCATTTGAGTTCCATTGTAACTTCTTTTTGAATTTTTCTCTGAACATATTGACTCTGTACTTCTTGGGAAGTATAATAGTATCGGAATAACTCTGAAGAAGTATGGAGGAGAGGAAAATGAGCAAACTTATTTTATATCACGGTTCCCCGGACATCATCCAAGCCCCCGTGTTTGGAAAAGGTAAATCCTATAACGACTACGGAAAAGGCTTTTACTGCACCGAGCATTTGGAGCTTGCAAAGGAATGGGCTTGCACCGAGAATACCGATGGCTATGCCAACAAATACGAAATCGACACAGACGGTCTGACCGTTCTTGACCTTTCTTCCGATGAATATACGATCCTGCATTGGCTGGCGCTGCTGATGAAGTATCGCAAGTTCCGTATTTCCACACCGGTCATGAAGCGTGGTGCGGATTGGCTCAAGGAGCATTTCCTGATCGACCTTTCGCCCTATGATGCGATTGTCGGCTATCGTGCCGATGACTCCTACTTCTCATTTGCCAGAGCTTTTGTGAGCAATGAAATTTCGCTGACCCCGCTTTCTTATGCCATGCGGCTCGGCAAGCTGGGGAAACAGTTCGTTTTGAAAAGTCCGGCAGCTTTTGAGAAAATCCGCTTTGTCTCTTATGCGGTTGCCGACAACACTGTGTATTACGCAAAAAGAAAAGCCCGTGACGATGAAGCAAGAGCCGCTTTCCGAGCGGAGCTTGAAAAAGACGACATCGACGGCCTGTATATGCGGGACATTATTCGTGAGGAGGTGCAGCCTAATGATCCACGCTTACGATAATCAATATCTTGACGATGCCATGAAGTGCCTGGGCGAAGCAATGGACTATGCGGCCAATGGCTGTCGAATGGACATGGATCGGTTTCTTGACCTGTTCATTGGCACAGGCTATGCCGAGCAGTTTGCCGCCGGTGTACCGAAGTATGTATCCGGCGTTTCCGGCACGGAGCTGGTGATGGATGTTCTTACAAAGGCTGGGACTGAGGTTGACTTCCCCAACGCACAGATCGACTACGACTATTCGCCGCAGTATTGGTGCGGATGGATTCTGGCCTACTATCAATGGTACACCGGACGGAGCTTCAAGGAAATCCAGAAACATATCACCATGCAGGAAATCGAAAAGCTCTATCCCACCCTCCACGAAGCATCCGAAAAGAAATTCGTGGATACTGTCAATCGCATGATCCGCAAAAAGAACCCGCCCACTCGCTTGCAGGCGCAGCGCAAAATCAGCGGCTACTCCCAGCGGACGCTTGCCGAAAAGGTCGGCGTCAATCTGCGGACGCTGCAACAGTACGAAATCCGTGCCAAGGACATCAACAAAGCCGCAGGCTCCACCCTCCTCGCTCTGGCAAAAGCCCTCGGCTGCCGAGTGGAGGATCTGTTGGAGTATGACAGTAGCGAGATTGAAGATGGCAATGAATAACCGATACATTAACTAAAGTACATTTGCTGTAGGAGGTCTAAGAATGAGTAAATGTGAATGGTGTGATTATACGGAAAGCGAATGGCTACTGCACAGATCATTACATTGGTCTGTTTATTTAGCGGATGTGCAGGACTATGTAGGCAGATGTATTTTGGTGCTGACACGCGGCATCTGCCAGGATCGGCTTCGCTACTGAGGCGAGGATGTGTTGTTTGGCGTTACCACCAACGACAACTCTTTGAAGTTTGTCCGCTTGGGCGAGCTGATGCCATACTATTGGGGAAAGGCTTATGACCATGGAAATAATTGAAATAAGCCAAGTGAACGACTATCTTGCTGAGATGATTGATATGAGAGAATTTGAGTATTTTCTGTTTAAGAATTTCGATGCAGGAGGGAAAGAGGGAAAGAGGGAAATCATAAATTTCAAGCCGAAAAAAAGCAAAAGAAAAACCCTCGGAATTGTTGGAATTCCAAGGGTATATTGTGAAGGGTGTACACTTAGAACCCTCTCCTCGCAGACTGACCTCTCACAATGGGGAGTTGAACCCACTCCCCTTTTGCCCTGAAATTTTACTGTATTTCCGAACTATTTTTCTCAGATAGTCTACCATTTTTCTTGCCTGCTTTCAATACTTCCGGCATAAGTTTTTTCATTCAGTGTCCCTTTTTACGCATAGCGTACCGGCTACGCTTGAGAATTTCCCACATCGTCTGCACCACTTGCAGGCCGCCGGTAAAGGTAATGCGAATTTTTGCGGTGAATAGGACTTCGTTTTTTGTGACTTAATCCATATAGTATGACTCGCCAATCGCCTTTATATATTCTTCTCTAACCTGAATTACTTCTTGTCGCAGTTCTTCCGACCATGTTTCTGTAACGAGCTTTTCCTGCATTCTTTTTAGTTTAAGAAAAGTTGTCGCCAAAAGAATTTTTCTTGTATGATTAGGAATTCCTGTGCAAACCTTATCTCTATTACGCATTATTTTTTCCGCATTTTTTTCAACTTTTCTACACAATTTCTTTTTTGCTACTGCGTTAATTTGTTCAGGATAACATGTGACATCATACGCATAATCATAAATTGCATTGTTTTCATCGTATAATTCTTCTACATACTCTGCTATCATCTGCGCTGCTTCATAGATTGTCTGGAGCGCATTATCTGTTTGATTTGATGCATAAGGTAGCATTTGCAAGTTTGATCCCGGTATCTCTTCCTTGATTGCTCCTTCTATATCTTCTTTCATAGCATGGACTTGATCCCATAGGGAATTGATAGAATATCCTTCGAAATCTTTCAAATATGCTTTGAGCGATCCATTTAATCTTGTAAGAAAATCTTCTGTTCCTTCAAAATTAGCACAAGATTTATTCTGTCCATGCACTTTTTCTCGAATAAATTTTTCCTGTTGTGCATCTCTGCAGACTTCTCTTTTGACGAAAGAAAGAATCGGAATTTTATGCTCTATCGCATAGTCAAACTCAATTTCTGTCATTGATCTTCCATCCGCATATTCGGTTCCGTATTTATCTGCGTATATGCCAATCATTAAATTACACACGCTTAATTTACTTAAACATTCGTCCTTACAATCTTGTTCGGTTGCATTAAAAAACTCCATTGCAACCAAATCTCCAGTTTTGTTTGTGGTATCACCCATAATTCCTTTCAAGTAATTTATTGCAATTCGCCGAATTTCTTTTAAATCTTTATATGTTGAACTTAAAAAAATTTTCACTTTTTCTCCTTTAAATTATTATCATTTATCTCATTGGTATCTGATAACACCAGTTCCCTTTGACACCTCATGTTTTATATTTTCAAACCTGATCTTGGCGTTTGTCATGGATTCAAGTTCTTGCTTTTCTGCATCTCCAAATTCTGGTCCTAAAACTATGGTTTCAATCATGTCCTCTTTAATCGGCAAATCTATATATCTGTTGTCGCCTTCTCCCTTTTCTATTCCATCCTTGTTCCCCCAAAAGCTATATCTGCATAATATACCTCTGACTTCTTTTTCTTCTTGCCAAAACTCATGTTTCATCGCAGGTGCTAAAGCTTCTATTTTATTTATCAGAAATGTCATCGGTTCTACAAGACATTTCTTCAGGCTAATTACATTATTTCCAATCTGAATTGGAGGTATAAGATTCTGGCTCTGATCTGGATCATTTTTTTCTGCTTCATATATAGCTCTAAGTTCTGAAAAACAGGCTCCCAACAATTTCAGTTGCTGATCTTTTTCATATATAATTGGCTGTACATAGGCTTCTGCGAATCCGGGTGCGTCATCGTACTGTCGAATAAACTCCCTAATTTTTTTTGCATTGAATCCTATAATGACGCCATTATATTTAGGTGTGCTTTCCGTCTCTGTTTCTGTAAGCTTAGGACGATTCATTGTATACGCATCCCACAACAATCTTGAATCTTTTCTTTCGGTAAAGCAAACTACATATGCTGCTACTTTGGGGTGGTACATTTCAGATTTAAAATAGCCTGCACAGAAGTTGCTAAGAGCTAAAACTTCTTCTGACGATTCGCATAAATCAGCTAAATTACTTTCTTTCAATAAATCGACAAAATACCGGGTATCCAAAATATCATTGGATTGTGTGCTGAGCTTAAACCTTAATGTCCCATTTTCTAATATGCATTTAAATTTTTCAAAGGCGGTATAGTGATACCAAGTCTCCATTGTATCTTCTTTCATTATTCTACCTCACACATTGTTCATAAAGGAAAGGAGGCTACATGCCTCCGTATAACTTGCTGCCTGTATCATTTGCAAGGTACTAAGGTTAATTAACATCACGGACTTGCACAGCGTGTTAGCATTGCACCGCACCTTTTCAAAATCATAAGATTTAACAAGCAGCTTACTTTTCTGTTATTATACTATATTCTAAAAGAATTTCCAATCTATTTCGTCATTCGTTTAATTTCGCACATCTTTGCGTATCGGCATCCGCTTGAGGGTGTCCTGCATCTTCTGCACTACCTGTAGGCCGCCGGTAAAGGTGATGCGGATTTCTTCGGTGGAAAGGACTTCGACCTTTTTGAGAATTTTGCGCAGCATTTTGTCATCGAACTTCATCGGATGGTTCTTTAGCATCTCGGTGATCTGCAAAGCCTCCTGCACTCTTTCTTCTTTGCCTTCTTGCTCTGCTGTCTTTGCGATTTCGCTTTCGAGGTCTTTTTCCAGTGACTTTTTCAGCTGCAGCAGTTCCAAGAGGGTGCTGTCTTGATAGTCTTCAATGTTGTCTGCGGTTACGCTACTGATCTTTGCATCGATTTCTGTATCAAGGAGGGCAATGCGTTTTGTCAGGGTTTCGATGTTTTCGCTGCCTAAGCCTTCGTTTTGGATACCTGCACGGATCTGCTCCTTTAGGATTGTGATCACATTCTCATCTTGTTTGGCAAGCTGCATGACCGCATCCATGATAGCGGCATGCAGGTGCTTTTCTTCAATCGTTGGGGCTGTGCAGCGCTTTGGGCCGCCCTGCACACGGTTGATACAGCGCCACACTACTTTGCGCTGACCGCTTCGATTCCAGTTGACGCGCTTATAGTGTGCGCCGCAGCAGCCGCAGATCAGGATTTCCGTCAGCAGATACTTGCTGCAATACTGTCCGGTTCCTCTCGGCGAGGAATAGTCTCCCTTTGGCTCAAGACTTGCTCTGCGCGCGATTTCTTCCTGTACTTTTTGGTATATGGTGCGTGGGATAATGGCTGGATGGTGATCTTCGATGTAATACTGCACCCGCTCGCCATTGTTTTTCTGTACTTTCTTTGTCAGGCAGTCCACGCAGAAAGTCTTGTTGGTCAAAAAATCGCCTGCATATTTTTCATTTGTGAGGATCGCATAGATGGCAGCGACTCGCCAAGTCGGCTTTCCGTCCGGGGACGGAATGCCGTCCGCTTCCAGCGAGCGCTTGATGTCGTGCCCGCTGTCCCCGCTCAAGAAGTCACAGTTAATTCTCCGCACCACCGCCGCCTTTTCTTCGTCGATTTCCACGCTGCCGTCCGAATGCCGTATGAAGCCATAGAGTCTTGCCGGAAACGGGACATTGCCCTGCTCGGCGGCCTTGTCTTTTCCCCAGCGGATGTTTGCGCTGAGGTTTTCGGACTCAGCCTGCGCCTGACTGCCAAAGACGGCGATCAGGAATTCGCTTCCGGGCTTGATGCTGTGGATGCCCTGTTCCTCGAAGTACACATCAATGCCAAGCTCTTTTAGGATACGGACATACTTGATACAGTCAAGGGTATTGCGTGCAAAGCGGGAGATGGACTTTGTGAGGATCAGGTCGATTCTTCCTCGTTTGCAGTAGCGGATCATGCGGTTGAATTCGTCGCGATTTTTGACTCCGGTGCCGCTGATGCCCTTATCTGCATAGATTCCGGCAAATTCCCAGTTCGGCGTGTTCTTGATCTTTTCGGTATAGTGGCTTGTCTGCACGGCGTAGCTGTTAAGCTGTTCTTCCATCTCGGTCGATACGCGGCAGTAGGCCGCCACACGCAAGGGACGGTCTGTCGTATCGACGGTTCTTGTAAGCGGCTTTGTTGCCGGGATGATGCGGACGGTTCTTCCGGAGTCCGCATTTGTATTACAGCTTCTGCTTTCCATCTTCGCATCCCCCTATCCTTTGATCATTTTTCAGCACGAGGTGGATGTTTCCGCTCGCCTCAATGCGTACTTCTTTAACCGTCCGTGCATAAAGCTCCCATGAAAAAACTGAGAGTGGCTCCTTTTCTTTGAAATCCTCTCTCAGTCTTTGTGTCAGGTATTCGTTTGTGTCCAATCTGCTGTAGGCAGCAGCGGTCTGTGCGGTAAGTCTCTGATATGCGTCCTCGTTTTCCGCTTCGATTGGAAGCTTTGACAGAATGTGTGTCTGCGGTTTTGCGCTTTCCTTTGTTTTCTTTTCATAGCGAATCTCCTGCGGATTCTCAATCAGATGGTTTAGCTGCGTAAGCAGGTCCTGAATCATCTTCACATCCGGTTTGGCTGCAATGATATGGCAACTCTTGTTTTGGCAGACCCATTTTTCATATCGCTTGCCGCTGTAGCTGGTTCTGCGCTTCATGATCGCGCCGCACCGATCGCAGCGGACATTATGAATCTGGTAGATATCCGCCTTGCGATCTGCCTTTGCCTGCTGATTGGCTTCTTTGAGTCTCTTTTGTACGGCTTCAAAGGTTTCCGGATCGATGACTGCCGGATATTCCTCCGTTCCCAGATAGCGTTTGTCGCTGAGGAGCCTTCTGACCCTGCTCTTATTCCAATCGGTTTTTCCTTCCTGATATTCTATCTCAAGCGCTTCAAGTTTCTCGACAAGCGCCGCAAGGCTTTTGCCCAGCTTATAGGCTTGGTACATGTTCCGAAGCACGCTTGCTTCTCCTTCCTGCAGGACGATTTTCCCGCCTTCATACTGCCATCCAAAAGCGATGTTTCTGATTTTCATTGCGGTCCCTCCTATCCTGCCAGCCGCTCACGCAGCGGAATGCTGCCTAAGATTTCAAAGGTGAGGCTTTCGCTTGTTTCTACTTGAATCCTCTGCACAAGGTCGAGGAAAAGCTCCGGATTAAATGCCCAGCCGTCCTCACTGTTTTTGAGAATCTCCCGAAGTTGCTGCAGCTCGCTGAGATGCCTGCTTTCTTCTGCACCGTAAAGCAGTCTCCCCCGTTTTCTTCGCAGTTCTAAGATGTTTTGGTTGAGGGTATGTACTCGCCTTCGGTAATCCTCGGTGCTTAGCATCTCCTGATTATATAACTGCACCACCAGATGGTTCTGAGCAGCAAGGTCTGCGACCTCTTTATCGATGCTCTGGATTTCTTCGGTATAGGCGTGGTTCCTGCGGTAAAGCTCTTCTGTCTTTCGGATCAGCGGCTCAATCAGGCTTTCCCGATTATCCCGCAGTTTATGAAGCAGCAGCGTGAAAGTTTCTTCCAGCCGTTCTTCCGGGAAGCGGATGCTTCTGCAGTTTGTCTTGCCGGAGGCCCTTGCTGCGCACAGCCAGTAGGCTTTGCCGCTTGTGGTCTGTCTGCGGAACTTCTTTCCGCAGTCCGGACAGTACAGGATGCCCGACAGCGGGTAACGATTTCTCGGCGCATAGCTGTCGCTTCGCCTTTGGTCAAGCAGAATCTGTACGGCTTCAAAGACTTCCCTTGTGACAATTGCAGGGTTTGCGTTTTCCACATAGTATTTCGGAAGCTCTCCTTTATTGACCTTCCGCTTAAATGGCAAGGTCTGGGTCGTATAGCGTCCCTGCAAAATAGCATCTCCCATGTAGCGCGGGTTATGCAGGATATAGTCTGCGGTACTGTATGACCAAGTATCTGTTCCGCTTGGGGATGGGATCTTTGCTGCGGTCAAGAGATTCGCAATGCTCTGCCTTCCGAATCCGCGCAGCGCAAGACGGAACATCCACCGCACCACCCTTGCTTCTTTTTCAAAGATCACGAGGCTCTTGTCGATCCTGCGAAAGCCGTATGCCGGGGTGCAGCAGTTAAACTCGCCACGCTCCATTCGCTTGCGATAACTCCAGCGCATATTTTCCGAGATGGACATGGATTCCTGCTGTGCGACCACGCCGGGCATGGTTAAGAGCATTTCGGCACTTAGCTTTGCCGTATCGATGTCCTGTTCCTCAAAATACACGCTCACGCCGATTTCTTTCAGCATCCGCACGCTTAGCAAAAGTTCTTCGGTATTTCGTGCAAACCGGCTGACGCTTTTGGTGATGATGCGGTCGATGCGTCCGCATTTGCAGTCTGTGAGCAGGCGATTCATTTCATCGCGTTTTTCAAAGGATGTTCCTGTGATGCCCTCGTCTGCATAGATGTCGACGAAGCTGTACTGCGGATGCTTCTCTACATACCCGCTGTAGTAGCGGATCTGCGCGGCGAACGAATGAATCTGATCGTCTGAATCCGAGGATACGCGGCAGTATGCTGCCAGCCTAACCTTTCGCGCGGGCTCCGCTGCAAGCGGCGAAATCTGTATGATTTTCATATTGTCCTCCTTCTGTTTCTGTGTTGTCCGCAAGGCTTTGCTTGCGGCAACAGCAACACTACCATAGAAGTTCAAATACATCCAGCGTTATTTGCAATGATTATATTTTTATACAATTCTCGCCTGAGGCCTTGTAAAATACAGCGTTTGCGGCTTTGATCCGCACAAATTCTTCTTCATTGATCACACCGATTTCCAAAAGCATGTTCAAAAGGTTCGCGCAGTAAATGTGTGCAGCAAGGCGCATGGTCTGCTCGGTTTCTTTCTTCTTTTTTTCGTTTTTCATGACACTTTCTCCAATCAAAAAATCCCCTGCACTTTGTCAGAGGATTCGCTTGTGAATTTACCAATCTCCCCGATGCAAGTAGGCACCGGGGAGTCGGTCTTGAGGAGATTTCTCCCCTCAAAATATATAATAAATATTAGGAGTGGGCTGATTCGTTTTCAGTTTCCTGATGTTTTGCCAATAAAAAACCCCCTGAGGGTTTCTCAGAGGATCAACTTATTTCAATTCATCTAAAAAATTTATCAAGCTGGAAACGCGATATAGCGGTTCCTTCTGAATCCTGTTTTTTATCATGGCTCGTTTAAAGCCGCGCAAATATGTATCAAATTCTCTTTTAATGATTTCGTATTCTGCTTCAATTTTTTGATACTGCATATTCGGGATTCTTTGCTCTGTTTGTTCTTCTATAAAGATGTCATCATTAATAATGAGTGCATATCGATAATCCAGCCCTGCAGACGGCCTGTTCTTTGATGGAACAGCATGTCCGATTCTTCCGAACTTTCTCACCTCAGCACCAAGATTGTTTCGGAGTGGGATGTAAAATTTGTTTTCATCACTTTCGACCACAAGGCAAAGGTGGGTCCTGTGATTTTGTTTGCTGAGATTCCCCGGATCAAGCATATTCGCAAAAGTCGAATGCTGCATGAAATATTCTTCTTTAATAAAACATAAGTTTATTGCCATTGTTTTGCTCCTTGTAAAAAAACAGGAGCATTTTGATTCATGCTCCAAAAAATTCTTCAGCTTTTTTTAGACAGGTGCATCTGACGAACCCCTCACAATTTCTTCAGTTTTTTTAAGACGGGCACTTCTGACAAACGCCCCGAAAGAGCAACTGCTCTTATTAACATTATACCCAAATCAGCTTAAAATGCAACATTTTTTTTATATTGATTTTTTTATGCTGCAGTATCCTTGTTATATGTACTTCCTGCTGTATTTCTTCCGCATAGTTGCCGGTGGTATCAGTCCGATGCTGAGTTTGAGTGCGCGGTCGATGTCACGCATTTCCGTTTCGCTCACGCTGCCAAGATAGCCTTTGAGCCTGCACTTATCGATGGTGCGGATTTGCTCCAGAAGCAACGTGGAATCGGTGCGCAGCATATAGGCGGATATCGGCATATGTACCGGCAAAGCTTTTTTCGTCTGCTTTGCGGTAACAGCCGCGACGATGGTCGTTGGGCTATAGAGATTTCCGATATCGTTCTGAAGTACCAGAACAGGGCGGATACCTCCCTGCTCACAGCCAATCGCCGGATTCAGATCCGCAAGGTACACATCGCCGCGTCTGACGGTTCGAACAGCTTGATTCATCACTTTCACCCCCTGATTTTGTTACTCTGATTTTTTCTCCATATATTAAGTTTATTGCTTGTATCAGCCGCCCCGAAAACGCCTCGGCTGCATAGCGCAAAGCGCCATCAAGGCGGCTCTTTCATTCTAAAGTATCTATTTCCATTTTCGGCTGTATTTTCACTCAATCCCCCAATCCGCAGGGCACTTAGCAAGCGAGGCTCGGCCGCGCCTCTCATAGGAATCGCACCTCCCGAGGGTTCTCCACGGGCTGCCCCCATTGCGTGATCCTGCGCCTGCAGGGCTGTGGCTGGACAGAAGTATCATGATCATCCGCTGCTTGTCATCGCCATACCGATGGATGCCAAACCATCGGCAGGATTTTCACTCTTTCCGTTTTCTTTCTTGGGAAAATTTATATGGAAAACCCTTACGGCTTGCTCCGGGTTAGGAAGCGGCAGCGGCAAAGTACTTGCTAAAGGTTTATGCAGTTTTCAAAGTGCAATGAGAGGCCTTTTTTATCCCCTCATTACTGAAAGCCAAAAAAACTGCACCTTTATGCACAAAATTTTTAATTTTTTTCAAAATTTTTTTCTGCAGCATGATTTCCTTCCAGTTCCTTTCGCAGTTTACTAAGAATTCTCTGCAGAGACCTGCTGATCGAAGACTGATTTACTCCGTACCGCCGCGCGATTTCCTCCTGCGTCGCATGAAAGAAGAAATGCGCGAGGATGAGGTCTCGTTCTTCGTTTGTCAGCCGATCGATGGCGCAGCGCAGTCTCTGGATCGTGTCCTTTCCTTCTGCAATGGCATCTGGTGATTTCTCGGTCTCCGCAGGCAGGATGCTGCCCTCAAGGCCTGCTTCGATGCAGGCTTCAAAAGATAGGATCTGCACCTTTTGTTCCATTTCCATCAGGTAGCGCATCCTGCGGCAGATGCGGTAATGTTCTCGGTATGCAGGCTCGTCCACTTCCAAAAGCATTCCCTGAACCAGAATGTATCTGCGATTTTTCGCATCAAAGCCCTCGGTTTCTTCTTTCTTTTCGCAAAATTCCTCATAGCTGAGCTCAATGTACTTTCCGCAGTCCAGCAGAAACACCCTTTTCGGTATGTAATTCATAGCGTTCTCCTTTCCGTTCCAAAACAACAAAGCTGCTTTAGAATGAAAGGAGGCGCGCGGGCGCATCGATTAAAATAGCCAATCAAAACGTTCGAATTCCATTTACTGCTTCCGACAATTGGTCTGAGAATTTTCTCTATTGTAAATGCAGGGGTTTATCACCCACTACTGTTTGCGCTTACAAACAGCTGTATTTTCTGCGTTATTGTCTGTCTCATAGGTTCCTTCCTTTTTGCATCTGCACACTTTCCTTTGCGGATGCACTTTCTATGTTTTCTTCCAAAAACGAGGAAACTGCAAAGCGTACACCCACTCTGCAGTTTCGATTTACATCAATTTATTCCTGAATTCCTTGATGTCCTGTTATGTAATTTGCCTATCTGCTCCACGCTCTGTTTGCGTACTTGCACTGCTTGAGTGCGGTTTTCGCGGTGAGCTTACCGTTTTCGTCGTAAACTCTGACCTGAACCTTGTAGAAGTATTTCGTTCCCTTCTTACCGCTTGTGTTGGTGTAAGAAGTGGTCTTTTTCGTGACGGCTGCCTTGTAGCCTGCCGCCTTCTTCGTCGAGCGATAGAAGCGATACTTCACGGTATAGCCCGCGTCTTTGAGTTCCTTTATGATCGCCTTATCCTGCTTGTCGAGACTGACTGTTACCTTGACGTTCTTCTTCGCGGTCTTCGCGGAGCGAGCGACCGGTGTCAGTTTCGCGGTCAGCGCCTTGGTGTCAACCTGCGCTTCTTCCTTCACTTCCAGTCCCAATTCTTCCGCGTCAACGAGCGCAAAAGTTGAGAAATGCGGCGTTGTAAATTCGTAGAATTTTTTACCGCCGATGGTCAAGACTTTGCCCGCCAACTGCTCGATCTTGCCGTCATCTGCGATATGAATCGCTGCAACTTTCTTGTCAAGCAGTTTGGAAACGATTTCTGCAACCACTTTGACCTTACCCTTGTTGAAGTCAGAAATGACTTTATCGCCAGATTTGATCGTCAGCTTGAGCAAGTGACCGTTTACGCCTGCCGCCTTCTTCTGTGCCTCGGTCGGTTTGGTTACTTTCGTAATCTCGATAGTAACCGTATTGCCTTTGGCTTCGCCGATAATCGTCTTGAGCGTTTCCTGATCGAGCGTCACCTTGCCGTTTTCGGTGTTCACCGTCAGATCGGCGTTGGTCTTGTCCGCGGCATTCTTCACGAATGTTACATCAAGTGAAAGCTGTACGCTGTCTGCGCCCTTGCTGTCTGCCTTGCTGACTTCGAGGATAATCTCTGCGGATTTCTTATCAACAGCCTGCTTGAGGATCTCGCTTTGGTTCTCAGCCTTGACGGTCGCTGCTGCGGTACTGCCGCTGACCTTGACCTCGGTTGGAGCTTTCGTTGTTGCGGAGCCTGAAGAACCGGAAGTGGTGACGTCTTTGACTTCATCCGCACCCGGCGTACCCCACTTGTCAGAGCCTTCCTCTTTGGTGTAGTCGTCGGTGTAGTGCCATACGATACGATCTCCCGGATTCAAAAATTGCTCACTAACACCCAAATTTGGATGAGTCCCATTTAATGTATACATCCAACCGGAAAGTTTACCGTTTGTAAATTCGCCGAGTTTCAATCCGTTATATGTAACATAATCCACATAGTTACCCGATGGATTCGAAAAGCTGATTTTACCATTCGTATCTTTTGTTACCAACTGCAAAATATCCCACACGGTGCTGTTTTGATTGACATCAAAACTTCCTGCATACCACTGCTGAGGCAAATTATTGGATCGCAAGGTATGTGTTCCTGTGGCTTCGGTTGGATCACCATGAGCGGTATCACCTAAAATCGTAATCGAAACTTTTGCAGGTTTTGGATTTGCATATCTAATACTTACGGTGAAAGAAGTTTCTGCAACCTGATAACGCACTTTTACCTCAAAATCGCCTGCTCTGCTACTGCTGAAGCCTGAGAATTCAAGTTCATCAATAGAAATCTTTTTCGTATTTCCATTCGTGTAAATGCCTGTAATAGTCATCCCATCTGTTGAGAAAGCCTCTCCTACGGCATAAGTGGTTTTGTAATCACCTCCAAGAGTAAGCTCATATATGATTGGTTCACTTGACAGCTCAGGATACTTTTCTCCTTGTTTCCAATTCTTTGCACTATAGGTTCCGCCATTCAGTTTAGCTGCGATATCATTGTTTTTGAATTGTTTATCTGTCGCTACAATGCATACGGCTGATTGATCAAAATTGTAATCAAATCCGTAGCCTGCGCCATACTTTGGATGCTCTTTTGTGATGATTGTTTCAATTTCACCGATACCGGTTTTTGCACCGCAAGAATCGACATAATAGTTATTTTCAAATGATTGGTACTTATTAAAACTCTTCATGAAGCCAACAATACCGCCGACATACCCAGTTCCGCTTGTTTCATTTAATGTTCCGTAGAAGTGATTGTTGCTGATTGTTCCCACACCGTTTGACCAACAGCACTCACAACTTGGTTCCGTCCCCATGATTCCGCCGACTGCACCTTTTCCTGTAATATTCCCTGCAACATAGCAGTTTTGCACAGATACAACAGGTGTATTTGGTGCTGAATTCACTCCATCACTTCCATAACCGTTATAGCCGGAGCCTATGATTCCGCCTGCAAAAGTGTTGGAATTGACCGTCCCTATAAAAGCAGAGTTCAATATAGAACAATCGCCCATGGATTGTCCTTTTTTTCCGGCAAGTCCACCTGCGCCATATACGGTAGCGTAACTTATACAGCTTCGGATCTTTCCGTTGAGTGTCCCTGTAAAAGAGCCATTGGCTACTTTTGTGCCCGCTTCTCCTATGACAACATCCTTTTCAATCTTTGAATTTTGAATCGTCACGGTATTCGCTCCGGAGCCGCTTCCCGGAAGGAATCCCGAATACTTGGTAGACGAACCCGACTTCAAAGTGACATGGTCGATCAGCACGGTCCAAGGAGCGCCGGTCGCATATTTTCCGTCTTCTCCATAATCAATAAATGCATGGCTGACTAACGCAGAAGCCGCAATTTTTGCACCTTTGATGTTCAGGTTTTTGATGGTTGCTTTTCGTACATATTTGAACAAAGGCATTCCGTTTTCAGGAATCGTAATGGTGTGACCATTTCCGTCAAAAATACCCATAAACGGATTCACATTCACCCCCATATCGGTTCCTGCTCCGGAAAGCATGGCATCTTCCGTTTCCTTTGAAGGGTCTTTCAGTGCTCCGATTTGTTCCCAATTTTTCGGAAGCTCAAGACTTGCTGTTAACTGAAAATAAATTCCTTCGCAGCCTTGCCCTCCATTGACTATATTCTTTAGATTGTTCAAATCCTCTCTGTTTGATATTAAATACGGTGATTCTTTGGTTCCTTTGCCATTAAATTTATCAATTCCCGGAATTTCCGTGATTTGAACCTCCACCGTTTTGCTCTCCTGCTCCGCACTGAACTCCGCAACAGTGTTTGTTACAACGCAGCAGTAATAAAATGTTCCAAGTTCATCGGTTGGTACAGAGAAGATCTGCCCCGTTTCACCTTTAAGACACGTTTTTTCGCCATTTGTTTCCGATTTTGAATACCATTGATAAGACAGTCCCACTGCTACATCCGGAAGATAATCGTTAGATTTAGCCCCTATTACAAGTTTCTGCTCACTGCCTCTTACGCATGCGATATCTTCGGGCTCTTCCGTGATCACCGGTTCCGATGCAGATGTCGGAAGTGAAATGACAGTTATCGTATCACTAAATGCGGAATACGGAACTCCGCTCACGGTGTTCGTAACTTCACAGCGATATACATCCTTATGCACATACTCTGAAGATGGTGTATAATTTGCTTCATTTGCACCATCTATTTCCACAAAATTTCCTACACCGCTGGATTGGCGATACCACTGATAAGAAATCTTTCCTACGGACCCTTCCTCAAGTATGTACTTAACACTTAACGGTTCTGTGACTGCTCCTCTATCGTAGCGATATTCTGTTTCTTTATTCAGAAGTTCTACTTTGGGAACATAATTTCCTCGTTCTATCAAAAGGGTATACGTACTTTCTTTTACGTTTTGGGAAGCAACAATATCGTTTCCATCTTCGGATGCAACAACATAGTCCAAAGTAATCGGAATATATCTTTTTCCATCAGTTGTTTCCGGCAGTTTGTCAATCGTAAAAGTTGCGGTTGTCTTTTCAGCTGAAACAACTGCATCTGCAGCTGTTCCATAACTTAAACGTGTACCCGCAGCTGTAAGCTTGCCATCTTCATCATAAGAGGCAAGTGTCGTCTTTGGCTTACAGGTTAATGTGACAGTTTTTGCAGCTTCGGAAACGGATACCGAATAGTTTTCGCCATCATTAACCGCATCCCACTTCGCATTCAGTTCTAAAGGTGTTTCCGCATCAGTCACCACCGATAGTCCGTCCAGCATTACTTTCCGGTATGCATGCACATTGTAAGTTTGGGGCTCGGCTAAGTTCTTTCCCTCACCTACGGTCATAGTCAAACTTCCGCTCTTTCCTACCGGAAGCAGAAAAAACTTAATATCAGAAATATTAAACAGCACTAATTGACCGGTTGTAGGGATGGCCTGCGGTTTGGACGATTGAAATCCCGGTTCAACTTTATAAAACAATCCGGATTTTTTTACTATCGCATTGATCCGAGCCCCCGGACTCCCTGTGTCTGGAAAGAATACATTAAACCCTTTTTCTTCCGCTGACGTAATTGGCTCAATGCAGTTTGAATATGTAATTGTGCCTGCCTTTAAAGTAAAATCCGATAGGTACTCGCTGTCTGACGCATACGCCGCGAAAGAGTTTCCACTTCCAAACATTATGCCGGTCAAAACAAGAATCCCCACCAATAAGCAAGCCATTGATTTTTGTAATAATTTCCTCATCAAGACTCCTTTCTTAGAGCAAGTAGAGGCTAACAAATAGTCTCTACTCGATTTTTGACCCGATTGCGTTTATAACATTGATTGAACGCTTTTAATTGTATGGATCTTCAGATGCATTCGGGCAATTCGGAATCAGATAATCCAAAGTGAAGTTGTCACTTTTAACGGAATTATAATCGAACACAATCGAAGAAGTAGTCGCGATTCCATAGCTCGACGCATAGAGATCTGCAGGATTGGTATTGTCGATGTACAATGTCCAAGAGTTCCCTCTCCAATAGTACTCATACTTGCCATCTGTTGTAGGCCCTACATAGTAATAGCTCCCTGCATCACTACTCATTCCATCATAGGTTGTGAAATACAGTCCCGGAGCACCAACAGCAGGGTTATTATCCCATCCAATCAAAATTTGGTCATCGCTGTAAGAAGATAAATTGTAATACTGATACCATGCTTCAATTAAAGCGTCCGCCGCTGTATAACCAACATTTGGAACGCTTGCTGATGCTCCGGTCGTGCTGTAAAGATGGCTTGCACTCCCTGCACGGGCAGATATTTCTGCGGCTGAAATTGTGTCAGTAATGTAAGTTTGACCATACATTTTAACAGTTACATTTACACCTGAATCCGCTGCAAACGCAGTCGCGGTCATGGCGAATACCATCACCAGTGCAAGGACTATGGCAAGTCCCTTTTTCATTGTTCTTTTATTCATGCGTATACCTCCTGAATAAAACCCCTCGGCATTTCTCCCTACTCATGGCAGTACAAGCAATTTGAAATGCATCCATCATTTGTAATTACTTTTCCGGCGACTGCCCACCGTATCTACAAAGCGGTATCGCTATGTATTCTTTTTCTTTTGTGTTTTCCTGCATCGTTTCGTTTTGCCTCTGCATTACTTCACACTTCTATGTATTGTTCCCCAAAGGGCGATGCTTTCCTTCGCAGCATCGCCCTGAAAGGATGAAAAGACTACAAAAAAGACTGCCTCTTTTGGCAGTCTCTCTAAAATTCAAATCATCAATGCTTCTGTATATATGAGTATGTGAGTAGTTCTTTATGCTTGCGGTCTATACAGTCTGAAAAGTGCCGTTTGGCAAGCACCGCAGCCGCTGTAGCTGTCATGCTCTATACGCCGTTCTTACCTTTTCATCATTGATGTGAAATTCTACTGCCAAGAGATTTTTCCATCTGAGCAGTAACTCGTCTCCCGAACTTGTCCTGTCATGCAGGCATTACGGTTGCTGGTACAGTCGGCTTTTCAGCCTATTCCGTTAGTTACTCTCGTTTTATCCAGTATCTTCGAATGCGATGAACTTTAGTGATTCATCTCATCGCTTTCTTCCGACAGGTTTACCAAAAAGTACACCTTTTGGTAA
>CAKQQT010000019.1 GCA_934271235.1 uncultured Clostridia bacterium | reverse complement strand
ATTATAATGCATAAAAAAAAAGTTGTCAAGGCGCGAAAAGTGTAAAACGCCAAAAAAGCCGTGGAAATCAACAATTTTCGACCCGGAAAAAGGTCTGAAAAGACGATTTCACAACTTATGCATAAAGTTATCCACATCCTATGGATAAAACTGCCGAAAGAATATTTTTCAATTATCCACAATTCATACTTGCTTGTGGATAATTTTTTTTATACAATAGGAATCAGAAATAAAAAAGAAGGTCGAAGAATGGAAAATCAAAAAGAAAAAGTTGAAATATGGCAGCAAGTCCTGGACATCATTGAACAGAACACAACGCAGATCAGTTTTGAGACCTGGTTCAAACCGCTGCGCATCCGCAAGATCGACAGGGATCTGAATATTGTTTATCTGGAACTGAAGTCCGATAAAGGCAAAGATTTTATCATCGATACGATCAAAAAAAGATATATGCAGTATCTGCAGAGTGCTTTTAAGACCGTCATGGGTGAAGATTTTCGCGTGGTGCTCAAAGATTCCGACGAATACGAAAGAGAAGCGAAGATCGAACCTTTGGAAGAACCGGCAGTGGAAAAAACAAAAGCGCCGCAGAAAGTGCTCAATAAACAGAAGATCTTCAATCCGAAATATAATTTTGAAAATTTCGTCGTCGGCAGCAGCAATAAATACGCGCACGCCGCGGCGCTCGCTGTCGCCGAATCCCCATCCGAGGCCTATAACCCGCTCTTTATCTACGGCGGTTCCGGTCTGGGAAAAACACATCTGATGCACGCGATCGGCATTTATCTTCTGGAAAAAGATCCGAACCTCAACGTTCTCTATGTTTCTTCGGAAATGTTCACCAACGAACTGATCCGCGCGATCGGAGAGCAGAAGATGAATGAATTCAAATCCAAGTACCGCAAAGTCGATGTGCTGCTGATCGATGACATTCAATTCCTTGAAGGAAAGGAAAATACACAGGAGGAATTTTTCCACACCTTTAATACCTTATATGATCTGAACCGTCAGATCATCATTTCCAGCGACCGCGCACCGAACAAACTGGTCAATCTGGAGGAACGTCTGCGTTCCCGTTTCCAGTGGAACCTGATCGCCGACATCCAGCCGGCTGATTACGAGACCAGAGTCGCGATCCTGATGAAAAAAGCGGAAAACATGGATATCATCGTCGATGACGAACTTTATGATGTCATCTGCCTGATCGCCGAAAAGATCAAGGATAATATCCGGGAATTGGAGGGAGCTTTTATCCGTATCGTTTCCTTCTCGCATCTGCTCAATGAAAAACCGGACAAGACCTTTGCGAAGCGGATCTTACGTGATATCCTGATCAATAATGAAATGACGATCACGCCGGAAAAGATCAAAAAGACGGTCTGCAGTCATTATAATATCAAACTTTCGGATCTGGAATCTTCAAAAAAGACCAACAACATCGCATTCCCGCGGCAGATCGCCATGTATCTGATGCGGAATATGACCGACCTCTCACTTCCGAAGATCGGCGAATATTTCGGCGGCAAGCATTATACCACCGTCATGTACGCCTGCGATAAAGTCGAAGCGGAAATGAAAAATGATCCGGCCTTAAAAAATCTGATCGAAGAACTGAAAGAAGAGATCAAAGACTGAGAAGGAAAAAATAATCCACGGAATCATCCATAAAATAAGGATAACTCGAAAGAGATATCCACAAATTGCAAACAATCTTTTTGTGAGTCCCTGCAACGGGTACAGGAGTTATCCACAGATTCCACAGCCCCTACTACTACTATTACTACCAAAAATATAATCAATAAAAGAATGCGGAGGAAAAAAATGAAATTTTCATGCAGCCAGCAAGTATTGGCAAAAGCGTTTAATATCGTCTCGAAAGCTGTCACAAACAGAACCACCATTCCGATCCTCAAAGGGATCCTGCTGCAAGTCAGCGAAGACGGCATTCTTACCATGTCTGCCTCCGATCTGGACCTGACCATCGTAAAAAAACTGGAAGTTGACGAAGCAGAAGCCGGAGAAGTCGTCGTACAGGCAAAATTGTTCGGCGATATCATCCGCAAGCTTCCGAGCAGCGTCATCCATGTATCGGAAGAAAACAACAATCTTCTCATCCGGTGCGCGAACTCCGAATTCAATATCGTCGGCTTCCCGGCAGACGAATTTCCGAACATCAAGGACAAGGAAGAGATCACCGATCAGATCATCTTCGAAAAAGATCTGCTCAACGATATGATCAAAAAGACCTCTTTCGCGGCAAGCATCGACGAATCCCGCGGCGTCATCACCGGCGTATTGATCGAAATGAAAGAAGAATCTTTGAATATGGTCGCTCTGGATGGATTCCGCATGGCCGTTGCCAGAGAAAAGATCCGCAACGCGAAAGACAAAAATATCATCATACCGGCAAAGATCCTCAACGAGATCAGCAAGATCCTCACGGAGACCGAAATGGAAGAAACCGGCGTCAACCTGCATCTCAATCGCAAAAAAGCAACCTTTGTCTTTGAAGATACCAAGGTCGTCCTGCGGCTCTTGGAGGGTGAATTTGTCAGATACGAAGATATCCTCCCAAAAGAAAGCCGATGCAGAGTCGTTCTCAATAAGAGCGATTTTATGAACAGCATCGAGAGGGCTTCGCTGCTCGCCAAAGTCGGCAAGAACAATCTGATCAAGCTCGACATCAAGGATCATAACATGGAGATCACTTCGAAATCCGAAGAAGGGACCGTAAAGGAAGAAGTCATGGTTTCCAAGGAGGGCGATGATCTGGTCATCGGCTTCAACTCCAAGTATCTTGCGGATGCCTTAAAAGCCATCGATGACGAGCAGATCACGATGCTCTTTAATACCGCCATCAGCCCTTGTCTGATCCGGCCGCTGACCGGTCAGGCATACGAATACCTTGTACTTCCGGTACGCATCACAAACAGCTGAGATTTTTTTGACTGATAACGATTTTTATGTATATCAAAGAGATAGAACTGAAAGATTTTCGGAATTACGAAAATCTTTCTTTGGATTTTGATCCGCATGTCAATTTAATATTAGGAAAAAACGCGCAGGGCAAGACGAATCTTTTGGAAGCCGTCTATCTCACCTCGATGGGAAAATCTTTTCGCACCAACCGCCTGAGTGAACTGATCCGTTTCGGGCAGGATTACGGGAAAGTGTACGTCGAGACCTCAAGAGAAGATCTGGACGGCTCGATCGAGCTTGTGATCGGCAGAGATTCCAAAAAAGCAGCCAAGATCGACGGCGTGAAAATCCAAAAAGCGTCGGAACTTTTGGAGCATGTTTATCTGGTCATTTTTTCTCCCGAGGATCTGAAGATCGTCAAAGAGGAACCGGAAAAAAGAAGAAAATTCATCGACCGCGAATTATGCCAGATCAAACCGCTTTACTATGAGAACCTGAACCGTTATCACCGGATCCTTGCGCAGCGCAACGCTTATCTGAAAGAAACGGTGATCGAACCGTCGGTGCTGGACATCTGGGATATGCAGCTTGCCGCTTACGGCAGCCGCATGATGCTGCAGCGTGAGGCTTTTATCCAAAAGATCGACGGCATCAGCGCAGAGATCCATCAGAAGATCACCAATCAGAAAGAATCCCTTAAAGTGCGCTATGCGCCGAATCTGAAACTTTGCGCGGATGTTCAGGAACAGGAGAGTCTGTTCTATGAGATTTTGAAAAAGTCTTTTGATCAAGATATCCGGCAGCGGACAACGACAAAAGGGCCGCATAAAGACGATCTGGAATTCTTTATCAACGAGATCAATGTCAGAAATTTCGGATCGCAGGGACAGCAGAGGACGACCGCTCTTTCTCTCAAGCTGGCGGAGATCAGCATCATCAAAGAAGAAACCGGCGAAGATCCGATCCTGCTCCTGGATGATGTGATGAGTGAGCTGGATCTGGAGCGGCAGGAATTTTTGGTCAGATCGCTGGCGGGCGTGCAGCTGTTCATCACCACGACCGAACTTCCGGATGTACTCCTTCAAAAATTTCCGTCCTGCAGCATCTTTCAGGTGCAGAGCGGCGTGATCCAAAAGAAATAAGGTTTGTTGACATATATAAAATATTAAAAAATAAATAAAAGGCTAAAAATAAAGGATTTCAGCGAGTTTTAGAGAAAAATCACAAAAAACCTCCAAAACTTCTTAAAATCCTTATTTTTTATTGAAATAAGACCATAAAGGTGCTATACTATACTCTGTATAAATCTCACAAAAAAACGACTGTTCCATCCCAAGATACAATGTCGAACACAGTCGAAAAATACAGAAAAAAGAGGAAAAAACATGAGTTTAGAAGAAAAAACAAACGGTCAGTATGATGCGGCCCAGATACAGGTCCTCGAAGGACTGGAAGCCGTCCGCAAAAGACCCGGTATGTACATCGGCAGCACCGGTGCCAAAGGCCTGCATCATCTGGTTTATGAGATCGTCGACAACAGTATCGACGAAGCGCTCGCCGGGTACTGCAAAACGATCCATGTCACGATCCAAAAAGACAATTCCATCATGGTAGAAGATGACGGCAGAGGCATGCCGGTGGATAAACACCCGAAGATGGGGATCCCGGCAGTGGAAGTCATTCATACCGTACTGCATGCCGGCGGTAAATTCGGCGGCGGAGGATATAAGGTTTCCGGCGGTCTGCACGGCGTCGGCGCGTCCGTTGTCAACGCGCTTTCGACGCACATGGAAGTCGAGATCAAGCGAAACGGCAAGATCTACAAGCAGTGCTACGAAAAAGGCAAGACGGTTTCGAAACTGGAAGTCATCGGTGAATCCAAAAAGACCGGTTCCAAGACGACTTTTTGGCCGGATCCGGAGATCTTTGAAACGACGTTTTTTGATTTTGCGACGCTGGAACACCGCCTCAGAGAGATGGCGTTCCTGAACAAAGGTATCAAAATCATCTTCAAAGATGAACGCGAGGGACAGAAGCGCAGTGAAACCTTCCATTACGAAGGCGGCATCAAGGAATTCGTCAAATTCCAGAACCAGAACAAAACACCGCTGCATGAAGATATCATCTACTTCGAGATATCCAAAGAAACCTGCGAAGTGGAGATCGCCATGCAGTATACCGACAGTTACAGCGAGCTGATCTTAGGCTACGCGAACAATATCAATACGACCGACGGCGGTACGCATATCGTCGGATTTAAGAGCGCGTTGACCAGAGTCTTTAACGACTACGGCAAAAAGAGCAAGATCCTCAAGGATAACGACGCGCTCAGCGGCGAGGATGTCCGTGAAGGTCTGACGGCGATCGTTTCCGTCAAACTTTCGGAACCGCAGTTCGAGGGACAGACCAAGGCGAAACTCGGCAATCCGGAGATCCGCGGCTTTGTGGAAACTTCCACCAATGAAAACCTGACCGCTTTCTTAGAAGAAAATCCGGCGCAGGCACGCATCATCGTCGAAAAATGTATCAAGGCGGCTCGTGCCAGAGAGGCAGCCAGAAAGGCCAGAGACCTGACCAGAAGAAAAGGCGCGCTCGAAAGCTTTTCGCTCCCGGGCAAGCTCGCGGATTGTTCCGAAAAAGATCCGGCGCTCTCCGAGATCTTCCTGGTCGAGGGTGACTCCGCAGGCGGCTCTGCCAAAGACGGCAGAGACCGGAAACGTCAGGCTATCCTGCCGCTGAGAGGTAAGATCCTCAATGTCGAAAAAGCGAGATTAGACCGTATCTTGAGCTCCGAAGAGATCAAAAATATGATCACAGCCTTCGGCTGCGGGATCGGCGAAGATTTCAATCTTGAAAAACTCCGCTATCATAAGATCATCATCATGACCGATGCCGACGTCGACGGCGCGCATATCCGTACGCTGCTCCTGACGTTCTTCTATCGGTATATGAAGCCTCTGATCGAAGAAGGCTATGTTTACGCTGCCCAACCGCCGCTGTATCAGGTCAAAAAAGGCAAGGAAGTCTACTATACCTACAGCGAGGAAGAGCAGACCAGACTCATGAACACGATCGCGGATAAGCCGGGCAAGGCGGATATCCAGCGTTACAAAGGTCTGGGCGAAATGGACGCCGAACAGCTTTGGGAAACGACCATGGATTTCAACCACAGGACTCTGATCCAGATCACGCTCGAGGACAGCGCGGCGGCAGATGAGATCTTCACCACGCTGATGGGCGACAAAGTTCCGCCTCGTAAGAGATTTATTGAAGAAAACGCGCAGTATGCGACGATCGACGCGTAAAGAAAGGAGGGCGACATTATGACAACTTTATTAGAAGATCAAAAAATGCTTCAGCATGAGATCCATGACGAAATGAAGCAATCCTATATCGACTACGCGATGAGCGTTATCGTCAGCCGTGCCCTTCCGGATGTGCGCGACGGCCTGAAACCGGTACACAGAAGGATCCTTTACGGCATGAGCGAGCTGGGCGTGACTCCGGATAAACCGCACAAAAAATCCGCGCGTATCGTCGGAGAAGTCATGGGTAAATATCACCCGCACGGCGACTCCTCCATTTACGACGCGATGGTCAGACTGGCACAGCCTTGGAACATCCGCCACGCGTTGGTAGACGGCCACGGCAATTTCGGTTCCGTCGACGGCGACGGCGCTGCGGCCATGCGTTACACCGAGGCGAGAATGACGCCGCTGGCGCTGCAGATGCTGCGTGATATCGACAAAGAAACCGTTGATTTCGAACCGAACTTCGACGGTGAAGAAAAAGAACCGGTGGTACTGCCATCCAGATTCCCGAATCTTCTGGTCAACGGCTCAAACGGTATCGCCGTCGGTATGGCGACTTCGATCCCGCCGCATAATCTTGCGGAGACCATCGACGCAGCCATTAAGATCATCGACGATCCGGACTGCACCATCGACGACCTGACCAATATCGTTAAAGGTCCGGATTTTCCGACCGGCGCCGTCATCATGGGCAAGAACGCTGCCAAAGAGGCTTATCGCACCGGACAGGGCAAGGTCATCGTACGTGCCGTATCCGAGATCGAAGAAACGACCAAAGGAAGACAGCAGATCGTCGTCACCGAGATCCCTTATCAGGTCAACAAGGCGCGGCTGATCGAAAAGATGGTCGACATGATCAAAGAAAAGAGGCTCGAAGGCATTTCCGATATCCGCGATGAATCCAACCGGAAAGGGATGCGGATCGTCATCGAACTCAAAAAAGACGCCAACGCGAACATCATTTTAAACCGCTTATATAAACACACGCAGATGCAGGAAACGATCTCTATGATCATGCTGGCGATCGTAAACGGCAAACCGCGCATCCTCAACCTGCGTGAGATCCTCGACGAATACCTCAAGCATCAGAAGGAAGTCGTCACCAGAAGGACCATCTTCGATAAAAAGAAAGCCGAAGCCAGAGCCCACATCTTAGAGGGTTACCGCATCGCGCTCGACAATATCGACGAGATCATCCATATTATCCGAAACAGCTATAACGACGCCAAGGAAAAACTGATGGACCGCTTCGGTTTATCCGAGATCCAGGCGCAGGCGATCCTCGACATGCAGCTGAGAAGACTGCAAGGTCTGGAAAAAGAGAAGATAGAGAACGAATATCAGGAACTTTTAAAGAAGATCGCTTATTACAATGAACTGCTCGCCGACGAACATAAGCTGATGGGCGTCGTCAAGGATGAACTGACCGAGATCAAGGAAAAATGGGGCGACAAGCGCAGGACTAAGATCAAGCGCGCGGAGAGTGAGATCGATGAAGAAGATCTGATCGAAGAAGAGAATGTCTGCATTACGCTCACGCACCTCGGCTACATCAAGCGTGTTCCGGTCGATACCTATAAGTCGCAGAAACGCGGCGGCAAAGGCGTCACCGGCATCACGACCCGTGAGAACGACTTTGTCAAGAACATGATCATGACATCCACGCATGATTATCTGATGTTCTTCACCAATACCGGCAAGGCGCATAAGATCAAAGCATACGAAATTCCGGAGGCGACCAGGACTGCCAAAGGTACGCCTGCGGTCAACTTCCTGAACCTGATGCAGCGGGAACGCATCACTGCCGTCATTCCGATCCAGGAATTCGCGGAGGACAAATATCTGATCGCGGTCACCAAGCAGGGCACGATCAAAAAGACTGCGCTTTCGCAGTTTGATACCAACCGCAAGACCGGCCTGATCGCCATGAACCTCAAGGATGGCGACGAGCTGATCGGCATCAAGCAGACCTCAGGTACCAACAACGTCATCATTGTCACCAAGCAGGGCAAGTGCATCTGCTTCTCCGAAGACGATGTACGTCCGATGGGCAGGATCGCCGGCGGCGTAAGAGCCATCAAACTGGAGGCAGACGATGAAGTTGTGGCCATGGAACTGGTTGAACCGGGCCAGGAACTGCTGGTCGTTACCAAAAAAGGTTTCGGGAAACGGACCAAAGTCGAAGATTATAAGATCCAAGTCAGAGGCGGCAAAGGTCTTTTGACTTACGATAAGGCAAAATTCAAGAAGACCGGCGAGTTGGTCGGCGCGATGGCAGTCGACGACGATGACGATATCCTGCTGATCAATTCCGACGGCATCATCATCCGCATGGCAGCCAAGGAGATCTCCAAGCTCGGCCGCGCGACCCAGGGCGTCAAGATCATGAATGTCGGCGAAGACGCGAATATCATCGCATTGGCAAAAGTCATCAAAGAAGAAGAGATCACCGGAGATGACGCGAAGAAAGAAGCTGAAAAAAACAGCGGCGCAGGTGATGATCAGCAGAAGATGAAACTCTGATCCTTTCCTGCAGATGACGCAGGACATGACACAAAAGGGAGGTCATACAAAATGGCGGATACTATTAAATTTATCATCCCGGGCAAGCCGGAATATCTGACGATGGTCAGATTGGCGCTGGGATCGATCGCAGATACTGCCGGATTCAACTTTGAAGAGATCGAAGATATCAAAACATCCGTACAGGAAGCCTGCAAGGCGATCTGCTGCCACGGCAAAGACGGGGTAGCCGGAGAATATACATTGGAATGTACGATCGATGAGGAAAGTCTGACGATCTCCATTACCGATACCGGCAAAAAAGACTTTAATAAAAGCTTCGTGACCATGAAATGCATGGACTGTCCGAATGAAGGCGACATCGGTGTTTTCGTCATTCGGACCTTGATGACGAGCGCAGAACTGATCGAAAATCCGGAAGGCAAAAAGACCATTAAGATGGTAAAAAAGAAGAAATGACGCAGCAGACGAAGACATCCGAATTATTTAAGGAATACAAAGAACATCCGACGATCGAACTCAGGAACAAGATCGTGGAACAAAATCTTTATATCGTTGATATTCTGATCCGAAAATATCTGGGCAAAGGCGTAGACTATGATGATCTGTATCAGGTCGGCGCCATTGCTCTGGTTTCTGCTGTCGAGAGATTCGATCCGGATAAGGGCTACGAGTTCCGGAGTTTCGCGACGCCGACCATTCTCGGGGAGATCAAAAAATACTTCCGGGATAAGGAATGGAGTCTCAAAGTCCCGCGGCGGCTCAAAGAAACCGCCGGAAAGGTACAAGAGGTCAAGGAGCGTCTGACTGCGCAGCTCGGCCGCGCGCCGGATGTAGAAGAGATCGCCAAAGAAACCGGATTTACCCATGAACAGATCATGCAGGCGATGGAAAGCGCGAAAGCCTACGGGACCTATTCGCTGGACGGCATGGGCAATACTTCCGATGAGGAAGCGGAAGCCAGCGCGCTCGAAAAGTATATCGGCTTTGAGGATTCCGGCTACGAGCGTGTCGAACTCGGCGAGATCATCAACAATGTACTCGCGAGCTTCAGCGACACCTATCGGTTCATTTTTAAAGAGCGGTTTTTACATAACAAGTCGCAGGCACAGATCGCAAAGGAACTTGGAATTTCACAGATGACCGTTTCCCGTTCGGAAAAAGCCATCATTGAAGCATTCAAAAAAGAATTAAACAGACATTGACATACATCGATGGCATGCCGCGCGCGGCAGCAGGACCGATGGGAAGGGACATAACCATGAAGAGAGTTTTTTCAGGCGTACAGCCTACCGGAAACATCCATTTGGGAAACTATCTGGGTGCTTTGAAACAATTTGTAGAATTACAGGATGACCACGAATGTATCTACTGCATCGTGGATGAACACGCGATCACGGTCCCGCAGGATCCGAATATGCTCAAGGAGCATATTCTGGATGTCGCGGCGCTTTATCTGGCAGTCGGCGTGGATCCGAAAAAATCGATCGTATTCGTACAGTCACAAGTACCGGGACACGCGGAACTGGGCTGGATCCTGACTTGCTGCGCCAACACGGGCGAGTTATTCCGCATGACCCAGTTTAAGGCAAAGAGCCAAGGCAAGGAATCTGTCGGCGCCGGTCTTTTGACCTACCCGACCTTGATGGCTGCGGATATCCTTCTTTACGATACCGATGTCGTTCCGGTCGGCAACGATCAGAAGCAGCACATCGAGCTGACACGCGACCTTGCGATCCGCGTCAACAACAAATACGGCAATAAAAAGACCAAAGGAGTAGACGGCAAGGGCAATGTCTTCATCGTGCCGGACGGCAGATTCCTCAAAGAGGGCGCCCGCATCATGGCACTCGATGATCCGACCAAAAAGATGAGCAAGAGCGCCGAAAACGTACATTCCCGTATTTCCCTGCTCGATGAGTCTTCCAAGATCAAAAAATCGATCATGAAAGCAACGACCGACTCCGACGGTATCGTCAGATTTGACGCAGAAAACAAACCGGGCATCAGCAACCTGCTGAACATCTACAGCGTGCTCGCCGGCAAGTCCGTCGCCGAACTCGAAGCCATGTACGAGGGAAAGGGCTACGGTGATTTCAAAAAAGATCTGGTGGAAGTGACCGTGGAAGCTTTAGCGCCGATCAAAGCGCGGTATGAGGATATCCGCAGCTCCGAAGAACTGCTGATCATCTTAAACGAAGGCGCGGAAAGAGCCGATGCCATCGCGCAGAAAACGATGAAGCGTGTGCGGGAATATTTCGGTCTGGGGACCGGCTATTAAAAACGGGATCAACTTGGAGATAAAAAACAGAGCACCAAACGCTGTAAAATGACACAGCAGGCGGTGCTCTGTTTTATCATAAGAAATGGACGAAGTTAAAATTTGTAAAGCGTCAGCGGAGCTGACGGAGACTCTCTTTGGCCAGCACCGGAATGAACGCGCAGTCGGAGATCGTGTTGAGATCTTCCGGTTCTTCCGTGATCGCGGCCTGCATTGTATGGATGTCGGCGATCGGAGCTTCCGGATCGGTTTCGGATCTTTCAAGGGAGAGATCCAGACGTTTGTTGCGGATCGTCAGCGCTAAGTCGATGGAAACAACGAATAAATTTATGAAATAAAGCGCAAGCACAAAATTAAAATTGCCTGCGTAGAATTTTCCGCAGATGCCGCAAAGATAACCGGCGATGATCACGATCTCAAAGAAGATGCTTTTGCCTTTTGCGGACCGGGAACGCAGAGATTTTGCAACGTTGATCGGCCAGGACAGACCAAAGCACCCTAACATAAGTCCTTCACATAATGCTGTCATTTTATTTACCTCCAAATTTAAATCGACGGAATCGTTTGATTACGATATAGACAATACTACAAAAATATGATAATGTAAAATATATAATACAAGATAAGTTTATAATGATGAGGTTATATAAAAGCCGGCCCGGCAGGCCGGAGTTTGAGAGGCAAAATGGAACTTTTACAACTGCGATATTTCGTAGTCACAGCCAAAGAACAGAACATGACACGAGCCGCCGAACTGCTGCATATCGCGCAGCCCGCTCTGAGCCAATCCGTCAAGCGGCTGGAAGAGGAAATGGGTGTAAGGCTCTTTGATCGCGTCGGCAAACGCATCCGCCTGAATGACGCAGGCAGGGAACTTTTGCGGACCGCGGAGCCGATGCTGGCGAGGCTTTCTGCCATGCCGGAAACCTTGCAGGCGATCGCGGCAGAAGAGGCGCAGACCATCTCCTTGAACGTTTTGGTGGCTTCGCGCATCGCGACCCGATTGATGATCGATTATAAGGCTGAGCATCCGGAGAGCAATTTTAAGATGGATCGCAATGCCGATTCGCTGGACTGGGATCTGCGGATCTCCGCGGTAGCCGGTCAGGGTACGGTCCGTCTCGCGGCCGGAACACAGAAACTGATGGAAGAAGAGATCTATCTGGCGGTCCCTGCGGCTTCTCGCTTTGCGGACAAAAAAGAGATCACGCTGCAGGAAGTAAGCGATGAACCGTTTCTCACATTTCCGGTCAATATGCCGTATCACAATCTATGCAATCGTATGTGGGATGAGAGCGGCATCAGCCCGCGTGTCAGTCTGGAAAGCGACAACCCACAGTCACTGAAAGATCTTTTGGCTGCGGGAATGGGCGTTGCCTTTTGGCCGCAGTTTTCCTGGGGAGAGGCAGACGAGAGCGAGATCCATCTGCTCCATCTCATAAAGCCGAAAGCAAGCCGTATCGTGACGGTAACGCAAAACCCAAAGCGGCGGATATCAAAAGCCGCGGAAGATTTTTTCCGCTTCAGTATCGCTTATTTTGAAAATAGGAGGAAACAGCCATGAGAGCCATCAAACGATTCTTTCTGCGCCTGCTGATCGCAGTTCTCGCACTTGCCATGATCGGCGCGATGCTGGTATTTTTTATCAACAGCCGCGTCAAAAGCAGCACCGAAGACGAGATCCTGTATCTGATGCAAGACGACAATGAGATCAGTACGCTCGGCAAACAAAAACTCAAGGAATTTGACGCGGACTGCGCACTGGTGCTGGGCTGCGGGATCGAAGACGCGGAGACACCGAGTCCGATGCTCAAAGACCGATTAGATACGGGGATCGCCTTGTACCGGGCGGGCGTGGTGCCTAAGATCCTGTTGAGCGGCGATAACGGACAGGAAGAGCATAACGAGATCCACGTCATGCTCCAATATACGATGAACGCAGGGATCCCGAAAGCCGATATCTTTTGTGATCACGCCGGATTTTCGACGTATGATTCGGTTTATCGCACCGCGGATATTTTTAAAGCGGAGCGCATCATCATCGTAACCCAGCAGTATCATGAATACCGAGCGCTGTATATCGCGAAAAGACTGGGGATCTCCGCTGTCGGCGTCGCGTCCGAGCAGCAGAAATATTTCGGGCAGACCTATCGGGAAGCAAGAGAGATCCTGGCAAGGAACAAAGATTTTGCCAAGGCGCTGCTGCATGGAAAAGCGCAGTACGGCGGTGAGGCGATCCCGATCAGCGGCAGCGGGATTTCCAGTCACGGAGAATAGGAAGCGCGCATACAATATAGAGGGCAGCAATGTCCTCTATTTTTGGTATGATGCAGTGAGGAGATCCTATGATATATCTTGATAACGGAGCGACATCCTATCCGAAGCCGCGCGTCATGACAGCGGCCATGGAAGAATGTATCCTCCGGTATTGCGGCAATCCCGGCCGTTCCGGACATCAGATGTCGATGAAAACGGGAGAAGAAGTTTATCACGCCAGACGCAGGATCGCGCGTTTTTTTCAGATCGAAAAAGCGGAACAGATCGTGTTCACCAAGAACACGACGGAAGCCTTGAATCTGGGCATCAAAGGCGTTCTGTCCGCAGGCGATCATGTGATCACGACCAGCATGGAGCATAATTCCGTCTTGAGGCCTCTGAAAACCCTTGAAAAAAAGGGCGTCTGCCAATCAGTGATCCGCGCGGACCGACAAGGTCTGATCACGGTTTCCGACATCGAAAAAACGATCCGACCGAATACCAAGCTGATCATCCTGACGGCCGCCTCCAATGTGACCGGCGGCAAGATGCCGCTGGCAGAAGTCGGCTGCCTGGCGAAAAAGCGCGGGATCTTATTCATGGTGGACGGCGCGCAGGGCGCCGGCTGTATGGAACTGAACGTGAACCGGCAGAATATCGACCTGCTTGCGTTCCCGGGACACAAAGGCCTGCTCGGACCTTTAGGGACCGGAGGTCTTTACGTCCGTCCCGGCGTGAAGATCGAACCGCTGCTGGAGGGAGGAACCGGGACTGAGTCCAAGAGCCGTTTGCAGCCGCGGGAATTTCCGGAGGGATTTGAAGCCGGAACGATCAACGCGCCGGGCATCATCGGTCTGGGGTGCAGCACGGAATTTGTGGAAAAGATCGGCGTCGATGTGATCGCGCAGTATGAGGAAAGTCTGATCGCTTATCTGGATGCCTGCCTGGATAATATGCCGGGCGTCGTCCGTTACGGTCCGGACGCCGCGCAAAAGACCGGCATCACGCTTTTTAATATCGAAGGGATCGCTGCGGAGGAAGTGACCGCGATCCTCAACGCGCAGTACGGGATCGCCGTGCGCGGCGGCTACCATTGCGCGGGACTGGCGCACAAGACCATCGGGACCTGGGAGCTCGGCGGCGTACGTGTCAGCGTCGGACCGTTCACGACTCGTGCGCAGATGGAAAAACTGACCGAAGCGGTCTGGCAAATTAGTAGTAGACAAAAACGTGAAAACAGGTTACATTAAATGAAACAGGATTTTCACAAGGAATTCACCGAGATCGTGTATGATAATGAAAAAAGAAGAAGTGAGGAACACCAAGATGAATAATTTTTCAAAAAAATTTCTGGTTCTGTGCATGATTTTTATCATGAGTTTCAGCATGTTCGCCTGCAGCAGCCAGCCGGCGGATACGAACGATGATCCGACGGATATCACACAGGAACAGGATCCGACAGACGGCGAAGATCAGGAGGAAACCCCGGATGTGATCATTCCGGACGGCTTTGCGGACAACGCCGCTTCTGATGATGACGAAACGGAAGCCTATAAGTTCGGCTTTACTGTCGATACCGCGTTTGGGATGTCCGGCTCTGTGAAAAAGCTGAACGGGGCAAAGATCTCTTCGCAGGGCAGCACGCTGGAAAGCCAGTTTGAAAAGGCGCTCAAGGCATCCTCACTCGGAAGCTTTGATGTCGCGCCGTCCGAATACGATGAGTACAAAGGAGAAGAAATGGATCAGCAGGTCTACACGCTGGCGATGGACAACAGCGTGGATCTGGAAGATATCGATAACGCCGCGATGGCGGAAGCGGGTATGTACCACAGCAGCAGTAAAGATCAGTATCATCAGTATACATCCTATATATCCGAAAGTTTTTCGGAAGTGTCCTCTTCCGGCATTGCCGCGGCATTGAAAAAGATCGAAGCCAATTACGGCATCAAAGTCAAAGCGTCCAAGGTCGAAAAAGCCATGAAGACTGTTTTCCGCAAGGTGGAGGAAAACGAATACGCGTACAGTCTTTATGAGGAAAAGACGATCAAGGGAGACGGCTATACCGAAGTCGTGAAACTGAGCGTCGACGGAGCGATGTATGAAGACGGCAGCATGACCGCCTATATCTATGTGGATCGTGACAGAGTTTATCAATAAGGAGCCGGAAAGAAATGGATGACGAAAACAAGAAAGAAACCGGATTTGAATCCTTGATCGAAGCGATCGTCCGCACCGGAAAGCTCTGGTATCTGAGCCGCGGCGAGGAATTTGTCCTGACGGAGGACAACTGGGGTGACAAGCTTCCGCTGTGGCCGTCCGAGCAGGAGGCGCTTGCCAACAGCACGGACGAATGGCAGGGATGCAGCGCCGAACCGATCCCTCTGAATGAGTTTGTCTATTCCTGGATCCCGTTTCTGGAAGAGGAAACTATCGGCGTGACGCTCGGCTGGAATGAAACTGACGGCGGCAGAGGCTATATCATCGAGGTTTCGGATCTAGCAGAGATCCTGCGGGCAGAAGCAAAGCTGCAGGGAGTTATTTTAGAGGAACCGGAAGTCGATACCGAGACGGATGAAAAATATGAGCAGTTTCTAAAGGAGCTGATCAGCGAAAATAAAGTCTGGATCCTGCACAAGGGCGAGGCCTTTATGATGCTGGAGTTAAAAGGAAAATGCCAGATCCCGATCTGGGCAAATGAAGCCGCTGCGGCGGCAGAATGCTGCGAAGAATGGGCGGAATGTGAGCCGGATGGGATCCCGCTGGATGAATTTTTGGAAGACTGGATCCCGGATCTTCTGGAAGAGGATCACGCGGATGTGCTGCTCTCCTTAGGCAGCGGAAACGGGATCGGAGCGGATCTGTTCCTGTTCGGGCGCGATCTGAAACGCGAGCTCAAAAAGCGCACCCCGGGCAAGGTCCTTGCGTTCCGCCGCAAAAAGAATGACGAGACAAAGGAGACGCACTAGATGCTGGAAAAAGTACAGGATTTTTTTTCCTTGCAGAAAAAGGTCCCGCAGAGATATCGGAATTTTATCGAAGAGGTTGTCCGCCGCCGCGCGGTTTGGACCTTGGAACAGGACGACAGTTTTATCCTTGCCAATATGGCGATGGGCGGCTCTGCGATCCCGCTTTGGGAAAGCGAAGCCGCTGCCGAGATCGGACGACGCGTCGGCAACTTGGATGACGCCGCGATCAGCAAGATCCCGCTCGAAGACTTGCTGGGCGGCTATCTCCAATATTTTAAGGAAAATCATATCTGGATCTACTGCACGCCGGATGAAGAAGGCTACCTGCCGCGCACCGCGTCCATGGTGGAGGCGTCCCTGCGATTGGAACTGAAGCGGCAGAATGTACCGGCGGAAGAAGTCGATCCTTCAAAGGCTGCACGTGACGGGCAGCAATACCGGGGATTCATCGAGCGGGTACTGGACAAACGAGAGCTTTGGATGCTGTTTCATGATGCCGAGACGCCGATTTTTCTAAGTGAGAACGCAGACGGTGAAAAAGAGGAGCGCATTCTGCTCTGGGCTTCCGCGGAAGACGCCGAGCGGGAGCGCGGCGAGATCTGGAAGGACTACGAGGCGATGGTCGTGCGGCTGAGCGAATTTTCGGAGGATATCCTTCCGGAATTTATCGAGGAAGTCGACGGCGCCGTCGTTGATGCGCACGCGGAGGAGGGGATCGTCGTATCCTTTGAAGAACTGGAAGCGGATCTGCGCAAGGGCGCGCAGGAACGCGGCTTTGCGTGGGACGAGTTATCGGAAGAGCAGAAAGAAGACGACGCACGCGCGGAATTGAGTTACGCGTTCATACAAAAGATCGTCGCGCAGCGAAAGCTCTGGACGTTGCTGGAAGATGATGTATTTGCGGTCATCGTCGACGAAAATGGGGAAGAACGGGTTCCGTTCTGGACGAGTGAAGCTGCCGCGGCAGCGGAATGCACCGGGGGTTGGAGCGAGAATCAGACGCAGGAGATCGCGCTCTCGGAATTTGTGTTCCATTGGATCCCGTATTTCACAGAAGCCGGGGCGGCCATTGTGTTCTGTACGGACAGCGGCAAGATGATGGAGATGAACCCGACTTATCTGGAGACCGTACTGTGCGAAGAAGCGAAAGCGCAGGGCGTGATCCTCGAAGATCTGTTGTTTGATGAGGACGGAGAATTGCTGACATTCTTAGAGGAGATCGTCCGCAAGGATGAGGTCTGGTTCGTGCATGACGATGACGGCTATGTTACGCTTCGGTCGGGAAACGAAGAAGGCGTGCCGATCTGGAGCAGTCGGCAGGCAGCGCTCGCGGACTGCCGCGAGGAATGGGAAAATTTCGAGCCGGAGTGTATCTCCCTGACAGAACTGACGACAGTATGGCTCCCGGATTTTCAGGAGGATGCGCTTTCGGTCTTTATCGTTTTGCGGGATGAACATGGTATCAATCTTGAAATTTCCGATTTTGAACAGGCGCTGTACGCCGAGATCAAAAAACAGAATCCGAGATCGCCGATCTTACGGCGGCCTGCCCGCCGCAGCGGCGGCACCAGACGGGTTCCGGAATTTTTAAATTAAAATGCAGACGCTTTTATCTTGAAATAAGAAGCGTGCAGTGCTATAATCCAACTGAAAGAGATTTGAAACAAAGCAAAAGAAAGGCTGCTGGGAAGCAGCTTTTCGAAAGCTTAAGAGTTAGCTTTTGCTAACCAAAGGAGGCAGAAGGATGAGTATTTTTGCTTTATTATTACGCAGCGCATATAAGATTTCCGGCACCAAAAAAGCATTTCGGCTGTCGGAAGATAAGATCCGGAAGGTCATCGAAAAGCAGAACCGCAGCCGCGGCGTTTTTACGCCGAAAGACCATAAGGCGCATTATGAGATGATCGATGTCAACGGATTTCCGTGCCTGATCGTCCGCGAAAGGCCGGAACCGTCCGAACGGGCGATCCTTTACTTCTTCGGCGGCGGCATGGTCATCGGACCGGATAAGGGAGACCTGCCTGTGATGCGAAAGCTCTGCCGCGAAACAGGCTGCGACGTTTGGTTTCCGTTTTATCCGCTCTGCACGGAACATTGCATTACGGAAACTTACGATATGGTATACGAATATTACCGGCGGATGATCGAACTGTACGGCGGCGGAAATGTCAGCACCTGCTATGAACCAAACCAAGCGCGGCAAGACCAACAGCGTTTCGGATGCGATCGGAAAGGCGGGCGCGGATTTCAAGCGAGAATTTACGCCGGATACCTATCGGCGCTTTTTTGCCGATGCCGGGTACACGGATGCAAGTTACATCCTGTGTGAGGGCAGGAGCCCCTGCGCGATCGCAGTCCTCGCACACTGATCGATCGATGAGGGACGTCCTACTTTTCAAGGCATTTCGGATCAAGCAGAAAATCATAAATATTGATGGTCAAGATCCCGTATTCATCATAATACGGCGGAACAATATCCTTCGTGACCACGATCTTCTTAAAGGAGTCGTCGATCTTTCGAAACGGCCGGATCTCCTGTGTCCGCTTCGCTTCATCCGGCAAGGAATAGGCCGATTGGATATAATATCTCGCAGAACCAAGATTGCAGACAAAATCAACTTCCAACTGCTTGCGAACCGTTTTACCGTTCGTATCTTTTTCGGAGACGGGAACAACACCGACATCCACACGATACCCTCTCCTGCAAAGCTCATTGTAGATCACATTTTCCATAGCGTGAGTTTGCTCAAACTGACGGAAGTTGATCCTTGCATTGCGAAGACCCAGGTCGGAGAAATAGTATTTCTTCGGAGTTTCAATATACGCCTTGCCTTTGATGTCATAACGCTGCGCAGAAGAGATTAAAAAAGAATCTTCGAAATACCCGAGATATTTTTTTATGGTGGCAGATGTGATTTTCGACTTCTTCCGTGTTTTGAAGGTGTTCTTTAATTTCTCTGGATTCGTCAGAGAACCGATCCCGGAAGAGAGAATATTCAAAAGATCTTCCAATTCTCCGACATTTTTTACACGATTACGCTGCGTAATATCACGAATATAAATTTCGCGGAACAGATTCTCCAACATGGCGGCTTTATCCGCGGCGTCTTCGCGGAGCACAACGATAGGGATCCCTCCATAAAGCATATATTCGGGCAATCCTCTATATGGATCGCCTTGATAAACAGACATGAATTCCGCAAAACTCAGCGGATACATAGGAACTTCATCTCCGCGGCCCGCAAACTCGGTGGCGATATCCTTGGACAGGAGTTTTGCATTGCTTCCGGTCACGTAGATATCCAGATTTTCTCTGCGGAGATACCCATTCAGGACGGCTTCAAAACAATCCATCATTTGAATTTCATCCAGAAGCAGATAATACATTTTATCGTCAGTGATTTGAGAGCGTATATAGGCCATGAATTTTTCCGGATCGACACCGCGTTTTTCTTTTTCAATCCGGATCAGACTTTCCCCGATCAGGAAAAGGTCTTCTGCGGAGTCGAAAGCAAAGCGGATGATATGGTCCGGATCGATTCCCGAGTCTAGTAGATGGTGATAGAAAAGGTTGTTCAGCAGATACGACTTGCCGCATCGGCGGATACCGGTAATGACCTTGATCAGGCCATTGTGTTTTCTCTTTATCAATTTCTCTAAATAAAAGTCGCGGCGGATTTCCATAGGCTGTTCTCCTTTGCAATCGATTTTTGCATCTAACAACATTTTTCTATTCTATTATACCCGGAAAAGAAAAAGAAAACAACCAGATTTGATATTCTGCAATAGATTTTTGCATTTTATTACACTTTTCTATTTTAAGTAGGCCGATCCTCTAAGGCTTTGCGAAAAAAGCGCGCATGAATGTTTTCCCGGGAAAATATAATGAAGCAAAGACAGCACGAGGGGGAAAGAGGATGGAACATCAAAGTCTTATACTGGAAAACCGCAGCAAAATGACGATCAGTCAGGTGGTCGATGTCGACGCGTTTGACGAGGAAACGCTGTGGGCGAATTTGAACGAGGGCGCGGTGGAGATCACCGGCGAGGGACTGCATATCGAAAAACTGGATCTGGCAGAGGGCGTGCTGGTGGTGACCGGACGGATCGGTTCCTTTGCCTACGTGGAGCCGAAGCTGCGCAAGGGCGGCAAGCGGTTCAAGGCGTGGACGGGAAAATGGAAGCATGAGTGAACTGCTGAAAGCCCAGCTTTTGATCATGGGCGTCATGGGTGCAGGCGGGATCGCCGCGGGATTGGTGTATGATGTCTTTGAAAGTTTTATCGGGATCCACGGACTGCGCAGTTGGAAACGATGGCTGGCAGAACTGTTTGCGTTTGCCTGCATCGGCGTGATGAGCGGAGAATTCCTGTATCGCTGCGACCATGGAAAGCTGACTTTTTTGAGCTTTTGCGCATTTGTCATGGGACTGCTGTTGTACAAAAAAATATTTTGTGGTACAATGTCTTTGCACAGCGAGTTGAAGCCCTAGTCCGCTGATTGGCAAGCGCAAGCGAAGACAGAAGCGAGGCAGGCCTCACGCCAGAAGCGCAGCGCTTCAGCGCGTGGCGCTTTACGGGGCAAGGCAATGCCGCAGACAGAGCTGATGCAAAACAGGTGCCCGAGCGAAGGTGATTGCGGAGCGTCAGCGACAGCAGAGCCGCTCAGCGTCCGGGCCAATGGTCCAAGATACGGATCATAAATTGAGACCAAACAAAGACAGAAGGGATCTCCATGGCGAAAAAGAGCAGACTGCACGAGTTCGAAAAGAACAATCGGGTCATCAATATTCCGCAGGCGCAGGATGGACGCCGGGAACGGCTGGAAGCCGCGAAGCAGAAAAAAGAAGGCACCCGAAAGAAAAAAGTCAAGATCAATTATATGCGGCTGGCGCTCTGCATTCTGGTTGTCGTGATCGGAGCGTCTTTTGTGGTGTCGGCAGTCAAGATCGTGCAGCTGCAGGGGGAATACAAAGATGTGGAAGCGCGCAACGAAGAACTGACCCATAAAAAAGAAACGCTCGAAATGGAATTTGAAAACGTAAAACTGCCCGAATACATCGAAAATCAGGCACGGCGGGAGCTGAAGCTGGTAAAGCCGCAGGAGCTCTTGTTTGCGTTCGATGAAACCGCTGAGGCAGACAAAACAAAAGATACAACAGACAGCAAGGACACAAAGGACAGCAGTACAGATGGAAAAAGCAAAAATTAACGAGGTGATCGTCGTAGAGGGCAGGGACGATACCGCGGCAGTCAAACGCGCGATCGACGGCCTGACGATCGAAACACACGGCTTCGGCATACAGCGCAAGACCTGGGAGCTGCTTGAAAAAGCCTATCAGGAAAAAGGCATCATCATCTTTACCGATCCGGACTATTCCGGAGAGGAGATCCGCAGGCGGCTGACAAAGAAATTCCCGCAGGCCAAGCAGGCGTTCCTTTCGCGGAAATACGCGCAGAAAAAGGGCGATATCGGCATTGAGAACGCGGAGCCTGCGGCCATTCTGGAAGCGATCCGCAAAGCACACGCAACGTTTCGGCAGGAAAGCGGCGAGGACGGAGAGCCGGATGTTTTGTATACCGCGGCAGATCTGTTCGCAGCCGGACTGACCGGCAGCGCCGACGCAAAGCTGCGGCGCGAAAAACTGGGACAAGTTCTCGGCATCGGTTACGCAAACGCAAGAGGTCTGTGCGGGAAACTGAATCAATTTGCAATCAAGAAAGAGGAATTTTATGAAGCTTTACGCACCATCGACCATTCGGGCGATTAAAGAGAAGTACGGGTTTCGACTGTCCAAAAGTCTGGGACAGAACTTCCTGACCGATAAAAATATCATCGATGCGATCATCGAGGGCGCGGCCATCGGACCGCAGGATCTGGTCATCGAGATCGGACCCGGCATCGGCGTGCTGACCTGGGAGGCCGCGCAGATCGCGCAAAAGGTCATCGCGGTAGAGATCGACCAAAACCTCATCCCGATCCTCGGGGAGACTCTGCGGGACGCGGAGAATGTCGAGGTCATCAATCAGGACATCCTGAAGACCGATCTCAATACTTTGATCGAAACGAAAAAAGCAGAGGCAGAAGCCGCAGGCAGCCCGATTGCCAACGTGCGCGTCATCGGCAATCTGCCGTACTACATCACCACGCCGATCATTATGAAGCTGCTGGAAGACGGCGTTCACGCGGACAGCATCACCGTTATGATGCAGAAAGAGGTCGCGGACCGTATGCGCGCGCTTCCGGGTACCAAAGCGTACGGGGCGCTTTCGGTCGCCGTACAGTACTACTGCACCGCGGAGAATGTCGTGAACGTACCGGCGGGCTGTTTCGTGCCGCAGCCGAAAGTCGATTCGGCAGTCCTGCGTCTGGATATGCGCAAAGAAGCGCCGGTAGAGCTGACAGATAAAGAAATGTTCTTCCGCTGCGTCAAAGCCGGATTCGGACAACGGAGAAAAACACTTTCCAACGCCCTGATGGGAGTGGAAAACATCACGAAAGAAATTGTAAAGGAGGCTCTCGAGGGGGCGGATATTGATCCGGGAAGAAGAGCCGAATCCTTGGATTTGGAGGAATTTGCAAGACTTTCCAATGAAGTCGCAAAGAGATTATGCAAATAACGGAGGGGGAAACAGATGGATAAATTTGATAAGTTTGAAAAACTGGACCGAAAAGTAGAAAAGACCATCCATGAAGTGGAGACCATGGACCGACGCAAGTTTTACCGCAACAGTTTTGTGACCGCGGGCGTCTGGGCGCTGCTGCTGAATCTGATCATTGAAACATTGGGAAGATTCCCGACGGCCGGGATCTTTGGCGGACTGTCCTTTTTTGCACACAGTCCGCTGGTTTTTCTTTATAATACCCTGATCATCTACACGACGCTGGTGCTGGCGTCACTGTTTAAACGGAGAGTTTTTTGTTTTACGATCATTTCGATCTTCTGGCTGACGATCGGGGTCGTCAACGGCGTGATCCTGACACAGCGTATGACGCCGTTTACCGTCAAAGATCTGAGCATCCTCGATGACGGGCTGACGATCGTGACCAATTATCTCAGCAAAGTGGAGATCGCGGGCGCGATCCTAGCCGTTATCGTGGCGATCGGACTTCTGGTGCTGCTTTTTATCAAAGGCCCGCAGAAAAAAGACGGCGTGAAGCGGAAACGCAATCTGGTCGCGGTCGTGTTGGTCATTGCCTTTACGTTCCTGTCGTCTTCCTTTGTCATCAAAGCGGGCATCGTCGAGACCTTCTTCGGCAACCTGGCCTATGCGTATCGGGATTACGGCGTGGTCTACTGTTTCGTCAATACCTGGCTGAATACCGGCATCAGCAAACCGAACGGCTACAGCGAGGAAGAGATCTTGTCGATCTTTGATAAAAAGGAACTGGGCGATGACAACGCCATGCTGCTCACGCAAAAGGATGAGGACGAAGAACATCCGAACATCCTGTTCCTGCAGCTGGAATCCTTTATCGATCCGATGACGATCAAGAGCATTACGCTTTCCCGGGACCCATGCCCGAATTTCCGCAAGCTGCTGGAGACCTATTCTTCCGGCGAACTGACGGTCCCGGCCTGCGGCGCGGGTACAGCCAACGTAGAATTTGAAGTTCTGACCGGTCTGTCCGTGAAATTCTTCGGACCGGGCGAATATCCGTATAAAGCGGTCCTCAAGGAAAAAACAGAGGAAAGTCTGGCCTACGATCTGGACAGCCTCGGCTATACCTCGCACGCGATCCATAATCACCGCGCGGTGTTCTACAACCGCAACAGTGTCTTTGCCAACATGGGCTTTGACACGTTTACCAGCGTGGAATACATGAAGAGCGTTGAGAAAACGCCGAAAAACTGGGCAAAAGACTATGTCCTGACGGAGTGTATCACCGACGCGCTGGACTCCACGACGGGCAGAGATATGATCTACACCATTTCCGTGCAGGGGCACGGCAAGTATCCGACCGAACAGGTGCTCCAGGATCCGGTGATCGAAGTCACTTCCGCGCCGACGGAAGAACTGAAATGGAAATACGAATATTACGTCAATCAGATCTACGAAATGGACCAGTTCATCAAAGAACTGACGGATACGCTCGCCAAACGCAACGAGCCGACCGTGCTGGTCATGTACGGAGATCACATCCCGGCGCTGGATATGACCGAAGATGATCTGGAAAGCGGCAATCTGTACGGGACACAGTATCTGATCTGGAACAACATCGGACTTGCAAAGGATGATGAAAATCTGCATTCCTATCAGCTCGCGGCACATGTCATGGATATGCTGGACATGCAGGTGGGAACGATCTTCACCTATCAGCAGAACCACAAGAACAGTGAGACTTACCTTGCGGATCTGAAAGCGCTCGGTTACGATATGCTTTACGGAAAATATTATATCTACGGCGGCAAGAACCCGTTTGAGCCGACAAACTTAAAGATGGGCGTCAACGACATCACCATCGATGAGATCGTAAAGATCGGCGACAAATATTATATCAAAGGCAAGAACTTTACACAGTACAGCAAGGTGACGCTGGACGGCAAAGAACTGAAAACGATCTATCTGGGCGAAAATGTGCTGGGACTTCTGGAAGATGTGGATCCGGATGACGCCGGACAGATGAAGGTCAGCCAGATCGAGAACAAGAGCGGCGAGATCCTCAGCACGACAGAGTAGACGCGGGAGCGGGACGCCGCCGCAAAATACAAAATACAAAACAGGAAGAATTAAGGAAAATATGAAAATCGGACATTTGATCGGTATCGCAGCAGCACTCGGCGCATTGGTTCTGGTAGAACTTTATTCATCTCGAAAAGTAAAAAACGCGGAAGACTTTGATAAAGGCGGCGGACACAGCGGGATCATGCTGGTCTGCGGCGCCTTGCTCGGCTCTCTGATCGGCGGACAGTCGACCATCGGGACTGCGCAGCTAGCCTATGTATACGGCCTGTCTGCCATCTGGTTTACACTGGGTGCCGCGCTGGGCTGCATCGCGTTGTTCCTCGGCTATGTCATTCCGCTGCGCAAAAGCCATGATACGACACTGATGGAGGTCATCGGTGACGAGTTCGGTCCGGGCGCGGAATACATCGGTTCGGTCCTTTGCTCGGTAGGGATGATCATCAGCATCATCTCCAATGTCATCGCTTCGGCGGCCCTGATCATGGCCATGACCGGCTGCGCGCTGTGGGTCGGCTGTCTGGTCTCCGTGCTGCTGATGTGCGCCTATGTGGTGTTCGGCGGCGTGATCGGCGCCGGTATGGGTGGGATCGTTAAGCTGATCCTTTTATATCTGACATCGATCATCTGCATCGGACTTGTGATCGTGATGGGGATGAAAGGGCAAACGACCGCGCTCGCGGAGGTCCACCTGTCCGATCTGTTCGCCAGAGGCGTGACCAAGGAGATCTGCAATTGTCTTTCCTTGATTCTGGGCGTCTTGTCTACCCAGACCTACGCGCAGGCGATCTGGTCGGCGAGGAGCTATCATGTTGCCAGAAAGGCGGCGCTGCTGAGCGGGATCTTGTGCATTCCGGTAGGATTCGGCGGCGTGCTCATCGGTCTGGCGATACGCGCGCAGCATCTGCCGAATCCGGCGGAAGCGTTTCCGCTGTTTTTACTGCAGAACTTGCCGCCGATCGTCGGCGGTCTCGGAGTCGGCGCACTGCTGATCACGGTCGTGACCGGAGGCGGCGGACTGGCACTCGGCGTATCGACGATCTTCGTACGGGACATCTTGGGAAGAATGAAGCAGGAACTGATGAGCGGAAGCGCGCATATCATCGCGATGCGTCTGACGATCGCCGCGGTCCTCGGCGTTACCGGCCTGATCGCTGTGATGCTGCCTGGCGCGATCATCAACGATCTGGGCTTTTTATCCATGGGGCTGCGCGGCTCTGTTATCTTTGTGCCGCTGAGTCTGGCGCTGTTTTTAAAGAAACGCTTCCGCAGCGAAGCGATCTTTGCGTCTATGATCGCAGGACCGGTAGCGCTGGTCCTGACAGAACTGTTTTCCTTTGGCGCGGAACCGCTGATCGTCGGCGTCGGCGTGAGCCTTTTGATCTGCGCTTTGGGATATAAGAAACCGGAAAGAGAGGAACTATCTGCATGAAAACGATCGAAACCGAAAGACTGCGGCTGACACCGTGGACCCTGTCCGAAGAAGATATCGCAGGGCTGTATGCCTATGCCTGCGACCCGGATGTCGGACCGAACGCGGGCTGGAAACCGCACGCGGACAAAGAAGAATCCGCGCAGATCATCCAGGAGCTGTTCCTGCCGAACGAAGTATGGGCGATCCGTGAAAAGGAAAGCGGCCGCATTGTCGGCAGCATCGGACTGGAACCGGATCGCAGAAGAGAGGATGTCGCCGGCAAAGAGATGGGCTATTCCCTCGGCAAGGCGTTTTGGGGCAAGGGTTACATGACCGAGGCCGCGAAAGCCGTGATCGACTATGCGTTCACCGAAGAACCGCTGGTGGTGCTGGCTATCTGCACCGGACCGGAAAACAAGCGCTCGCAGCGTGTGATCGAAAAATGCGGTTTTCAGTATGAAGGCATGCAGCGCAAAGGCTATCACATCTACGACGGCAGTGACCGGGACAATCTGGTCTATTCCATGCTCCGCGAAGAGTGGGAAGCAAGAAAAGAAAAGTGAGACAAAATAAGACAGCCGGACGATCCGAACAAGAGGATCTGGTGCAGCTGTCTTTTTCTTTATTATGTAGGAAATATCGTTCCGATATTTCCGGAATAACAAGAAAGTCTGCCGCTAAAAATCTGATCGGCGCAGCCGACTTTCTTAGAGATTTACGAGCGTTTCGAGCCCTTTGCGGATGATGGCTTCCACTTGTGCCGGAAGCTCAGCCAGTTCCTGCCTGGTCATATCCTTGGTCTCGATCGGCGGGTGCACCAGCACGTCGATATGCTGGCCTTTGGTGACGGCGTTGTGATCTTCAAAGGTGTGGTAGCCGCCGTTCAGGGTGACCGGGACGATCGGTACTCTGGCCTTGGTGGCCAGCTTGAAGCTGCCGTGCTTGAATTCCGCCATTTCAGAGGAGCGGCTCCTGGTGCCCTCCGGGAAGATGACCAGCGAAAAGCCCTGTTTCAGATATTCCACGCCCTCGTTGATCGTCGCAAGAGAGGCTCTGGCATCGCCGCGGTGAATGAAGATCCCGCGGATGCGTTCGACCCACTTGCCGAAAAACGGGATCTTTTGCAGATTGTCTTTGGCGATGAACGCGACCTGATGATTTTTGACTACATAGAGAAAGGTCAGGATATCCGCGTAGGACTGGTGATTGGAGATGAAAACGACCGGGCCCTCCTTCGGCAGATTTTCCTCTTGCAGCACACGGATGTCAACGCGCATTTTTTCCACGATATGTGTGGACCAGATCTGGCAGGCTTTGAGGATCTCCTGCTGCTCGGTCTTGACATCGCCCTCGGCTCTGGCCTTTTCGATCGCTTTGCGGTTTTCCCCGAGTTTGGCCATACCGCCGGCAATGATCGAAAGTCCGTTTATATTATCAAACAGTTTCAAAATTTTTTCCTCCGTGATCCTGATAGTCTGACTGCGCAAAAAGCACTGCAATTATTATACACATTTCGCGCGCAAGTTTCCACCCCAAAGTGAATTTTCACAAACGAATCTTGAAAACCCGGAGCGATTCCTGTAAGATGAAAGAGAAGAACAAGAAAGAAATATGAGGGAAAACCGATGGATAACTTAAATAAACGTAAAATAAAAACAGGCAGCATGCTTTTGTCTGCCTGCATCCTATTCGCGCTGGCGGGATGGATCACCTACCAGGTGGGTACGGTTTATGAAACGATGCCGACCCCGCTGGATCTGATCGTACAGAATTTTTTCTTTTCGCTGCGGGGACCGGTACAGAATGGGATCGTCAGCGCACTGACGCATTTATCGGATACGGTGACCATCGTGGCGTTCTGCCTGCTCCTTTTGCTCCTGCCCAATCGCAAGACCTACGGCCTGCCGGTATCGCTGGCATGTCTTGCCGGTGTGGCGATCTATAAGCCGATGAAGCATCTGGTGCTGCGGGCGCGGCCGGATGTTTCGTTCCATCTGGTCACGCAGGGCGGCTACTCGTTTCCGAGCGGACACTCGGTAACGTCGGTCATTTTTTACGGGCTGCTGCTGTATCTGATCCAAAAGCACTGCCGAAATCCGAAGCTGAAGACCGTGCTGAGCTGGATCTGCGGATCCCTTGCCGTCATCATCGGACCGAGCCGTATCTTTGTCGGCGTGCACTGGCCGACGGATGTTCTGGCAGGCTGGTGCATCGGAGGCGGTGTACTGCTTATTGTGATCCTGATCCTTGCGAAGCTGGAGCCCTGCAGAGCAGAACGAGCGCAAAAATGACCAGTGCAAGTCCCGTCAGCATCAGAAGCGATGGGATCTCCGCATAGATCAGAAGACCGAAGACCACCGCGGCGATCGGTTCTCCGCCGGAAGCGAGGATCGATACAATGCCGGCTTCTGCAAGGTGCAGCGCGTAAGTGATGCAGATGTACGGGAGTACCGAGGTACAGAGGGCATGCAGCAGCAGGAACAGGATGCTTGTCATCGGCGATCTTGTGACATAGGACGAGATCACTGCATAGTCCGCGAATGGAAGCAGAACGATCGTGATCAGAAAAACGCTGTAAAAAATAATGGTGTAAGTATGATATCCTTTATCGGATGCCATTCTGGAAAAGATACTGTACAGCGCATAAAAAATCGCTGCGCAGATACCGAGAAGAATGCCGATAGAGGATATTTTCATGCCGTCGGACTGTTCCAAAAGACCGCTCGCCAGTACACAGCCGACGATCGCCAGCAGAACGCCGCAGATCTTGCGCGAAGTGATCTTTTCCCGAAAGACGAAAGCGGCAATGATCAGCACGAAGACCGGCGCAGTGCTCAAAAGGACCGCAGCCAGGGAGAGGGAAAGCAGATTGATGGACTGATTATAGCAGAGGTTCAGACCGAGCATGCCGATCAGACCGGTGCCGATAAAGAAGATCAGGTCCTTTCGCTGGATTTTGAGCAGTGTGCGGTCCTTGCGCAGAATAAACGCAAACAATAGGAGCGATGCGGCAGAAGTTCGCAGGAAGATAACGGTCGGGTTGCTCATGCCGGCTTCGGTAAAGGTCCGGACAAAGACTCCGGCGCTGCCGAAGAGGATCCCGGCAAAGATCGGCAGCAGTAAGATCGTTTTTTTCATATTATTGGTTCACCTCGAAAAAGATTCGCTAGCAAGTATAGCATAAAATACCCTTTTATAAAATAGTTTTTTTCGTATTTTTTCGTGGGTTTTGCCTAGGAAGGCTGTATCATAGAGTAAAGGGCAAAGAAAGGAGGTCGGCGGATGCAGGAAAAACAGAAATCGATGCAGGACGCCGCGCGCGTGCTTGCGGAAAATCGCGGGCTGATCTGTTATATCATCCGACCGATCGTCGGAGATGAAGATCTGGTTGATGACTGTTTCAGCGCGGTCAGCGAGATCATTGTTCAAAAATACGCGGCCTATTACGATGAAAGCAAGGGAAATCTGACGGCGTGGCTGACAAAGGTCGCCCGCAACGGAGCTTTGAATTTTGTCAAAAGCCGTAAGCATCAGATCCTGGCCGGCAGTGAAGAGGCCTCTGAGATATTGGAAAAGCGTGCGGACGAAAGTCGGGAGACAAACGAACCGGAGGACCTGCTCCTGCAAAAAGAGACGATGCAGGAGCTTGCGGCGGCGCTGCGCGGTCTGAAAGACAGCGAAAAAAAGCTGATCCTGCGAAAATACTATTATATGCAGCCGATGTCGCAGATCGCAGCCGAGATGGGGATGAGCCTGCGGGCAGCAGAGGGAAAGCTATACCGCATCAAGAAAAAATTGCTGATCGAGATCGAGCGGCAGCGGAAAGGGGGTGCCGGGAATGTCAGAAAAAAATAATCTTGAGATAAACAGCGAACGTCCGCTGGACGACGCGATGCTGGAAGAACTGCTCACCGCGGAATTCGCGAAGGACGCGGACGGCAAGTGGCCGGCAGCAGGCTGTATCCGCACCTACGCGGCGGACATTACGCCGTTTAAGGATCTGATCAGCAGGATCGTGACCGGACTGGTGCTGAGCAGCATCACGGTCAGCTTTTGGGGACTTAACTGGATCTTGCCGCTGGCCGGTTCGGTTTTGATCTACAGCGGTCTGCGCGGTCTGCGCCGCGTGAACCGCTGGATGAACATTGCGTGGATCTTATCCCTGATCATGCTGCTGTGCCACGGCGCGCTCCTCTTTGTCTGCGCGTCGCCGCTGTATCCGACGGTCGTCGGATGGAACAACCGGATTGGCACCGGATCGACGTTGGTGATGCTGGTAATGCTGGTAATGCTGTATGGTCTGGGTAAAGGCATGCAGAGCGTAAACCGCGGCGCAGCCGCGGGCGCAAAAGGAGCAGGAAACCCGACGATACCGATCATACTGTGGAAAGCCGCGGCTGCCGCTCTGACACTTTTGAGCACACACATCGGACAGGAGTATATGACCGTCCTTGCGATCGCGATGGTGGTGCTGTTCATCTTCACGATCCGCAGCATTTTGAAGATCGCGGATGTGATCCAGGATAGCGGGTACGCGATGAAAGCCGTGCCGGTGCGCATCTCCGAAAAGCGTCTGTGGATCGGATTGACGGTTTTCTTCATCGCTGGGCTGATCGTCTGCAATATCGTGTTCCATTATACGCCGGTGAAATGGCAGGAGAGCCGTTTGACCGGCAGTGAGGCACAGCAGGGGACGGTGCAGGATGCGGATCCGCAAATGCAGGCGCTGCGTCAGCGCTTGGAAGAAAAGGGCTTCCGTGCGGACCTGCTCGCGCAGATCGCGGATGAGGACCTCGCAGATCTGAACGACCGGGAGATCCTCAACGTGCGCGTTGCGGATTATGACGAGGCACAGAACGGAGAACGTTCCAAAAAAATGAACGGCACCATGGTCTATGTGCTGACCGGGGGTGCAGAAGCGAAAGCCTTTTTCCTGTACGCCTATCAGAACGAAGGGATCCTAAAGCCGCGTTCGTGGATCGCAGACGGGGCGAGCCTCTTGGCAAATTATGAATGGGGCGAAACATACGGCGGCCGCGTCTTCTGCGAAAAAGACGGCAAAACGCTGGAAGCCGTACCGAACGTAGAAAAAGAGACCATCGTCACGCCTTGGATCGGGGAATCGACAATGACCAGATCTTATATCAAAGCGCGGTACTCCTATCCGTTGTTCAGTCGGGATCAGAGAGGATATCTGTACACATGGCTGGACGACGTGATCTACGTCTACGGCACGAACGCGGATATCTACACATGCACGCCGGGGATCCGGCTGCCGTATCGGGAGCTGCCGCCGATCGACCGCAGCGGCACCCTAAGCTTCGGGGCCGCGCCGAAAGAACGGCTCCTCGCCCTCTATACTTCCTATGACGTGCTCGTTGAGCTCTCTCCGTATGTGGACGATGTCGGAGAGCATCTCAGAAGTTTAGGAAAAGGGATGGATGAGGATTAAGGAAAAGCAAGCAATTTCTTAAAATGTAAAAATATGTATTGACTTGACAGAAAAGTGGATGTAAAATAATACCAGAGAATGGTACTGTTCTCCTATTTAGTTTTAGGAGGATTTCAAATGGGTAAATACATATTTGCGAACAAGCTCATGTTTGCGATCATCATGCGCGATCCCGTAGCTTGTAAAAAATTCATTGAAATGATTTTTCCTGAGCGGAAAGTAAAAAAACTGACTTTTCCAGAGAAAGCAGGAAGCGATGAGTATACCGCGACGATAAAAGAAATCGCTGTTGAGGTTGAAAAAACGATCATAACCGGAATTGATTCAAAATCCGTACGGCTGGATGTGCTTTTTGAAGGAGATCAAACCGTCTATGATATTGAGATGCAGATGGAAGAGGAAGAAGAAATCCCGAAGCGCAGTCGTTATTATCATATGGCCATTGCAAGAAATTCATTGAAAAAAGGCGAATCCTATGATAAGCTCAAAACCGGATATGTCATATTTGTATGCTGTTTTGACCCGTTTAAAAGGGGCGAACCGATTTATAAATTTGAGATGTTTGATAAGAATTTGCAGTTGCAATTAGGCGATGGGTCGAGTACAATTATCTTGAATACAAGATGTTCACCGGGGAAAACACCGGAGAAATTTGAGGCTTTCTACGACTTTGTAAACACAGGAAAAGTGGACGAAAGAGATGAATTTGTGCAATACCTTGGCAAGCGTGTTGCGGAAGCCAATGAGGACGAGGAGATTGACCGAATTATGACATTGGATGAAGAAATGAGAATCAGATGGGACAGAGCAATGAAAAAAGGTGAAGAATTGGGCTTTGTCAAAGGTATGGAGTCTGGCTTTGCCAAAGGAGAAGAATCCGGCTTTGCCAAAGGAGAAGAGTCTGGCTTTGCCAAAGGAGAAGAGTCTGGCTTTGCCAAAGGAGAAGAATCCGGCTTTGCCAAAGGAGAAGAATCCGGAGCAGCAAAAGAAAGGCTGGAAATTGCAAAAAAACTAAAAGAATACGGGATTTCAGCTGATGTGATTGCGAAAAACACGAACCTGTCACCAAAAGTAATCGAGGAACTTTAAGAAAGTCGGCTTCGCCGATCAGATTTTTAGCGGTAGACTTTCTTGTTATTCCGGAAATATCGAAACGATATTTCCTACATAATAAAAACAAATGCCGCCTGCGGACCGGATCGAAGGTCAACAGGCGGCATTTATACAATTGTCTTGTCTAACGCAGTACAGCACCCGGTCCGCGATCGAAATAGATGCTCTTGTTGGTCGTACTGAGAGGGATCGCGTAACACAGCTTCACGTTGTCACCGAGGAGTCCGAGCTTTACCGCGGCTCTGCCTGCAGAGTACATCACGCGGTTGTCGATGCGGTGATCGGCGGCCACGGAAACAGCTGAGCCGACTGCGATACCGAGGTCGGTCACATTGAAAATACATGGACTTCCGTTTTTCTTTGTCTGCCCGCAGTTTGGAAATCCGCACATGCTGCAGTTGGTGAGACCGAAGTAGGTATTGTAGCAGCCGATCAGGACCACACAGGTGCTGCTGTCCACATTGCCGGCGTCGCGCACCATGAAAGCCTCATCATACTCTGCGCCGAGTTCCGCGAGTTTGTCTCTGAGCCGGTCCTTGTCTTCACCGGAGACAATCGCCGTGATGATCGTATCCTTTCCGCTCCCTTTGGGAGCCGTTTTTGCAGCGGCAGCCATCAGATCGGCAACCGCAAAGATTGCGTCGCGTTCTGCGTCATGCATGGTTTTTAACATAATTTTCTGATATCCTTTCTTGAGTCGTCTACCGAGACTATTATTATAACGCAAAATGTACAAGGAAACAAGGAACAAGACCGGCATTTTTGCGGGCATTTTGCGGTCTTTTTTGCTTCCTCGGCTTGAGCCTGCCTAAAAATTGTTGTATGATAGGAAAGATGAAAGGAAGTAAACGATATGAGATTCAGAAATAATTATGTAAGCGCGATGGAATGTTGGAAAGGCAGAGTGGACAGTGAGACAGACTATGATGCTTTTCGTTGGCATCAATGGGTGAAACCGTTGGATCTGGCTGCGGGAGATGACGAATTAAAGCCGTTTGAGGGAAAGCTGGGGATCGCTTTCATCGGTTTTTGCAGCGAGCAGGGCGTGAAGCGGAATAAAGGCAGGGTCGGCACCGCGCTGGCGCCGGATTTTATCCGCGGACAGATGTCCAACCTGCCATGTGCGTTCCTGCCGGAGGTGGCGCTCTTTGACGCGGGGGATATCCTGTGTGACAAGATCACGATGGAAGAAGGACAGAAACAGCTCGGCAAGGCAGTCGAAAAGCTCCTCAGTCTCAACCTTTTCCCGATCGTATTAGGCGGCGGTCATGAGACAACTTTCGGACATTTTTTGGGACAATATCACAGCCTGCGCGGCGGCGAGGAAGTGGAAAAAGCAAGGCGCGGCAAGATCGACGCCGCACCGCAGGACGGCGTTGTACCGGACAAAGCGCATTTGGGCATTGTGAATTTCGATGCGCATTTTGACCTCAGACCATATGAAAACGGCAGCTCTTCGGGATCCATGTTCCGACAGATGGCAGACATCTGCCGGGAGGACGGAGAGCCGTATCATTACCTGCCGCTCGGCATCCAGCAGCACAGCAACACCGTGCAGCTCTTTAAAGTGGCAAAAGCGCTCGGCGTGGAATATATTTTAGCAAAGGAAGTGCAGACTTCCGGCTACGCGAGCATCTTGGAAAAAGTGGATCTTTTTATGGCCGGATGCAGCAACGCCTATGTCACTGTCTGCACCGACGTGTTTTCCTCGGCCTTTGCACCGGGCGTCAGCGCAACTCAGTCTCTGGGACTGGATCCGGAGGACGTGCTGCCGATCATCAAACATATCATTCGGACACGCAAGGTGAAAGGTTTCGATATCTGTGAGATATCCCCGCGGTTCGATCAGGACAATACGACGGCCAATCTGGGCGCAGTTATTATTTTCGCGGTAGTCAGCACACTGTGCAAGATGAACAATCTGGATATCGACCTAGACCATATGACTTGGATCTAAAGGGAAAAGACGAAAGAAGATAAAAATTGAGTTTGAGAGAGAAAAAGGAGAACCGAAAAGATGAAAAAAGAACCGGTACTGGTGATCATGGCAGCGGGTATGGGCAGCCGCTTCGGCGGGCTGAAGCAGATCGAACCGATCAGCGATAAAGGAGAGATCCTTCTGGATTTTTCGCTCTATGACGCGGTCATGGCGGGATTTCAGAAAGTGATCTTTGTCATCAAAAAAGAAAATGAAGCGGATTTTCGCGCGCTGATCGATGAAAAATCCGGAAAATATATCGACGTCGCTTATGCCTATCAGGAATTGACCGATCTGCCGCGGGGTTATTCGGTTCCGGAGAGCCGTACGAAGCCATGGGGAACGGCGCATGCGGTGCTGGCAGCGAGGAGGCTCGCGGACGGTCCGATCGCGGTCATCAACGCAGATGACTACTATGGTCCGGGTGCGTTCCAGACGATCTATGAATTTCTGGCAAACGCCGAAGAAGACGCGGCCGGAAAAACGAAAGGCGAGCCGCAGCCGTACCACTACTGTATGGTCGGCTATGAAATTGAAAATACCTTGACCGAGAACGGTTTTGTTTCCCGCGGCGTTTGCGAGACCGATGCAAACGGCATGCTGACTGCGATCACGGAACGGACGAAGATCCGGTGGCAGGGTGAAAAGATCGTCTATACGGACGATGACGGCGCGGTGCTCGGCGAAATCCCGCGCGGGCAGATCGTCTCCATGAACTTCTGGGGATTTACGGAGTCCATGCTGCGGGAAATGGAAGCAGGGTTCCCGACTGTGCTCGATAAGATCCTTGCGGAAAATCCGCTCAAAGGCGAATATTTCCTGCCGGGCGTGGTGGACCGCCTGATCCGCGATGGCAAGGCTGACGTCAAGGTCCTGCGTTCGCGCGACCGTTGGTACGGTGTGACCTATAAAGAGGACAAAGAAAGCGTTGTCAATGCGCTGCAGTCCATGAAGGATAAGGGCGAGTATCCGGATAAACTTTGGAAGTAGGAAGAAACAGGAAATATAAAAGAGAAAAAGTTTAAGTGTAAGGAATGGTTTAGGCATGAATGCAGAGAACGATAAGAAGACAGAAACAACCGCACGCAGAGATTATAGCTTGATGCTTACCTGTTATTTTATCTGGGGATTTCAGCCGCTGTATTTTCAACTCAAGACAGATATCGACGGGCTGTTCCTTTTGATGAGCCGCATTCTTTGGGGCTGCATCTGGGTGACAGCGGTTGTGTTGCTGCGTGGCCGCGGCAGAGAGATTTGGGAGACTTTTCGCGACAAAGAACTGATGCTGAAGCATTTGATCCCGGGGGCATTCTTTAATTTTTTTGATCTGGCGCTGTATCTGTTCGCGGTCACGAGCGGGCATATTCTGGCGACCAGCTTGGGTTATTATGTCGCGCCGCTGGTGGTCTGCGCGCTCGGCGTGGCCGTGTTTCACGAAAAGCTGACGTGGCAGTTTATCGCGGCGGCGGGGCTGATCCTGATCGGCGTACTGCTTTCGGGCAGCGGATTCGGTGACGCGCCGCTGATCTCGATCGGCTTGATGTTCTGCTTTTCGATTTACGCGGCCTTTATGAAAGGCATCAAAAAGGATGCGGTCGTCTGCACGGCCGTACATCTGATGCTAGTCGCTCCGTTTGCCTTGCTGACGATCCTACTGTTCCGTACCGGACAGAACGGTCTCGCATCGGCAGATTTCAGCACGCAGATCTTCCTCATGGGTGCGGGGGCGGTCATGTCCCTGCCGATCGTACTCTACGCAAGCTGCGTGAAGCGGATACCGATGGTGGCGATGGGCATTTTGCAGTATATCTCACCGACCTTCGGCGTAGTCTGCAGTATCCTGCTGCACGAAAAAATGGGATGGGGGCAGCTTGTTACCTTCTGCTTCATCTGGGCGGCGCTGATCTTGTTTACAGCAGTCACCATGTATCGGGAGCGGCAGGAAAAGCGGTCAGAAACACAGACGGCTGCCGCAGCGGGCAGTAAAACAGGACCACCCATGAGAAAATAGTGAAATAATAGTGAAAAAATAGTGGAATTTTTCGAGACTCTTCTGTAAAATATAAGCAAGAAGATACGATGAAAGGAGACGGCGAATGATTCAAGTAACTCTTTCCAATGAGATTTTGCGGCGGATTTCCGCGATCGATGAAAACCGTTTCTCTATGAATGCCGCCAAGCTGCCAACGATAACAGCGAATAGGCTGCGAAAAAATTCCAAAAAGAAAAGCGCCTATGCTTCCAACCGGATCGAAGGAAACCCACTGACGGAAAGCCAGGCGGACACTGCGATCGAAAAGGACGAGCATAAACATTTTTTGAAACCGGAACAGGAGATTCGCAACTACTTCATGGCGCTGGAAGTGCTGGAACAAAAATGCAAACGGCGGGAGCCTCTATCGATGGATTTGATCCTGCAGATACAAGCGTTGGTGGAAAAAGGAGCTTCTAAGGAAAAGATCGGGCTGCGGGGCGCGATGCCGCCGGGTGTGCTGTTTGCGGTCTATGACACGAAAAGCGGCGCAGCCGAATACATTCCGCCGGACTATCAGGAAGTTCCGACGCTGCTGGAAGAATTGGTACGCTACGTCAACACGACCGATGACCATCCGCTGCTTGTCGCGGCGGTGGTACACTATCAGTTGGTCACGATCCACCCGTTCGAGGATGGGAACGGCAGAACGGCAAGACTTCTGTCGGGATATCTGCTGGATCTAAATGGATACGGGTTTCAGGGGATTGGTTCCTTGGAGGAGTATTTTGCCTATGACCCGGAAGAATACTACCGTTCACTGCAAATGGGATTGCCGCCCCTTTACTATGATGGCCGTGAAAATCCGCTGCATCCGGAGATTTGGATTCATTATTTTTTACGGATGGTGGAATTGTATTCGAGTAAAGTTTGTGCGCTTTCTCAAAACTCGCAGGAAGAAGGACTGTACGAAAGCCTTTCTCATTTGAAACCAAAGGAAACAGCGTTGCTGCAGCATCTACTTGAACATCGCTGCTATGAATTTACGCCGGTGGAAGTCAGCAAAGCAGTCGCGGTCAGCAATAAAACGATTATTAATCGCTGTGTCAGACTGGCGGCGAACGGCTTCGTTATTCCGGTCATTGTCAAAGAACGGATTCGTTCTTATAAGCTTAGTCCCTATGCAATCGCGAACCGAGAACGTACCTTGGAGATATGTAAAGAAAACGAAAATAGTGAAAGAATAGTGAAAAAATAGTGGAATTGAAAGCGGCGGAGCCTTTGCAGATTATTGCAGGGGCTTCGCCGCTTTCCTGTACACCTTTTTCTACAAAATCAATGGATTCTTCGCACTTTTGTTCTTAAAGTCAAAGGAATTTATTCGACACTATCCAACAAAGGCGGATAGCAAGAGGTGTTTTTCACATCGTTATAATAATCTAATAATATTGATTCCAAGAGTACAACATTCATTGGCTTTTCTCTTTTTCCATGTCCCCACGTTAAATAAAGATAGCGAACACAAAGAGGATCAACAATTGGTCGGACAACCATACTGTCAGGAATTGGAACATTACCCCAAGAGTATTGTGGAATAAAGGTAATTCCGAGTCCTGAGCTCATCAAGTCAAGAACAGCAGAAGGATCCGCGCATTCTATTGTGATATTGGGTTTTAAATTTGCTGCCTTGAAGTAATAATCCATATTCATCCTTATACTTACTTCTTTTGTGCAGCAAATCAGTTTTTCTCCATTTAGATTGGCAAGGTATATATGTGTCTGCTTAGACAATGGATTGGAGGTGGGAATAACTGCAAAAATTTGTTCTTTAAGCAGACAAGTTGTGTTTTCGGCGTGATTGATTTGGGTGTCGGCATAAATAGCAAGACGTCCTCGGTTACCGTTTTCAAATTGATTTGCAGGATGATGGTAAAGTTGCAGCTTTATGTTAGGATATCTTCTATGAAATTCCTTCGCAAGATGAGGAATTGCCATTGAGGCCGCATAGAAATTTATTGGCATTTCAGAAAAAGAATCAAACGTTGCTTCTGCCAGATCAAATTTGAGCCTGTCAATAGAACTGAGGATTTCGTTTGTATATCTTAGAAGAATAGCGCCGTTGTTGTTTAAAAGAATATTACGTCCTTTCCGCTCAAATAGCCTGACATTGAGTTCGGTCTCAAGTGAATGAATGGTTCTGCTTACGGATGGCTGAGCGATAAAAAGGGTTTCTGCTGCACGAGATATATTTTGCATTTCAGCAACAACCTTAAAAATTCTGAGCTGCGAAAGGTTCATAGCTGGATCTCCTTGTTTAATAGATAACAAATATGCTATAGGTTTATTACTTATTATATAGTAGATTGTTTAACAATGTCAATGCTAGAATATAGGAAACTAAACAAGAAATAAAGATAAAAACACAGTAAAGTTTGGGGAGAAGAGGATGTTTAAAATCGATCAGGTCAGAGCAGCGATTGAAAAAAATAGAGAAGAAATGTTAGAAAAATGGATAGCGCTGATCGAGAAGTGCGGCGCTGCAGAAGAACTCGCAAGAATGGATGATACAGCGGGATATATAAAGAGACTCTTTGAAGAAGAGGGCTTCACCTGTATTCTAAAAGAAACCGGGAAGAATTGCCCGAAGGCAGTAATCGGGACTAGAAATTACAATGAAGAGAATCCTCCTGTTATTTTTTCAGGGCATTATGACACCGTTTTTCATTCGACAGAGTGGAATACAGCAGAGATCATAGAGCAAAACAAGCTTCATGGGCCGGGAGCGCTTGACATGAAGGGTGGAATCATAGTGGCGTTATTTACATCCAGAGTGCTAAGAGAAATGAAGTGTCAGATTCCGATTAAGGTGGTTTTTGTCGGTGATGAAGAAATCGGTCATGCGGGAAGCATTGCTGCGCAGCTGCTCAAAGAAGAAGCAAAGGGAGCTCGGTGCGCATTCAATATGGAAACCGGTTTCCGAAACAATGATGTCTGTATCGGACGCAAAGGCACCGCAATTGCAAATATTGAAATCAGAGGGAAAAGCAGTCATCCGGGGAATGCCTTTGAAGACGGCATCAATGCGATTGAAGAAGGCAGCAAAAAAATAATAGAAATCCAAAAACTTACGAATCTTTCCGAGGGAATGTCAGCAAGCGTAGATACCATAAATGGCGGAACTGCCAGTAACGTGATTCCTGATACTTGTCGGATACAAGTTGATCTTAGGTTTTCGACTGTGGAACAATTCGAAATGCTGCAAGAGAGAATTCGATCAATCTGCCAAGAAAAAAAAGTACTCGGTACATATGCAAAGGTTGAATTCGCCGAAGCAATTATGCCGTTCGTATACACACAAAACGTACAAGCTCTTTTTGAAGCAGTACAAAAAGCTGCGACTGCCTGTGGACAAAGGTGTCCGAACGGGTTGATTCGGGGCGGAGCTTCCGATGCGGCATATATACAGATGGCTGAAATCCCCGTGGTATGTGCCATGGGCGTAAGCGGAGAGCACAGCCATTCGAAACAGGAATTCGCGATAATAAAAAGTTTAGAAGAAAGAACGGAATTACTGGCAACGTTACTTGGAAGTTTAAACACATTTTTGAAGGAATAGAGAGGTGGAAGCGGAATGTTTTATGGAGTAGCAATAATAGCGATTTGTGTGCTTTTCGGACAGTGCGCAGGAGAACTTCTTGGAATACTCGTTGGATTAAACACAAATGTAGGTGGCGTCGGCTTTGCAATGATTCTTTTAATTCTTTTATCAAACTGCTTAAAGCGTCGCGGCAGATTAGATAAGAGAATGGAAGAGGGGATAAACTTCTGCAGCAAAATGTATATTCCTGTGGTTATTGCGATGACTGCATCGCAAAATGTTGTTCAGGCAGTCTCTCAAGGTATCGCAGCTATTTTGGCCGGAATTACGGCGTGCGTTGCAGGATTTTTGTTAGTACCGGTCTTCAGTAAGGAAAGGAAAGAAAAAAATGTATGCGATCACTGAAAGAGCAACGTCATTTCTAATTAGCAACAGCATTTCCGTTGTAGTAATCATAATTGTTGCGGCAATGCTTTTGTCGGAAGTCTTAGCAAAGAGAATTTTCCACGGGCGCGTACATCCTTCAGCAATCGCAGTTTTGCTTGGACTTGCGGCGGCTTATGCGGCAGGAGTTTTCACAGACGGAACAAAAGGCGTAGCGGACATTGCGGTATTATCCGGAATCGGCATTATGGGAGGTTCCATGATACGAGATTTTGCGATTGTATCAACAGCTTTTGGCGCCGATTTGAAAGAAATAGCCAAATGCGGAACCGCTGGGGTTAAAGCACTGCTTGCGGGTATTCTTGCCTCATTTGTCTGCGGAGTGATTGTAGCTCTTATTTTCGGTTATAGCGATGCAGAAAGTATCACCGTAATCGGTGCGGGGACTGTAACTTTTGTCGTTGGTCCGGTGACAGGATCCGCATTGCAGGTGGAGTCTTCCGTGATTGCGATCTCGATTGCGGCAGGAGTTGTAAAGTCAATCACAGTCATGATCATGACACCGATGATTGCAAAAAGAATTGGATTAAAAACACCAAGAGCCGCTATGGTTTACGGAGGGCTGATGGGAACCACAAGCGGAACCGCAGCGGGTCTTGCCGCAACAGATCCGGAATTAGTACCGTACGGCGCAATGACGGCAACCTTTTACACAGGATTAGGGTGCCTCCTTTGTCCGACAATCTTGTACGCACTTGTAAAGATTATATTGTAATTACAATATACAAAGGGGTGAGGGAAAAACTTTATTCTTTATTACTCATGATGGCCCCAAATTAACAATTTTGGGCGTGACACTACAGGAAGGAGACGTCACATGAGAAAAATCACAAACTTTTTTGTAAATCTTGTAAAAAAGTATTTACCTGATGCATTTACAGTTGCGCTTTGTTTTGCGGTTGTAATCTTTGCTGTCGGAATGATTGCAGGGGGACAGTCATTTGGACAGATGTTAAACCATTGGGCGACCGGGTTTTTCAGCATGCTTCCGTTTACACTTCAAATGATTATGGTTATGTTTACCGGACATGCATTGGCCAGCTCACACATTGTAAGTAAAGGTCTTCGGAGAATTGCCCGAATTCCGAACAACAATGTTCAGGCAGTAATACTGCTGTACACAGTAACCTTTGCGTTATGCTATTTTAACTGGGGACTTGGGTTAATAGGCGGAGCAATTATCGCAAAAGAAATTGCACATGTAAAAAGGGGAATGCATTTCCCTCTGTTGGTAGCAGTCGCTTATGGCGCGAATAATACATTGCTTGGGCTGTCCTCAGCAATCCCACTGCTTGTTGCAACTCCGGGGCATTTTTTAGAGCAGGAAATTGGTATAATTCCACTCAATCAAACCTTGTTCAGCTCTTGGAATATTATCATAACATTAAGTTCTTTTGCGGTTTGTATTGCGGTGTACGCAAGTATGGCACCGAGAACTGCGAATGACTCAGTTATTGAAGCAGACCCTGAGCTTTTTGAAGAAAAGGAAATTGTTGAGATAAAAAAGAACAGAAATGAGATGACTTTCAGCGAAAAACTTAATAACAGCAAAGTACTTACGTGGCTTGTTGCGTTAATCGGGCTTCTATATTTTGTTCAATACGTAATCAATAACGGAGCAAACCTGAACATCGAAACAGTAATCATTTTATTCTTCGTGCTTGGAATGCTTGCTTATGGAACACCTGAAAAATATTCAAACGCAGTGAAAAGTTCTATGATCAGTTGCGCAGGCATTGCGCTGCAATTCCCGATATATGCAAGTATTATGGGGATGATGAAATCTGCAGGAATTACAGACATGATCGCAAACAGTTTTATTTCGATTTCAACACAAAGTACATTCCCACTGTTCACATTCCTGTCAGCAGGACTTATTAACTTCATGATTCCTGGAGGAGGATCACAATGGGCAGTGCAGGGACCTATTATGGTTGCCGCCGGCATGGAACTCGGTGTTGAACCTGCAAAAATCGCAATCTCACTGGCATGGGGCGATGTATGGACAAACTTGCTGCAGCCATTCTGGGCAATTCCGGTCTTAGCAGTTGCTAAATTGGAAATCAAGGATGTTATGGGCTACTGCGCTGTCGTTGCGATTGGAATGGGCTTGGTTGTAGGTGGTCTGTTGTTAATTCTGTAAGTTGAGGTGATATGAAAATGATAATTGATGCACATGCGCACATGGATGTTTTCCCTGCGCGAGGATGGTATGATACACCTGAAAAAGTAATAAAATATTTGGACATGGCCAATATCGATATGGCGGTTGTAAGCACCTACGTGAACTATCCGGGTCCTAATATGAAAGCAGTCGAAGAGTTGTACGATAACTGCAGTAAATATCCGGGAAGATTTATTCCGTTCATTCGGATGAACCCACGCTTTGTTGATGAGACGGAAAACGCTGTTGACATGGCAGTAAAGAAATACAATTTTAAAGGAATTAAATTGCATCCGACATCCTACGCGATACATCCATTTACAGAACCAACCCTTAAAATTTTAAGAAAAGCGGTAGAATACGATATTCCTGTTTTATTCCATTGCTCCGATGAATGTTTAACCCTGCCGCTGCAGATTGCAGAAGCTGCGGAAGCATGTCCGGAAGCAAAAATAATTCTGGCACATATGGGAGGATTCCATCATCGGGAAGATGCAATAAATACAGCCAAAAAATATAAGAATGTCTATGTAGATATGTGTGAAATGCCTTTCGCGTATTCTATCAAAAAAGCAGTCGAAGAAATAGGCTCTGAAAAAGTATTGTTCGGAACGGACTTGCCGACAGACAATCCCGTATTTGAAATCAAAAAAGTAAAAATGGCGGGACTAAGCGAGCAAGAGGAAGAAAATATTTTCTTTAAAAATGCAGCAAAACTGCTTAAATTGGATTTGGAGGGAGCATAAAATGAGATTTGATGCCTGTGCTAAAATGGGACAGTCATATAAAGGCACCGCTTATTTGAAGGAAAATTACATGCAAGAAATGCGAAAAAACGGAATTTCCAAAGCGTTGATTGTAGCAGAGAAACCGCTTTCCTATAATATAGCAGAAGCAAATGACTATGTAGAAAAAGTACTCAAGGAAGATGCAGAACACTTTATCGGTGCCGTTCGTGTTGATCCGTGGAATACGGAACAGACACAAAGGGAATTAAAAGAACGGTTTAAAAATCCTCTGTTCAAAGCAATTTATCTCAATCCTTGGGAGGAAAATTTCCAAATTAACAGAGAAGTAACAAGACTGGTGCTTGCATATGCGCAGAAAGAAAAGAAGCCTGTGATAATGGAAGCCGGTTATGTATGGGTTTCTCACATAACACAAATCGCGGAGGTTGCTGCGGAATATCCGGATGTAAAGTTTCTTATGCTGAATGCAGCGCAAATGGATTTAAGCGGATATACTCTCACGGATGTGAAACATTTTATGGGAAAAAGAAAGAACCTCTATTTGGGCACAAACAGCGCAGTCGCAGCGGAGTGGCTTGTAAACCTGTATAGAGACAGTTCTCCGGGAAGAATTCTATTCTGCAGTAATTATCCTTTCTTTGAGGTCGATTTAGAATGCGTAAGGATTGAATTATGTTATTTCACTGAAGAAGAGAAAAATGAAATTTTCTTTAAAAATGCCGAAAAGTTTTTCGGATAGAATGGAGCAGAAAAAATAGTGGAATTGAAAGCGGCGGAGCCTTTGCAGATTATTGGAGGGGCTCCGCCGCGTGTTTGTGTGCGGCTATCGGTCGTCTGATTTGGCTGTTCAGGGCAGTATGCGTGCCGAGCTTGTATGCAGCAAGACCGCCCTCCGCTGTGCTATAGGAAGAAAGAAAGGACAGCGGCGAACGCGAATAGCATGATCAGCAAATAATTTACCCAGATATCGCGCAGCCGCCCTTGGATGAGCGGCAGGAAAATGCCCTGCCGCGCGGCGATCGATGCCTTTTGATACCAACGATTATCAGCCCAGAGCTGATAGACCCTGAAGCAGAACCAAATAGTCCAGATGGCAAGGGAACAATACAGGAGAACGTTTGAGCCGAGGTAGCCGGTTATCACGCTTTTCATGTCCGTAACGATACAGTACAGTGCGAATAAAGCGGTACCTAAAGTGTACGGCCAGCGTTTTTTCATCCCTGTGTAGATCGATTCGGTCTGGACGACCGGATCGGTTTCGATTGGTACCGGATCCGGATGCTCGTTGTAATAGACGCGCAGGAAGCCATCGCCGCCCCAGCTCGCGGCAGCGACCCAGCCGTCACGAGCACAGAGTTCGTCTTTTTCTTTTTGCGCGGCAGCCGAGTCCGCGTCGACATCAAAAGTCATTGCGGAATATACCGCGGCAAAATGCAGCTCCTTTGGTTCGATACGACGGTAATTCCAGAAGAAGGCGTTTTGCATCTCTTCGATCAGCCAGCCTTTGCGCGCCATTTCCGTCAGCTTCTTTTCAATCCTTTGCTGGTCGTACATGGATACCCCGCCAAATCCGCACTTGGTTTCTTTTTTATGTTTTCTCATTTCCACTTTCCCTCCTTAAGCTATGCTAGAGTGATAAAAAGCATGATGACGATCAGCACCAGCGCCGGCAGCATGACGTAAATGTCGGGAATGCGTTTCGCCATAATCGGAAGAAATTCGCCGCTCTCCGCGGCCTTTTTTGCTGCGCGGTGCCAGCGGATGTCTGCCCAGAACTGATAGAGCGGCCACCAGACGGAGAGCATCGCGAAACAGAGCCACAACAGGAACAAAGGATCTGTCAGGGTTGGGACAATGCCGTCAGACCACCGAGGATTCCGCAGATAGGCGCTGAACATAGCGATCATGGTGCTGAGCGACAGAAACGGATAGTACCACCACCGCAACTTCATGGCTGCGTAAATGCTTTCGGTCTGGACGACGGGATCGGTTTCGATCGGTACCGGGTCCGGCTGTTCGTTGTAATACACACGGAGCGTTTCCCAGTCCGCGGCCGGGATCCAGCCGTCACGCGCGCAGAGTTCGTTTTTCGCGCTCTGCGCAGCTAAGGAGTCGGCGTCGATGCCGAAATTCTGCGGCGAATAGACTGCCGCAAAATGCAGCTCTTTCGGTTCGATACGGCGGTAAGTCCAAAATAGGCCGTCATGCATTTCTTCGATCAGCCAGCCTTTGCGCGCCATTTCCGTCAGCTTCTTTTCAATCCTTTGCTGGTCGTACAGGACGATACCGGCAAAGCCCCATTTGACCGCGCGTTTGCAGTCATTGCGGTTTTCGCGATCTTTGCGTTCTCTCATTTCCATGGCGTACCTCCTTTACAGATACGAGCGTAGTCGGCGGTCTGCAGGCTGAGCCTTTGGTATTCCGCGTCCAGCATGCGGCGCCCCTTTTCGGTGATCCGGTAGCTGCGCCGTCGCCCCTCAATTTTGGTCTCGCAGATCATGCCCTCCTTTGTGAACTGCTCCAATAGATCGTACAGGGTACCGGAGCCGATCTTGACCCGATCATCGGTCAGATCCCTGACCGAGTCCAGAATTTCAATCCCGCAGCGTTCCTCGCACAGACACAGGAGGATATAGAACATCTGCTCGGTCAAGGTCTTGAATTTTTCACGCGGCATGGCAGGCACCTCCTTTCGCAGCGGGTTCGCATGGCGTGCGTGATCCGTAAATTTGTTTTCTCGAATATCGAGCTTTGTTACGTCCATTATATCTCGAATATCGAGTTTGTCAAGCAAAAAAGTGCAATTTCACCACAGACGAGTGAAATTGCACGATATGTTTGATTTTTGATTTAGGATACTTACCTCGTGTAAGTAAACAGCAGATAGAGCACCAGAAGGTGCACCGGATAGAAGGCGTAGAAGCCATACTGCAGTGCCTTGTTTGAAACGCCTTTTTTGCTGTTATAGAGCCAGATCGGAATCAGGGCGAAAACGGCGAAGCCCTGGGTCTGCAGCTCGAAGGTGTGGCTGCCGATGGTCAGCGGAATGTACTCTCCTGTAAATAAGATCAAGTTGAAGAGGACCATAAACACCAGCTGCGTTGCCCATGAGAAGCGAAAGTCGCGGCACAGATAGAACATAACGACGGTCGCAACGCCGAGCGCGCCGTAGTCGGTAAGTGTGACAGCGGCAGCCAGGCAGCAGAGCGCGGCCAAAAGGACGCCGATGATCCATGCTTTTGCTGTATGCTTTTGTTTGGCGTTATCCAGCGCCTTGATGGCAAGAAGGCCAAACAGCAGGGTAAACATGACGTTCTGGTGATACGGATAGAGTATGGTGGAGCCGTAGACCAGATCGAACGGAATCTCAGAGACCAGGCCGAAGATCAGTAGTCTTACCGCATAATTGCGGAAGTTAGATGTATGGAAGAAGCCTTCCGCGATCTGAAAGGCAAAGATCGGAAACGCCAGCCTGCCCAGCCAGGTCATCCACTCATTGCCCGGTACGATGGTCGCCCACATATGGTCGCAGAGCATCAGCACGCAGGCTAAGGCTCGCAGCATATTGGCGTCCAAAAAACGAATTGATTTTTTCATGATAAAATCCTCCCCTTTTTATGCGCAGCGCAGATTTCACAAGGAAAACGCTGCGAACCCAGTATAACAGAAAGACAAAAAGCAGGCAAGAAAAAAGTCGAACTTGCTCAATTTTTCTTGCGGCCTCCTGAGGTTTCTTCACGATGTCTTGTCTGTGATTAACAAAAAAGGATTTTTTAGTATAACAGCTGTGAAGCGGTTTCGCAAGCACTATTCTGAAACTTTACGCGACAACGACGCGGGAGTTTTTCCTGCGGAACGCGAGCCTAATGACAAAAGAAAACGGCGTTGAAATTTCCCTAAAGAGTTGTTATAGTGTAAGCAGACCGCCGATACGATTTTGCGAAACAAAGAGGAAGATAGGAAAGGACACTGTGCAAAAATGAGATTACCGCAGTTTTTAAATGAAATAGATGCTCTGACGCAAAAAATGCCGAAGGAAAATCTGGAAAAAATCATACATGAGCTGGCGAGACTCTGCCCCGAAGCAGAGCGCGGGCAGTTTCAGGGCGTTTTGAAGACGATTTGTCTAGAACAGAAAAAAAGGAAATCGGCATGGGATGATGGATATCAAAGCCTGCGCGAGGAAATCGGCACCCTGGTCCAAAAACTGGAAAGCATATCCAATGGAGAGCGGGCACTTGACAGCGAATACAACGAAGAATGGGATGACTGGTATAACAGCGATGCGGATGAAGTGTTTTTTTATGATCCGGAAAGCATTTTGGAGGATGCGGAAGAAGCAATCCGGACAATTCACCGCAGCATTGACATGGAAGCTTATCAGGAGGGGTTGAAACTGGCGGAAGCAATCGCGGTGCTGGATGTTTCCGTGAATGGGGATTACAATGATTATACCGGTTTTCTGAGTCTTTCGAATCTGTTTGAAGAAAAGCTGCTGTCAGCAAACTATCAGAATCTTGTAAATGAATGTCTCTATCTTGCTTATATGGGAAATGATACAGAAGATAGAGCGGATGAGTTGCTGCGCATGATAAAAAACATGGGAGCCTGTCAGGTAAGCCTGGAAAATCTCCTGCAGATGGGAAATGAGGAACTGCCAGGGGTTGATGCTTTCCTGCCACTTTGGATTGAACGGTTGGGAAGTCAAAACGGTAAATTGGCCGACGAACTTTTGCAGGAAGTGTTGTCGCTGATTGGAGACGATGCCTGTCTTCTGCAGAATGCGAGAAAATACGCGGATGTACACCCGAACCTATACCTGCAGCTTTTAGAAAAGAATTTGGAAACACACGAAGATCTGCACATGCTGGAAGTCGGCATGGAAGCACTTGCGAGGATTCCGGCCAAATATCGCGTGAGGGAGATGGTTTCACCGAGGGTCTGCACGCGATGAAGTATTGGGCGGTGTCCGCGTGTCAGCTTCAGAAGGGGCGATACGATTTCGAAACCGACCGCTATGTTCGGGAAGAAGAGCATGAAATCGATGAAGCAGTATTTTGGAAATTTTTCTCAAAGTGGAAAGAGACTATCGCGCTCACATCGGAGCAAAAAGAAAAATGGCTCCGCAGAATTGATGCATGGATCCACGACAGAGTACAAGCCATCATGGAAAATAACCGACGAAATTACTATGGGGAATGCGCGAGCTTTATCGCCGCGTTGGGCGAAGTGCAGGAATCAAACGGTGAGATGAACGCAAAAGCAAAACTGTTTGCAAAATACAGAAACAGCTATTCGAGACGGAGACTATTTGTGGATGCGCTTTGCCGTTACGGAATGGTGAAATGATTCACCGGATGCAGGAGGAAAGCCTTGAACTTAGAGAACATGATCGTGCTGGATCAGGAAGACCGGGTCTTATTTATCGGAGAACGGGGATTCTCATTTCTCAGCACAAAGAAGAAATATCCGCTGGGGTCCGCGGAGGGAAGACCGGAGGTCGGCGATCTGGTCCTTTATTTTACAAAACGACCCGAAGAACGCGCGGGCGAGATAAATTGGCTGAAAGAAAAATTTCGGTTTGAAAAAAAGATCTCGGCCGATGAGGGGCTGATCCTGGTCTGCTGCTTGGACCGGCAGGAGCTCCAGCCTCTGGCAAAATGCATCCCGCAGGATCTGCCGAAGACGGCTGCGCTGCTCGATACGATGTACGAATCCAACGAGATTGTGTTTGAGAAAAAAGGCGATGTGCTGGAAGTTCGTTTGAACGCGCAGACGGTTACGTTTCCTTACGAGGAAACGGAGAGCTTGTATATCATCGCCAAAGAGCGCAAAATACACAATTTCGGATCTTCCGCGCCACAGGCAGACCTTGGCCTGTATCAGCTGCTCACGCAGCAGAAGTACCCGGCGTGGATCAGGGAAGACGCCGTACTCGGTCAAAAAGCCGGTAAAGTCCTGAATGAGGAACTGTATAAGGCGATCCGGGAGCTTGCGGATACAGAGGAAACGTATCTGCATGTCAGCGCGACGACCTATTGCGTCAAAAAAACGGAGAAGTGCCTGCAGAACAAAACCTATTCCGCGATCCTGATCGGGAACGCGGAAGATATCCTGAAGGAAATGGCGGAAGCGTCCGCGTCCTATAAAAGGATCCTGCGAAATGTGCCGCAGGGGATCCTGCCGCAGGGAAATTACAACGCGTTCCGTCTTTTGGGCGATGACGACAAGGTGAAAGAGGTCACCCGATTCCTGCAAAAGGCGAGCGTTACGAACACCACGATCCTATTGACCGGTGAAAGCGGGACCGGCAAGACCTTTATCGCGGGCGAGATCCACAAAGCTAGCAGAAGAAGCGGCGGCCCGTTCATCTACGTAAACTGCGCGGCGATCCCCTACAATCTGATGGAAAGCGAACTGTTCGGCTATGAAGAGGGCGCCTTTACAGGAGCCAGAAAAGGCGGCAAAAAAGGCTATTTTGAAATGGCTTACGGCGGCACGCTGTTTCTGGACGAGATCGGCGAGATCCCGCTGCAGCTGCAGGGAAAACTCCTCGAAGTGCTGCAGAGCAAAACATTCTTTCATGTGGGAGGCACCCGTCAGATCACATCGGATGTAAGGGTCATCGCAGCCACCAATAAAAATCTAAAAGAAATGGTAAGAGAAAAACGATTCCGAGAAGATCTGTTTTACCGGATCAATGTCTTCCCGATCGATATCCCGCCGCTCCGGGAACGCCGCAGCGGACTGTACAGCATCGTAATGGACATCCTGCCGGACGTATGCAAGCGGATGGGTATCGAGCCGCTTGTGCTGAGCAGCCAGGCATACAAAAAGATCCTGCAGTACCCGTGGCCGGGCAACATCCGGGAACTGGAAAACGTACTGGAAAAAGCGGCGATCCTATCAAACGGAAAGATCATCCTATCCGATGACATCCTGCTTCCGGACGCGGCGGACAGCTTTATGGCGGTGCCGGTCACACTGCAGGAGATCAAGGAGAGCGCGGAGCGGAACGCGATCGTGAACGCACTCCGGATGTATCAGGGCGATAAGGAGATGGCCGCGAAATATCTCGATATCGGAAGAACGAATATTTTCGACAAAATCAAAAAATACCATATACGGGCAGATGAGGTGGAATAATGTTTTTGGACAAGATGAAAGACAGGATCGGTGATTTTGAAGGAAAAATCGGGATCTGCTACATAGATATCAAAACAGGGGCCGGCTTTACGGCGGGCAACTGCGATGTATTCCCGGCGTCCGGGATCATCAAGATGCTCATCCTGATCGAAGCGTTCAAGAGGCTGAATGAGGGACAGATCAAAAAAGACGACGTCTACATTTTAAAGGCGGACGATTACCCGAAGACCAGAGAAAAATCATTCAGCGCGCTAGAGCATATCCATGTCGGAGCGGAACTGACACTGGAGGATCTGTATAAACTGAACGTGATCATCAGCGACAATATGGCCTTTAATATCCTGCTCAAGTTATTCGGAAAAGATGCCGTCAATGACACCCTGCGGGAATTCGGATTCCGAAAGACGCGGATCAACCGGGCAATCAATGATTACGCGGAAATGACCAAGGGCGTGCAGAACCTGGTATCCGTGCAGGAAATGGCCAACCTGCTGCTGCGGATGTACGAAGGCCAGATCATTTCCAATGAAGCGTCCAAAGAAATGCTGGAGATCCTGTGCGGACATCAAAAAAACACGCCGTTGACCTATAATTTCCTGGAGAGCATGAAGATCGCCCACCAGAGCGGCTATGATGACAATGAGATCCATGACATGGGGATCGTATATGGGGACAACCCGTTTATCCTGTGCATGGCCTCCAGCGTTCCGAACACCAAAAATGCAGAGAGCGTCATGCGGGATATCACCATGATGTGCTATCAAAACTCCAACAAAGAAAATCCGAGATTTCGGACTGAATCCGCGATCGCGGATTTAAGGCAAGAAAATTTTAGATAAGACGTGAAAGCTTCTGAAGACAGAAGCCGTTGAGACCCGGCGTCTAAAACCCGCTAAATTCTGCGGGTTTTTAAATTTTAATAGTGTTTAAACAGACGAAACCGAAGGTGGTCGTCTGACCATGTATCGGAAAAAATCCAAGATGGCATGTATCTTGCTTTTATTAAAAACAGGATTTGGGAGAAAGAACTTATTACTTTACGTTTCATTTACTTGAGAACATGCTATTGTAGGAGGAGAAAAAATGGAAACTGCAAAAAAGAAAAAGTTTGTCATGCCGGACACGCTGATCATCGTGGCGGCTGTCGTTCTTCTTGTCGCGATCCTTTCTTGGGTCATCCCGTCCGGTACCTATGACTATGAACAGATGGAAGCCGCCGGGAGAATGAGAGATGTAGCGATCGACGGAACTTATCACGTGATCGATAAGTCGGAAGTGACCACCACCGGATTCCTGGGATTTTTCAGCTCACTTTATCGGGGCTGTGTCGAAGCCGCGGATGTTATCTTCATGATCCTCTGCTGCTGCGGAACTTTCGGTGTCGTTGTAAAAACCGGCGCTTTCCATGCGGGGATCGGTACGATCCTGCGGAAGCTGCACGGAAAAGAGATCATCCTGGTCCCGGTCCTGATGCTGGTATTCGGACTTGGCGGATCCGTTTTCGGTATGGCAAGTGAATTCTACGGCTTTTATCCTTTGATCGTCGGCCTGGGCGTAGCATTGGGATATGACGCCATGTTCGGCTTCGCGATCATCGCCTGCGGAGAATTCATCGGTTTTATGGGCGCGACCTTAAATCCTTATTCGGTCGGGATCGCGCAGACGATCGCCGGCGTGGAGCTTTACTCCGGAACCGGGTTCCGAGTTGTCTGCTTCGCAGTCTTCATGACGATCTCCATCACCTATGTGCTCCTTTACGGAAGAAAGATCAAGAAAAATCCGGCGCTTTCGGTTGTCTACGGTGAGGACAATATCCATGCCTTTAATCGAGACGAACTGAACGACTACGTGTTCACGACAAAAGACGGATTGGTCTTGCTGGATGTCGTAGTAACTTTGGCAGTCCTGATGGTAGGCCTGATCAACTGGGGATGGGACTTCCCGCAGCTCTGCGGTCTGTTCCTGATCATGTCCATGGTAGCGGCTTTGATCCACCAATGGTCGCCGAATAAATGGTGCGCGGAATTCATCGACAGTGCCAAGACTGCCCTTTGGGGATGCGTTTTGACCGGCGTTGCAAAGGCGATCACCGTAGTTATGCAGGACGCGATGATCATGGATACCGTTATTTACGGCCTTTCCAACCTTTTGAAGAACGCGCCGCAGGCCCTGTCCGCACAGTTCATGCTGGTCGTACAGACTCTGATCAACTTCTTCATCCCATCCGCGACCGGTCAGGCAGCGGCAACGATGCCGATCATGGCACAGCTTGCGGATATCATCGGCGTCACAAGACAGACAGCAGTTCTTGCGTTCCACTTCGGAGACGGCTTAACCAATATCTTCTGGCCGACGGCGGATATCGTTATCATCTGCGGTTTGGGCGGAATTTCACTTCAGAAGTGGTATAAATGGTTCACCCCGTTATTCCTGATCCTGTTTGCGGCACAGGCTGTATTGGTAGGCGTTGCTGCAGCGATCGGATATTAATCGCGTATCATCCGACAATTTTTTTAAGATCACGGCAGGCGTTCTCTGTATCGCCTGCCTGGTTTCACAAAACGGAAAGAAGCATACTTGTTTGGAGGAAAGGATATGGATGCAGGAATCAATATTTTTCGGAATGTCTTAAAAAAAAGCTTTTGCTTTTCGGGGAGGATCGACCGAAGACAATACTGGATCTTTTTGCTGCTGATGCTGGTCATCATGGCGGTCTGCGTATGGTTTACACGCAAGATCCCCGGACTCCCTTTGTGGCAGATCTTTGGGATTCTGATGCTGATCCCGTATGTGAGCGCGACCGTGAAACGGCTGCATGATATCGGCAAAAGCGGCCTGTGGTTTCTGAGCATCATGATCCCGGTCTTCGGATGGATCTATTTGTTCGTCCTCGCGATCGAAAACGGACCGGAAGCTGAGAACAAGTATGGATACCCGGAGGATTGGACGGTCGGAAAAAATATGACAGAGGAATTATGAGGAGAAAAAATGGACATTGAAAAAAAGGGCAACTTAGTCCGACTGCTGGATATCGATCCGGATTTTATCATCGATCTTCGCTATGCCACCGCGGACAATTTCACCGGACAGCAGGTTTATCAATCCGGCGAATGCTGGATCGACGCGCACACGGCGGAGATTTTGATCAAAGCAAAAAACATTTTTAAAGCCGCCGGTTATCGGGTAAAGGTTTGGGATGCGTATCGGCCGATCCGTGCGCAAAAGAAATTCTGGGAGATCATGCCGAATGATGATTTTGTGGCCAGACCGCCGGACATGACCAAGATGACAACGTTCCGGCATACGCACATGAACGGGCAGTGCGTGGACATCACGCTGACGGATCTTGACGGAAAGGATATCGCAATGCCTTGTCCGTTCGATACCATGGACGGAAGAGCCGCGCTTTCCTGTGCGGAGAACCCGCCGGAAGGCAGAAAAAACGGCGAGTATCTGAAGCAGGTCATGGAATCGGTAGGCTTTGAGGGGTATGAGAACGAATGGTGGCACTTCTATGATGTTTCCACCGATCCTGTCCCATATACGGACTATGACATTTAACAAAAGTACGCAGGGCTGTCTTATCTGTGATCGCACAGAAAAAGGCGGCCCTGTTTTTCAGAGCCGCCGCTTTCGCCGGAGGCGCCCGGCACGCAGGTTATTTGAATTTGACTGCCGTTCCGTATACGACGACTTCCGCGGCGCCCTGCATGAGGGACGCGGAGCCGTAGCGGACATTGATGACCGCGTCGGCGCCGAGAGTCTCGGCCTCGTCGACCATACGTTTGGTCGCGATCTGACGCGCTTCGTTGAGCATTTCCGTGTAAGCGTGCAGCTCACCGCCGACCAGCGTTTTCATGCCCGCCATGAAATCCTTGCCGAAATTCTTGGTTTGTACCGTCGTGCCCTTGGCGATCCCCAACGCTTCGATCTCTTTTCCCGGGACATAATTTAAAGTCAGTAATAGCATGCGGAGTTCTCCTTTCCTTCCGTTCAATATTTTTTCGCTTCGTCTTCTTCCCCTTTTTTGATCTCATGCAGTCTTTGCCGCAGGGCGGCCAGGACACCGATGACCACGGCTGCAAGGACGGCAATATAAACACCTAAGATCCCGTTTAATCCGGCATCTTCTCTGCCGTGGATCGTCAGCGCGAAGGCGCCGATCAACAGCACCGCAAGTGTGATAATGACGATGGCCGCAAGCAGCGCACCGGTTTTCTTTTTAGAATTTTCTCGCATCATAAGCCTCCCCTCTTTTGATCTCCTCGATCCGCTGAACCAGAGAAAACAGGACCCCAAAGATCACCAGCAGCGGCAGTGCCAGCAAAAGTAGCGTAAGCGGAAGCGGCGGCACATCCTGCGGATCAGCGTGAAAGCCCCAGAGCAGGAGGGCGATCGTGCCCAGCATGAGCAGCGTCATGACTGCGGCTGCACAGGCAGCACCCAAAAACGACCGTTGGCGGACATCTTTTTTCTCAATATCCTGAAACGAGGTACCGACTTTTTCCATATCTTCCATCTGCTGCAGGAGTTGTCGGGCGTCGAGTTCACTGAGTTTATTTTGCTGGACCTGCAGTGCTTCGCAAAGGCGGACGGACTCGGTCAGATTCTGCTGCTCTCTTTGCAGTGTGATCAGATGGCGGCGCATGCTGTCCGCGACCGTCGCGTGTCCGCTCTGCATCATGCGGATCTCTTTGAGCGGCAGTCCCAGCTTGCGCAGCAGCTTGATCTGTTCTAAGGTACGCACATCTTCGTCGCTGTATTCCCGATAACCGTTTTCGTGGTTGCGGCCGGGTGCGAGCAGTCCCTGCGCTTCATAGAAGCGGATATTCTTTTTCTTCGTAATGCCGACACGCTCTTCAACCTCACTGATCTTCATTTCGGGCTCCTTTTTCTTTTGGTTACAGGATCATTCTACACCTTCCACCCTGTGGAAGGTCAAGGATAATTTGATAATTTAACGAAACCCTGAAAGAAGCCATTGCGTTCGAAACCGAAAACAGCTTCCAGGGGTATATGGAATAGTATATTTTCTATTTGGAGAACGAAAATAATATGATATAATATTCTTATCACGTAATGATCTTATCACAGCGATTGCGATGGGAGGGCGAAAGATGAACAGAACAAGTTCAGAAGATTTGCTTTTTATTCAAATGAGATTATTTCATTATTTTCAACTTCAGGAAAATATCAGCGTGGAAGAAACTGAAAAAATTTTTAGAAAATATGATATCTTTAACTATATCAAGACTTGCTATGAAGAATATCATGTCCAGGGAGATGAAGCAAACCTTTATGATATCAAGTGCTATCTTCAGCGAAAGGGGTGGAGAAAGTGATAAGCGAAACCTTATACCATGGCAGCTTTACGATCATTTCTTCACCGGATCTCAGCAAGTGTATGCCGGGTAAGGACTTTGGAAAAGGATTTTATGTAACGGCTACGAGAGAGCAAGCAGATAGATTTGTAAAAAACTCAGTCGGAAAAGCAATGAAAAATGGAATCATTCAAGAAAATCAAGGTTATGGGTATGTGAGTGTGTTCCAATATGAACCCATTCAGAATTTACGGATTCATGAATTTTCTGATGCTGATGGATTATGGTTGCAATGTATTGCTGGAAACCGAAAGCATGGTTTGTTTGCAAATAAAGGAACCATGTGGGGTGAATACGACATTATTGCAGGAAAAATCGCAAACGATAATACGAACAAAATTATTACCAATTATATCAATGGCGATTATGGAACCCCTGATTTAGAAAGTGCGATTAGGGATGCAATAAGATATTTAGAACCCGATAATTTGGCAGATCAAGAATGTTTTTTGACTGTTCGTGCTTTGAAGTGCCTGAAATTTATGGAAAGTTATGAGGTAAAGATATGAGTCAGTATGATTATACAATGCTCAAATTGGCAAAGATGGTTTCTGAAATTATTGCTCGCAAGCAAAAAATTTCAAAGATAGAGGCCTATATGAGATTCATGAAATCAGAAACCGGAAAGATGCTTTTTGATGAATCGACAGATATGTGGCATAACGGACCAGACTATATTGCAGAAGAATACAGACGAGAAAGGTATTTTAAGAATCATAAAAGAGCATTACAAATAGAAGTATAGGGCTAAATAAATTTCAAAAGCAACTGTTCGAGGATGATCTGGCGAACAGTTGTCGGAAAAAACTTATATCATTCGCCATGTTGGGAAAAATATGTTTGAAAATTTTATTGAAATTAACATGTATAGAAGATTCTCTTGGCGATCGTCTGTTTGCTGAAACGAAAACCGTGGAGGACTTTTACTTGCAAGTCAGTATGCTGGCAGGGGATCGTATGAAGCAAAAAGAGAATATGCTCATTTTTTTGGATGAAATTCAAGCCTATCCACATCTGCTGACCTTATTGAAGTTTCTGGACAAAGATGATCGCTACACTTACATTGTAAGTGGTTCCTTGCTGGATGTGACGCTGTCACAGACCACATCGATTCCGATGGGAAGCATTCGCAAGATACGAATGTTTCCATTGGACTTTGAGGAATTTCTTTACGCGAATGGAATGAACGAAATGACCATATCGGCCATGCGAAAAAAATTCGAGCGTATGGAGGCACTCTCAGAAGCGATGCATCCTAAAATGATGGACTATTTCCGCAAATATCTTTTGGTAGGCGGGCTGCCGGACGCAGAAGAACGCGTCGCGACACATTTTATCCGCTGAATTTTAACAGACCGCTGACCGAATTGACAGATGGATCCGCAAGAGGTATAATTAGTTATACAAATCATACTTGCGCTGCTAGCGATGCAGCGACACAGTGAATGAGAAAGAAGGTAACACGATGAACGCACCAAAAGGAAAATACGCATGGACGGCAACGGTCGGCGAAAAGGGACAGATCGTGATCCCCAAGCAGGCGAGAGACATCTTCGGTATCAAACCGGGCGATACGCTGCTTTTGCTCGGCGATGAAGCGCGGGGGATCGCAATACCACCGAAAGGTGCTTTTGCGGAGCTGTTTCAGGCTGCGTTTGCGGAGCAGGACACTGAGAAAACGGAGGACTGAGGGATGAAAAAGATCGCTGTATTCTGCATTCCTGCCCATGGGCACACCAATCCGATGCTCCCGGTCGCGGAGGAGCTTGTCCGCCGGGGCGATGAAGTGCGGTTTTATTCTTTCGAGGATTTTCGGGAAAAAATCGAAAAAACCGGCGCAGTCTATGTTTCCTGCGATGCGTATCTGCCGAAACTGCAGGCTGCAGAAGAACAAAAGCTCAAAAACGTGTCGACAACCGAAATGTCGATCCAGGACATCCGCATCACCCTCGCGATGAACGATTTCCTGCATGCGGAGTTTGAGGACTTCCGGCCGGATGTGGTCTACACAGATTCCGTCTGCTTCTGGGGCAAGCTGAACGCATGGAAGCACAACGTCCCGTTAGTCGTATCGACGAGTACCTTTGCCTTTAACAAGCAGTCTTCGCAGTATATGAAAAACAGTCCGCGGGAGATCGCCGGTCTCATGCTGGGTCTGCCAAAGATTAAGCGGGAACTGAACAAGCTGAAGCCTTACGATTATCCGGACAAGAGCGTGCTTGCGCTGGTGCAGAGCGACAACGATACCGACTCCGTGGTTTACACCTCGCGGAAGTTTCAGCCCTGTGCGGAGAGCTTTTCCGCGCATTACGCGTTCGTCGGGCCGTCGATCTTCTGCAAAACGATACCGGATAAGAAACACGAACGGCCGCTGGTGTACATTGCGCTGGGCACAGTCATCAATGAGCGTCCGGATTTTTATCATACCTGTATCGATGCGCTGCGAGAGGAACCGGTGGACGTGATCATCTCCTGCGGCAAATCTGTCGATCCTGAGGGTTTCGGCATGCTGCCGGAGCATGTGCGGGTGTATGCGTCTGTCGATCAGCCGGAAGTGCTTGCGCGGGCAGATGTTTTCCTCACGCACTGTGGGATGAACAGTGTTTCGGAGAGCCTGTATATGGCGACGCCGATGGTGCTGTATCCACAGACCAATGAACAGCGGGCGGTCGCAAGGCGCGTCCGCGAGATCGGCGCCGGGCTGGAGCTGCAGGACGACACAGCAACCGGCATTCGGGCGGCAGTCGGAGAAATTCTCAGCATGCCGGCTTACGCAAAAGCCGCGCAGGACTGCGCTGATGACTTTCGAAGCTGCGGCGGCGCGGCGGAAGCGGCAGACTTTATCGAGAATGCGCCGCATGTGCTCCCAAAATAGAACGATTGATATTAAAAGTCAATTTATATTCCGAAATGGGAACATAAATTGACTTTTTTCATAGAATGTCCTATAATGGGAATATTAAGAACAGGAGGTGATCAGCGTGGTTGAACGGAAGGAATATTTGGAACGCATGACACAATGGAAGGATGAACAGGTCATCAAGGTTGTTACCGGTATCCGCAGATGCGGAAAGTCCACTTTGCTTTTGCAGTACCAGGAATGGCTGCGGGCGCATGGGGTCTCCGACGAACAGATCCTTTCTGTCAACTTTGAAGAGCTTGAATATGAAGAGCTGCAAGACTATAAAAAGCTGTATGCTTATCTCAAAGAGCGCCTGTGTGAGGGAAAAATGACATATATTTTCCTAGATGAGATCCAAAAAGTTCCGTCTTTTGAGAGGGTCGTGGACAGCCTGTATGTAAAACCGCAGGTGGACATTTATATGACCGGTTCGAATGCTTACATGCTTTCCGGCGGCCTTGCAACGCTGCTGACAGGCCGATATGTGGAAATCAAAATGCTGCCGCTTTCTTTTCATGAATTTTTGGAAATCACCGGAAGCGAGAAAGAGCAGGGATTATCGGAGTATATGCGGGATGGCGGATTGCCGTATATCGCGGTTATGGATCGTACACCGGAAAAGGTAGATACCTATTTAGAGGGAATTTACAACACAGTGATCGTCAAGGATATTGAAGACCGGCAGGCTCGGAAAGAAAGCGGTTCAAATCAACGGAAAATCACCGACATCCTGCTGCTCAAGACGATCGCAAAGTATCTGGCCAGTGTTGCTGGGAATCCCGTATCCATACGGAGTATCACAGATTATCTGAGTTCAAACGGCAGGAAAATCTCGCCAAACACCGTCAGCGACTATGTAGAGGCATTGACTGAATCGTTTCTCTTTTATCCTGCAGAACGGTTCGATATTGTGGGCAAGCAGCTGCTCAAAGCAAACCGAAAGATGTATATCGTAGACCTCGGCCTGCGAAATCATATTTTGCCGCGCAGACAGTACGACCTCGGATTTTCTTGGGAAAATATTGTATACTTTGAACTTCTGCGGCGCGGATACCTTGTCATGATCGGCAAGGTCGGAAGCACAGAAGTGGACTTTGTCGCTGAAAAGCAAGGGGCGTACACCTATTTTCAGGTTACGGCGGATATGACAGCACAAGAGACCTTTGAACGGGAGATGAGGCCGCTGCGGAGCATCCGGGATAACTATGAGAAGATCGTCCTGACCGGCGACCGGCTCACGCCCGGAAACTATGACGGCATTCAGGTCAAATATCTGCCGGACTGGCTGTTGGGAAAATAATAAGGAGAAAGCGAATGAAATATATCCGGATCACAAGGGAAAATATCGATCAAGAACACATTTGCTGCGCCATGTCCGGAAAGCAGAGTCTTGCAAAGAAAGAATGGCTCAAGGCGCGTTTTGATGAGGGACTGGTTTTTTACCGCAGCGAAGAACGAGGCAAGTGCTTTATCGAATACATTCCGGCGGAGAACGCCTGGGTGCCGATCCTGGCGGACGGCTATCTGTATATCAACTGTCTGTGGATCGCGGGCGCTATGAAAGGACACGGCTATTCCAACGATCTGCTGGACGCGTGCATGCGGGATGCAAAGGCGCAGGGACGAAAGGGGCTTTGTATCCTCTGCGCGCAGGGACGCAAGCGGGAATTTCTTGCCGACCCGAAATATCTGGTCCATAAAGGCTTTGCGCTTGCAGATACCACGGATACCGGCATCACGCTCATGTACTTGCCGCTGGAAGCCGGGGCACAGCCGCCGCAGTTCAAACCATGCGCCAAGCATCCGCAGATCGCGGAGGACGGCTTTGTCATCTACTATACGGACCAGTGCCCGTTTACCTGTTACTGGGTACCGCGCGTGGCGGAGACTGCAAAGGCGCACGGCATCCCGCTGAAAACCGTGCATATCACAGACCGAGAGACCGCGCAGGATCTGCCGTCTCCGGTAACTACCTATGCGTTGTTCCACAATGGAAAATTCGTGACACAGGGCATCCAGTCCGATAAGAAATTTTTGAAACTGGCAGGCGATGCCGGGTACAAGATCACAGAATAAAAGATAAAAAAGTTTAACCGGTAACCGTTGTAACTATCCAATGGTTACTTTTTTGTTACTACATCACATTATTGTGCTTACTTTACATTAGATACTTTTAGACTTATGATAGAACCATCGAAGGGAGAACACAAGGGTTTTCCCACGCAACATCATCATACAAAATCATACGAAAAAGATGCCTTTGTCAACGGAAGGCAACAATGGAGGTACACAAAATGAAAAAAGTAGCAGCATTTTTACAGGCAAATCCGGTACAGTATCTGGCAACCGTCGGTCGTGACGGCAAGGCAAAATGCCGCCCGTTCATGTTCGCTTGCGAAAAGGACGGCAAGCTTTGGTTCTGCACCAACAACACCAAGGACGTATACAAAGACATGCAGGAGAACCCGGAAATCGAGATCTCCGTTTCCAGCCCGGAGTTTGCGTGGATTCGTCTGCACGGCAAGGCAGTCTTTGAAAACAATAGGGAAATAAAGGAGATCTGCCTGCAAAATCCAATCGTCAAAGGACAGTACGAAACTGCGGACAATCCGATCTTCGAAGTCTTTTATCTGGAGAACGCACATGGCCTGATCGCCGACTTTTCCGGCAATCCGCCATATGAATTTTAAGGATGAGGAGATAAAATGAAGCAAACAATGAGCATCGGCAGGAGCACTTCTGCCGATGCAGTACGTACTTTAACTGTAACTGCACTGCTCAGTGCAATGGCTTATTTGCTGGCATTCTTTGAGATGCCGGTTCCGCTGTCTCCGGCCTTCGCCAAGATGGATGTTTCCGATCTTCCGGCAATGATCGGTGCGTTTGCGATCGGACCGGGCTGCGGCATAATGATCGAGCTTGCAAAAAATCTTTTGCAGCTGCTTTCTTCCTCGACCGGAGGGGTCGGAGAGCTGGCCAACTTCCTGATGGGTGCGTCCTATGCAGCGACTGCGGGGCTGATCTATCAATGCCATAAAACGAAGCGCACTGCATGGATTGCCTGCATCACAGCAAGTCTGGTTACGGGACTTGCGGCGGCACTGACGAATTACTATCTGCTCCTGCCGTTGTTTGAAAGCTTCATGCCTTTGCAGCAGCTCATCGCATCCTTTGGAGAGATTTTGCCGTTTATCCATACGAAACTGGATATTGTGCTGTATAACATCTTGCCTTTCAATATTTTGAAAGGGCTGGCGATCAGCGTCATTACCATGTTGACTTATAAAAAGATTTCTTACATTTTAAAAGGAGGCAAGTAAGATGGACTTTATTGACATTTCCAAACGTCGTGTGACGACTCGGCAGTTTGCACCGATGCCGGTGGAACAGGAAAAGCTGGATAAAATTTTAGAAGCCGGCCGTTTCGCCCCGACAGCAGTCAACGCACAGCCGCAGCGGATTCTCGTGCTGAATACCAGAGAAAGTCTGGAAAAGGTGCGTGAGTTCTGCACGTTTAACTATAACCCGAAGTATGCAGAGCTGGACAGTTCCTGCGATGATAAAGAGCATAATCAATGCATCTATTACTACGGCGCACCGTTGGTACTGTTTGTCTGCTATGATAAGGATGCCTGCTGGAAGCATCCGGAGAGTGGAGAATCCAGTGGATCGACCGACGCAACCATTGTTTCCACGCACATGATGCTGGAAGCAGCCAGCATCGGATTGGGAACCGTATGGATCAGCTATTTTGATAAACAAAAAGCGCGTCAGCTATTAAACTTGCCCGACAACTGGGAGCCAAACAATATGATCTATATTGGCTATCCGGCAGATGATTTCATACCGAATCCGAAGATGAGCGGTAAACGCTATCCGCTTTCCCACACGGTATGGATGAACGAATTTGTCCCTGTGGACGGAAACTTTGGGCCACTACTTGACAAGTGATAACAAAATCAGAAGTGAAATCAGTTTCGTGTCAGGCGTGCAGGAACTTGTACGGGGACACACTACAGAAGCAGGACAACAGTAAAAAATTGTGAGGCAGATCAAATGAAGAACTATCTGGCACTATCTGCGGTCAAGGATAAAAGGTCGATTTCCCTGCGCGGCAAAATCCGTAATATCGGCAAACAGAGATTAGACGAAATCTTTGAAAAGAATGTTTACATGCAAAGTATTTATCCGGGTGAAACCAGGGATGCCCTGGACGTGTTTCAGCTCTATGAGGCGGAAGGCGAATTCTTTGATATCAGCGAACCGGCGCATGTAGTCAGGGGCAGCATTCACATCGGAAGCAGCAACAGCCGGGCAGCACAAGGCGGTTATGTGATCGGAAATGGCTGTATCGGCTGCGGTTTGTGTCTGGATGCTTGTCCGCAGCGCTGCATTACAACGGATCGGGTACCGGCTGTCATTGACCCGCATCGATACCTGCACTGCGGTCGCTGCGTGGAGGTCTGTCCGCAGCAGGCGATTATACCAAGGAGTTTCTTTGGAAAGTAGAGACGCTGCCGAGTTTTGGCAATGTAAAAGGGGCTGCGCATTAACGGTTTTCCACGTTAATGCAAGCAGCTCCTTCTTTGTCGTGGTGCAAGCACCTTACTATTGATTTTTACTCTTGTAATCTTCGCCCCAAACCTGCATAGCATAGAGAATCGGCTGCAGGCTCTGTCCAAGTTCCGTCAGGGAGTATTCCACTCTTGGCGGCACTTCCGCATAGACTTCTCGGTGTACAAGTCCGTTTGCTTCCATATCACGCAGCTGTGCGGTCAAGACCTTTTGGGAAACCTTTCCGATCGACTTTTTCAGCTCGCCGAAGCGTTTCGTACCGGGCATCAGATCTCTTAAAATCAAAACCTTCCATTTGTCTCCGATCAAGCTCAGCGTTGTTTCAACCGGGCAGGCCGGAAGTTCTTTTATTTTTTCGTTCATGATAAAACTTCTCCATAGTTTCTTTTTGTTCCTAATAAATAAATTTTACCATACATCCTGCATTGAAATCAAGCAATTGTTTCATTGACGCAAAACTGTTCTGGAGAGGAAAAGAGTTAAATGTTGCAAAAAACTTTTCCAAAATAAGTATGTTTCCTGTGGATGTGGGGAGCCTATCTCCATCATACCTGTTGAAATCTCCATCATTTGATGATAAAATGATGGAGATAAAACTGAAATGAAGGAGATTCCTATGAGAGATTTTGATTATATTGCAAGTCCTGCGAAGTTGCTGACACCTGAAATTGTTCAGATGGTTGGCAGCATCCACGAACACAAAGGCAAACAGGAATTATTTCTCGAAGCCAATATAGATGA
>CAKQQT010000018.1 GCA_934271235.1 uncultured Clostridia bacterium | reverse complement strand
AATTCACGGACCATTTTCTGGATCATCTTCTGCTCCATGGTTAATTCCAAGTTCATTGTTGTTCCTCCGTTTCGTATATGATGATTCTATCATTTGACTGATTCATTCTGGTCTATTCTATATTCAAAAATCGTGCCAACATTTTGCCATTCATATAAACATTGAAATTTCAACGTTCTATTTTTTGAATCCGCAAAATTATCCTATATTTATTCATAGGCACATCGTTTTGATGCCGTTTTGCATCAATTCAAGCTGCATGGATCACAGAACAACGCCATCCTTCAGGCATCCCATCATATAATAGCCGTTCTTTTCATTGCAGGTTTTCTTGCCGTTGATCGCAAGCATGACCTTATCATAAAGTTCTTCGTCCAGTGCCTGTACTTCTTCCTGTGTTTTGGCATCCAGAAGTCTTCCGGCATCGTAATCGATCCATCTCGGTTTTCTCTGCGCGAGTGCGGTATTGGAGGACAAACGGAAGGTAGGTCCTGCAAAGCCGCATGGAGTTCCGCGTCCGGTTGTGAAAATGACCAATACTGCACCAGCTGCGATCTGCCCGGTTACGCCGGCAAGGTCGTTACCCGGTCCGCTGATCAGAATGAAACCGTTCTTCGTCGCACGTTCGCCGTAGTCCAAGACTTCCATAACGGCGCAATGTCCACCCTTTTGGATGCAGCCCAAAGATTTGTCTTCTAAAGTCGAAAGTCCGCCGGCTTTGTTTCCCTGCGTCGGATTATCAGCGGCCTTTTCTCCATATTTGGCAAAGTAGTCTTCATAATTGTGGATCATTCTGACAATTTCCTTGAAACGCTGTTCATCAGCAGCCCTGTTCATTAAGATATGCTCTGCGCCCATCATTTCCGGAACTTCTGTCATGTTCATGGTCGCGCCCTCGCGCACCATCGTGTCGCACAGATGTCCCAGCAGGGTATTGGCGGTAATGCCGGAATATCCGTCGGAACCGCCGCAGTTCATCGCGATATGCAGTCTGCCCACATTGATCGGTGTCCGCCGGTCTTTGTCGATCTGTTCCATGATCTCATCGATTTTTTGCATACCGGCTCCGACTTCGTCCAGTTCCTGCTGGATGGTAACATATTTGATCCGACTCTTATCATAATCGCCCAGATACTTTTCCAGTTCTGTCGGGATCATCATTTCACAGCCGAGGCTGACCATCAGCACGCCTCCAAAGTTCGCGTTTTTGATCACGCCTGCGATGACTTTTGTCTGCGTTTCCAGATCCTTTCCTGCCTGGCTGCATCCGAATTCCTGCGTCAGCGGCAGGAAACCGTCGAAATGATCATTTTCTTTATATTTTTCTTCTGCTGCTTTTACAATGTCCTTGAGCGGACCATTCGCGCAGAAAACAGTAGAAATCACAGCGACGTAGTTTCGGATTCCGGCGCCTCCGTCTTTTCTGTCATACCCCATGAAGGTTTTATCACTTTTGCCCGGAAAAATCGAAACCGGATTAAAGTGGTAGGTATATTCTCTGGCTGCTCCCAGCCCGGTTCTGAGGTTGTGCGTGTGGACCCATTCGCCGGTCTTGATCGCAGTCTTTGCATAGCCGATCACATTGTCATATTTAATGACTTCTTCACCTTCTGCGAAATCCTTGATTGCAATCTTGTGTGCGTTTGGAATATCGTTTAACAGTACAATCTTTTTTCCGTCTGCCGTAACGGTTTCGCCTTTTTTTAATTCGGATGTTGCAAGTACAACATTATCATTTGGGTTTAATTTTAAAACTGACATCTTCATCCTCCTGATTTTCGCATTTTGGGCTTTCCTACATGGTAATGCAACAAATGTGCCAATTCATGTTTCTGTAATCTTTTCCGCCGTTCACCTCCGGATTTACGGGTTTTCGCGGCTTGCAGCGTTTTTTCTCTCTTTCTCATGATGCATTTGTACAAAGCACCGCGCTCATTCCTGCATCAAAAAGAAAACCGGTTGGAATCATTCCACCGGTCTTTCTCTTTCATTCATTTTTCTTAACCGATCATGTTCGGCAGCCAAGTTGCGACGCCCGGTACATAAGTCGTGATCAGCAGTACGATGATACATGCTGCGAAGAACGGCAGCATATTCGGCAGAACTTTGTCCATGGTCACCTTACCGATCCGGCAGCCTACGAACAGGTTTGCTGCGAACGGCGGCGTGATCATACCGATCTCCAGGTTCAGAAGCATGATCCCCGCAAAGTGGATCGGATCTACACCGAAAGAGGTCGCGATCGGGATCAGGATCGGTCCCAGCAGCAGAATGCTGGAGTTCGTTTCCATGAACATACCGACAATGATCAGCAGTACGTTCAGGATCAGCAGGAATACCGTCTGGCTATGTGTAATGGAGAACATCGCTTCCGTCAGGATCGCCGGGATTCTGGTCTGTGTGATCATGATGCCTGCGATCGTTGCGAAAGTGTTCAGCATTGCGATCGTTGCAGAAGAGATCGCGCCCTCGGAAAGCAGCTTTACAATGCTGACTTCCGGTTTTTTCTTCAGGAAGATCGGGTTAACGACCCAACCTACCAGAAGGCCGTAAGCTACCGCGACTGCACCGGCTTCAGTCGGTGTAAAGATGCCGCCGTAAATCCCGTAGAAAATGATGACCGGCATCAGCAGTGCGGACAGGGACTTCCAAGTCTGAACGCCGATGTTCTTAACATATGGTACCAGCTGGAACGGTCCCTGTGTCACTTTTGCTTTTTGTTCTTTTCTTCCGTAAGTAAAGAAGTTGATCGCAATATAGCATATACCTAACATGATACCCGGCATGATCGTGCAGAGCCATACCTTCATCAGGTTTTCGCCTGCCATCATTGCGTACAGGATGCCCGGGATGCTCGGCGGGATCAGGATTCCCAAAAATCCGCAGGCACTGATCAGGCCTGTGGAATATTCTTTGGAATATCCCGCTTTTTCCATTTCCGGAAGCATCATGCCGCCGATACCGGTGATGGTTGCCAGAGACGATCCGGTGATCGCTCCGAACAGCATGCAGGTTACGATGGTAACCGCACCGACTGCGCCTCTGAGTCTGCCGATGATGGAGTTCGCGAACCGCATAACGGCGGAGGAGATCCCCGACGCGGCCATCAGGTCACCGGCAAAGATGAACGCCGGAATCGCCAGAAACGTAAATACATTCAGCGCACGGAACGCGCCCATCGAGATCGCTACGCTGGTTCCACCGACCGACATGTAGATCAGGATGGACGAAATACCCATCGCAAATGGGATCGGCACTTTCAGAAAGGCAAGTCCCAAAAATATCGCTAAGAATATGAAGAAGTAACTCAACTATGCCACCGCCTTTCCTTTTTTTACTGCAATCATTTCTAACGTATCTTCCAATGCGTTCAGCAGCGCGTGGAATGCCATCAGCATGCACGAAACGGTTACCGGAAGACACATGATCCACATCGGCCACTGGTTTGCGGTCGTGATCTGATTTTTCACGTCCAGGTCGATATTATATTCCAGCATCCAGATGGAGATGAATACGAAGAATACCATCTGCACAATGCTGGCAAAGACATCGAGCGTATCCAGCCAGAATTTTCTTTTGGCCGGGTCTTTGATTTTATTTTCAAGCAAAGACGGTAAGATGTCAATCGAGATGTGCGTACGTTCTCTCATGGCAACGGCCGCGCCCAAAAAGCTGACACCGATATAGGTGTATCTTACCATCTCTTCCGCCCAGGCCAGCGGCATCTCAAAGAGATACCGGCAAAAGACCTGGATCAGAAGCAAGCCGAGCATGATCGCGAAGGCGATCCATGTAATCGTCTTTTCAACCTTGTAAAAGGCGTCATTCACTTTTGTGATCATGTTTTTCTTTTCCATTGTTCTATCCTCTGTAGTGTTTGTTTTTGTATGTGCCTGTATAGGTTTCTCCTACCCTGCTGCACAACTAAGCAATCCCTGCTTCCTGACGGATTCTTGCGACAGCTTCCTGGTCGAAAGTCTTGGTAGCTTCATCATCTGCCCATACCTTCTTCGCTGCTGCTTCCATATCCTTCTGGAACTGTTCGGTCGGTTCGATAACTTCACAACCGTCATCGATCATCTTCTGTGTCATTTCTTCTACGTCTTCTCTGATCGCGACCTTTACGTCATCGCAATAAGTTGTCGCTGCTGCCTGAACAGCTGCCTGCTGGTCTGCGGAAAGAGTATCCCACTTCGCCTGATTGATGACTACAACTGCTGCTGCGAAGGAGTGATTGGATTTTACCCAGTATTTGTTGAACTGGTCTAAGCCGTTCGTGTAGGAAAGTACCGGACCGTTGTCCTGTCCGTCGATGGTCTTTTGCTGCAGTGCGGACGGTACTTCAGTGAAGGCCATGGAAGTCGGGATCGCGCCCAGGTTCTTGAAAAAGCTTAAGAACATCGGGGATTCCGGAACTCTCATCTTCAGACCCTTGATGTCAGCCGCGCTTTCGATCGCGTGCTTGGAGTTGGAGATCCATCTGAAGTCGCAGTCGGTCATGCCGAGCATCTTGAAGCCTACGTTTTCCATATCCTTGGTGATCGTCTCGCCGATCCAGCCATTGTAGATCAGATTGTCGACATCATCATAGGAAGTTACTAAGTACGGAAGATTTACGAAACCGATCTCATTGACAACCGCGTCCGCGCCTACGGTCGAACCGATGTACATGTCAAGCGCACCGGACTGTACGGCTTCCGCATGGTCTTTATCGCTTCCCCAAACGCCGCCGAAGTCGATCTGAATTTCAACGCTGCCGTCTGTGGCCTTTTCTACCGCGTCCTTAAACGTAAGAGCCTGCTCGTACCAAGCATGCGTCGTACCCTGCGTGGAACCGAAATGCAGCACCACTGTGTCTCCGCCGGTCTTTCCCTCGCTGCCGCCGTCTCCGCCGCATGCGGAAAGCGCGAAGCACATCGTGCAGATCATCGCAAGTGATAATACAACTGATAATACCTTTTTCATTTTTGCACCTATTCCTTTCTCCTTTAAACGACGTCAATGTTTTGCCGCCATTGACAGTCTTTTTCAATTCTTGACTTTTTTCAAGTGCCCTTACATAGAGCAACTTTTGTGCCAAATTTGTTATTGGCATGAAAAATAGTCGTATTTTTTGTTTTTCGCTAAGGCATCGTTAAGACCTCGTTAAGACATTTTTTGATCATATAAATTTTTTGTAAAGATTCGTTTTTGAGAATAAAAACAGCAAAAAGCCCGATATGCGCTTACGCATCTATCGGGCTTTTTGTTATGCAGAAATGCATCTTCCGTTTCAATTCTGTTTTCTTCTATATCTATATGTCTGCAGGTGATCTTCTCTACGGTCATTCTTCGTAAACTTCTCGTTCGACCGAAAGCTGCATCACCGACAGATTCTCGGCAACTCTGACATGATAGACTCGCTTTTCCAGAAAGACCTGCTGATCCTCCTCGTTTAAACGATACATGGTAATTTCGGTGTCTCCGGCTCGCAAGCCCTCAAAGTTACACTTAAATTTTCCGTTTTCCTGCACGGATCCGGTATTTTGAAGAACGGAAGCATCCGCAATTTCACAGATCCAAGTCTGTCCTTCATCGGTCGGAATTTTAATGAAATAGCCTTCCTCGCTATCCCACAGCAGGATCGCCGCCAGTACCAGCAAAAGCACCGCCGCAATGGTAATGAACACCTTGATCTTCATGACACGCTGTGCCTCTTTTACGGCATCATTCTCTTCCTGTACAACCGGTTCCGTATTTTTTGTGTCCGTCATGTCGTTACCCCTCGTTTCTTATATTCTATTTGGTATAATCGTAAAAACCCTTGCCGGATTTCCGTCCATACTCACCTTTTCCGTAGTGAGTCGCAAGGCATGCAGCCGGAAGATCCGCTTTGTCACCGGAATTTCTGAATTTTTCCATATAAACGCTGTATTCCAGATCGATGCCGGTCATATCAAGCGTTTCCAGCGGTCCCATCGCATGGCCGAGCGCTCCCTTGACCGCAGTGTCGATGTCCTCCGGAGACGCGATCCCCATATCGACCAGATAGCAGGCTTCTCTCGTCAACGCACTGAAAATGCGGTTTACAACAAAGCCGTAGATTTCTTTTTCGATCGTACACGGAGTTTTATCAATACTCTTCACGAACTCGAACGCCGTGTCAAAGGTTTCTTTTGCCGTATGCGGGCCTTTTACCACTTCAACCGTCTTCATGACCAGTGCCGGGTTGAAGAAATGCACATTCAGTACCTTGGACGGATCTTTTACGGCGTCGCAGAATCTCGAACTTACGATGTAGGAACTGTTCGATGCATAGATGCAATGATCCGGTGTGATCTGATCGATCTGAGAAAGGGCTGCTTTTTTGATCGCTACCACATCCGAAACTGCCTCGATCACCAGATCGGCGTCGGTTCCCGCAGCCTGAATATCATGGGTAAAAGTGAGTCTTGCCTGAATTGCTGCAGCGTCTTCCGCAGTCATTTTTTCCTTTGCGACACGTTTTTCAAACCAACCTTTTGAGAATTCCGCAGCTTTTTCTACCATTTTTTCACTCAGATCGTAGCATACTACTTCATAGCCGTGGATCGCAACCTGCATAGCGATCTGATTTCCCATAATGCCTGCGCCGATAACGGCAACTTTCTTTATCATAGTTTACCTCCATTGTTTTGTTTTTTCAATATGATTTTGTAGATGCCCTATATACATGCAAAAAACAGACCAAAAAAACGAGCGAACCAAAATGCTGAAATTTCAACATTTTAATTCGCCGTTTCCCACAGAAACGCATTTTGATATGCGAGGATGCATTTTATTCAAATTCGTCTGTATGTCGAAGCTCTTCCAGTTCTGCCTGATTGAACTTTTTGATCCTGCGCATGATCGTAGATTGGCTCACATTCAAAAGCTGTGCGGCTCTCCTGGTGTTCCCGCCGATCGTCAATGCCCGTTTGATCAGAATGCTTTCCAGTTGATCCACCGCGCTTTCCAATGCGGGCAGACCGCTTACGGTAATCCCTCCCTGCGTTTCTTCTTCCTCATCGAACAGATCAAAATCCGCGATATCTACCGCTGACAGCACCGTACTCGTGCTCAGGATCGTCAGTCGCTCTACCACGTTCCGAAGTTCTCGGACATTGCCTGGCCAACGGTAATTTTCAAAAATCTGCAGCAGCTCCTTGCTGAAAACCTTATAGGTGTGATATGTGACATTATAGTTGTACGAAAAATGATTGACCAGAAGCGGGATATCTTCTTTTCGGTCTTTCAGATCCGGAATATGCAGCGCGGCAACATTCAGGCGGTAATACAGGTCACTTCGAAACTCGCCTTTTTTTATCTGTTCCTTCAGATTCTTGTTGGTCGCCGCGAGAATTCTGACGTCCGTCTTGATCGGCACATTGCCGCCTACACGATAGAACTCTCCGGTTTCCAGCACACGAAGCAGCTTTGCCTGGGAATCCAGCGGCATATCCCCAATCTCGTCCAGAAAAAGTGTCCCCTGATTTGCCGTTTCAAAGAATCCCTGTTTTCCTTTGCTGAGCGCACCGGTAAAGGAACCTGCTTCGTAGCCGAACAACTCCGATTCCAACAAGGTGGAAGAAAGTGTGCTGCAGTTGATCTTTACAAACGGTTTGATGTTCCGCCGGCTGGTTGCATGGATCAGCGACGCAAATACCTCTTTGCCGCATCCGGATGAGCCGAGCAGCAGGCACGGTACATTGTAGGAAGAGAGCTTGAGCGCGTCCTGCATGCATTTTTTCATAAGATGACTTTCCGCAATAATATCGATATTGGTCGGCGAATTTATGATCCCATTTTTGACCTGTGCCGATGTGCTTTTTTGAATCGCCAATCGGTGATAGGTCTTGATGGCCGAATTGCTCAACGCAGACAGCACAAAAAGCACAATTTTAAAATCGCCGCTGCCCAGATAGATCGGAATTCCGTTTGTAATGATATCGATTCCTGATTTGCAGTGTTGGAAGCTGGTTACATCAGCCTTCCGACTCATGACTGTCGGAGATACGACCGGCGTAAAAAGCTCCGAGTCATCCGCATAGGCATTCTCGCCAAAAAAATCCCCGTACGAGAAATGGGTAACTTCAAGATAACGTTCATTGAAACAGATCGGATCTCCCTTTTCATTGTTGATGTAAATAGCGTCATCATAAGCTTCGATAATTTTTTCAAACTCTTTTGAATAAACCGTATATTTTCCGATATCATGCAGCAGTTCGGCAAAAAGAAACTGGTTCTGCACAATTACGATATGTGTGACGGTTGACAGAAAAGATGCATGCCGTTCCGAATTTTCATATGCGATGTTTGTCGGGATTACCTTCAAACTGTAACTGGTATCGTTCAACATAAAGGTTGACATCGTCATCGTGGAATTTAATTTCAGTTTTAGGATCTGTTCGCCGATGATATTGGCATCGATCGACTGCAGGAAATCCTGTGCGGCATCGTCGCACGGTATGAGCTTGTTGTCATCGTCAATCAAAAAGGTGTAATGAATTCTGTTTTTTTCTTGAAGTTTCATTTTTGCTCCTCCGTGCTCTGCTTCGTTTTGCGATACTATTTTTTATCGAGGATCTCCTTATTTACCAGATTCAGCGGCAGCTGCCCTTTCAAAACACGTACGACATCCTCCGCCGGCGTTCTCTGCAGCACTGCCTGGGACTCTTCAGAATACCATGCGGAATGCGGCGATATGATCACATTCTCAAAGTTAAACAGCGGATTGTCTTTTTCCGGCGGTTCCTGCTCCAATACATCTAACGCGGCTCCCGCGATCTCACCGTTTTCCAAGGCCCATACCAGATCTTCTTCCGATACGACCGCGCCTCTGGCAACATTGATCAGAACAGCAGATTTTTTCATTTTCTGAAGAGCTTCTTTGTTGATCAAATGGCGCGTTTCTTCCGTCAGCGGACAGTGCAAAGAGATATAATCGGCGCCTGCATAGAGCTCATCCAGGGTTTTCGGCACAACGCCGTACTGCAAAATTGCATCATCGTCCACATATGCATCGTAGACCCAAATATTGGCACAGAGCGGTTTGATCTTGTCGATATAGCTTCTTGCGATCCTTCCGAAGCTGACAACTCCGATGACCTGATTCTTCAAGCTGTGCTGTTTTCCCGGCATGCCGAACCAGTTTCCTTGATGCGTCCATGCATTATGCTTTCCGACGCGTGTCGCCATTTCCAAAAGTAAAGAAAGCGCGTAAGTCGATACTTCTTCTCTGCAGTAGTCGGAAACATTGCAGACATAAATGCCTTTTTCGGTGCATGCCTCCAGATCAATGCCGTCAAAGCCGGTCGCATAACGCGCAATGACCTTACATTTGTCCAGCTGTTCCACCAATTCCCGCGGCATCTTCGCATATTGGATAATCAATGCGTCTGCGTCTTTTGCAACTTTCAAAATGTTTTCCGGATCTTTGTACTGACAGTCCAGCAATTCCACATCCAGTTCACTGAGCGCTTTTTTTTCGTTTTCAAGGTTGTCATATTCGTGATCGGTAATCACAACTTTGTACTTTGCCATTTTTATCTCCTTATTCTCCTACTTCAGTCCATCTTCTTCGGCTTCCCGAAGTGATTTTTGTTTGTAAAAAAATATAAAGCAATATTTATGCCAATCTTTTTTTGTATTTTTTTCCAAAACAAAATAGGAGCCCTGCCAAAGGCAAGACCCCGTCTTCTTCCGTGATTATTTTCCTTTTTTCAATTGCATTACTTTACAAGATATCCCCCGTCAACCGGGATGATTGCCCCATGAACATAGTCCGATGCCGATGACGCCAAGAAAACCGTCACACCTTTCATATCGTCCGCATTCCCCCATCTTCCGGCCGGGATGCGATCGGTGATCTCCTTGAAGCGAGGATTGTTCGGATCGGTAAGCGCGGTGTTGAGCTCCGTGTCCATGTATCCCGGTGCGATCGCATTGACGTTGATCCCTTTCACCGCAAGCTCATTGCAAAAAGCCTTCGTCATTTGCGCGATCCCGCCTTTCGATGCCGCATAGGCAACGACCGTATTTCCGCCGAAGAAGGAAAGCATGGATGCGACATTGATGATCTTTCCGTAAGGCTGTTCTTTTTTTAAGTATTCCTTCGCCGCAAGCTGGCTGAGATGGAAGGAAGCCGTTAAATTTGTCGCAAGCACGGCATCCCAATCCTCCATCGGGAATTCCTGCACCGGATGTCTGCGCTGGATTCCGGCGCAGTTCACCAGGATATCCAGTCCTCCCAAAAGACGTACCGCTTCGTCAAACGCAGTGATCCGCTGCGTTTCATCGCTCAAGTCCGCAATTACGCCTTTGCACAAAAGGCCTCTGCCGCAAAACGCCTCCGCGGCTGTATAGACGGTTTTGCTTGTTCCGATGATCACCACTGCCGCGCCCGCTTCCAGCAGTCCCTCAGCCATGCCGTGTCCCAGTCCCCGTGTTCCGCCTGTTACAATAGCCCTTTTTCCGCTTAGATCAAATAAATTCATTTTGTTTCCTCCTTGCTGCACCGGATCACCACCTTCATAGCGGCGTTTTCGGGATCCGCAATATATTCAAATACCTGTTCACTCTCCTCCAAAGGGATCACATCGGTCACAATCTTTGCGACTTCTTCCGGGATCCTTGCCATATAGTCTACGGTCTGTCGAAATTCTTCTTTCTCATAAACGCGAGTCGCAGTCAGATTCAGTTCCCGAAAATGCATATCGGAAAGCATCACGCTGCGTGCTTCTTTATGAACGCCGACAAGACAGATCATGCCGTCTGCGCAGACAGGATAGGTCATTTCCTCCGCTCCTGCAGCAACGCCGGAGCACTCATATACGATGTTCACCCCTTCGCCGTCCGTTGTTTTGCTCACATATTCAACCAGAGACTCCTTTCGGCTGTCGATGGTCTCAAAACCGAATTCTCTGCAAAGCGCCAGTCTTGCTTCCGAAATATCCGAAATGATGATCCTGGCAGCTCCGCTTTCTTTCAGGACCAAGCCCACTAAGATCCCGATCGGTCCCGCGCCGATGATGGCTGCCGAATCCAACGGTTTAAATCTTGATCTGCGCACACTGTGTACCGCAACTGCAAGCGGTTCGATCACGGTGCAAACCGGATCCGGTACATTTTCCGGAAGCCGGAATAATGCGTCCGTACTGCAGTTCACGTACTCTGCCATGCCTCCGTCCAAATCGATCCCGATCAATCTGAGCTGTCTGCAGATATAGTCTTTTCCCGTCCTGCACGCATAGCAGGTTCCGCAGGAAAGAAGCGGATACGCCGCAACCCGATCACCGATGTGCAGGCCGTTTGCTTCTCCGTTTATTTCTTCAATCACGCCAACAAACTCATGACCGATGGTCAGCGGCGCTTTTGCCCGCGGATGTTTCCCGGAATAGATCCCGATATCTGATCCGCACACCCCGCAATAAGTAACTCTGATCTTGGCTTGTCCCGGTGCCGGAGGTATGACCGGTACGTCTTTTACCTCGACCTTTCTCGCACCCACATATTGTAATGCTTTCATTTGAGAACGCCTCCTTTGATTATAAAGTTGTTTTTTACGTCTGCCATAATTGCATTTTATATTACATTCAAAGAAAAAACTTGTCAATGTCTTATTTTTTCTCTCGGAGAAAGCGCGTCACGCACCACTTCCGTATCCGCCGCCGCGTTTGAACCGAGGCTGACGATTTTGAGTCTGGTTTGACACCGCGTCTTTGTGCTCTATTCGTTAAAAACAAGTCAAACCAAGGATTTCTTTCTTGGCACAATCTTTGCGGTAAGATTTTTCTGATAAAAAAATATCACACGCAAAAAGGAGGTTATCTATGCAAGCTTTTAATTCCATCGTAGCCACACTCAATGACATCTTGTGGTCAACGCCTCTGCCGGTCCTTTGTCTCGGCGCAGGATTATTATTCACCATCGTACTGCGTGCACCGCAGATCCGTCACATCAAGATCATGGTAAAGATGCTGTTCGGCAGCCAGTCTTCCGAGCATGGTCTTTCTTCCTTCCAGGCCTTCTGTCTGGCGATCGCCGGTCGTGTCGGCACCGGTAATATCGCAGGCGTTGCGACCGGTATCTGCTTCGGCGGTCCTGGCGCGCTGTTCTGGATGTGGATGGTTGCCATCTTCGGCGCTGCTACCACTTTCATTGAATGTTCCATGGCTCAGCTTTACAAAGAGAAGCGTGACGGCGAATATCGAGGCAATGCTGCTTATTATATGGGAAAACGTTCAAACTGCAGAACGTTAGGTATTGTTTACGGAATCATCTTCATTATCGCAGAAGCTATGACGCAGAACTGCCTTCAGGCAAACGCCTGCGCACAGGCTCTTGATTCAGCCTTCGGTATTCCATTATGGGTAACTGCCGTCGTTATGGCAGCATTCCTTGCTTATCTTGCATTCGGCGGTTCCAAGAGAATCGGTCGTTTCGCAGAAATTGTCGTTCCGGTTATGGCAGCAGCTTACATCATCGTTGCTCTGATCATTTTATTCATGAACATCGCGCAGCTTCCGGCTGCACTCGGTCTTGTCTTCAAGTCCGCATTCGTTCCGGGCTCCGTATTCGGCGGCGCGCTCGGCAGTGCTGTGATCTGGGGAACCAAACGTGCCGTATATTCATCGGAAACCGGTATGTCCACCGCAACTCCGTCCGCAGGTTCCGCGGAAGTATCTCACCCGGCTAAGCAGGGTCTGATCCAGTCCTTCTCCGTATACATTGATACGCTCTTTGTATGCACCGCTACCGGCATCATCATGATCCTGACCAATACTTTCAACTGCGTCGGCGCAGACGGCAACCTGCTCATCGAATCCGCAAATCTGGTCGGCAATACAAGTCCGGGCGCTCCATGGGTACAGACCGCGATCGGTACCGTATTCTCCTGGGGTCCGCACTTTGTTTCCATCGCTCTGGTATTCTTCGCATTTACAACTTGCATGAACCAGATGTATAACTGCGAATCTACTCTGACTTACTTCTTCAAGGAATCTGTTCCGAAGTGGGCATCCATCACGCTCCACGTTGTATTCTTGGCATTCGTTGTTCTGGCCGGCGTTATGGACAGCACGACCGCATGGAACTTCGGAGACGTCGGTATCGGCTTGATCACCTGGGGCAACATGATCTTCCTGCTGACTTGCCTGCCGATCGCAAAGAAGCTTCTGGAAGACTTTGAAGAACAGAAAAAAGCGGGCAAGGATCCGATCTTTGACCCGGATAAATTCGGTTGGAAGGGTACGGAAACCTGGAGAGACATCCGTGACAGATATCTGAAGGGCGAACTCCCGGCTGACCCGAATTTCCTTCCAAAGGCAAAATAAATAACGTTAAATTACCGCAAAGATAAATTGTTTTCACAAAAATATACAGGGCTGCGAAAGCAGCTCTGTGTTTTCAAAAGGAGAAAAAAATGATCAAGATCAGCAGCCGTGCCCTGAGTATGCCGACTTCCGGCATCCGGGCCATGACGGTTTTAGCATCCAAGTATGACAACGTAGTTAGTTTCGGTTTAGGGGAACCTGACTTTCCTACACCGCAGAATATTATCGACGAAGGCTGCCTTGCCCTGCAAAACGGTTGGACAAAGTATGTTGCCAACCAGGGGATCCAGCCGCTTCTCAGTGCGTTAGCCGCTAAAATGAGAGATTATAACGGTATGTCCTACGTAACAGAGGACAACATCCACATTACCTTCGGCGCCGGTCAAGCTTTACTTTTAACCATGGAAACTATCCTGGAACCGGAAGATGAAGTCATCATCCCAACCCCATGTTTCCCAAATTATTTCGGATATGTCCATATCGCGGGCGGTAAATCCGTGGTCGTTCCTACCAAAGAGGAAAACGGATTTCGCGTTACTGTACAAGATATTAAAGAAAAGATCACAGCGAAAACAAAAGCAATCCTGATCAACTCACCTTGCAATCCTACCGGTTCCGTTCTTACCGAACAGGATATTCGTGAAATCGCGCAGGTCGCTTTAGAATATAATCTGATCGTTATTTCTGACGAACCGTATGAAGCGATCATCTACGATGGCCAAAAGAGCTTCAGCATCGCTTCTATCCCGGAAATGAAGGATAACGTCATTACCGTAAACAGCTTCTCAAAGTCCTACGCCATGACCGGCTGGAGGATCGGCTACATCGTGGCTCCGACCGCAGTGCGCGAAAGAATGACGCTGCTGCAGGAAAGCATGGGTTCCAGCGTCACCGCGGCCTGCCAGAAAGCCGCTGCTGCTGCGATCCTCGGACCGCAGGATTCTGTCGATGCCATGTGCAGAGAATATGAAAAAAGACGCAATATCCTGATAGAGGGTCTGAATCAGGTGCAGGGATTTTCCTGCATCACGCCGGGCGGCGCTTTCTACGCATTCCCGAATGTAAAAAGCTTCGAAATGCCTTCGCAGGATCTTGCCGTTAAGATCCTCGATGAAGTGCAGGTTCTCGCTACACCGGGCAGCGCCTTCGGCGAGGGCGGTGAAGGTTATCTCCGCTTCTCCTACGCTTCCAGTGAGGAAGCCATTCGCGAGGGAATCCGCCGGCTGAAAAAAATGTTTGGTGAAAAGTAAGGGGCAGGGTGAACAAGATGAAAATATTTATCTACAATCTCAGAGAATTTGACGAAAAGTTTTTCTTTGACAAGCTTTCGGAAGAGTACGGCTTTGCTTATACCGGTTATGCCGATTATCAAAGTGTGGAAAATATTCCGATGGTAAAGGGGCACGAAGCGGTTTCTATTCTGGCATCCGAATGCACCGATGAAATGCTCGAAGCTTTCGCCGCCAACGGTGTCAAATACCTGCTCACTCGAAGCATCGGTACTGATCATATCAATCTGCAAAAGTGTAAGGAACTCGATATCAAGGTCGGACATTCGCAGTATTCGCCTGACAGCGTCGCCAATTACGCGATCATGCTCATGCTCATGGTATGCCGCCGTTTTGCGCATATCATGAAAAGAGTTGAAGTGCAGGACTTTTCCTTCAAGGGCAAAATGGGCCGTGAGTTGTCCGAATGTACGGTCGGCGTTATCGGTACCGGCCGGATCGGCAAGACCGTGATCAAGCATTTAAGCGGCTTTGGCTGCAGGATCCTTGCTTATGATATTTATCCGAATGCGGAAGTTTCCGAATACGCGGAGTATGTTTCACTCGATACGCTGCTTGAAAATTCCGATATTCTTACCCTGCATGCCCCGGCAACCGCAGATAACTATCATCTGATCGACCGGGATGCTTTAGCCAAAATGAAAGACGGCGTTATGATCGTCAATGCGGCCAGAGGTACTCTGGTCGATACGGACGCTCTGATTGACGGGATCGAATCCGGAAAGGTCGGCGGTGCAGCTTTAGATGTGCTGGAAGACGAAGCCGGACTTTACTTCCTGAACCGCAGCGGCGAAGTTCTGGCAAATCGCCAAATGGCTATTTTAAAGAGTTTCCCGAATGTTATCCTTTCACCGCATACTGCTTTTTACACAGACTCCGCCGTTTCACAAATGTGCCGCTGTGTATTTGAGTCGGTACGCGCCTTCGAAGCCGGCGAGCCAAATCCGCTCGAAGCGCTCTAATCAAACTTGCAAATACCTAATTAATGTTTTTCTATTCCAAAACCCCTGCGGGCGCTCCTTATTTAAGACAAGGGTGCCTCGCAGGGGTTTTCCGTTACCGTGTTTTTTGGATCATACAGCCTTTTTTGAAGAAGCAGATCGCATATTGGAGGATTTCCTGATAACCGTCATCCTCGAGCGGCTGCGCATAGTTTTCTGCCTTGATCTGTGCCAAGCCTTCCTCGCACTTCGCTTGCATTTCGCGGAAACTCTTTGCGATCTTGATCTCCAGAATGACGGCACGTCCCATGAACCTTCGTTCTGTCATTACAAGATCTGGTCTGCCGTTTCCGCTCTCGCGATTGGAAACTACCTGATACGTGTTTGCCGCGCTCAAAAGGCCCGCCAAAAATCCGTGATAATAGTTTTCCGCATAGTCGTAATAGCTGATGGTCTCCATCAGCTGTCGGCGAAGAAATTCCGCCGCAGTCTCACAATCCCCCGTCTCCAATGCACGGATCAGCACATCGACATTCATATGGCTCACTTTTTCATTGAACCACGCAATAATGGATTGCCGGTACACCGCTTTGATCTCGCGGTTCGGGATCTTGAGCTCCAAATAAATTTGTTCTTCCTCCAGCCTTTGTGTGCCGGCTTTCAGATAGCCGGTAAAGAACAGGAAGTTCCATGGATTGTCCTGTGAATCATAGACGTCACCGTAGGTGATCTCTTCATGCACCGGCTTTTCAATGCTGCCGCCATTCATGAGGATCTCCAATTCGTTTCGTGTATTGGCATCCGCTTTCTGCACCAGTTCCCGCACAATACTGTTCGATGAGGTGTTGGACCAATACGGACGCGGAAGGTAACCGTGATCCCCCTGTGCCATACGAATGTAATGCAAAATGCTCCACGGATTGTAGATCTCCACATTGCCGAACCGGTAGCCGTCGTACCATTCTTTCAATTCTGCATATTTATCCGAAAGCGCATAATACGCCATCATTGCTTCCGCTTCGGCTTCTGTAAATCCAAAACAGTCAGAATAATTCGGACTGAGGATCGAGTGTACTTCCAGATTGTTCAGCCCGGTAAAGATGCTTTCGCGGCTGATCCGCAGGCATCCGGTGATGATGCCCTTTTCAAGGTACGGATTTGTCTTAAGCGCCGATTCAAGCAAAGAGCGGATAAACATGAGCATTTCATCGTAAAAGCCTTGAAGGTAGGCATTTTCCAACGGCACGTCATATTCATCGATCAAGATCCACACGTTTCTGCCGTGATGCTTCGCCAGACACGCCGATAAGAATCCCAACGCATCTTGATACAAGCTTTCCTCCGGCTGTAAGGCCGCGATGCTTCGGAACCTTTCTTTTTCATCCTCGGACAGAGCATTGCCTATTAAGACATACTGATGTCTCTTGTACTCTTCACTGATCCGCTTTTTCAGTTCTTCATACGCCAGATGATAGTTCTTCTGTTTTGCTGACTTTAAGGTCATGGAGATCACCGGGTAGCGCTGCTGATGTGTAAGGACTTCCTCGCCGCAGGTTGTGATCGCAAGATCCTCAAAAAGATCGCCGTTGTCGACCTTTTCCCCTTCTTGTGTCCGCTCGTCTTCAAAAAAACGTCGGATCATGCTCTGGTTCAGTGTCTTGCCAAAGCGGCGCGGACGCATGAACAGACTCACCTTTGCGTTGCTTTCGAGTAATTCCTGTATCATCCGGGTCTTATCGACATAATATCCGTTTTTAACGATGATTTCTTTAAAATCTTCTATCCCAAGGGAGATTTTTTTCGCCTTCGTTGTCTGATCTGTCGTCATTCCCATCCCTTCTCCGCTCCTTTCACGCAAAGCATCTATGGTATTAGTATACTTGATTTTGCAGCAAGAAACAACTCTATCCTGCATGCGTATTCAAAAAAACAAAACAGCGCCGCTTCCGCCTGCGCAGTCGTGCCGCCGTTTTGCCAATTATTTTGTATATGTAATAATTGAGGAGCAGAAAACATCTTCGTCTGTGCCGCCTTGCGTATCTCCTAGTCTCTCAGCAGGGCAGCCAGCTCATCGACATGAATGCCTTTCATGTATTCTTCAATATGGATCTTTTCTAAATTTTTCTCCAGATCTTCATCCAGAGGAAGACCGCGTAAGGCCTCTTCCAATTCTGAAATCTCCCCGTTGCCGAAGAAGTCACCAAAGAGTTTGATCTCCTTGATGTGTCCTTTTTCGACATTCATATGTGCCGTCACGATACCGCCGTCGAATTTTTCCTCTTTGCGAACGGTATATTCCGGTGAAAATCCGTAGTTCCATTCCCACGTCGCATATTTGGCATCTCTGAGTTTTTGGATCTCAGCGATGTCATGCTCCGTCAACCCGTAGGCTTCCATCTCATTGCCTGCCGCAACCTGCACCTTAAGCGCTGTCTTAAAGACATCCATCGAAATCGGTTCCGCAAGATTTGCGTTGATCGTCGTGACACGGCTTCTGACGGATTTGGTGCTCTTGGATTCCAGCTTGACCGGTTTGACACGCAGGGCATCGGCCACATTCGCCAGATTGGAGTCCAGCATGATGCAGCCGTGGTGCATGATCCGGTTCTGCTTCACATACTGTGAATTGCCGGAGAATTTTTTACCGTCGATGGTCACATCGTTGCGTCCCGAAAACGCGGCGTCCAGCCCAAACATCTTGAGCGCGTTCGTGACCGGCAGTACGAAGTACTGAAAGTTAAAATCAAAATCGTCATTTTTGTCAACGATGATCGTGTAGTTCAGATTGCCTTTGTCATGGTAAACGGCGCCGCCGCCGGACAAGCGGCGTGCGACCGAAATGCCATGTTCTTTGACATAGTCCGCATTGATCTCTTCTACGGTATTCTGATATTTTCCGATCACAATGGTGTTGTAGTTCTGCCACAGGATCAGCCAATCTGTGCTGCGATCCAGCTTTTCGAATACGTATTCTTCCAGTGCCAGATTATAGTAGGGATCGGTCCACGGGGATTCTATAAATTTCATATTTTCTTCCTTAATATGTGTGCCTGTTTTTCGTCAATCAATATAAGTTTACAAAGATCTGTCTGAGTTCTTCATAGGACAGCGGAACATAGCTCTTGCTCAAAAGTCTCTGCTGATTGTCCACGGTCGATTTCGTGAAGGTTTCAATCTGATCCTCTGTCATGCCGTATTCTCTCAGCGGCTTCTTGGTGATCAGCTTGTTCAGGACACCGTCCAGCTCGTCATAGACGTTTGCGACATCACAGCAAAGAATATCCGCGTAAACCTTGTTGAGGGACGCGATCTTGCCATCCGGATCCCGTTTCATGTAAGTCTTGAAGACTTCGGTAAAGAACTGATAGTTGGATTCGCCGTGCGGCACGTGGAAAGCGCCGCCGATGGAGTAGGACAGAGCATGGACCGCTCCGCAGCCCGCATTGCCGAACGCGATGCCCGCATAGTTGGACGCCAGGCAGAAGTCCTTTAAGACGTCCTTTCTTGCCGCAGCGGTATTGCCGCCCTTTGCGATCATCTGCATATAACCGTTCATGATCATTTCGATCGCCTTCAGAGAGAACAATTCCGTCTGTGGGGACGCAAATGGGGACAGATAGCTTTCGGTCGCGTGGATCAGCGCGTCGATGGAGCTGGTCGCAAATACATAATCCGGCAGTCCCTGCAGGGATTCCGGGATCAATACCGCTTTATCTGCATAGGTTTCATCTACCGCGAGACCCATCTTGACATGTAAGGATTTTAATTCCGCTACCGCAACGTTTGTCACTTCGGAACCGGTTCCGCAAGTGGTCGGGATCACGATCAGTTCTTTGATCTTCTTAGCCGGTACTTCCTTGGTAAATACTTTAACGGAATGTTCCGGCAGTTCCAGGGAAAGGATCTTGCAGATATCTACGATGGTGCCGCCGCCGAACGCAACGATCCGGTCGTATTCATAGCCTTTCATGTCCTTTGCGATGGCGTCGATCATTTCGTCGGAAGGTTCACCCTTTCCGTATTTTTCCTGGAAAATGACAGGAATATCAATACCTAACGGTTTTACGTACGGCGTGTACATCCATTCGTTTGTCACGAGGATATCGCCTTTGCCTAACTTAAATTCTTCGTTGAAATCTTCGAATGTGTCAAAGTATAAAATTTCCGGTACTACTTTTAATGCCTGCATGATCTTCATCTCCTTTTTCTATTTTGTTTCCATGCTGCTTAAAATTTTTCGTGAAACATCTTTTCGTAATCGTCTCTCAGTTCTTCTCTGAAATCCGGATGCGCGATGCTAATCAAGGCTTTCGCGCGTTCTCGGATCGTCAGTCCTTTGAGACGTACAATACCGTATTCGGTCGCGATATAGTCTACATCGTGTCTCGGTGTCGCAACGACAGTGCCTTCAGACAGCAGCGGATTGATCTTGGAGATCTTCGTCCCGTCCTTCTTGACCGTCATCGAAGGCATCGCAATGATCGCTTTGCCGTTCTTACTCCAAGCTGCGCCGCGGATGAAGTCTACCTGTCCGCCGACGCCGGAGAACTGGGTATAGCCGATTGTATCTGCTGCGACCTGTCCGTAGAAGTCTACAGCAAGACCGCCGTTGATGCTGACGACATTATCATTTTGGCAAATAATACGCGGATCATTGACATAGTCTACCGGCATCAGCATACATTTATCATTCTTATCGCAGAAATCATACAACTTCTGCGAACCCATCACGAAGTTGAATACGAATTTGCCCTTGTCGATCTGCTTCAGGCTGTTATCGACTGCGCCTTCTTCGTACAGTTTGACGACGCCGTCACCGAGCATTTCGGAGTGAATACCGAGGTGCTTTTTATGTACCAGCTCGTGGCAGACCGCATCCGGAATGGAACCGATCCCCAGCTGCAGGCACGCACCGTCTTCGATGACGCTTGCGCAGTTCTTACCGATCAGGCTCTCCACTTCGCCGATCTTCGCATCCGGCAGTGCCGGCAGCGGCTGATTGCATTCCACGAACGCATCGATCTCTGTCACATCAAAGACTGCCCCGCCATAGGTGAACGGTACCTGATCATTGATCTGCGCAATGACCGTTCTGGCGGATCTGACTGCCTGTACGGTATAGTCTCCGGCTACGCCGGTGGATACTTTGCCGTTTTCGTCCGGCGGGGTCACCATGATCAAAGCGGTATCCACTTTGATGGTACCGTCCCGCATCAGTCCCGGTGTTTCATGAAAGTACATCGGTGTATAGTCCCCACGCCCATCTGTGATGCATTTTCTGACCGGTCCGCTGACGAACCACAGGTTCATGTGGAAGTTGTCCGCATACTCCGGGTGGGAGTATGCGCCGCTTCCTAAGGTGAACATGTGTGAGATTTCTACATTTTTATAGCTTGCAGCGTTTCTGACCATTGCTTCGACCAGTGCCGGCGGCTCGCCCACATCGTGGGCAAGCACCAGCTTATCGTTATCCTTGATCAGCTTCACTGCTTCGTCTGCGCTCATCAGACGCTCTTTGTAATATGTTCTCCAGTCCATAGACCTTCTCCTATCTTTGCCTTATTTGATTCCTGCAATCGCCTTCGCAAGCGCCTTCTTGCCTTCGATATTGCCCTGTCTTTGGATCATGATCCGCTGTGCCTGCGGGGAGCCTGCACCGTGCATGGACTCGGTCCGGTAGCCGACTGCGGACGATCCCAGACAGATGTTTTCGAGGAATCTTAAGACTCTCATTCTCTCTTCGGTCGTGCACTTATCGGTATTTGCTGCAAAGAACTTGTTGCATACATCGCCGATCGTTTCGCCGTTTCTGCCTACGACCATGTCAGACTTGAAGTCTTTTTCGCTCGGCATCGTTACCATCAGACCGCCTGCGATGTCTTCCGCCAGTCTGACGATCTCATATGGGAATCTGGTGACGTTCTGCTTGCAGACGTTTGCCAAAAGCAGGTCGATGATGTAGCTGCCGCATTCTGTCGGATGTCCTTCTGCCGAGCAGGCGATACCGCATGCGTACAGGGTTTCATTCAGGTGGGTCATTTCGATCAGCTTATCCTTGATGTGGGATGCCTTGTCTGCGCCGTTGTATTCTGCTGCTAATGCTGCTGCGCCGATCACGACATCGCCGACACCGACCTTGCAGCCGCCGTAGCTCTGTCTGTGGAAGCCTGCGAAACGCTCTACCAGCATGCCTGCGAAGTCATATTCGCCTGCCATGAATACATATTCGTTCGGAATGAAGACATCATCAAAGACAACTAACGCTTCCTGACCGCCGAACTGCTTGTTGCCAAGGTCTACATCTGCACCCTCTTCTAATTTCCGTGTATCGCAGGACTGTCTGCCGTAGATCATGTAAAGACCTTCTGCATCGGACGGACATGCAAAGGATACTGCATAGTCCTTATCTTCCGCTCTCATTGCCTGTGTCGGCATAACCAGATGCCAGTGGGAGTTGATGGAACCGGTCTGGTGGCATTTCGCGCCGCGTACGACGATACCGTCTGCTCTGACTTCTTTGATTCTGACGAACATATCCGGGTCGACCTGTGCATGCGGTGCCAGTCCGCGGTTACCCTTCGGGTCTGTCATCGCACCGTCTACGACGAGGTCGTTTTCCTGTACGAATTCCAGGAACTTTTTGAATCTTTCATGGTAGTCTGTGCCGTATTTCTTATCAATCTCATAAGTGGTGGAGTATTCTGCGTTGAACGCGTCCATGCCGACGCATCTCTGGAAACAGGAAGCCGTCTTCTGTCCGCAGAGTCTCTGCATCTTTACTTTTTTCTTTAAGTCTTCGGTGCTCTGGTGGATGTTTGCGAAACGATTGATCTTCTTGCCGGTGAGGTTGGAAGTTGCTGTCATCAGATCCTCGTACTGCGGATCCTGCGCCAGATCGTATGTTACTGCTACGCAGTTGATGGACGGACGAATCATCGGGTGATCTACCCAGTTTTCGATCTTTTCACCGAACATGTAAACTCTTGTATTTAACTTTCTTAAGCTCTCGATATACTCTGCGCCTGTCATCATTGCCATGATAAACCTCCTAAATTTCCGTGCAGTTAATGTACTGCTTTCTCTAAAAATTTGATAATATATGCTGCGATATCCGCATGTCCCGCCGGGGTCATGTGAATGCCATCCAAGTATTTGTGGTCCGCAAAGTCCGCATTGTCAGCCACCTCATAACAATCGATACAGAACAGCGAAAAGCCCCTGCAAAATGCTTTGAGCCACGCCCGGTAAGCTTCGTATTCGGCTTGTACACGATCGATGTCGATAAATGCCGGCCAGTGCTGCTTGAATTGTTTGGCATTGCCTGCCGGGATCATCAGTACGACCGGAACGATATTGTTATGATACGCTTGGTGTACAAGCGACATCATATTCGCTTGCACACCACCGCGTTCTGCGCCTGCCAGAAAATCGTTGAAGCCGCCGTCGAGAAACACATAGCGTGGTTTTTCTTCGACAACATCTCGATGGAAACGGGCTAAAAGCCCCGTCGTGGTGTCTCCATTGACACCTTTATTCACAAACTCCCAGGGCATTTCGCGGTTCAGGATGCTGACCCAGCATTCCTGCTCTTCGACGCCAAATCCCTGTGTGAAGCTGTCTCCTAAACATACAATTCTCATAAGCTGCTGCACATTTGGTCCGTCTGCTTAGCAGTGGATCGCTCTGCCGCCGACTGCATGCATCACTTCGTGCATGATCTCGGATACAGTCGGATGCGGATGAATTGCCATCGCAACTTCTTCTGCGGTCGCTTCCAGCTTCATCGCAACGGAAGCCTCTGCGATCATATCAGTCGCGTGGATGCAGTACAGATGTACACCCACGATTTCGCCGTATTTCGCTTCGGTGATGACCTTTGCCAGACCTCTTTCTTCGCCGGCTACTTTTGCCTTGCCGTTTGCCATCAATGGGAATCTGCCAACCTTAATCTCGCCGTATTTTTCCTTAGCCTGCTTTTCGGTCAAGCCGATGCTTGCGATCTCAGGTTGAATATAGATCGCGCTCGGGATCTTGCTGTAATCCATGGTCACGTTGTGTCCGCAGATGTTCTCGACTGCCACGATACCTTCCATGGAAGCAGTATGTGCCAACATAGCCTTGCCGTTCACATCGCCGATCGCATAGATGTTCGGTACGTTTGTCTTGAGCGTCAGATCTGTCACGATCGCGCCTCTTTCCGTCTTGATGCCAAGTGCTTCTGTATCGATACCCGTCAAATCCGGACCTCTGCCGACTGCCATGAGTACCTGCTCGCACTTCACTTCCTGTACAGCGCCGTCTTTTTCAAACTTCACGCTGTCAGCAGTGATCTCGGTCACCTTCGCGCTGGTGTTGATCTTGATGCCAATGTCTGTCAGGTGTTTTGTCACCTGCGCGGTGATTTCTTCGTCGACCATCGGCAAAATCCGATCAAGGAATTCTACGACGGTAACGTCTACGCCGATCGTCGCAAGGAAGTATGCGAATTCGATGCCGATGACGCCGCCGCCGATGACTGCAACAGAAGCCGGTTTCTTATCAATATCCAGCATTTCTTTGCTTGTCAGGACGGTTGCTTTCGGATCGATCTTGATCGGCAGGGACTTGGACTGAGAACCGGTTGCAATGATGATATTCTCAGCAGTGATCTTTTCGCCGCCGACTTCGATCGTGTGTGCGTCGACCAGCTTGCCTGTGCCGTTTTTGATCGTCGCACCGTTGCTCTTGAGGAGTCCCTGCACGCCGCCGACCAGCTGCTTTATCACACCTTTCTTTCTATCCTGTACCTTGGTCAGGTCCAAATCAGCTTTCGCTGTATCGACATCGACAACACCGAATTTTGCCGATTCTTTCACTTCTTTGAGTGCTTCTGCACTTCTCAGCAGTGCCTTGGTCGGAATGCAGCCTACATTCAGGCAGGTGCCGCCGAAGTTTTCTTTTTCGATGATGATGGTCTTTTTACCCATCTGCGCAGCTTTGATCGCTGCTACATAACCGCCTGGGCCGCCGCCGATGACTGCGATCTCGTAATCATACGCGGAATCTTTTTTTGCGGTCGGCGCTGCCGGCGCTTCAGCTGCCGGTGCAGGTGCCGCTTCTGCTTCTACGGCAACGCCTCCGCCTGCCAATTCCTTCTTTGCTGCGGCCAAAGCATCGTCAATATTCTCTTCTTTGCCCGCAACGATCGCAATCGGCAGAGTTACCGGGATCTTGTCGCCCGCATTGATGAGGAGCGCACGGACAACGCCATCCCCGGTTGCCTCAATGTCCATATTTGTTTTATCTGTTTCTACAGAAAAAAGAGGCTCACCTTTCTTGATCTCGTCTCCAACTTGTTTGTACCATTCGACGAGTTTGCCCTCGTCCATATTAAAACCTAATTTTGGCATAATAATTACATCAGCCATCTTTTGTCCTCCTGTGAATCTGCGGCCGCCGGTATTCGTGCAGGAAACAGCAGCGGCCGCATTTTATTGGTAAACGGAAGGTGCAGTAATGTGTCAGTATTTCATTTTTTAAGGTGTAAGGTATGATGTTTTGAAAAGCGTTCCGTTTACTTCTGTTTTATATAGCTGTCTTTAGACCATCAAGCTGATCGGCGATTCGAGCAGATTTTTGATCTCCGTTACGAACTGTGCCGCAAGCAGACCGTCGATCAATCTGTGGTCTACGGTCAGCTGAATGTTCATCATCGGACGGACTGCGATTTCTTTCTCGCCTGCTGCGTTCACGATGACAGCCGGTTCATCCTTTGTAGAGCTGATCGCCAGAATACCAACTTCAGGCGGATTGATGATCGCCGTAAAGTTCTCGATGCCGAACATACCCAGATTGGAAATCGTGAACGTACCGCCGTTGTATTCATCGTAAGCCAGCTTGCCTGCCCTTGCCTTGTCGAAGAGCGGCGTGGAAGCCTTGGACAGTTCTACGACACTCAGGTTCTGCGCGTTCTTGACATTCGGAACGATCAGACCTGTCGGGGAAGCTACTGCGATACCTAGGTTGACACTCTTGTATTTGACGATCTTGTCGCCGATCAGAGAAGCGTTCATTTCCGGATACTTCTGCAGTGCGATCACGGTTGCTCTTGCAATGTAGTCGGTCACGGAAGTCTTCTTGTCCTGTGCATCGTTGACTTGCTTTCTGAGCTTTAAGAGTTCCGTCAGATCCACTTTCTGTGTGAAGTACAGATGCGGCGCGGTGAACTTGCTCTGTGCCAGTCTATCGCCGATGACCTTGCGAACACCTGCGTAAGGGATCTCTTCCAGAATTTCTTTGCCGTCTGCAGAGAACTGTGCTTCCTGCACTGCTGCGCCTGCGGCTGCGGCTGCAGGTTTTGCTGCCAGTGCAGCTTCGATGTCGCTCTTCATGATCTTGCCGTTTGCACCGGTGCCCTTGATCGCGCTGATGTCTACGCCCTCTGCGTCTGCCATCGCCTTTGCGACCGGAGAAATCTTGACCTTGTTGGAAGCCAGATATTCCAGTACGTCTTTTTCGCAGATGCCGCCTTCCCAGCCGGTTCCTACGATGTCTGCAGTCGCCAGATCCAAATCGTTCTCTGCTGCAGCACGTCTTGCTCTCGGCGTGATCTTTCTCTTGCCGTCAGCTGCTGCCGGTGCTGCTGCTTTTTTCAGTTCTTCTTTCGCCGGAGCTGCTGCCGCAGGTGCTTCTCCTGCTTCTACTGCAACACCGCCGTCTGCCAGTTCAGCCTTTGCCTGTGCAATGAGTGCGGATGCATCCTCATCTGCGCCTGCAACGACTGCGATCGGAAGCGTTACCGGGATCTTGTCGCCTGCATTGATCAGCAGTGCCTTGACAACACCGTCTCCGGTCGCTTCGATATCCATGTTCGTTTTATCAGTTTCTACGGAAAAAAGAGGTTCGCCTTTTTTTACCGCATCGCCTTCATTCTTATACCATTCAACGAGTTTTCCTTCATCCATGTTAAAACCCAGTTTCGGCATGATGATAATTTCAGCCATTTCGATTCCTCCTTTGCTTCCCTAACGTTCTAGAAATAAGTTAATACTTTCTGATATACTTTTTCTTCGGAAGGAATCAACGGGAATTCGAGGGATGGGCTGAACGGAAGCGGAACGTTCGGGTTCGCAACTCTGCCTACCGGTGCATCCAGATAGTAGAATACATCGTCAGCGATCGCTGCGCCGATTTCTGCGCCGATGCCGCATCTTTCGTATGCTTCGTCAGCAACGATCAATTTACCTGTCTTCTTCACGGATTCGATGATCGTTTCGGTATCCAGCGGAACGATGGTTCTGAGGTCGATGATCTCGCAGTCGATGCCTTCTTTCGCAAGTCTTTCTGCTGCCTTTTCGGACTTCATGACCATGGAAGAGGTTGCAACGATGGTAATGTCCTTACCTTCTCTTGCGATTCTTGCCTTGCCGAACGGAATCGGTTCTACGACATCGTCTACCATGAATTTCTTGTTGTATTCCATCTTGTGCTCGAATACGATAACCGGGTCGTCATCGCGGATCGCTGCCTTCAAAAGACCCTTTGCTTCCTGTGCTGTGGAAGGAACTGCAATCTTCAGACCCGGGAACTGTGCGCACATTGCCTGCATGGACTGAGAGTGCTGTGCCGCAGAGGATCTGCCTGCGCCGATCGGGCAGCGGATCGTCATCGGTACGTTAGCCTGTCCGCCGGACATGTAGCGGATCTTTGCCATCTGGTTGAATACCTGGTCAGCAGCAACGAGCAGGAAGTCGGAGAACATCAATTCTACAACCGGTCTCATGCCTGTCAGTGCCATACCGACGCCCATGCCGACGATACCTTGTTCGGAGATCGGGCTGTCTTTCATTCTTAAATCGCCGTATTTTTCGAGCAGGCCTACCGATGCCTTGAAGTTGCCGCCGATAAAACCGACGTCTTCCCCGATCATCATGACCATATCGTCTCTTTCCATTTCTTCATCTAAAGCTTCGCAAACTGCCTGTGCATATGTAATTTCTTTCATATCAATTTCCTCCTGCTTTCAATTTCTCAAACTATAAAGTTCCCTGCTGGAATACGTCTGTGTAAGCATCCTCTGCAGGCGGATATTCACTTTCCACTGCGAACTGAACGGCTGCCTGGATCTCATCTTCTACAAGTCTGTCAAGCTTGTCAAAGTCTTCTTCGCTTGCGATACCTGCTTTCAAAACAGCTTCCTTGAGCGCCGGGATCGGATCCTTCTTCATCCAATCTTCCTTTTCGGTCTCGCTTCTTCTCTTTCTGTAAGTAGCCGGGTCGCCGACGTGGTGTCCCTGCCATCTGTATGTCTTGCACTCGATGAGTGTCGGGCCTTCGCCTTTTCTTGCTCTCTCAACCGCTTTCTTGGCTGCTTCGTATACTGCTGCAACGTCCATACCGTCTACGACAACGCCCGGAATGTTGTAAGCCTGTGCTCTGACTGCCAGATCCGGTGTATTGGTTACGTCACGGATATCTACGGAGATACCGTACAGGTTATTTTCGATAACATAGATACAAGGAAGATCCCAGGCTGCTGCCATGTTGATACTTTCGTGGAAAGTACCTTCGTTGGTCGCCGAGTCACCCATGAAGGATACTGCAACCTGATTGGTACCTCTGTATTTTGCGGAATATGCTGCGCCGGTCGCGATCGGAATCTCGCCGCCTACGATACCGTTTGCACCAAGGATACCCTTGTCCATCGCCATGATGTGCATGGAGCCGCCCTTACCGTTGGAGTAGCCAGTCTTTTTACCTAAAATTTCAGCCATCATTCTGTCAGTGTCCGCACCGCGCGCGACTAAATGACCGTGACCTCTGTGTGTGGAGCCGATATAGTCCTCTTCATTTAACGCTGCGCAAACGCCTGTCGCGATCGCTTCTTCGCCCAGATACAGATGAGCCAGGCCTGCCATCAGACCCTTCTTGTAGAATTCGAAAGTCTCTTCTTCGAATCTTCTGATTCTGATCATTGTTTCATAAAAGCTCATCAATTGTTCTTTACTGTAATTTTTTACTTTCATCGCTTCCTCCTGATTATTTGCAACCGTTGTTTCTGCGTGTCACATTATTATTCGTGCATATTATAATTGCAATTCACATGCCAAACTTTTTTCTACGCATGTTTTATTTTGTGGTCTCAATAAACCGTTGAAATTACAACGTTCATATGCTTTTGCATTTACCGTCTTTTTTTGCAAAATAAAGAATGGCACGTTTTTGTGTCATTTTTGCTTGCTTTTTGGTGTGTCACATGTTATTATTTTGTCACAATAAAACTGAGACAAAAGGAGGACCGCATACATGTTTAATTCCACGTATAACAGCCCGGGATATCAGGATCTGATACACCGAAAATGGGAGAATTTTATCAGTTATATCGATGATGACTACTCTGAAGTTCGTCCGGAAGTATTCGCGTCCTGGATGCGATCTCGCGAAGCTCAGGTTGATCCGCATAAGCTGATCAATAAGCTTCTTTCTCCGGAAGCTTTAAGTATCAAGTTAAATCTAAACGCGGAGCTGATGTCTATCTGCCGTCCGTACATGGAGCGCATGTACAGCATCGTGAAGGGATCCGGTGCCTATATCTTGCTTTCAGACCGCGAAGGCTATATCTTGGATGTGATCGGTGACCCTGATATCGTATATCAAGGAGAATCCTATTCGCTGCTGGTTGCCGGCGCCTGTCGTTCAGAAGTTCTGGCCGGAACGAATGCGGTGGGCACCACCTTATATTTGAATCAACCGATTCAGTTTTGGGGTGAAGAACATTATATCGAATGGCACAAGGCTTATGCTTGCGCCGGTGCGCCATTCTATGATGCCAACGATAATCTCTTAGGTTCTATTACCGTTACCTGCAAGATCTCCTACGCTCATCCGCATACGCTCGGTATGGTTTCCTGCGCCGCCGACAGCATTACGCGTGAGGTCAAGCTGAAGGCCGCTATGGCGAAGCTGGAACTCTTAAACAGTCAGCGCAATATGATGATCGAAAATATGACCGCCGGCGTTTTTCTCCTGTCTCCTACCGGAAGGATCTCTCAGGTCAATACGATCGCTTTAAGCATGCTGGGTTTCACTTACGCGAATACCCTCGGCAAACAGTTCTTTGATCTAGTCTCCATTGATTATCTGACCAATTCCGAATGCAAACGGAACTTCTTTAGTAAAGAGTGCTACAATCTGGAGGTTAATCTCGCCGCCGCTTCATATCCTGCGCAATCCAAAAAATTCAATTTGTCCATTAATCATATCAAAAACAGCGCCAACGAGCTGATCGGGATCCTGGTCCGGATCAACAAGCCGGAGATGATCCAAAAGCTTGTCAAACGGATTGAAGGTTATCACGCCAAATACAGCTTCAACGATATCATCGGTGAGTCTGAACCGATGCTCCGGCTCAAAAGCGCCTGCGTCAAAGCTGCCCGCAGCGATTCGAATGTTCTGATCCTAGGCGAAAGCGGGACCGGCAAGGAACTGATCGCGCAGGCCATCCACAATGCCAGTCCGGTATCCAGCGGACCTTTTGTCGCGATCAACTGCGCTTCCATCCCGAATAATCTTGTTGAAAGTGAGTTGTTCGGCTATGAACGAGGCGCTTTTACCGGCGCCGCGAAGGAAGGCCGTCCCGGTAAATTCGAACTGGCTGACGGCGGTACCATCTTCTTGGACGAGATCGGCGATATGCCGCTAGATGTGCAGGCGACCCTGCTCCGTGTCATCCAAACACGGGAAGTCACTCGGATCGGCAGCAACTCTCCTCGCCCGGTCAACATCCGGATCATCGCTGCCACAAACCAAAACCTCAGCAAGGCAGTACAGGACAAAACGTTCCGCGGCGACTTATATTACCGATTGAATGTGTTCACGATCCAGCCTCCGGCCTTAAAGGATCGAGGCGCAGGCGATATCAAACTTCTCGCTGATTTCTTCGTGGACAATTACAACCGAAATAAAGGGACGGAATTTGAGATTCTTCCAACTGTCTATCCTTATCTGCAGAGTTACCGCTGGCCGGGAAATGTCCGGCAGTTGGAAAATGTCATAGAACGCGCCATCAATCTGACAGACGAATACTACATCGGACCAGAGCATCTTCCGGATTATATCCTGAGCAACGATCCGCATGCGCATAGCTTCCCATCAGTTCACTCGTATGATTATGCACAGAGTTCCTTGTACACGCTTCCAACTCAGGCTTCACCCACACTGCCGCTTTCTTATGAAGATGAAAGCTTTGAAAAAAATCCGAGTCGTGAAGATAACGAAAAGGCTCTGATCATATCAGCACTCGTTCGTACCAATGGCCGCATCACGGATACAGCCGCCCTGCTTTCCATGAACCGACGGACTCTATATCGCCGGATGGATAAGCTGGGTATTGATCCGACGCAGTATCGTCGGCACAAATAGAGCTGCTTGTAAAATACCAGCTCTAACCTGTCATTAAGTTGGAGCTGGCATTGTTTTTTACACGTATAAACTTTTGCAGTATTAAAAACGTTCACCGAAATGGCTACGGAATAAACACTCCTTTTACAACGTTCCCTTTCTCAATTTCATCGAACATCTCCTTATATTGATCCACTGCAAGTACATGCGTCACAATTGGTTCAGCATCAAAAGCTCCGCGTTCCAACATCGATAATGCAACATTCCAAGAATACGGTGATGAACTATAGCTGAAAATAATCGAAATCGCTTTGGTTGCCGCCAACAACCATTTTACGTTTGTTTTCGGTTTTCCCGGAAGTCCTACTACGCATAGTTTTCCATGCCTCCTCACCACATCTATTGCTTGGTTGATAGCCGGCTCTGCGCCTGATGCCTCAATGACAAGATCAGCGCCTTGTCCTTTCGTCAGTTCCAATACTTTTCCGACAACATCTTCTTTTGAAGCGTTCAATATGTAGTCTACTTTCAATTTTCGTGCCGCAGGAATCCTTGTTTTTTGGTCGACATCAGTCCCTACGATAATGACCTGGGCCGCCCCTGCCAATTTTGCCATTTGCGCCGCAATCAGCCCGATCGGTCCCGGTCCGAAAACAACAACAGTATCCTCATTTTCAACAGGACAGCGTTCTAGCGCATGCGCGCAAATTGCCATCGGTTCAACAATTGCCGCATGTTCATCCCTAATTTTTTCGGAAATGACAATTAATTGACTTTCATCCATGCAAATATATTCGGCGTCTGCGCCATCAGCGACTACGCCGGGAGTTTTTCGCTGTGCACACATTTGTGGATTACCTTTTAGGCAAGGGATGCAATTTCCGCATACGCCTACATTCAATCTTGAAACAACCCTGTCATTTTCTTTTACTTTTGTGACTTTTGAGCCTACGGCTTCCACGACACCACAAAATTCATGACCGATGATGATCGGTGTCGGCGTCTCAATTTCTCCGTGATACATATGGACATCGGTTCCGCATACTCCCACAGCTTTTACTTTTATCAACGCCTGTGTATCACTTGGAACCGGGGCAATGACATCCCGAATTTCCATTTCGTTCTTCCGGTTTCCATATCTTACAAGTGCTTTCATTTTGTCTCCACTCCCGCTACAATTATCTCATATGGCATCCGCCATTGACATCCAAGATTACTCCGGTCAGATAAGACGCATCATCTGATGCTAAGAATGCGATACTCTTTGCGACATCTTCTGCTGTCCCAAGTCTTCTAAGCGGTACAGTCAGCAAATCAGGTGCATCCAAAGAATCTCCCATATCTGTCTTGATAAAGCCCGGTGCCACACAATTGACATTGATTCCGTAAGGCCCAAGATATTTTGCAAGTGCGAATGTATTGCAAATGTTTCCAGCCTTTGAAGCAGAGTAGCTTGCTTCCACTCTGATCCCGCCTACTTCACCAGCTAGTGAAGATGAGTTAATGATCTTTCCGTATTTTTGTGCTTTCATATATGGAATCACTGCGTTGCAGCAATAGATGGTCCCATAAAAATTGACATTCATGACCTTATCCCAGTTTTCTCTTGTTACTTCTTCAAAAGGTGTGAGGTTTCTCACGATGCCAGCATTATTAACCAGGATATCGATTCTTCCGAATTTTTCATGAACCTCCTTAAAGAAGTCGTTAACACACTCTTGATCCGCGATGTTAAGATATTTTTCCCAACCCCCTTCGTTTTCTTTCAATGGTCCTTTTTCAAAGATCATATCACCTGCAATCACAGTTGCGCCGCGTTTTGTAAAAAGATCCACTGTTGCCTTTCCAATTCCTTTTGCGCCGCCGGTTACTACCGCAATCTTGTTTGTTAACATAGTTGCCTCCTTATAATAATCTTCATCTGCATGCTATAATGTTATCGTCCATTTTCTATGCACGCGTCACTTAAAACTCATGGCAATTTATTGAATATAGCATTTCTTTCAGTTCAGAATAATGTTCCTTCATATATGTGGATGGAGCAAAGATTGATGTGATAATCGTTCTTTTGCTTTCTCCGCAAAACCAAGCAAGCTGAAGTGTTTGCAGCTGTACTTTTTTCCCTACAGCCTTAAACACATGACTGCTTCCTACCGCACCGGAATAAACAAATGCTGCATCATGTCCTCTAAATTCTACGATTTCCTTCTTAAACGCCTTATATCCGCCCTTCTTACTTGCTTTTTCGAATTGCTTCTCAACTTCATTTAAAAAATTTTCTGCGAACTTTTCTATTTCATTATCTTCACGCCACCATCCAACCGTCATGGAGACTTCTTCATCTTTTTCATTGCTCATCTTGTCGAGGCGAAATTCCCCTTCATCCTTATAAAAAGGTCGATTGGGGTTAAACCAGATTCTGTAATCTTCCGGGTGTTCTACGCTAAGGCCAAATGCGCTAAATATATATTTCATTCCACTCTCTCCGATTTTAAACATTGACTCGGCAATATACCGAGTCAATGCAATTTTATATTTTCATTGGCAATTTGTTTTGCTTAAAATCAGCAGTAGCCACCGTTAGTTTGCAGCCCTTGCCGCTTGCACAGCTTTTGCTGTTTTTTCTCTCATTTCCGTGGTGCAGTTAATGATGGAACCAACGCGATTGATATATTTTTCGACGACTTCTTCCGGGCACTTGGTGCAAAGAGAAACGCCAACATACAAAACGATATTAACTACCAGACCCCAAACCAGTGCAGAGAAGCCCATTGGTGGTGTGATAATGAACGTCATCGCAAATACAACGATCAAGCCGCCTACGGTGCCTGCCCATGCTCCCTCTTTTGTGCCTTTCTTCCACCAAAGACCGCCGATCGTGCACGGCATAATCATCGCGAAGAATGGCGAACACAATCTATAAGCGTAGTCCGTAATATAGGTAGGCTTAAACATTGAGATGATAATGCACGCAACCATCATAATGCCTAAAATGATTCTTGCAAAGAATACAGTTTTCTTTGGTTCTACAGCTTGTCCTTTTAATTCGTATCTCCATCTTGCATAAATATCTCGTGACGCCATCGCCGAAGCGGATAACAGCATTGAGTCTGCTGTTGACACTGCAAATGCAAAGATACACAGCAACGAAACAAATGAAATAATTGGAGGGCAGAATTCTGTTGCTAAGGTCGGGATGATCTCATCCGGATCCGCAAAATCAGGTCCTAACAATGCAGGTGCAAGGATCGCACCGAGAATAACTAAACCGATAAATACAGTAGCATAAACGACTGGGAGCGCAACAGCCATAACCTTAAAGTTCTTTGTGCCTTGTGCAATATAGCATCTCATAAAGATATGAGGCCACACAATTGTCGCAACAGCTCCCGTGATAGCCAGGTTCAGCATCACTTTCCAATCGTAAGCGCCTGTCGGTCCCGGAACGCTCAAGACAGAAGCTCTCTCACCATTCGCCACGATATTCGCAGCCTCTACAAGACCTCCATCAGGAAAATGTTTCATGACCAGTACGATTACCAGTACATATACAGCCGCAAATCCCAAGATCAAATGGAATGTGTCAAGCCAGGCAACAGACTTCATACCGCCGCCGATGATATGTAGGGATACACATACAGTGCCAAATAAGACCGCTAACATATACGGGAAAGCTCCGTTGGTAGTAGTTGCAATGCCATCACCGATGGTGATCAGCTGTAAGGTAGTATACGGAATGATGAAGATCGTAAGCAAAATAGCCACAAATAAACCAAAACCTTCCGAATAATATCTGGTTCTCAAATAGTCCGATGGAGTTTGAAATCCGTATTCTTTTCCCAAAACCCACAGTCTAAAGCCGATCGTACAAAAGCAAAGCGCACACACTGCCATCCCTGTACCGGTAAAATAACCCATACCAAATCTGTAAATAGACGATGGATATCCATAATATGTAAGCCCACTAAATACGGAAATTGCCGTAGTTGCAACTAAAACGAGAGAACTCACTCCTCTGTCTGCATTAAAGAACGACTCCGCTGATTTTGATGTTGCCCTAAAATTTGAAAATCCATGGAACACCATAAAGGCTGCATACGCCATTATACCTATAATAATCCATGTTGTAGCGTTCATATATAAACCTCCTAAAACTCTCTAATATTGAACGTTGCAATGTTGTTGATTAAGCATCCTTGTACATATCGTCTAAGTAAGAGCGTTCATCCAAATACTTTTTAAAATACAGGCCCCATATAATTCCGTTTAAATAGGTTGCCATTGTAAATACAAAGTGCTGCGATGGCCACCAGCCAAACATCAGAGTGTTCGGAACCAATCCAATCCACATAAAAGTAAAACCTAACGATATAATGTTGTAAATGACAAACAGAACCGTCCAGATCTTTTTCATAAGCGTTCCTCCTTGTTAAAAATCCTTTTCTGCAGTGCTGCAGACTTACCATTGATTGTTGCTTCAATCCAAATTGTTTTGAATTTTCTTTCCCTAGGTACTAGTTGTCGTTTTACCAAGCCGGCATATTATTTCTATATAGAAGTAAAACGAAACTAAGAATTCTCAAAATCTCCCGCGTTTTGAGCTCATCGCAATAAGTGTCTCACCCTTCTTCGTAAATATTATATCGCAAATACCATGCCAATTTTTTCACATCATTTTAAAGACCTTTTTGCGTTTTTTTAGCATGCCAGACACAATTATGTGTCAAAACTTTGTAAATTCCTTGCAGTTACCTTGTCACAATTGACACACTTTTGACGTTCTGCCATTAATAAACTCTGCCGCACAATAAAGCAGTTCGACAGCCAAATATTTTGTTATTCTCCATTTTGGGCAATCTCATATAGTAATTCTTTTAATTTTTCCACCTCCTCCTTCATTTGCTCCTCTTTATTTATTACAACAGCTGCCCCATTGTGGAATAAAAGATAAATACACTGCTGATATTCGCCCCATTCTTTCAAGTCCATGTACCGGAAATCTTCGACCTGGTTTCCGTTTTTAACGATTACTCGATCATGCTCGAAAATACATATAACTTCCTTATTTCGCTTTTTTTTGTTTTTCTGCTTTGCTATAGTTAAATAGTCTATTTTTCCAATTTTGCAAAATACTGTCTTCGCAATGCAAACTGCAGAGAGAATGCAGAGGATCCACTTTTGTGTGGTTGTGGACGCATCATAAAAGCATATATTATAGCCTGTCACCGCCAAAACGACAACACTTAAGGCTATTCCTTTATAAAACTCCACATTGTGAACCTTTGTCTTTGTTTTTAGCAGCCAAGCTAAAGTTTCTAACTCTCTATCACCAATGCTCGTCACAAATTCCATAACTTTAGTCCCTTTCCATTGTGCGCGTGCAAAAAGACAGTTTTGCAAAAAATTTGCAAAACTGTCTCCACACTTAATATGTTGCTACGCTCCGTATCCTAAAATCATCTTTGGTAAGAATAATGTCAGACTTGGAATATAAGTTAATAACATCAATACTACTAGCATGACTGCCAGACACGGCAGTAACCATTTTATCATGCGCTCAATTGGTGCATTGCCAATTCGTGAAGCGATGAACAGGTTTACGCCAACCGGAGGTGTGCAAAGACCGATTGTCAGGTTCACGGTCATAATCAGACCAAAATGCAGCGGATCTACGCCTAATGCAGTAACCGTCGGCAGCAGTACCGGCGTTAATAAAATGATCGCTGCATAAGTTTCCATAAACATCCCTACAAAGAGCAGGAAGATGTTGATGATCAGCAGTACCACTGCCTGGCTGTCAGAAACGCTCGCTAATGCTGTTGCTAATTTTTGCGGAACACCTTCAATGGTCAATAATTTACCAAGTGCGGACGCACAGGAAACGAGAAGCATGATGGTTCCGACAGTTTCAACAGAATGACGGAAGATACCCGGAAGCATTCCAACCGTATATTCTCTGTATACAAACAGGCTGATAATAATCGCATAGACGCAAGCAATAACTGCAGCCTCTGTCGGGGTAACAATACCACCGTAGATACCTCCAAGGATGATAACCGGTACCAAAAGGGACCAAATGCCTTCCTTGAGAGCTTGTCCCATCGGTGGAATCTGTACTTCCGGATTGTCTTTGCTAAGTCCCCAATGTCTGGCCTTTGCAAGGTAAGTATTCAGTCCGACCAAACCAATTGCGATAAGAATTCCCGGTACAACGCCGCCTAAGAATAAGCCGGTAATGGAAACGGATGCTGCAACACCATAGAGAATCATCGCTACGCTTGGCGGAATGATCGGTCCAAGTGCGCCTGCAGTTGCTGCCATTGCGCAGGCATAATTCTTATCATACTTTTCTTTGATCATCTCCGGAATTGTAATACCTCCGATACAAGCAACGGTCGCCGTTCCGGATCCTGCTACTGCAGCAAAGATGGCACTGGTAACAACTGTTACCGCACCTAAGGATCCGGTAATGCCGCCAATCGCTGCACGGCATAAGTTGATCAGTCTCTTGGAAATACCACCCTGCATCATCAGGTCACCTGCCAATACAAAGAATGGGATCGCAATCAGCGGGAATGAGTCCAATGAAGTAAAGTATACATTCGAGATCATGTCCATCGGCGCATGACTGAGGAATAAGCAATAAATAACACTCGCTGCTCCGAGGGAAATCATAATCGGGAGATTCAAGAACAGCAATACAATGAATAATAAGATTAAAATCAAGCCAGCCATTATTCGTCTCCACCTCCTTTTGCAACACTCATAAATTCTGCGAATTCTTCTTCTTCAGATTTTTCTTCTAATAATTCCGAATGCTTGCGGTATCTCAAACCAACTTGAATCAAGCGAATTGCCATCAAGAAGTGAGAAATCGGAATGATGCACTGGAAATATACCATTGGCAAGCCCAACGCGATCGAGGACGTTCCGACCTTCGCTACATCAATTACCCATGTTGCACTGTAGTAGCCTACAACAACACAATATACAAAGAATATGATCAAACTGAGCCACTTGATTCCTTTGCGAATTTTCTGCGGCCAAACTTTCAATAAGATATCAACTTTGATTTGAATATCTTTAAACGTTGCCCAAATCGCCGATAAATACGCCAGCCAAATCAAACCATATCTGGCAAGTTCATCGATTTCACCCCAAGATACCTTGAAAAAATATCTGCCTACAACTTGTACAGTAAGCATTACTAGCATAACGAACATCAATAAAGTTGCAATGTTCAGTTCAATCCGGTTGTACCACTTTTTTTCTTCTTGCAAGATGAAAACCTCCTTTTTCATTTTTTTCAATAACCAGAAGTGGAAGAGTCATTTTACTGAAAATGACCCTTCCAACGTCTCTGGTTACTAAATATTTATCTGATCTAATACATTTTTAACGCTGTTTTAGCCAAAAATATCTGCTTCGCTCTTTTCTAAGAGCCCTAATACACCATCAATCGTTCCTTCGCCGCATGCTGCAACGTTGTCTGTAAACAGTTGATGTGTTGCTTCTTTGAATGGAGCAAGTTCTTCATCCGTAAATTCCTTAACCGTTACGCCCATTTCATTCTGCATCTGGTTGATTGCGTCTGTATCTGCTTGTTTTTCGGCGTCACGAGCAAAGTCAAGGTAATCATCCATGCATTCGTCGAAGATTGCCTGCAGGTCCTCCGGAAGGCTGTTGTACCAAGCCAGATTTACAGTTGGAAGATGGAAGTGTGCAGTTGCTCTGATGATGGACAGCGAATCGACAACTTCTGCAAATCTATCTGCTACATATAAGTTTGTTGCGGTTAAGGAACCGTCTACCGTACCCTGTTGGATCGCAGTGAATAATTCGCCATAAGCTACCATTGTCGGAGATCCGCCCAGAGCTTTGATCAGCCCCTGCTGCATATCGGTAGCCATCGTTCTAACCTTCTTGCCCTTCAGATCGTTTGGAGTGGAAAGCGGGTCACTCTTTAAGCCAACGGACAGCCAGCCTTTTACTAAACCACCGTATACTTTAACGCCAGCCTTTTCCTGTAACGGCTTTGTCCAATCCTGCGCTAAATCGCTGTCTAAAACAGTATAAATCTCGTCCCATGAAGAGAATAAATATGGCATCTCGAATACTCTGTATTCAGGGATTGCAACTAAACCGGATAATGCATGGGTAGGAACCGGAACCATTTCTACTGTTCCAGCTCTAACCAGTTCCGCCAGTTCAGTGTCTCCGGAAGCCATTGTGCCGCCGCCGAGTAATTCAACCTTAATTCTGCCGCCGGATTTTTCTTCCAACGTCTCCTTTAAGTGCTGGAAGGATTGCCCTGCTGCGGACTGTTCAGTCTGCAGATGCGCAATTCTGAAAGTATAAGTGTCACCCCCCGCACCGCCGTTGTCATCACCGCCGCAACCTGTGAAAAGCAACGCCATACTCAGAACCATTGCGAGAATCAATACTACTGATAATACCTTTTTCATAATTCTTTCTCCTTTTTTGATTACTGCAGTATGCATTTATGGCCACCAAACGTACCTTCTTTTTCTGAATCATTGTTTTGATACAGCGCTCCTGCGCACGTTTTGAAAGCCATCGCATGTTTTACTTAAGACAATTGCAAGGATCATTCCAATTTTCCCGCTCTGCGTTTATAACGTGGGGTATCGTTGGAAAATAGTGCGTTTTCTCTATTATTCGAATGGTTTTTCTTTCCTTATTCTATATTTAAAATGTCTCATTTGCGTCATTTTGTCACATGTCTTTCCATAAACTTGTGTCTCATTTTTTGAGACATTCGTCACAGTTTTATCAATCTTTTACTATATTATAGCGGATTATCCGCTAAGGCTGCAAGAGAATTCTGCGATTGTGGTAAAATATACTAAAGTTTTTAGATTGATGTTTGAGGCCATTTATGCAGTACAGTAGAATTCGTGATTTGCGTGAAGACAAGGATTTGACACAACGAGAAATGGGAGAGATTCTGTCCTGTTCGCAGCGGGTATACAGCAACTACGAGCGCGGAGAATTAGATATTCCGACAGATATTCTGATTAAACTTGCTAAATTTTATAATACCTCAACCGATTACATTTTAGGTCTGACAAATAAAAAAGACTCTTATTGAAACTGCATGGACGAACACCGACGAGTACTTTAAATGTCCATGTTTTTTATTTCTTTCCGAGATTCCGTTCAGTTTACCGTTCGGCACTGCGTTCGTCATGCAAGATGAGTCAATTTGTGCGGAGTTCATTCAGCGCCTCTTTCCGGGGAAGAAGGTCCGATCCATCACCTTTCCAAACGACATTCAGATCACACCCGAAAAAACGATCGCCACCGGAGTTCTATCGAAGTCCGTGCGGCTGGATGTGTTGTTTGAAGGCGAAACAGAAGTCTATGACATGGGCCGTAGAGTGCCACGCGCTAAAGCGCTGCACTCCTTGCATGAGGCCTGCCTCGCTTCTGTCTAATGCTTTGCATTGCCAGTCGGCGGGCTAGGGCTTCAAGCTGCAGGTAGAGGCCGAACCGGAGCTTCCAAAACGCTCCCGCTACTATCACACGAGCATGGATACGCATTTTCTGAAAAAAAGCAGACCTTACAAAGATCTCAAGCCGAGCTATGTTATTTTCATCTGCATGAAAGGCCCGTTTAACAAGGGTGAAGCGATCTACCAATTTCAGATGATTGATAAAAAGAAGCAAGCAGGAATCCCAATCAAAGTTATCGCTGAAAATACAGGGTTGTCCTGTGAAGAGATTGAAAAATTATAAATACCGGCTTATCATCAGCAGGAGTAAGGTGAATGCTCCTGCTGTTTTATTTTGTTCTTGCGCCACAGGGCACTTGTGTGTTACACTGTGCGCAGCAAGAGCTTTGCCGCGATAAGCACAGGGGACCGTGCGGCAGGGCGGAAAGGAAGCGGACATATGAACAATTTTAACCTCTTTACTCCCACAAAAGTCGTCTTTGGAAAAGATACGGAAAGCCAAACAGGAGCGCTGATCAAGGCATTCGGCGGCCGGAAGGTCCTGCTGCACTACGGCAGCGGCAGTGTGGTGCGTTCCGGTCTTTTGGACCGGATCAAGGCATCGCTGCAGGCAGAAAATATTCCTTTCGCGGAACTTGGCGGCGCAGTGCCGAATCCAAGGCTTTCCCTGGTATACGAAGGGATCGCGCTCGGCAAAAAAGAAGGTGTGGATTTCATTCTCGCCGTCGGCGGCGGCAGTGCCATCGACTCCGCGAAAGCAATTGCCTATGGACTTGCTGAGCCGGACTTCGATGTCTGGGATCTTTATGAACACACGCGCACCGCGAAAGCCTGCCTGCCGGTTGGCGTGGTTCTAACCTTATCGGCGACAGGCAGCGAGATGAGCGATTCTTCGGTCATCACCAAGGCGGAGGAAAACAAAAAGCGCGGGTACAATTCCGATCTCTGCCGGCCGCGTTTCGCAGTGATGGATCCTGCCCTGACCATGACACTGCCGGATTATCAGACCGCCTGCGGCTGCACCGATATCATGATGCATACAATGGAACGCTATTTTACGAACGACGGTCACATGGAGATCACGGATGGGATCGCGGAAGCACTTCTGCGTACTGTCATGAAAAACGCCTTGATCCTGCGCGATGATCCGCAGAATTATGAAGCGCGCGCTGAGATCATGTGGGCAGGCAGTCTTTCACACAACGGTCTCACCGGCTGCGGCATCAAAGCTTCGGATTTTTCCTCTCATGCTCTGGAACATGAGATCGGCGGCGTCTACGACGTGGCGCACGGAGCCGGACTTGCGGCGATCTGGGGCAGTTGGGCACGCTATGTCTGTGACAACTGCAAGGACCGTTTCTATCGGTTTGCGGTTCACGTTATGGGCATCGAACCGTCCGAAGGCATGGACGCCGTCATCCTGGCAGGCATCGAAAAGCTGGAAGCCTTCTTCCGCTCGATCCATATGCCGACCTCGCTGGCGGAGCTTGGCATCGAACCGTCTGATGAGGTCCTCCGCGCGATGGCTCACAGCTGTGCCGTTGCCAGCGGCGGGAAGAAGGGCAGCGCTAAAGTGCTCTATGAAGAAGATATGTATCAGATCTACAAGGCTGCAAAATAAGTCGAACTCTTTCGAGTGATCAACCGTTACGGACCATACAAAAAACTGCAGGCCGTCCGACATTTTCTTTGTCGCACAGTCTGCAGTTTTGACTTTTTATATTAAATTATCTCTTTTCCTAAAAAGAAGTCTATTGCATTAATATGATGCACACCTTCCTGCTGATCACGAAACTTATCCAAAGAGATAATATATCTGGGAAAACTGTCTCTTATTTCTCTGAAAGGCCGATATTCGCGTTCCTTAATGCGTTCCGTAGTTTTTAAATCTTCGCCCTGCAGCGTATAGGCAACCTGAATATATGCATACCCGCCATTTTTATTTCTTACAATAAAATCACATTCCAGTTTTCCTATTTTGCCAATGCTGATCTGATAGCCATTACTTGCAAGATAAAGATAAACCATGTTTTCAAGCGAAGGTCCAAAGCTAAATCTATTATCCGTATTGACAGCAAAATAAATTGCTGGATCTGCTAAATAATATTTTTGATCTCGTTTCAAAGATTTTTTGCTTTTGAGATCAAAACGATTACATTCGTACACGATCTTGGCTTTTTTTAATTCCTCGATATATCCTCTTACGGTTGCTGCTTTTGTCTTATATCCTTCCTTTTCCAAACACTCAAGCAAATTGTTCAGAGAAAATGGTGCTGCATAATTGTTCAAAAGAAAAGTTTGAACACGTTCGTACACCGGAATATTTGAAATTCTTTTTCTTATTTTTATATCTTTTTCAAATATTTCTGATATGATCCCTCTGGTATATGTTTGCCTTGCTTGAATATCTTCAAATTCTAATGTTTTCGGTAAGCCACCATTCAATAGATATTCTTTAAACTCAACGTATAGGTCTTCATGAATGCTTCTATGGAAGAATTTTTTCATAGCAAGATATTCTGCAAAATCCAAAGTAAATGTTTCGAAATTGAGATATCGACCGGTAAGTTTTGTAGAAATTTCATCACTTAGTAAATACGAGTTGGAGCCTGTAAGAAATATTGAATATCCTTCCTCCGCATATGCATGAATTACGTTCTCGAACCCTGAAACATTTTGAATCTCATCAATAAATAGATAATAAGTATCTTCATTTCCTAACATAGACTCGATTTTTGCTTCAAGCTCATCCGGTGTTTTTATATTCTTATATCCTCTTCGATCGAGGGGAATATATATGATCTTTGATTCTTCAACACCTCTTGCAAGAAGCTCATTCATAATCGCTTTTAAAATACAGGATTTTCCGCATCTTCGAATTCCGGTTATAACTTTAATGATATCCGAGTCATAGAAAGGTCTGATTCTCTGCAAGTATTTTTCTCTTGGATATATATGATCATACATTATGTCTCACCCCTTTTGGAAATATAATATCACAATTTGTCTCTTCACGGTACTATTTTTTTATTTTTTTTATTTTTGATACCCTGAAACGCAAATTTACTACAAAAAAACTGCAGGCCGTCCGACATTTTTCTTGCCGTGCAGTCTGCAGTTTGCTTTTTTCTCTTTTGTCTATGCCTTTGCCGGAAGCAGCAGCCGGAAGGCTTTCGGCACGACTTCAAATTCGATACGTCCGGCGTCGACGATCTCGCCGTCGGTGCACAGGCGCATCGTGCCCTGCCGCGGAGTGATGACCGCACGGCGGCACTGCTTGGCACAGATGATCCTTTCGATGCCCGGGATCTGCATGTGCGTGCCCTTGGAATAGGCCGGGAATTTGGATAAGAACTCCCGTCTGCTCACGTTATAGATGATGTTGACGTCCATCAGCCCGTCGTCCAGCTTGGCGATCGGCGCGCTTTTTACACCGCCGCCGCAGAAAGATCCGTTGGCCAATGCCGTCAGCAGGACCGGACCATCCTCATAAACTTCCCCGTCGAGTTCCACCTTGAGATCCGCGCCTTTTTTCTTGACCAGGATGCATAAAACAGCCAGCATATAGGCCATAGAACCGGCGATCAGCGGATAATTCTTGAGCGTCGCGGTCAGATCCACGACGTTGCAGTCAAAACCGATGTTGAACATATTCGCGCAGTAGCGCGTCTGTTCTTTTCCCGCCAGCATACCGCTGTAACGGATCGCGTCGCATTCCATGACATCGCCGCGCAGCTGCGCTTCCAGATCTAAAAAGTCCCCCGCATCCGGAAAGTTCCGGCAGAAGTCGTTTCCTGTCCCGATCGGCACTACGCCGATGGTCACATAGTTACGGTGCATCGCGCCGTTCAGTACTTCGTTCAGCGTGCCGTCTCCCCCACAAGCGATGATGCGCGTTTCTTCTTCCCGCGCCTCCGCTTTCTCTGCAAGCTGCGCTGCCAGTACTTCGCCGTCTCCGACCGCCTGCGTGCTGTAAACCTCCGCAGGGATCCCGGTGCTTCGCGATGCCTCTTCGATCTCTCTGATAAATTTTTCTCTGCCCTGTCCTTTACCCGCTTTTGGATTTACAATGAACACTGTCCTCATACATGCTCTCCGTCCGTTCCGAAATCCGTCGCCGCCTGCCTTTGAAAAACGCTTTCGCAGGCAAGGGTTACCTTACTATTTTAGAGGTTTTTTGCGCATAAATCAATCTTTGGGCACTGCGGCCGCCTCTTTCTTAGCGTTTTCTTAGCGCGCAATTTACTCTTTTATTTCCCCGCTTTTTCGGGTATACTTTTCTTATCACGTAAGACAAAATCCAGGAGGTTCAGATGGATCCAAGAATCAAAGAATTGTCCGCGCTGCTGACCGGCTACTCCTGTCGGCTTCAAGCGGGCGAAAAAGTATTGATCGATTATGAGGGAGAAGATACCAAGCCGCTGGTGCGGCAGCTGATCAAAGACGCTTATCAGCGGGGCGCGCGGCCTTATGTCAACCACCGCGACAGTCAGGTGCTGCGGGAGCTCCTGCTGGGAGCAGAGGAAGAGCAGCTGACCTTCCTCAACGATTATCAGCTTTATCAGATGAAAGGCATGGACGCCTACATCGCGGTCCGCGCGAGCAGCAACACATCGGAATTGAGCGATGTACCGGTCGAGAAATTAAATCTCTACGAAAGACTGACCACGCCGACGCTCGACTGGCGCGTCAACCGCACCAAGTGGGTGATCCTGCGTTATCCCAACGCTTCGATGGCGCAGCTCGCCGGCAAGTCGCAGGAAGCGTTCGAAGACTTTTTCTTCGATGTGTGCACGCTGGACTATGAGCGGATGAGCAAAGCGATGGATCCGCTGGTCGAACTGATGGAGCGCACGGACAAGGTGCGTCTGGTCGGGCCGGACACCGATCTGACTTTCTCGATCAAAGGAATCCCGGCTGTCAAATGCGCCGGTGAATGCAACATTCCGGACGGCGAGGTCTACACCGCGCCGGTCAAAGAATCCATGAACGGGGTGATCTCCTATAATACCTTCAGCGAGGAGCAAGGCTTCACTTACGAAAACATCCGCTTCGAAGTCAAAAACGGTAAGATCGTCAAGGCGACCGCCAATGACAACGCGCGCATCAACGCGCTCCTGGATACGGACGAAGGCGCCCGCTATTTCGGTGAATTTGCCATCGGCGTCAACCCGTACGTCCTGCACCCGATGAAAGACACGCTGTTTGACGAAAAGATCTGCGGCAGCTTCCATCTGACGCCGGGCATGGCGTACGAAGACGCGTTTAACGGCAATAAATCCGCGGTCCACTGGGATCTGGTCATGATCCAGCGTCCGGAATACGGCGGCGGTGAGATCTATTTCGACGACGTTCTGATCCGCAAAGACGGACTCTTTGTCCTCGATGAGCTCAAAGGGCTCAACCCGGAAAACCTGAAATAACGCAGCCCAGCAAAAAGAGGGACCGCGTTCGCATCGCTTTGATGCAAACGCTTGGTCCCTCTTTTGTTTTTAATGTTACCAGGAGCCGCCTCCGCCTCCGCCGACGCCGCCTCCGGAGAAGCCTCCGCCTCCGCTCGAAAATCCGCCGCCGATGCCGCCGCTGTCGCCGTCACCGCTTTCCGGTATCGCGAATCGGATCTGGCTTTCTGCCGCGTGGCAGCAATCCCGCATCATGCCGTTGAACATCCAGGCATCGAAGATCGGATCCCGGTCGCAGGCGACATACCAATCCGGCCGGACGATCTTGATCCTCTCAAAATTCTTCGCCCACTTGTCGGTCAAGCCCATGACGTAAGCATACGGAAGAACACGGTAATAATACGCCGGGTTTTCTTCCACCAGCCGATTGAGACGATCCAGCTCTGCAGTTTCGATGAACTGTCTGAGCCCCAGGATCTTTCCGAGAAATTCCGCGCTCTGCTTGGTGCGTTTTTCCATCATCACGGTGCAGAATTCCGCGATGAGCAGGCTGCCGAAGAATACGATCCCGACCGTCACATTATCAAATTCCAAGCTGTAAGCGACCGCGCAGACCGCCGTGCTGAGCAGATTGACGACCCACAGCACGGTCCTTCTGCTGACAGACTTCACGCGGGAAAGCGACAGCGCTTTTCGCTGGAAATACAGCAGTACCAGCAAACTGCCGATCGCTCCGAGGCTGCCGAGGATGCCGAATACGACGCCCGGCACGAAATTGCCGTTGTACAGCCCCGCGAAAAGGATCGCAGCGATCATCAAAAAACCGCAGACTACGAGTCCAAACAGCTGCAGTATGGTCGAAAGCAGGCTGATCTGCGTGTTCTTCTTACCGCTGTAGAGCTTTGTAAGCTGTTCGCTCGCCGCCAGATAGGACTCGCCGAAATCTTCGTCCAGATCATCCAGCGCGGCATCATCGCTTCTCGTAAAGAGACCGTCAAACAGGGTCCGCGCGTATTTCTTTTCGGTCTTTGGGATCTCACACTGTTTATGTAAAAGGAACTTCTTTTTATCCTGCTGCTCGATCGTAAGATAGCCCTGCTCCGCAAAATACAAGATCAGGGAGATCAGGTCTTTTTTGTCCGCGACACCGTCCAGCACATAACCGACCTCGGCCGGGGTCATGCCTTTCGGCGGGTAAAATTCCACGGTCGGTACGATATGCGGATCCCGTCCGCACAAGAACCACAGGATCAGCATGAGCGCCGCCAAGACCGGCGCGATCGTCAGCAGGGTGGTTTCCGTCCAGTCGTAGTTCATCTGGCCTTCCCAATAGCCTTCCGGCAGATCGCACAAGATCGTGATGCCCTCACCTTGTGCCATCCTGCGGCCGGTGATCTCGATCGTCCGGGTTGTCTCGTCATAGTCCCACGCAGCATCGCCGTCCAGGGTCTCACTGCCGTAGCTTCCGGCATAAACCTCGATCGTGTCCGCGTCGACGTCTTTCGGCAGGTGCACCGTGATCTTGACCCGTCCGATCGGCGTCTCCCAGTTGGTCGGCAGCACATCGACATACAGGAGATCCTGCGTCGTGTCTTTATCATCGACATTGCGGATGCGATAGCCAAAGGTAAATTCCTGCGGCCCGGTCACCGTACGATCCGCGTCGCCGATCTGAAAAACCTTGTTGCTGTTTTCCTCATAGACCTCGTACGGCCAGCCGTCGACCCATTCCTGATCGATATGCGGCCTGCGCTGTCCCTCGATGCTGCCCAGCGGGATATAGCGGTAAATGCCGTGCTGCGGCTGATCATAATTGACCCGGATGGTCTCTGTGAACAAGAAACTGTTGTCCACACCCACCTCCACGTCGACTGTATAAGAGGTCGTCGTGTAGCCAAGCGCCGTTTCCGCGCACAAGAGCGCCAGCAAAAGCGCCGGCAGCAAAGCTTTTTTCAGTCTTTTCATCTGCCGCACCTTCTAGCTGAAGCTGACTTTCACGTTTTCGCGTTCTTCCGCCGCGCTGACTTCGAACATCGGCTTCTTTTCAAACCGGAACATCGACGCGATCAGGTTTGACGGGAAAATCTCACATTTCGTGTTGAACTGTTTTACCACAGCGTTATAGTATTTGCGGGCATTAGCGATGTCCTCTTCCACCGCCTTGAGCTGATCCGAAAGGTCCAGAAAGTTTTCGTTAGCCTTGAGATCCGGATAGCTTTCCGCGATCGCAAACAGGGACTTCAGTGTGCCCTGCAGCGCGTTTTCACCGGCGATCTTAGCCTCCGGAGTAGCTGCGCTCTGCGCCATATTTCGTGCCGCGATCACCTGCTCCAGCGTCTGGCTTTCGTGTGCCGCGTAGCCCTTAACGGTCTCCACCAGATTCGGGATCAGGTCATATCTCTTTTTGAGATACACATCCATCGTTGCGAACGCTTCGTCGCAGTCGTTCTTGAGGCGGATGAATCCGTTGTACAGAACTACAAAAATAAGTACCAGTAAAATTAAAATTCCCAGAGCAATCAACATGTTTTCTCCTCCTATCCTTTATCCTTTTATTTGTTGTATTTATTTGAAAACTGTGCTTCCGGCGTTTTATTCCGGCAGTTTCCATTCGATCTGATTCTGCCCGGTCAAGCTCAAAAAGCGGTTGGCGATGCTGAAATAGCGACCGCCGAAAAATCCGTTGTACGCCGAAAACGGGCTGGGATGCGCGCCTTCCAGGATCAGATGATCCGCATTGGTGATCAGCGCCTTTTTCGTTCTCGCGTTCGCGCCCCAGAGGATGAACACCATCGGTTTTTCTCGTTCATTGAGCAGAGCGATCACGCGGTCCGTGAAGATCTCCCAGCCTTTATCATGATGGGAATTCGGCTGGCTTTCGCGTACGGTCAGCGCAGTGTTGAGCAGCAGCACGCCCTGCTCCGCCCAAGCTTTCAGATAGCCGTGCGATGCCGGCACGATGCCCAGGTCTGTTTCCAGCTCTTTGTAGATATTGACCAGTGACGGCGGGATCTTGACGCCGCGGTTGACCGAAAAGCACATCCCGTGCGCCTGACCCGGCTGGTGATAAGGGTCCTGCCCCAGGATCACGACTTTGGTGTCCGCGTAGGATGCCGCACGCAGCGCGTTGAAAATGTCCTCGCGCGGCGGATAAACATGATAGTTCTGATATTCCTCTTCCAAAAATTCCTGCAGCTTGCGGTAGTACGGTTTCTCAAACTCCTCCGCAAGCAGCGCGTCCCAGTCGTTTCCGATCCTGTCCATAAAGCGTTCCCTTTCTGTTTTGTCCGCGGCCTTGCCGTACTTGCCATGCTGACCATGCCAATCACATTTTGCTGCCGCAGCGCTCTGTCCTTTCCATCTTATCACATCCCTTGCGATGCCGCAATGCTGAATTTTGGTCAAAAAAGCTGTGCGAAAGCGATCCGCCTGCCCGACGGTCCTTCCGCACAGTTTTTATTTTGCATTCCTTGTAAATCACTTATGAAGCGTCCTGCGCTGTCTCGCCGATCCTCAGCTAGCACTTCACGCTCTTTGCCGCACTGTACGCGCCGTACAGCTTCTTGCCGTTGACGGTCTTGTACGCCCGCACTTTGACATAATAGGTCTTGCCTTTTTTAAGACCGGTCACGGTCTTGGTGAGCGTCTTCGTTCCGCTGACGGTCACTTTTTTGACGTTCTTGCTGAATTTTTTATCGGTCGCCAAAACAATCTGGTAACCGGAAACGCCTGCGGTCTTGCCGCTCTTTTTCGTCACATAGTCCGTATTGACCGTGGCTTTCTTCCAGCTGACTTTCACTTTGCCGCTGCCCGCTTTGGCTGCCTTGGTCAGACTCGTCTGCGTCGGTACGTTCTTGTAATATTGTGCCAGCGCGTAGTAAGCCTGCTCGGTGGACATCTGGTTGACGGTCGCCTCATAGCTTCCGGACGCTTTGTTGACATGGCGGAAACCGCCGACTTCTGCATCGTAGAAGCTCAGCAGCGCATCGACGACACTGTTGCTGTTCTTGATGAAACGTTTGTCGGTATTCGGATTGATGCCGTTTGCCGTCAGCGCCATGATCGCCCAAGCGCAGCTCTCGGAGGTGTAGTCTCCGCCCTTGCCGGTGTACAAGAATCCACCGTTCGCGGTCTGATAATCGGAAAGATTCTGCAGACCGCGGTCGATCGCTTTTTTCACCTTGGTCTGCTTCGCGTACGGCGCCAGCGCATATAACGCCATGCAGGTCATATCGATGGTGGACACGCGCGCACTTGCTTTCGGACTCACATCCCAGCCGCCGTCATCCAACTGGTTCGCCACGATATAGTTGATGACCGCCTGCCGGGTATTCTGCGTTGCCGCTTTGCCGCTGAACTCCGCTCCCTCCGCAAGCTTCGGGATCTCATACTTGCCCGCGTCCAGCGCAGTCAGTACCCAGATCGGTCCGTTCATGTTCTGCCAAAGCGCGCGTTCCTTACCGGCGAACGGCTCCAGCAGATCGTAACCGGCCACATCCGTCACGTCCAGTCCGGCTGCTGTATAAGCCATGATCACACGGCAATAGTCCGTGATGGCGCGATCCTGCAGGATGCCCGGCGTCCCGCGGTAGCCCTCGGTAAGGCGGCTTTCGACCGTCTTCTGATAGGCGGCCAGATAGGCGTCACCCATGTCATAGCCCGCACTGCCGAGTCCGAAGATGACCCATTCTCCGCCGACCGAGCCATAGGACGGCTCCGTAACATTTCGGTAAAGATAATCGCCTGTTTTCGTAAAGGCGGCTTTGGTTTCGCCGGCTGTCGCTGCCGACGCGAAGCCCACGCTGCCAAAAGCCATGGTAAAGCTGACTGCCATCACCAGCAGCAGGCTCCAAAATCTGTTTGTTCTTTTCTTCATAATGCTTCTCCCGGTATGCCCGCGCATACGCTTCTTATCTTGTTTTTTCTTATCCTATTTTCCTTATATTCTCGATATTCTCGGATCGCGGACCGCGAACCGCAGCCCGTGCAGCGAACGTTTCTCTGCCGCCGGCCGGCATGCGCGCGCGGTTTAACCCATCCACTCGTCCGCGCCGACATCGGTTCCCAGTCCCTCGCAGGTGTAGCACCAGACGATCACATCGCCGTCCCTGAGATAGTAGGACGAGCAGCCGTAGTTCGGGAACCAGTCGTTGACCTTGTACATCCAACCGCTCTGCGGACCGCCGTCGAATTCATACAGATAGTTGATGCCTTTGATATAGTAGGATTCATAGATCGGTGTGTAACTGAAATCCAACTGGATATCGTTGTTCCGGCACAGCGTATTGAGCACGTCGAAGACCGTATTGTCCGTTGTCCCCTTATAAGTCGTCTTTTTGAGGATGATGCCGTCTTCCGGAATGTAATCTTCGATCGCCGGATTTTCCAATTTATCCATTGCTGAGGAAAGCGTGTCGCAGCGGATCTCGAGCGTCACGGTCACGTCTTCCGGTACGTCTGGTTTTAAAGCTCGATTGCCGTCATTGGAAGCGGTAAAATCGTCTTTGTTGTCCACCTTGATGTCCTTGGCGTCTAAGTTCTTCTTTTCCTCTTCCGTATATTTCTTTACCGGCTTCTTTGCTGTGTCCCCTTTTGCAGCGGACTGTGCGTTTCCGTCTTTATCGTTGTCTGCCTGCCCCGGCTGTCCCTGCGTATCTGCATCGCTGCCGTCGGTCTGCGCCGCATCATTCGCATCGCCAAAGCCGCCGCGTGCGCCCGGGTTTTCTCCGGTCTGATCGGTGTTGACCACGATCTCGCCTTGTCCATCCGGCAGTTTCGCATTGCGATCCTCTAACTTGAAACCGACCGCGACCGATACCACGATGACCAGCGCCAGCGCTGTCAGCGCGTATTTTTTTAGCCGCTTTTGCCGCATCTTTCCCATCAATTCTTTTTTTTCTTGATCCTGCATCCTGCTCTCCCTCTCTTGTTCTCCAAAAAGATAAAAGCTGCAGCGCGTCCGCCTCATCGGCTTCCGCGCTGCAGTCCGTTTTCTCTGCATCCGAATCCACACTGCCCGCGTTTCTCCGACGCAGCAGGTGCTTTCCGTCTGTGCATGTTTCTTGACTCAGGGTCTTCGTCTTTCGCCGCGAAGCCCCCTCACAGTGGCGGGACCGTGCAGGATTCTCACCTACTTCCATCTTAGCTTCTGACAGTTCCGCCTCCTGTCTGCGGCAGCGGCTTGTCAAAAGGACACAGACCTGTATAGAGTTGCTGCTTTTATTATAGCAGTTTTTGCTGCGCTTGGCAAGATGAAGCTTGCGCTTGGTCACGCTTGCTTGCTCAGCCTTACTCGTGCAGGCTTGCTTGGTCATACTCGCGCGGCCTTACCTACTTGGTCATACTCGCGCGGCCTTACCTACTTGGTCATACTCGCGCGGCCTTACCTACTTGGTCATACTCGCACGACCATGCCCGCACACTCTTACCCACACGGCCTTCCATAATTTTCCAAGTATGCATAATGTACTGCCTATACGCCATTTTTGAAAAATCTGCACGGACTTGCGCGGGGATTTCTGCTTGCTCCGACACATTTTCGCACATTTCTTACATTTTCTACAAGCCAAGCCGGGCTGAGATGTTTCCACTGCGCATTCGCGGCGACACGTGTCGAGCATTTTCGACAAGGTCCGACAACCTCCGACAAGCCTCCGACAAGCGACGCTCCCGATTTACAGGAGATTCTTTCTCTATCTATCAGATCCTTCCATCCGCATAACCCCCGCCGCGTACAAAATTTCGAAAACCCGCCGAAAAGCAGTACATTATTCATCCGGAAATGCTGCTCACGGAATCAATTCAAAAACTGCAGACCATCCGACGTTCTTCCCGTCGTTCCGCCTGCAATTTTTACTTCTATCGCTTACAGTTCTGTGACTTCTTCCGGTGTCAGACCGGTAATCTTCGCGATGACCTCTTTTGTCATACCCTCTTGCAGCATATTTTTCGCAATCTCACGCTTCTCCTGAGCCGCTCCGGCCTTTTCGCCGTCCGCATAGGCTTCGCGCGCCCGGATCTCTGCAAATTCTTCTACCGTAATTTCTTGAAACAGCATACCTGTAATCTCCTTACTGTGTTTCTGCAAGAAATCCGTGATCAAGTCCTCGTTCATACAAATATTCACTGCTGCATCAATGGCTTGTTTCAGATCGCCGCCGTTTCTTTTCAGTTCTTCCTGTATATGATACAGCAGCTTGCTGTATCCGAGCAGCGACGGACTTCTCTGCAAAATCTCGCTGTCTTCATTATAGGTTAAGTTGATCAGATTGACAACCAGCTCCAATGAATTTTCTTTCGGCTCGGCTAAAAAACTTTCCGACAGACGGAGCATCTTGCGTCCCCATTGCTCTTTTCCGACACAAAAGAGATAGAACTCGGGAGCCGGGAAATGGACCAAATTCTTGCCGTAAAGTCCCTCTTTGCCTGCCAGATTTTCCAAGGTACGGCTGACATAACCAAGGAAGCGCATGGGAATATTCCAATTGACGGTGCTCTGGCATTCGGACATCACCAGATGACGGCCGTTGATCACAAAACCAAGGTCATTGCTGCGATCAACATAGATGGCGTTTTCGAGTGTGATGTAAGTCAGCTCCGTATCGGACGGCAAATTTTCTCCGCTGACAGCGTTATACAGTTCTACGGCTCGCCGCGGTTCCGAAAGCAGCAGACAAAAGGTCGAATCCTTATGATTGCGCCGCGGTTTCTCACCCATACGGAACTGTGGCTGTGCAGGATTCGCCTTGGAACACGTTCTTTTATTCTTTGGTTTCATCGCTTTCCACTTTATTCTATTTTTCTCCTGTTTTTCCTTTATTTGTAAATTCTCTTTTTCTTTACTTTACCATAAATTCACTTCGATTTCAAGTGCTTAATTTATATATTTTTACAATTTTCCAAAAAATTCTTCACAGAGAAAACTTCTTTGCATGAAACCTCGGGTAAGCAAACGCGTTCCAGAATCGCAGGACCCCGTCGGTATCTGCCGACGGGGTCCGTATCGTAGCACAAGTTACAGAATCTTCAGTTATGCGTTTTTACAAGCAGCCTATTTCGTCCAAACTCTTGCCGCGTACTTGCACTGTGTCAGCTTGCTGAACGCTACCAGCTTGCCGCTTCCATCATAGACCAGAACGCGAGCTTTGTAGTAGTACTTGCTGCCTTTCGCGCCGGAAGTGTTGAGATAAGTCTTGGAAGTCTTGGTCAGTTTCGCGCTGTAGCCGGCTGCTTTCTTCGTGCTGCGGTAGAATTTATATTTTACCGTATAGCCGAGCGACTGGATCTCATCGATCGCTGCCGCGCTCTCCGCGTCCATCTTCAGCGTTACTTTCACGTTCTTCTTCGCGGTCTTTGCGGAACGTGCGATCGGGCGGACCTTCGCGAGCTGCTCCTTGGCCTGTGCCAGTTTGGCTGCATCGTCGAGCTCTGCGGACTTTTCAATCGTCAAGGTAATGGTCGTACCGCTTGCACCTGCGATTGATGCTTTCAGTTCGTCCTGCGTGTAAGTCTTGGTGCCGAACGGAGTCTTAATCGTCAGTTTTGCGTTCGTATCTTTCAGGATGGATTCGAGGAAGCTCTTATCCAATTTGATATCCGCGCTGTTTGCCGTGCCGACTGCGTCCTTGGTGACATTCAGAGCGATCTCCGCAGACTTGTTTCCCTTGGCCTGCTTGAGGATCTCTTTCTGATTGTCTGCGGATACGGTGACTTCCGCAACTTTTACCTTTGTGCCATCTGCTGTGGTTTTGTCAACGACTTTGACTTCGGTCGGGGAAGTTGTTACCGCGGAACCGGAAGTGCCGGTGGTGGTAACGTTCTTAACATCTTCCGCTGCACCCGGAACATTCCACTGCTCCGATCCCTCTTCTTGCGTATAATCATCTGTATAGTGGAATACGATCACATCGCCATTTTTCAGCGCCTGCTCGCTGACTCCGAGATTTCCGTGGTGTCCGTTCAAGGTAAACATCCATCCGGAGCCGCTTCCGTTGTCAAATTCGCCCAATCCATTGATCTCTGATACGTAGTTTCCGCTTTCGTTTGCGAACCCAAATCCTCTCATCGACAGAGCCTTTTCTAAAACATCTAATACTTTTGCATCTTTATCTACGGTTATCGATGTTCTGCTGATCCATGTGTCTAAATTGCCTGCTCTTAAAGTATGCTTTGTCGTTGAGTCACCGTGCTTTGTGTCGCCGAGAAGCGTAAAGCTTACTGTGATTTCATCTTTCGGAGTTACCGGTGCCGCAGATACGGTAATGGCTTGTTCCGCAGTCTTTTTGGTTCCGCTCTTTTTGTCAACATAAGTGATCGTTACTTTCGTATCTGCCGTTGTTAATGTTTTTGCTTCGTAGGTGTAATCCGTAACGGTTTTGTCTCCGTTATTATAGCTTGCAGTTACTTCCATTCCGGAAGGATTGAAATATTCACCTTCCGTATATGCTACTTTTGTTGGCTCTTTCGTGATCGTGATCTTATTTAAAACAACTTCCTGGACGGTGATCGAAACGGTCTGCGTTTGTCCTCCAAACGAGATCTCCATTTCCGTTACATCTTTTGTCAAAGCATCTTTGCTATATTCAAAACCGCCCTTGACCGTTCTGACCGTTCCGTCATCATAGGTCACTTCCATTGTAAGTCCGGTCGGATCAAACACATCTCCTTCGAAATAGGAGAGTTTTGTCGGCTGCTTTGTGATCTTAACGCTCGCTACATCAGCAGATGGTGTATCCTTAATTTCTAGCGTGAGATCCGGGAGTTTGCCGAAATAGCCGACTTTTATCGATGCATTAAAGTTTGGAGCCTTGCCTTCCTCCAGCGTGATTCCTCTATGGTTTCCGTACGGATCACCATAGCCCGCAGCCACTAAATATCCCTCTGAGAGTTTGAATGTTTTTTCTGTATAGTCTGCCGGAATTGACATTGCCTTTCCCAACGTAACTACATATGCCCAGCCTTTTTGACCCCAAGTCGCGACATTCGAAATTGTCTGTGTTTTTTCGCTGCTTGCAAACTGATACTGGTTCGACGAGCTGCCAAAAGCAATGTTTTCATATCCGCTTACCTTGCTGTAATTGATGTTCGCTGACATGTTATATACGCCGGAGAGCTTATTCGCAGGGTGGTAGATGGTATCAAACGTCACTGTAAATTCATCTCCGGCAGACAGCGCTTTTCCGGAAGCGGTTACATTTGTTACAGCCGCCTTTACGCCTTTTGCCGTAATAACCTGATATTCACTGCCTTTTTCATTCGTTACTTTGACAATATTTCTTCCTTCAAGAAGTTTCACGGTATAGCTTCCATCTTTGTTCTTTGGAACTGCCGTAAAAGTGCTGTAGGATAATCCGCTTTCGGTCACATTCGGATTTGCAACGCTTACTTCGCTTGCTCCGCTTGGTTTGAATGTATATTCACCATGTGCGTCTGCAATTTCAGTCGTAGCATTCTCTGCATCGGTCATTTCTGTCAGATAGTAAATGACATCATGCTCCGCATCAAGTTTATCTCCCGCCAGCTTTCCGGCAGAAGTATCCTCTGCATTCAAGCCCTCGTTGATCGTCATATTCGTCTGGATGCCACTGTCCGTACCGTCCACATCAACCACGAATACACCGGTATTTTCCGGCCAGATTGCCCCAAAGAACGGGCCTCCGACTGCTGAACTTACATTGATCGCGTCATAAGTTACCAATACGACCGCGGTGCCTTCGCCGACTGCGGACAGTTTCCCATCAGCATCGACAGAAACGATACTGTCATCGCCTGCAGAAAATCTGCCGGACGCATCGAGGTTATATACGCTGTAATGATAGTCTGGCTCAATGAAGTAGTTATTTGTAGTAGTATCAACAGCTTCCCAGTTGCGGAGGTTAATGATCTGCTTTTCATCCCCGGCATTCAGCTTAAGGAATCCCTGTTCATTGATATTCAGGTAAATATCCGCAACATTATAGCCGCTGTTTGATTTCACATTCTTATCGGTGGTCGTCTTTGTTATACCTTCCGGCTGAAGCTGCTCGCTTGTGATCGCGACAGAATACGGAGCTTTTCCTGCTGCCGGCGTTTTAAACTTACCTGCATAAGTTATATAGTTTTCACCGGAAACTCTGTAGCTAAAATCCTTATTGGCCTGTAAGTCAAAGAAATACGTCGTAGTTCCGTCATCATTGCCTTTTGCATGGACCGGCTGCTGCTGCACAAAAGGAACAAAGTGTTTTGTCTTACTGCCAACAAACAGTTCTGCATTGCTTGGTACTGTGATAGATGCATTCGGCTCTGTCACGGTCACTTTCAGCAAGCACATAATTAAAGGAGTTGCATAGTTTTCTTCGATTTCCTCTGTCGGCATATACGCAGTCAGAAGATATTCGCCTGCCTTCGGCAAGGAGAAGTTCACATTTCCGTTTTCGTCGGTAATCGCATCCTTGATCAGAGTGATTTGGCCCGACTGTGAATCGACAGTTGCAATTTGCGCATCTTCGATTGGCTTTGTCTGCCCTGCGATCGTCTCTTCTTTCGAGCACCCATAATAGCAATAGCTATATCCTTTTACATTTAAACTTAAGTTTTGACCGGTATAGATTTTTTCGTTGTTCTTGATTTCTAAAATCCCATAATTGTCAAGTGCATAGCCGTCTTGGTAAATAAAGAATTCTACCGTATCACCATTTTCAACTTGAGACTGATTAATGGTATATCCGGTATATGCGTGATAGTTTTCATTCCATACTCCGTCATTTGGGCATTTTCCGTTTACAGCGAATCCAAGATTATCAAGACCGCCGAATGCCGTCTTGATATAGTTGGCATCTCCTGTAAGATATTCTGCCATATTGTCCTTGGTAAAATCCTCACCAAAGACTTCTTGATGTGCTTTAATAAGAACATCCAATACAGACACTCCATCTTTTAGGTCATCTGTAAATCCATAGCTTTCTGCCAGATCAGCCCTAACTTCCACCGTTTTCGGTGCGTGTAAGAAGCTCCCTGCAGCCTGTGACGTTAAATATACCGTTGCTGTTTTTACTTCAGTCGTCGGCAGATCTGTTCCGTCACCGGTATCGTTCCCCGTATCCGCGAACGCCATGCTCGGCATCATGGTGAAGATCATCATGACTGCCAGCAGCAATACGAGGACTTTGGAAAATCTGTTTTTCTTGATTTTTTCCATTTTGCTTTTCCTTTCTTCATGATTTTGTTTTATATTTTTTCGAAAAAGCACACAAAAAAAACTACTGTCCGCATCGGCGGTGACCGATCGACAGCAGCCCGTTTTCGCTGTTTTTTGAGATTTCATTTCACGGTTTGGCAATCTGCCACGCGGATACACTGTCGGCTTATCGAAGCTGCACGCCTTACATATCTGCATTTTACCAATAAAAGAATTCACCTTGCACTCTCACGATGCTGTGAACTGATTTCCCATCTGTGCATGTCTCCTGACTCGGGCATCTTCACGTTTTTTCTCCTTCCCAAGGTGCTAGGCGCCGGTCTGCGGCCGAATTGTCCTCAGTGGTTTGTGAAAAAACGCTCTTCCCTTACAGTGGCGGGACCGCGCAGGACTCTCACCTGCTTCCATCTTAGCTTTTGACCGTTCCGTCGCCTATCGCGGCGGCGGCTTGCCAAAAGAACACAAACGTTTTTATGTACTTTTTCCGGAATCCAGTATAGCACGCTGCTTAGAACTTGGCAAGGAAAATTTTAGACCCTGCCGGCGTTCTCTGCCGACAGGGTCCTCATTCGGTTTATTCGATTGGTTTGTTCGATTCGTTATTTTGTCCGGATCATTTCGTCCAAGTTCTTGCCGCGTACTTGCATTGTGTCAGCTTGCTGTAAGCGACCAGCTTGCCGTCCTGATCATAGACCATGACGCGGGCTTTGTAGTAGTATCTGCTGCCCTTGGTACCGACAGTGTTAAGGTAAGACTTAGAAGTCTTGGTCAGCTTCGCCGTATACTTCGAAGCTTTCTTCGTCGAGCGGTAGAATTTGTATTTTACCGTGTAGCCGAGCGACCGGATCTCGTTGATCGCGGCCGTGCTCTCCGCGTTCAGCTTCAGTGTTACTTTGACGTTCTTCTTCGCGGTCTTTGCGGAACGTGCGATCAGGCTGACTTTCGCGAGCTGCTCTTTGGCCTGTGCCAATTTAGCCGCATCGTCAAGTTCCTCGGGCTTTTCAATCGTCAGCGTGACGGTCGTGCCGTTTGCGCCTGCAAGCAGTGCCTTGAGTTCATCCTGCGTATAAGTCTTGTCGCCGAACGGCGTTTTGATCGTCAGCTTGGCGTTCGTATCTTTTACGATGGATTCGAGGAAGCTCTTGTCCAGTTTGATATCCGCGCAGGCTGCATCCTTGACATCCGCCTTGTTGACATTGAGAACGATCTCCACGGACTTGTTTCCCTTGGCCTGCTTGATGATCTCTTTCTGATTGTCTGCGGATACGGTGACTTCCGCGACCTTTACTTTTGTGCCGTCCGCTGCGGTCTTATCAACGGCTTTGACTTCGGTCGGAGAAATGGTCACTGCGGAACCGGAGGTGCCGGTAGTGGTGACCTGCTGCGGAGCGCCCGCCCAACTGCCAGCCGCCGGATCCTGTCGCCAATCTCCGGTATAATAAAGCTCAACGCTCTCATTTCCGCTTAACTTATATTGACTCATATAAACATTCGGCAGGATACCGTTTACCTTATACAGCCACCCACTGTTCGGGGTGTCCAATGCTGCAAGCGTATGTCCTGCAGGGTCTGTAACAGATTCTAAATACACAATGTTTCCTTGTGATTTAATCTTGTACTGATAGCCATTGGAATCCAGTACATTTTTTACAACACTCCAAACGTCAGTCTGCGGCACAACATTGCTTTGCTTTGTATCCAAACCCTTGAACGTGCCAATGCCCTTTATCGAAACGGACACTGTAAATGGATTTGTGTCTTTAATCTGCGATCTTGCGCAGCTTTCCATGGTTTCCTCCAGAGTAAGAACCGCCTGCGTCAGTTCCTGCTCTGTCGCAGCTTCATTGCCCGCACATTGTTCTGCATCTGCAATTGCGCTTTCCAGTTTCTGTTTCGTCCCTGCCGGATACTGTCCCGGTGCAGTACCTTCTACGATCGTTTGCAGGAAGCTTTTTGCCTCTTTAATCTTTTCGTTGAGTGCTGTCTTAGAGCTGTCGGTCCCCGGCACGATAATCGTTACCGATACTTCTTGTTTATATAATTTTTGCAGTTTCTCATTGTCAGGATGCTTTTCTGCAAAAGCTCCATAGCGTTGGCTGCTGAGCAACGATGTGATCGTCACCTTCTGCGGCATACTGTCTCTGCTTACCAACAAATTATCATGACGAACGATCTGCGGATTCGAACTCTTGAATTTGTTATACCCTGCGCCTTCCATTTCCCAGGAATCCGTAAAAAGATCGTCCGGGAAAATCCCTTTTCCGGTTTCGTTCTTAATATCATAAATCCATACCGGTTTTTGGCTCTGGTCAAAGTAAAATTCTCGGAATGCATGGAGATTGCCGGTAACATGTTCCGCATCTTGATAAAGGCCTTCATTGATACCGTCGAAATAATGTGCTTTCGCATACTCCATTATTTCGATTTCCTTGTCCAAGGCTTCCTCCGTGATCGTTCTAACTGTAATCGGAATTTTTTTCTGTACACTGACGCCTTCTCGTGTAAAGGTAATAATCAAATTGACCACAACATCTTCAGACCGGAAAATATCCACTACAGCTCGATAGCCGCTAATGGAAATAACGTCTGTATTATCAGAAGTAACGGTAATCTCCCTGTTATTGAAGACATAATTTCCTGCTTCATCCTTGATTCTTGTGTATCTAGGCAGTTGGATGTCTCCCATGCAGTTGTTTGTATCTAATTTTTCTTTCGTTGTAAAATCAGACAAAGAATCAACCGTGTAATACTTGTCTAGCAGAGCTTGCAGACTTTCTTCCGTCGGTTTCGCTGCCCCGGTGCCCTTCACCGTTACCTTAAACTCTTTTTGGAATGTTTTGAAATCTGATACCTTTTCAACATATGAGTTAAGAATGCTGTCATTTGCTTTGAACGTTGCGGTTAGGGTTACTTCTTGATCTGTTTCCGGTGCCGTGATTTTCCCCGCCTTCGCATCCAGCAATGTATCATATCCTGTCCCTTCAATTGCAAGGATGTCAGGGTTCGATGACTCCCAAGTAATTTGAGACCACGCTGTCCTTGCAGAATTGCTTAATATCTGAGGCAGTACCAGCGTTTTTTCGACCGCGCCTAAGGACTCATTCTCGCCTTTGATTTTTGCTTCATCTAAGGCCGCAGATTCCTGCTGCATTTTTGCTTCTACATGTGTCCGATCCCATCCGATCGTAACTCTTTGCGAGCCTGTCTTTTCCTCTGCATTCCCGCATTTAATCCTAAAGGTGCAGTCAACATTTGCAAAGTTTATCCCCGTTGAATTCAGTGTATCGGAATCGACATAATGGATTCTGCCATCTGTCGAGATTCGTTCTGCATCATCTGTGGATTCAACTTCCACAGAAACACCCTCTAAATCTAAGGATGCGTCTTGTTTTTTCAAAGTTGCAAGTACAACTTCTCCGATATTCGTGTCTGTTCCATAGACTGGCCGGAGCACGCCCAAAATCCCACTAAATGCCTGTTTTGCTGCATCAACTTTTGCTTGATCTTTCGGTGCAACCGGTAAGTCTTCCGTTAACTGGATGGTTTCTGTATAGGTTTCGGAATCTCCGGAAGGCCTATAATTGGATTTCGTAACCGTTTTGTAACCGGTTTTCGTTACGGTAATTGTATAATCTTCGCTTTTGCTTAGCGTATATGTACCATCCGTATTAGGCGTTACCGGGATTTCAACATCATCCTCCTCTTCCCAATCATAATCGGTGTATGTAACGGAAATTGCCGCGTCGTCAATAGCTGTACCGTCTTTTTTAGAAACTGCTGCAAATTTGACTTGATACTCACGAATGTCCTTTGCCAATGTTACTTCAATCGTCTGATTTCCGCTCGGAGTGACGCTGCCGTTTACCGATGCATAATTCTTCGCTCCTACCGTATAGCTGTATGCTACGCCATTTTCTAATTGGTAGCTGCCGTCTGTCTGCGCTTTAATCGTATTGTAGTATCCTTGCTTTACGGTGATCGTCGGAGCATCGATCATCGCTCCCTGCTGATCTTTCACAGAGAAGGTAATTACACTGAACGCTTTCTTCTGCATCGGAATCTGAATTGTTCCATCACTTGTTGGCGTAATCTCCTTGCCCTTGATTGTCTGATATCCATCAGCTTCCACATCGACCTTGTAAGTACCTTCTTCTAAAGTATAGATTCCTTCTGTCGATGTAATGTCATTCCAAGAAAAATCCTTATATAAAGTTATCTTTGCAGATTCAATAGCACTATTGCTTTCACTATCGATGGGTTCAATCTTCACTTGATAAGTCTTTGGTTTTGCCGCAAACTTTAATGTGAAGACTTGTGTCGCCAACGGATCTTCAGTTCCATTTTTTATGTCTGTATCTAATGCCGCTTTGTCATAAACGCTTAAAGTTACCGCCAAAGTGAACATGTTCTCCGGTACTTTTACAGACAGATTGCAATAACCTTCTGCCTGATTTTTTAAGGTTACATAATCATTAGACGGAAAACTATACCATGTTTTGTATTTTTCATTTGTTGCCTTTTTTAACGATAAACCAGTTCTGTCATTACCAGAAACTGTCTTCGCCGAAACGGCATATACAAAATCGCTCTCTTTTGTCACTGCCGTATCGGTTGTAATGGTTCCGTCTACATAATTGGTTTTCAAGTACGTTTCCGCATCTTCTGCTGTCTCAGCCCAAGCTAGGGTCGTACCCCCCCCCATGCCAAAATTCATACTTGTCAAAATCATCATCACTGCGAGGGTGATGGCAAGCATGCGGCCGAGACGATTCCTTCGTTTCGTCATTCTGTCTTCTCCTTTCTTGCCGGGGCAAATGCCCGACCTATGCGTTTTTTCTTTCTCTCATTCCTGCCCGCATGAAAAAAATGGGCAGTCTGTCAAATCAGATCTGACCTGACAGCAGCCCGTTTTTGCTGTTTTCTGAAATTTTCTTTCTCCGTTTGGCAAGCCTGCCATGCGAAAGCGCCGGCGATCCATCGGATCCGCACGCCCTGCATGTCTATTTTGCCAGTAAAAGAATCCACCCCGCATTCTTACGATGCTGTGAACTGATTTCCCATCTGTGCATGTCTCCTGACTCGGGCGTCCTCACGATTTTTCTCCTTCCCAAGGTCTTCGGAACCGACCGACAGCCGAATCCTCCTCAGTGGTTTGTGAAAAAACGCTCCTCCCTTACAGTGGCGGGACCGCGCAGGACTCTCACCTGCTTCCATCTTAGCTTCTGACAGTTCCGCCTCCTGTCTGCGGCGGCGGCTTGCCAAAAGAACACAAACGTCTTTATGTACTTTTTCCGAAATCCAGTATAGCACGCTGCCTGGAACTTGGCAAGGGATATTTTAAAGCCTGCGGTTTCCCGCAGGCTTGGCAGTGTTTCTTTATTGATCCTCCGTTTTGAGCGTTATCGCGTTCTACACCGTTCCGCTGATCGTCAGAATGCTGACGCCCGGTTCCGTGATCCAAGCACCGGTTTCCGCATCCTGCGTATAGGCTGCAGCGGGCACCGTGATCCTTCCCGGCGTGAGCTCGAACTGACCGGTCGTCTGGTCATAGGTGTAATCGGTATCCGCAGTCAGCTGCGTTCCGTTCAGACTTACGGTCAGATCCGACAGGATCGGATTGAAGGTGTCGTTGATGACCGCATTGTCCGTGGCGATCACGGCAGTGTTTCCGGAATTCTGGATCGTGAACGTATAGGTCAATGTTCCGTTTTCGGTAACGGTCTGCGGCGAGATCGCTTTATTGATGCTCAGCACCGCGCGTTCTGCCGCCGTTGCTGTCTCGGAAGCGGTAACCGCTGTGGTGATCCCGGTACCGCTAATGGTCGCGGTATTGTTGATCGTGCTGCCGGCCGCCCGCGGCGCATACGGATTCGGTATTGCTTCGTAAAGGATCATCGCGTTTCCGCCTGCCGGAACGCTCAGTCCCGTGATCGTCAGCGGAGCCGTTACGGTCACGGTCGGCGCTGCCTGCAGAACACCGTTCACGTAGTAACGCACAGATCCTACAAGATACGTCAGCGGCGTCAAGGTCTGCGTATTGAACGTATACGCGCCAAGATCGTCCGTCAGTGTCAGTCCGGTCAGCGGCGTCGTGCCGGTGTTCAAGATACTGATCACATAGGTGATATCGTCGCCTGCGGTATATTCGTCAACAACCGCGTTCTTTTGTGCGGAAAGGACTTCTAAAATCTCTCCTGTCACCACGTTGGATGCTGTCGTCGTTCCGTTATAGGTCAGCGTTGCCTGGTTTGTGAATGTTGCCATATCATTTCCTCCATTGATGATTTCAAAAGGTCAAAACCTTTTGTATCATCCTATGCAGGACATTGCGCAAACGTCCGCGGAAACAGCGGCGCGCTTAATTTAAAGTGCCCGGCTGCTTCGGATCCCATATCTTCTGTACTTTTTTGTATTGATACTGGTCGTATCCCGCGCAGCAGCTGGAACAGCCGCCGATCACGAGCAGCAGATCGTACGGAACATCCTCCGCGGCGTATTCCCATTCCCATTCTGGGTGCGCCTCGCACAGCTGTTTGACATAGGCTGCCCGGTCATATCTGGGATTGCAGCCGCCGCAATATTTGATGCCTACTTTCATTTTGCTTTACCTCGTGTTTCTATCTTTATAGAAAAATCCTACTATAGCTTTTGTGCTTTTGCA